>NZ_JBHWUE010000001.1:0-550294 GCF_042738615.1 Rhodococcus sp. NPDC059968
CGATTCCAGAACGAGGTCGAGGTCGGCATGGTCGGCATCAACGTCCCCATCCCCGTCCCGATGGCCTACTACTCCTTCGGTGGCTGGAAGAACTCGCTGTTCGGCGACAGCCATGCGCACGGCACCGAAGGCGTGCACTTCTTCACCCGCGGCAAGGTCGTCACCACCCGCTGGCTCGACCCCAGCCACGGCGGCCTCAACCTCGGCTTCCCCCAGAACAACTGAGCCGGAAAGGACCTACGGTCATGACGACGACAGTCTCCCAGGAACTCCTCCCCACCGGTCAGTCCCTCGACGCGGCCCGCGCCGAGGGGGAGCGGGCGTATGCCCTCGACCGTGCGCACGTGTTTCATTCGTGGTCCGCGCAGGAGCAGATCACCCCGATGACGATCCTCGCGTCCGAGGGTTCGTACGTGTGGGACGGCGCCGGGAACCGCATGCTCGACTTCTCGTCCCAGCTCGTCAACACGAACATCGGGCACCAGCACCCGAAAGTCGTTGCCGCCATTCAGGACCAGGCCGCGAAGTTGTGCACCATCGCACCGCAGTACGCGAACGACGCCCGCTCCGAGGCCGCGCGGCTGATCGCCGAGCGGACCCCGGGTGACCTGAACAAGGTGTTCTTCACCAACGGCGGCGCTGACGCCAACGAGCACGCGGTGCGCATGGCTCGGCTGCACACCGGCCGCTACAAGGTGCTGTCGCGGTACCGCTCGTACCACGGTGGCACGGACACCGCGATCAACCTCACCGGCGATCCGCGCCGGTGGCCCAACGACTACGGCAACAGCGGAGTCGTCCACTTCCACGGACCGTTCCTGTACCGGTCGCAGTTCCACTCCGAGAACGAGCAGCAGGAAACCGAGCGTGCGCTCGAGCACCTCGACCAGCTGATCCGTCTCGAGGGGCCGAACTCGATCGCAGCGATCGTGCTCGAATCGGTTCCCGGGACCGCGGGGATCATGGTGCCCCCGCTCGGTTACATGGCCGGTGTGCGCGAGATCTGCGACCGCTACGGCATCGTGTTCATCGCCGACGAGGTGATGTCCGGGTTCGGCCGGACAGGAAAGTGGTTCGCGATCGACCATTTCGGTGTCGTTCCCGACCTGATCACGTTCGCGAAGGGGGTCAACTCCGGCTACGTGCCGCTCGGCGGTGTCGCGATCAGCGAGAAGATCGCGGCGACGTTCGCCGACCGGCCGTACCCCGGCGGACTCACCTACTCGGGACACCCGCTCGCCACCGCGGCCGCCGTTGCGACGATCAACGCGATGGAGGACGAGCGGATCGTCGAGAACGCGGCCCGGATCGGCAGCGAAATCCTCGGTCCCGGGCTGCGTGGCCTCGCCGACCGGCACCCGTCGATCGGTGAAGTCCGCGGGCTCGGCGTGTTCTGGGCGATCGAACTGGTCTCCGACCGTGCCACGAAGGAACCGCTCGCACCGTACGGCACCTCCAGTCCGGCGATGAACGAAGTGATCGCGGCGTGCAAGGCGGGTGGATTGCTGCCGTTCGCCAACTTCAATCGCATTCACGCTGTGCCGCCGTGCACCGTCACCGAGGCCGAGGCCCGTGAGGGGCTCGCGATCCTCGACACTGTCCTCGACATCGCGGACGCACACCGCAACTCCTGACACACCCCGTCTGCCGACACACCCGTGTCCTGACACTCGATCCGTCCCGCGGTCAATGGCGCCCGCGGGGCGGATCTTTCTCGTTTTCCACGACAACCACACGGCGCCCGGATCTCAACGGAGAGAATCTATGAGCTCGACCACGTCCACGCTCGCACTGTCCCTGCCGGAAGGCTATGTCGAGGAACGGGATCGGCCGCCGGTTCCCGACGTCGCCATCCTCGACCGACTGACCGCCGACGCATTCGACCTGCACGTCGACACCGTCGGACCGAACGAAAACCGGCAATTCCGGGTCACGCTCTACAGCGGAGGCTCGACCGTGTCGCTCGAGCGGGTGCTCCGACTCCTCGGGAGTCTCGACCTCGAGGTCGTCGACCAGCGGACGTCGGTGTTCCGCCGCGCCGACGGATTGGTGTGCCGGCTCTACGACTTCCGGGTGTCCGCGGGACCGCTCGTCGCGTCCGCGGTGGCGTCGGGATCTGTCGAACCCGAGGCCGTCCTGGAAACGTTTCGTGCGATGTGGTCGGGCCGCGCGGAGGCGGACCGGTTCAACGTGCTGGTGCTAGCCGCCGGCCTCGACTGGCGGGAGGTGGTGCTCCTGCGCGCGTACGCACGCTTCCTGCGGCAGAGTGCTCTGCCCTACGACCAGGGCCGGATCGAGGCGGTCCTGCTGTCGCGTCCCGAGTTCGCGTCGGCGCTCGTGGATCTGTTCCACGCGCACTTCGATCCATCCCGTCCCGGTGGCGGCACGTCCCGCGACGGCGAAGTCGAACCGCGTGCGCGCCGAGTCGAATCGCTGCTGGCCGAGGTGGAGGGCCTCGACGCCGACCGGATCCTGCGCGCCTACTCGAGCCTCGTCGCGGCGACGACCCGCACGAACTTCTATCGGGACGGAGCCCTCGGTCCGGCTCGGCCCCAGTTGTCGCTGAAGTTCCGCTCCGCCGAGATCGACGAGCTTCCGCGACCGCGGCCGTTCTACGAGGTCTTCGTGTATTCACCGGAAATGGAGGGCGTGCACCTGCGATACGGACCCGTCGCGCGCGGCGGGCTCCGCTGGTCCGACCGTCTCGACGACTACCGCACCGAGATCCTCGGACTCGTCAAGGCGCAGGCGGTGAAGAACGCCGTCATCGTGCCCGCGGGCGCCAAGGGCGGTTTCGTCGTGCGCAATCCGTCGTCCACCGGCCAGGAGTGCTACCGGCAGTTCATCTCCGGTCTGCTCGACGTCACCGATAACCGTTCGGACACAGCCGAATCAGTTCATCCGGACCGTGTCGTGTGCCGGGACGGTGACGACCCCTACCTCGTGGTGGCGGCGGACAAGGGCACTGCCACGTTCTCCGACGCCGCCAACGAGGTTGCCCGGACGTACGACTTCTGGCTCGGTGACGCGTTCGCGTCCGGCGGTTCGGTCGGCTACGACCACAAGAAGATGGGCATCACCGCGAAGGGTGCGTGGGTGAGCGTCACCCGGCATCTGGCCGAACTCGGTATCGATGTCGACCGTGACAGTTTCAGAGTTACGGGGATCGGCGACATGAGCGGCGACGTCTTCGGGAACGCCATGCTGGCGAGTGCCGGCATCGGGCTGGTCGCCGCGTTCGACCACCGCCACATCTTCGTCGACCCCACTCCCGGCCGGGAGCAGGCCTGGCAGGAACGCCGCCGGTTGTTCGAGCTGCCGAGGTCGTCGTGGGCCGACTATGACCGGACCCTCATCAGTGAGGGTGGCGGCGTCTGGTCGCGCGAGAGCAAGTCGATCCCGGTGAGCAGCCAGATACGGACGGCGCTCGGCCTCGCTCCGTCGGTGACGACGTTGACGCCGCCGGAGATGATCCGCGCCATCCTCGCCGCCCCGGTGGACCTGCTGTTCAACGGCGGAGTCGGGACGTACGTCAAGGCCTCGTCGGAGTCGCACACGGACGCGGGTGACAAAGCGAACGACACCGTCCGGATCGACGCGGGCCGACTGCGTGCACGCGCCGTCGCCGAGGGCGGCAACCTGGGCATGACGCCGCTCGCCCGCATCGAATTCGCCCGCGCGGGTGGACTCGTCAACACGGATGCACTGGACAACTCGGCCGGAGTGGACTGCTCGGACCACGAGGTGAACATCAAGATCCTGCTCGACTCGCTGCCCGTCGACCAGAGGCTGGACCCGACTCGGCGCTCGGACCTGCTCGGGGCGCTCACCGACGACGTGTCGGAACTCGTGCTCGCGAACAATCGCGCGCAGAACCGGGTACTCGGCGACGCCCGGTCGAACGCCCACCGGATGGTGGACGTGCACTCGAGGATGGTGAACGACCTGGTCGACAAGCGCGGTCTGGACTGCGAGCTGGAGGCGCTCCCGAACGCCGAGGGGTTCGCCGAATTGTCGGAGGCGGGGCTCGGACTGACCTCGCCGGAACTGGCGACGCTCCTCGCCCACGCCAAGCTGGATCTCAAAGCGGAACTCGAGGATACGGACGTCTTCGCCGACGGGTACTTCTCCGAACGGCTCGGCGCGTACTTCCCGGCTGCGCTGCGCTCCGTCCTCCCCGTCGACGCGCACCCCCTCCGCCAGGAGATCCTCGCCACCGAGATCGTGAACGACATCTTCGCCCGCGGCGGGCTCACGTATGCGTACCGGCTGCGTGAGGAGACGGGGGCCGCGCCCGCGGATGTGGTGCGCGCGTTCGTCATCACGTCGGAAGTGTTCGGGCTCGCGGAACTCTGGTCCGACATCGCCGCGGCGAAGCTGCCACCGGCGACAGAGTACGAGCTGGTCGTCGAGGCCCGACGGCTGCTCGACCGGGCGTCGCGGTGGTTCCTCGCCAACCGTCGTCAGCCGCTGTCGGTGGACGCCGAGATCGACAATTTCCGACGCCACGTCCACACGCATTCCGGTGACGTCGGCGGATGGCTCCGCGGCGCGGAGGTGCTGGCGATGGAGGAAACGCGTCGCCTCTACGACGAGGCGGGCGTCGAGACGTCCACCGCCCGGCGAATCGCGGATGGCCTCTACCGGTTCAGCCTGCTCGACATCGTCGACGTCGCCCGCGAACTGGAGCACGACGTCGCCGAGGTGGCGCCGCTCTACTTCGCGCTCTCCGATCACCTCGGCGTGGATCAGTGGCTGATCAAGGTGTCGGCGCTTCCGCGGGGCGAGCGGTGGCACACCCTCGCCCGGGTGGCGCTGCGGGACGACCTGTACCGCAGCGTCAGGCTCCTGACACGGGACGTACTGTCGTCGGGGGAGCCCGGTGATGCGCCGGACTCCCGGATTCTGCTGTGGGAGAGTACGAACCGGGCGAGGATTGAGCGTGCTCGTCGGACGCTGGGGGAGATCGACGCCGCAGCCACCCCTGATCTCGCATCGCTGTCGGTCGCGGCGCGCCATATGCGGTCCATGGCAGATCTGCACTGACATAACGCGCTTCGCGCCTGTGAGTACTTATTAACGTCGGGCGGTTAATAAGTACTCACAGGCGCGAAGCGCACGACGACGCCGGGGCGGAGCAGAGCGGGGGGAGTGCGTTCGGCATCCCAGATGGGTTCGTCGGTGGTGCCGATGAGTTGCCAGCCGCCGGGCGAGCTGCGGGGATAGATTCCCGTGAACTCGCCTCCCAATGCCACGGTCCCGGCGGGGACTGAGGTCCGAGGCGTCGCGCGTCGCGGCACGTGCAGTTCGGGTGCGCCGCCGGTGAGGTAGCCGAAACCGGGGGCGAAGCCGCAGAACGCCACCGTCCACGGTGTTCCGGTGTGTGCGGCGACGACGCCGTCGACACCCAGACCGGTCAGCTCGGCCACGTCCTCGAGGTCGGGACCGTCGTAGCGCACGGCTATCCGGATCTCGTCGGGGGAATCCTCGGCGACCGCCGCCTCCGGTTCCGTGGTCCGCACCCACTTGGCGACGCGGTCACGGCTGGTCGCGCCGTGGTCGAACCGCACCAGGATGGTGCGCGCAGCCGGGATCACCTCCACGACTCCGGGTGGCCGGGAGTCGTCCAGCGCACGAAAATGCGCGAGCACGGTGCCGAGGTCCTCGAACTCGGCGAGGACTGCGCTTTCTCCGACGTCGAGGATGCGCATCACACGAACGCCTCCACCGTGATGCCCTCGGTGTCGAGCAACGACCGGATGGCAGTGGCCATCTCGACAGCTGCGGGCGTATCACCGTGCACGCAGACGGATTCGGCGGTGACCGTGAGTACTGTGCCGTCGATCGCTTCGACGGTGTGATCGACGACGAGACTGCGGACCCGTTCGGCCACCACCGCGGGATCGTGCAGGACGGCCCCGTCCGTCGTGCGCGGCACCAGCGTTCCCTCGGGGGTGTATGCGCGGTCGGCGAACGCCTCGGTGACCGTCCGCAGTCCCGCCTTCTCGGCCTCCTCGAGGAACACGGAACCGGGCAGACCGAGGACCGGAAGCGTCGGGTCGTACGCGCTGACCGCCTCGACCACCGCGCGGGCCTGCTCGCGATGATGCACGATTGCGTTGTACAGCGCGCCGTGCGGTTTCACGTACGCCACCGCCGAGCCGGAAACCTGGGCGAGACCGTCGAGGGCGCCGATCTGATAGACGACGTCGGCCGTCAGGTCACGTGGGGCTACGTCGATGAACCGGCGCCCGAACCCGGCGAGGTCGTGGTAGCCCACCTGCGCGCCGATCCGCACCGTCAGCTCGGCCGCCGCCGAACAGGTGGCCAACAGGGTCGCGGGATCGCCCGCATGAAAGCCGCAGGCCACGTTGGCGCTGGTCACGAGCTTCAGCATCGCCAGGTCGTCGCCGAGGGTCCAGGCGCCGTAGCTCTCGCCGAGGTCGCTGTTCAGATCGATTGCCGGCACATATTCGATACTAGGGTTCCGAGTGCCGTCTTGTAGATTTCTCGCGGGGGCGGGCGGAACCGGTGAGGGTCCTGCTGCGTCAGAACAATTGACTGTGCGTCATCGGAGGGGGAATCGTGACCGACCCGGCATATATCAAGGATCCCGAGAACTTTCACTCGGACCAGTGGGACCACGCGAGGATCGCGAGTGCCGTCGCCGGCATGAATGTCGAGCACGTCAGCGGCATCGCAAGAGCCTGGGCCGAACTGGGGACGACGGCCCACCACGCGATCGTCGAGGTCAGCGACGCGATCAAGAAGACGATCAGCGAGAGCTGGCAAGGTGCTGCCGCGTCGGCGGCATACGGCGAGACCGAGCGGTACTCGACCTCCGCGCCGCAGGCGCAGGAGCAACTTCACGGAGTGGCGGCCGCGCTGACGCCGCTGGCGGAGACGGTCGCGTCGCTTCGGTCGCAGGTCCCCGAAACCATCGGCACCGGACTGTGGGACAAGTTGACGCCCTGGGACACGGACACCGAAGACGAGTACTACCGGCGCGAGGGCGAAGCGCGCGAGAAGATGGCCACGATCTACAACCCGGGACTCGCGACGTCGGACGGCAACGTCCCGTCGTTCACGAAGCCGGAGAGCATCGTCGACGTTCCTTCGGGTCCGGCCGGGCCCGGTGTCGACTACGCGGGCGGCACCCCGAGTTCGACCGATCGGTTCGGCGGACCGAGCGCCGGGCAGCCGAATTCCGGCGACGCTCCCGTGAACGACCCCTCCGCCGAGCCAAGTGTGGACGGCGCACCCGCTGCGGACGGCACGCAGCAGAATGCAGCAACCACGCCGTCGGCTGCCACCGCACCGGCGACGACGGCCCCGGCCTCGGTGACGGGTGATCAGGCGCAGAGCCGGTCGGGCATGCCTTCCAGCGCCGATTCGTCCTCGGGCGCCGGCTCACGATCCGCAGGTGCGGGTGGGGGTCCTGGTGGAGGCGGGCTCGGCGTCGGCGGACTCGGCGGTGGCGTCGGCACCGGGAATCGGCCGGGGACCGTGGCACGGCCCGGCACCACACCCGGGGTGGCGGGGGCCACCGCCGGAGGTCACGCCGGTACCGGAATGCGGGGCACCGGCCCGATGGGCGGGGGAATGATGGGCGGCGCAGGGGGCGCCAAGGGCGGCGGCGAGGACAAGGAACACAAGACGCCCGACTACCTGATCACCCTCGACAACGGCAACGAGTTGATCGGCAAACTGCCCCCCGTCTCGCCACCGGTGATCGGCGCATGAACATGCGCAACTGGCGGCTGCGACCCGAACTGTTCGACGTGCTGTGGGCCGGCACCGGGCAGGACCGCACCCCGTACCCGTTCCGGATAGTGAGCGCACACCCCGGGCTCAATGCATATGTCGCCGAGCAGAACCGGATACGAGAAGCCTTCGCGGGAGCCGAACACGACGATGTGAGGTCGGCGTTGGGCGTGCTCGCCGAGCCCGAGGCGTATGTCGAGATCTCCGGTTCCAGCGCCGATGAGACCCCGATCCGCATCATCGGTGCGCAACACCGGCAATGGGTGGTGATCGCGTCGCAGCTCCCCGGCCGGGTACCGCAGATCGGCGGCGACGTGGTGATCGGCGCCGGTGCGGCCGGGCGCCTGGGCGCCCAGCTGATCGGCGCCGGTGCGGCCGGGCGCCTGGGCGCCCAGCTGATCGGGCTGATCCCGCAGAACGCCGCCGGCCGCCGCCGGTTCCAGCGTCGGGACGAACAGGACACCCACTTCTCTCGAGGAATCCTGCAGGAGGTCAATAGGGCGGCGCCCGCCCCGCGACTCGAATCCGCCGTGCAGAAGGGATACGCGGGACGCGGGAAGATCCGGGTCTTCCGCGGCCCCCGTTACGGCACCGGCAGGGACGTCGGCGTCATGCAATGGATCGACATCGCCGGCGACGGACGTTACGCGATCGGACCGCACGATCCTGCCGCTGCGCACCCGGCAGGCCCCGAACAGCTCGTATCTTCGCTCGACACCCTGATCAGGGTCGGTACCACTCCTCGAGCGGGGTCGGTCGGTGCCCGCGGTTGGTAGATTGCCACGCGCCGGCGATTGCACAGGTGGGGACACAGCAGGACACACGGAGGGGACACCAACATGGCGGGGCCAGAAGCACCAAAAGCCGGATGGAAGGCTTTCACCGAAAACGTCGTCGGGGGAGGCAGGCTCGAACTCGACCCCGCCGGCATCGAGCAGTGCATCAAGCTGTGCGATGACCACGCGCGGCGTATGGGGGAACTCGCAAACCGGGCGCGCCACGAACTGCGCGCAACCGACTTGGGTATCGGTGAGAAAGACATCGAGTCCGCGCGGGAGTTGGCTCGCAAATTCGACGAGAAAGCAATCGGGGGAAGCGGCATCGGCGTAGCGAACACTGCGGTCGGATTGCTCACCGCGCACCAGTCGTATGTGAAGGATATGAAATCGATGTTCGAAGCAGTTCTCGCCAGCTATACCGCGCAGGATGAGGCCATCGCTGCAAGCCTCGGAACCGCAGGATCTGAGCTGTGAATACTCGCGTCCGGCGCTTCGTATTGCCGTTCGCAATTACCATGGGCGTCTTGGTCGCTGGTGGCTGTGCGGAGCCGGTCGACGGACAGGCGGACGAGACGCCAGTTCCTGAGATCACATTTCACCCGTGCGACGGATTCAGTTCGGAAGCTCTGGCGGCTGTCCGCTTGGATGCCCGGCCACCCGATCGCATGCCGGACCGCGACAATCCTCAGAACTTCGGATGCGGATTTCAGTCGCAAGATTCGTATTCAGGGATCGTCATTTCGGCAATCGGTGAAGCACCCGACAGCGTGAAGAGCGACGACCGCTTCGACGTCCTGAGTGAGACCGAGATCGGCGGGCGGCGTGCTCTGGTGTCGGATTTCCGTGGCGGCAGTGCGTGCACGGTGTCGGTGGCGATCGAGCCGGGGATTCTCGAGTTCATGATCGGGTACAGCGAGTTGGAGGATTTCACGACCGTCGACGCGGCGTGTGATCAGGCGACGAAGGTGGCGACGACGCTGGCGCCGTATTTCCCCGACCACCTGTAGGTCAGAAGTTGTACTGAGCCTCCACTCTTCGGCGTGGGAGGGCCGGTTCGGCCGTCGGATCGCGGAGAGTGGCGGTTCAGTGCGTGTGTGTGTGGGTGGGGGTGATGCGTCCCGCGTTCTTGCGTCGGGAGGATCCGCTGAGCCGGCACACGAGGTAGATGACGAACGAGATCGTGGTGACGAAGCTCGACACGGGCACACCGGGTGCGAGCGACAGCAGGATGCCGCCGACGGCGGCGAGTTCGGCGAACACGATCGACAGGATCGTGGCCTTCAATGGGCTGGCGGTGACGTAGGCGGCGGCTGCGGCGGGGGTGATGAGCAGTGCCATCACCAGCAGGGCACCGACGATCTGGACGCCGAGGGCGGCTGTGATGCCGACGAGCACGGCGAACACGATCGACAGCGCACGGACCGGCACGCCGCGGGCCTCGGCGACGTCGGGGTCGGTGCTGGCGAACAGGAGGGGACGGTAGATCAGGCCGAGGGCCCCGATGACCAGCACAGCGCAGAGCAGCAGCAGTTGCAGGCCGCTGTCTCCTGGCGCCACGATCTGGCCGATCAGCAGCGAGAAACTAGTGCCGGTGCGCCCTTGGTACGACCAGATGAACAGCACCGACAGGCCGAGCCCGAACGCCATGATGACGCCGATGACGGAGTCACGGTCGCGGGCCTTCGCGCCGAGTAGTCCGAACAGGACCGCCGCGACCACCGACCCGGCGATGGCGCCGGCTCCGACGCTGACGCCGATGAGCAGGGCCGCCGACGCACCGGTCAGGGACAGCTCGCTCGTGCCGTGCACGGCGAACGACATCTGCCTGCTCACGATGAGCGGGCCGATGGCTCCTGCCAGCAGGCCGAGGATGGCGCCGGCGATCAATGCCTGCTGGACGAAGTCGTACTGCAGGAGGTCGACGGTGGCCGAGACATCGAACATGTGCGACATCGCGTCGGTGAACTTGTTGCTCATGCGTGTCCCTCGTCCGTGTGGTGCACACCCTCGCCGGGGCGGAGGCCGCCCGCGCTGCCGAGCGCGTCGATGGCGTCGCCGGTGCCGATCACGACGAGACGGCCGCGTACGTGCAGCACCTCGACGTCGGTGCGGTACAGCTCGGACAGCACCTCCGACGTCATGACCTCTTCCGGTTTGCCGATGCGGAACTGTCCGTCGACGAGGTAGAGCACGCGGTCGACGAGCGGGAGGATCGGGTTGATCTCGTGGGTGACGAACAGGACCGCGGTGTCGTGGGTGCGTCGCCGCCGGTCGATGAGTCCCGACACGAGATTCTGGTTGGCCAGGTCGAGGCTGAGCAGCGGTTCGTCGCACAGCAGGATCTGCGGATTGCCGACGAGGGCCTGCGCGATACGCAGTCGTTGCTGCTCGCCGCCGGACATGGAACCGATCGGCGCGTCCGCGTAGTTCTGGGCGCCGACTTCGGCGATTGCCGCGTCGACGATCGCACGGCGCCGGCCTCGCCGGAGGAGGCCGGTTCCCCACTGGTGGCCGTCGACTCCGAGGCCGACGAGGTCGCGGCCCCGCAGTGGCAGCCCGTCGTCGAGCGACTTCTGCTGGGGGATGTATCCGACGTGCGAATTACCCTTCCGCGCCGGTGATCCGGCGATGCGCGCGGTGCCGGAGCTGAGGGCGAGCTGGCCGAGCAGCACCTTCAGCAGGGACGTCTTGCCCGACCCGTTGGGTCCGAGGACGGCGACGAATTCGCCGGGTTCCACGGTGATGTCGAGGTCCTGCCAGAGTGTGCGTTCGCCGAAGGACAGTCGCGCCCCCGTCAGTTCCAGTGCGGGGACGCGACCGTTGCCGGCGTTCTTCGAAGTGGGTTCTGTCACAAGCCGATCAGTTCTATTGCAGAGCCGCAGCAAGCGACTCGGCGGTCTTGGTCTGCCACTGAATGTAGTCCAGGCCTTCGGGCAGGGTTTCGGTCACCTCGACGATGGGGATTCCCGCCGACTCGGCCGTGGCCCGCACGTCCTGGGTGACCCGGTCCTGCGTCTGCACGTTGTAGACGAGGGCCTGCACCTGCTTGTCGGTGAGCAGCTGTCGCGTGGCGGCGATGGCGGCGGGTGCGGGGTCGTTGCCGTTCTCGATGGCGCTCGTGAAATCGGGCGGGGTGACGTCCTTCAGGCCCGCGGACTGCAGCAGGTAGTAGGCGATCGGTTCGGTCTGGGCGACGGGTGCGTCCTTGTGGGCTGCCGCGATTCCGTCGGTGATCGCGGAGATCTGCTCGAGCTGACCGTGGAAGGTGGCGGCATTGGCCTTGTAGGCGTCGGCGTTGTCGGGGTCGAGTTGGCCGAGCTTGTCCGCGATGGACTGCGCGGTGGCGTCGACGGTGTCGACGTCGAACCAGACGTGTTCGTTCACGTCGCCGTGATCGTGGCCCTCGTGCGAGTCTCCGCCGTCCGAGTGCTCGTCCTCGCCCGCGTGCGCGCCGCCCTCGAGGAGGTCGAACGCGTTGACCGTGAGCTGGTCGCTGTTACTGGTGCCGATGATGTCGTCGACGAAGTGGTCGTACCCGCCGCCGTTGTAGACGATCAGGGAGGCGTCGGTGAGCTTGGCGGCGTCGGTGGGGCTCGCCTCGAACGAGTGCGGGTCGGACGACGGTTCGGTGATGATCGAGGTGACGTCCACCTTGTCGCCGGCGACTGCCTGCGCGACGCTGCCCCACACGTTCGTCGACGCGACGACGGTCAGCGCGCCGTCACTGGTCGTGTCGGAGCCGCAGGCGGTGAGGGTGAGGGCCGCGGCGAACGACAGCCCGACGGCCGCCGTGGCGGCACGAAAACCTGAGGAAGCGCGCACAGAAAACTCCTGACCGAAGACGAACGCTAAACGCTATTGGAAACCGTTACCGTTGCACTTTAGCGGATAGGTCCTGGTAGTGCACTTTCGGTGCAGCCCCGACGCGCCCGAACGCGGGCCGGGTACTAACGTCCCCCTATGCCCAGGTCTCGACAGCCTCGTCGCCAAGCCACGCTGGCGTCGCTCGCGGCCGAGCTCAATATTTCGCGAACGACGGTGTCCAACGCCTACAACCGGCCCGATCAACTCTCCGCGGAACTCCGCGACCGCGTGATGCAGGCGGCCAAGCGCCGCGGCTACCCCGGCCCCGACCCGGTGGCCCGATCCCTGCGCACCCGCAAGGCCGGTGCCGTGGGACTGCTGCTCACCGAAGCCCTCAGCTACTCCTTCCGCGACCCCGCCGCGATGAGCTTTCTGTCCGGACTGGCCGAGTCGTGCGAGGCCGCCGGGCAGGGTCTGCTCCTGATTCCGGCGGGTCCGGGTCGCGAGGAGGCGGACGCCGCCGCGGTCGTGCAGCAGGCGGGCGTCGACGGGTTCGTCGTGTATTCGGTGGCGGACGACGACCCGTACCTCGCGGCGGTGTGCGAGCGTCACCTGCCGGTGGTCGTGTGCGATCAGCCGCGGGAGATCCCGGGGGCATCGCTCATCGGCATCGACGACCGCGGCGCGATGCGGGGTCTCGCCGACTATCTGATCGGGCTCGGCCACCGCGACATCGGCGTGCTGAGCATGAGGCTCGGGCGCGACCGCTCGGACGGGGTGGCCGACGTCGAGCGTCTGCGGTCACCGAACTTCCACGTCCAGCGTGAACGCATCGAGGGAGTGCGCGACGCCATGTCCGACGCCGGCCTGGACCCTCGGACGCTGACCGTCGTCGAGCGGTTCGAGCACACCGGGAAGTCGGGGCACGCCGCTGCCGCGCAGGCACTCGGCGTTAATCCGCGGATCACCGCGCTCGTGTGCACCACCGACGTCCTCGCGCTCGGCGCGCTGGACTGGGCGCGCTGGCAGGGCATCGACGTGCCCGGCCGGCTGTCGATCACCGGATTCGACGGCGTCGACGACGCACTCCGCGAGGGCCTGACCACCGTGCGGCAACCTCAGGAGGAGAAGGGTCGCCGGGCAGGCGCCCTGCTCATGTCCCCGTCGCACTCCGGCGTCGCGACCGTCGAGATGCTCGAGACCGAACTGCTGCGGGGTTCGACGGCCGGGCCCGCCAAGCGCTGACCCGGCCTCCCTCTCAGGCCAGGAGTTGAGCGCAACGGAGCAGTCCCAGGTGGCTGTACGCCTGGGGGTGGTTGCCCAGCGACCGCTCGGCGACGGGGTCGTACTCCTCGCTGAGCAGTCCGGTCGGCCCGGCGGCGTCGACCAGTTGCGCGAACAGTGCCTCCGCCTGTGACCGCTGCCCGATCAGCAGGTACGCCTCGACCAGCCACGCCGCGCAGAGGTGGAACCCGCCCTCGGTGCCGGGCAGTCCGTCGTCGTGGTGGTACCGGTACACGGTCGAGCCGCTGCGCAGTTCCGCCTCGGTCGCCGTGACGGTGGCCGCGAACTTCTCGTCCGACGGGTCGATCAGCCCGGACAGTCCGATGTACAGGGTGGCGGCGTCGAGGTCGGTGCCGTCGTAGGCGGCGGTGTACGAGCGGACCTCGTCTTTCCAGCCCTTCTCGCGCACCTCATCCGCGATCTTGTCGCGCAACGGCGTCCAGCCGGGCTCGATGTCGCGGCCGAAGTGCTCGGCCAGCGCTACCGCGCGGTCGATGGTGACCCACCCCATCACCTTGGAATACACGTGGTGACGCGGGTTGTCGCGGATTTCCCAGATGCCGTGGTCGGGTTCGAACCAGCGACGTTCGACGGCCTCGACCATGGCGCACACCAGTTCCCAGTCGCGGTCGTTGAGCGCCACCGGGGCGCCCTGCTTCTCGCGGGCGTGGGACAGGTCGTGGATGAGTTCGACGATGGGTCCGAACACGTCGAGTTGGACCTGCTGGTTGGCCGCGTTGCCGATGCGGACCGGCCGTGAGCCCGCGTAGCCGGGCAGCGAGTCGATGACGGCCTCGGGCGGCAGACCGCCACCGTGCAGCGTGTAGAGGGGGTGCAGGCGTTCGGGGCCGGGCAGGGTCTCGAGGACGTCGTGCACCCAGTCGAGGTAGCCCTCGGCCTCGCTGAGGGAACCGAGGCTGACGAGCGCGGACGCGGTGAGCGCCGCGTCGCGCAGCCAGCAGTAGCGGTAGTCCCAGTTGCGGACGCCGCCGATCTCCTCGGGCAGCGAGGTGGTGGCGGCCGCCATGATCGCTCCGGAGTCGACGTGCACCAGACCGCGGAGGGTGAGCGCGGAGCGCTTCATCAGGTCGGGTTTGAGCGTGGGCAGGGTGAGGCTCTTCGCCCAGTCCGACCAGTACGATTCGGCCAGTGCTCGGCGCTCCTGCTCGGGCGTCTCCGAAGGTCCGAGTTCTTCGGTGCCGCATCGCAATTCCAGGATGACGTCGCCGCCGGACGGGTCGACGACGGCATGCGCGGTCTGCTGGTTGCCGTCGGACGTGACGTTCCACTGCACACCGGGGGAACGCAGGACGATCGGCTCGTTGGTGCCGTGCACCCGCAGTCCCTCGCTGACGGCCTCGAGGATGACCTGGCCCTGCCCGAACTCGGGCCGCGGTGCGAACGTTACGACGGCGGCGGCCTTGCCGCTGATCACCCGGGTCAGGTCGGTGCGGCCCAGACGGACGTCGTGCGGCAGGTAGTCGGTGACGGACAGGCTGGCCCACCGTGTCTGCACGGTCATGGTGCTGTCGATGTACCGCTGGCTCAGCGGCAGTGCGCTGCGGTGCGGGCCGACGCTGAAGTGGCCGGCTTCCGGTCCACCGAGCAGATGCGCGAACACGGACGCCGAGTCGGGTTCGGGATGACACAGCCAGGTGAGGGTCGCGTCGGGGGTGACGAGGGCGACGGTCCGCGGGCTGGCGAGCATGGTGAGGCGCTCGATGGGCGGCGCGTGTGCCCCGGACAGCCAGGTGCGGCGCTCCTCCAGCAGGAACGCGAGGGCCGCGGCCACGTCTTCGGTGCTCGACACCCGGAACTCGGCGAGGCTGTCGCCGGGGCCCACCTTCACGCCGAGGTCGGGGCCCTGGAGACGCGCGAACGCCTTCTCGTCGGTGACGTCGTCGCCGACGAAGACGGCTGCCGTCGCGCCGTCCTGGTGGCGGATCAGGTCGAGGGCATGGCCCTTGTCGGTGGCGACGACGGCCAGTTCGATGACGGCCTTGCCCTCGGTGACCTGCACGCCCACGCGCTGCCCGGCGTCGGCGCGCACCGCGGCCAGGGCCAGGGCGCCTTCTTCGGCGTCGGCGTTGCGGACGTGGAGGGCGACGCTCGCCGGTTTCGCCTCCACCGACGTGCCGGCGTGCAGCTTGGCGATCCGGTTGAGTTCCTCGGTGATCTCACCGAGAAGTTTCTTGGCGTCGGCGTCGATCGCATGGATGAACCCGATGTCGAATTCCGAGCCGTGGCTGCCGACCAGTTGAACCTCGGCGGGCAGCCGCGACAGCGCGGCGAGGTCCTTGAGTGCGCGGCCCGAGATCACGGCCGCCGTCGTTCCCGCGAGGCTGGCCAGGGCGCGGAGAGCGCGCACCGATTCGGCGTGGGGGAACGCCTTCTCGGGGTCGGAGACGATGGGGGCCATCGTGCCGTCGTAATCGGAAGCGACGAGCAGGCGAGGGGTCCGCGCAACCCTCGAGAGGGCACGACGAAGTTCGATGGGCAGATCATGGGCGCTCACAGGTTCAAATCTAGGGGATGTGACGGCTGTGAGCGCGTTCTCGGCCGGGGCTGTGCCCCGATCGCGTCCTACTCGGGTCTGCGGCTTCCGTCACCGAGCAGCAGTTCGACGGTGAGTTCGAGCCGATTCGCGACATCGGTCGCGGACGAGCGGCGTGTGAGCCAGGCCACCAGGTTCGACAGCCACACGTCGGAGATGACGCGGGCGACGGCCAACTGGTCTTCGGTGGGCTCGGTGTCCGTCATCGCGCGGGCGAACAGACGGTCCATCAGCTTGCCCACCTGATCGACCTCGGCGGCGGCGGACGCGTCGGCGAACATGAACGCGCGCGTCATGGCCTCGGTCAGCAGTGGGTCGCGCTGCATGGCCCGGGTGATCTGGCTGAGGATCAGTTGCATCCGCTCGAGCGGGTTCCGGCCCGGCGGGTTCTTGCCCCGCGAGTCGATCCGCTCGAACTCGCGGGCGAGCGCCGACACCAGTAGGTGCACCTTGGACGGGAAGTAGCGGTACAGAGTGCCCACGGCGACGTCGGCGCGTTCGGCGACGGCCCGCATCTGCACGGCTTCGTATCCGCCCTTGGAGGCCAGGGCCAGGGTCGCGTCGAGGATCCGCTTGCGCCGTTCCTTCTGCGCGTTGGAACTGAGATCGTCCTCGCCCAGCGTCGCCGCAGCGACCGTCGTGGACCGTGATCGAGAGCTGGTCGTCATTACCTGTTTTCCTTCGCGCCTTGACTCATGGCCAGGTGTCATATTAGAACACGTTCTAGACGAATGTGTCATTCAGGAGAGGCGGATACCCGTTGTGACAATCGCCACCACCGACGAACAGAGGGCTGCAGCGGGTTCGATCCAGGCCTGGGCGCGGTCCACGGACCCGCTGGTCACAGTACGGCAAGGACCAGCAGATTCGTGGCGCACGACGTGGCCGTCCTTCGCGTCGCTCGGAATTTTTTCGGTCGCCGTGCCCGACGAGGTCGGTGGGTCGGGAGCGGAGATCGTCGATCTCGCCGCGATGCTCGAACAGGCCGCGACTGAACTCGTCCCGGGTCCTGTTCTCTCGACCGCTCTCGCGGCTCTGATCGTCGGGCGCAGCTCCGGTGCCGCCGCGAAACGGTGGTCCGAGGATCTCGCCGACGGCGCGATGCCGTGCGCGGTGGCTCTCGGCAGCAACTCCCCGGTGAACGCGACCCTCGGGGCCGACGGCGGGCTGACGGTCACCGGCGACGCGGGCTTCGCGATCGGCGGTGACGCGGGGGTGTCCGTGCTGCTGCCCGCCGACGCGGGCGACGGCGTCGTGTGGTGTCTGGTCGACGGCGAAGCCGACGGCCTGGACATCACGGTCGCCGACACGATCGACAAGAGCCGCCCGCTCGCGCGGGTGCGCTGCGTCGGCGTGGCGGTGGCGGCCGACCGGGTGGTCACGGGGGTGCGGGACGGGCTCGTGCCCGACCTCGCGGCGACCCTCGCCGCAGCGGAGGCGTCCGGCATTGCAATCTGGTGTCTGCGAACGGCGGTGGAGTACGCCAAGATTCGCGAGCAGTTCGGCAAACCGATCGGATCGTTCCAGGCGATCAAGCACCTGTGTGCGGAGATGCTGTGCCGCGTCGAACAGTCCGGCGCGGCGGCGTGGGATGCGGCCGTGGCGGCGGAGGACGCGTGGCACGCGGACAGCGGCGAGCTGCCGATCGCGGCCGCCGTCGCGGCGTCGATCACGCTCGACGCCGCCGTCGAGACTGCCAAGGACTGCATCCAGGTGCTCGGCGGGATCGGCTTCACCTGGGAACACGACGCGCACTTCTACCTGCGCCGGGCGACGTCGCTGCGGCAGCTGCTCGGCGGCTCCGCCCGCTGGCGGGCGCGGGTCACGGAACTGACGCGGGCCGGTGCCCGCAGGAACCTGTCGATCGACCTGTCTGGGCTCGACGACGAACGGGGGCAGATCCGCGCCGAGATCGCCGAGCTGGTGGCGCGGCCGGAGTCGCAGCGACGCGCGGCCCTCGCGGAATCGGGCTACCTGGCCCCGCACTGGCCCGCACCCTACGGGCGGGGTGCGCGCGCCGCGGAGCAGATCCTGATCGAGGAGGAGCTGGCGGCCGCCGGGGTCGGCAGACCCGACCTCGTGATCGGCTGGTGGGCCGTGCCGACCATCCTCGAGCACGGCAGCGCCGAGCAGATCGAGCGATTCGCCACCCCGACGCTGCGCGGCGAGATCATCTGGTGCCAGCTGTTCAGCGAACCCGGCGCCGGCTCCGACCTCGCGGCGCTGCGGACGTCCGCGGAGAAGGTGGACGGCGGGTGGAAGCTGAACGGTCAGAAGGTGTGGACGTCGAGGGCGCAGGAGGCGGACTGGGCGATCTGCCTTGCTCGCACCGATCGGGACGTGCCCAAGCACAAGGGCATCAGCTATTTCCTCGTCGACATGACGAGCCCCGGCATCACCATCTCGCCGCTGCGCGAGATCACCGGCGACGCCCTGTTCAACGAGGTGTACCTCGAGGACGTGTTCGTGCCCGACGACCTGGTGGTCGGGAACCTCGGGGACGGCTGGAAGCTGGCTCGCACCACGCTGGCCAACGAGCGGGTCGCGATGGGCGGAGGGTCCTCGCTCGGCGAGGCGATGGAGGAACTGCTCGCGCTCGCCGGGGACGGTGACCCGCTGACCGACGACAAGCTCGGTCACCTCATCGGCAACGCGCTCGTCGGCTCCCAGCTCGAACTGCGCACCACGCTCCGGCAACTGGACGGCCAGGACCCCGGACCCGAATCGAGCGTCCGCAAGCTCGTCGGTGTCCGGCAGCGGCAGGCGGTCGCGGAATTCGCGATGGAACTCGGCGGCCCGGACGGCTGGGTGGAGGGGCCGCTGGCGCGGGAGTTCCTCAACACGCGCTGCCTGTCCATCGCGGGCGGAACGACGCAGATCCTGCTGACGGTCGCGGCCGAGCGGATTCTCGGGCTGCCGCGGGGCTGAGCCGGGCGGCGATTGGTCTTTCGCGAGGTCCGGGATGGTGATACAACTAGAACACGTTCTAAATCGAAAGTGGGATTGTCAGCGTGGACTTCACTCGAGACGAAACCCAGGAGGCCGTGGCTCAGGTCGCGGCCGGACTGCTGGCCCGCGACCTCGACGGCGACGCCCTCTGGGCCGCGTTCGCCGACGCCGACCTGCTGACCCTCGCGCTGCCGGAACGTCTCGGCGGCGAAGGTCTCTCGGTCACCGACGTCGGTGCGCTGCTCACCGAAGTCGGGCGGAAGGCGGCGCAGGTCCCGGCCCTCGCAACGCTCGGATTCGGTGTGCTGCCCATCGTCGCGCTGGGCGACGACGCACAACAGGACGCACTGCTCACCGGTCTCGCCGACGGCCGCACGTTCACCGCGGCGCTCGCCGAACCCGGGGCGCAGTTCCCGGCACGGCCTTCGGTGACCGCGGTCGCGGACGGGGACGGCTACTCCGTCACCGGGCGCGTGCTCGCGGTTCCGTTCGCCGAGCGGGCACACCGGATCCTCGTGCCCACGGACACCGGGGTGGTGCTGGTGGACCCGGCCGCGGACGGCGTCACGCTCACGCCGACCCCCTCGGCATCGGGTAGCCCCGAATTCGCGATCACGTTCGACGGTGCGCGGGGCGAACTGCTCGCGGCCGGCGACGACGCGGTGCAGACGCTCTACCGCATCGCACTGGCGTCCATCGGGGCGGTCGCGGACGGACTGCTGTCGGGCGCAACGGCTCTGGCAGGCGAGCACCTCGCGACGCGCCACCAGTTCGGCAAGCCGCTCGCCACGTTCCAGGCCGTGTCGCAGCAGATCGCCGACGTCTACGTCACGTCCCGCACCCTCCATGTGTCGGCGCTCGCGGCGTCGTGGCGCGTGTCCGAAGGACTGGACGCCCAGGACGATCTGGACGTGATGGCGTACTGGATCGCCGCCGAAGTGCCTGCCGCCATGCAGGTTCTGCACCACCTACACGGCGGGATCGGCGTCGACGTCACGTATCCGCTGCACCGCTACTACTCGACCGCCAAAGACCTGGCCCGCCTCGTGGGCGGCGCCTCGTACCGACTCGACCTCGTGGGGGCCCGGTGTTCATCGATCTGACCGACGATCAGCGTGAGTTGCAATCGGAACTCCGGCGCTACTTCTCCGGGCTGATCTCGCCGGCCGAGGCCGAGGTGATGCGCACCGAGCGCCACGGCAGCACCTACCGTGAGGTCATCCGCCGGATGGGCAAGGACGGCTGGCTCGGTGTGGGCTGGCCGGTCGAGTTCGGTGGCCGCGGATTCGGTGAGATCGAACAGCAGATCTTCGTGAACGAGGCTGTGCGAGCCGATGTTCCGCTGCCCTCGGTGACGTTGCAGACGGTGGGTCCGACGCTGCAGAAGTACGGGACCGAGGAGCAGAAGCGCAAATTCCTGCCCGCGATCCTGGCCGGCGAGGTGCACTTCGCGATCGGCTACACCGAACCGGAAGCGGGCACCGACCTTGCGGCGCTGCGGACGACGGCCGTGCGGGTGGGCGACGAGTACGTGGTCAACGGGCAGAAGATCTTCACCACCGGCGGTCACGACGCCGATTACCTGTGGCTCGCCGTCCGCACGGGCTCGGCGGATTCGCGTCACCGTGGCATCTCCATCCTGATCATGGACACCAAGGACCCGGGCTACAGTTGGACGCCGATCATCACGTGCGACGGTGCGCATCACGTCAACGCCACCTACTACTCCGACGTCCGGGTTCCCGCAGACATGCTGGTCGGTGAGGAGAATCAGGGCTGGCGACTGATCACCACCCAGCTCAACCACGAACGCGTCATGCTCGGACCGGCAGGCCGGGTCGGAGGTCTCTACGACCGCATCCGCAACTGGGCCGTCACACACGACCTGCTCGACGAGCCGGACGTGCGGCGCGCGCTCGGCGAGATCCACGCGACGTACCGCCTCAACGAACTACTCAACTGGCAGGTGGCGTCGAGTGAGGCGGACGCCATCGACATCGCCGACGCGTCCGCGACGAAAGTGTTCGCCACCGAACGTATTCAGCGCATCGGCAGGCTCGTCGAGGAGATCGTCGGACGCTACGGCGACCCCTCCGAGCCGGAGACCGCAGACCTCATGAGGTGGCTCGACATGCAGGTGAAGCGCAACCTCGTGATCACGTTCGGTGGCGGTGTCAACGAGGTGATGCGCGAGCTGATCGCGACAGCCGGTCTGAAACTTCCCCGAGTCCCGCGATAGGAGCGCCGCGCGAAATGAGTTCCGAACAGATCCTCGCTGCCGCGGAAGAGGTCCGGTCGGCGGGTCCGAGCGCTCCTCGCCCCGGGCGGGACCCGATCAACCTGCCGATGATCCGCAACTGGGTGGAGGCGATCGGCGACAGGAATCCTATCTACGTCGACGAGGCAGCGGCGCGGGCAGCGGGACACGACGGCATCGTGGCCCCGCCCGCGATGGCGCAGGTGTGGACGATGCAGGGCCTGAACGCCGTCCGGCAATCCGACGACCCGCTCGGGCGCATGACGACAATCCTCGACGAGGCCGGGTTCACGTCCGTCGTCGCCACCAACTGCGATCAGATCTACCACCGCTACCTGAGGGTCGGTGAGGAGGTCACCATCACCACGACCCTCGAGGACCTCGTGGGTCCGAAGAGGACGGGCCTCGGTGAGGGGTGGTTCTTCACCACCCGCAGCCTGTGGCGGGTCGCGAACGACGACGGCAGCGACGAGGTCGTGGCCGAGATGCTGTTCCGCATCCTCAAGTTCGCGCCCAAACCCGCTGAACCGGTGGCACAGTCGGCGAACGGTCAGGGCGCGTCCTTCGACGATCTGGACCCCACCAAGATGATGCGGCCCAGCGCCTCGCAGGACACCCAGTTCTTCTGGGACGGCGTGGCCGCGCACGAACTGCGGATCCAGAAGCGTGAGGACGGATCGCTGCAGCACCCGCCGGTGCCCGCGCTGTGGAAGGACAAGGCGGAGACGACGGACTACGTCGTCGCGTCGGGCCGCGGCACGGTGTTCAGTTACGTGGTCCACCACGCGCCGAAGGTCCCGGGACGCTCGCTGCCGTTCGTAGTGGCGCTGGTCGAACTGGAGGAAGGCGTCCGCATGCTAGGCGAACTGCGCGGCGTCGAGCCCGCGGAGGTGACGGTCGGGATGCCGGTGGAGGCGATCTACCTCGACTTCCCGGGCGACGAAGAGACGGGTGGCGCGCCGTGGACCCTGTACGCGTGGCAGCGCGGAGCGAAGGAGCAGTCATGACGTCCACTCTCGATGTCGTGGTGGGAACGACGCTTCCGGAATTGACCGTCACCGGCGACCCGACGTTCGTCGTCTCGGCCGCACTGGCGACACGCGACTTCCAGGACGTCCACCACGACCGCGACCTGGCGCAGCAACGCGGGTCGAAGGACATCTTCGTCAACATCCTCACCGACACGGGTCTGGTGCAGCGGTTCGTCACCGACTGGGCGGGGCCGAACGCGGTGATCAAGTCGATCGCATTGCGCCTCGGCGTCCCCTGGTACGCCTACGACACCCTCACACTGAGCGGCACGGTGGCGTCGGTGGACGACGGCGTCGTCACGCTGGACGTCGTCGGGAAGAACGGTCTCGGCGACCACATCACGTCGAAGGTGACCCTCGTCCTGGACGGACGCACGAACGGAGCGGATGCATGAGCGGGCTGTCGGGCAAGGCTGTCATCGTCGGTATCGGCGCCACGGACTTCTCGAAGGACTCGGGCCGCAGCGAATTACGGCTGGCGGCCGAGGCGGTCACGGCGGCGCTCGAGGATGCGGGCCTGACCCCCGCGGACGTCGACGGCCTGACGTCCTTCACGATGGACACCAACACCGAAGCGGCCGTTGCCCGTTCGGTCGGTATTCCGGACCTGAAGTTCTTCAGTCGCATCCACTACGGCGGCGGCGCGGCGTGCGCGACCGTGCAGCAGGCGGCGATGGCCGTGGCCACCGGTGTCGCCGACGTGGTGGTGGCGTACCGGGCGTTCAACGAGCGGTCCGGAATGCGGTTCGGGCAGGTGAACTTCGGCCTGGTGCAGCAGGTGAACTCGTCGGGTACCGACAATGCGTTCTCCTACCCGCACGGCCTGTCGACGCCGGCGGCGTTCGTCGCGATGGTCGCCCAGCGGTACATGCACGAATATGGTGCTACAAGTGCTGATTTCGGGCGAATCGCGGTCACCGATCGTAAGCACGCCGCCACCAATCCGAACGCTTTCTTCTACGGCAAACCGATCACGCTCGACGACCACCAGAATTCCCGCTTCATCGCCGAACCCCTGCACCTGCTCGACTGCTGCCAGGAGTCCGACGGCGGCATCGCGATCGTGGTCACGTCACCGGAGCGGGCGAAGGATCTGAAGCAGAAACCGGCCGTGATCGCGGCGGCGGCCCAGGGGAGCGGCAGCGACCAGTACATCATGACCAGCTACTACCGTCCGGAGCTCGCGGGACTGCCCGAGATGGAGCTGGTCGGCAGGCAGCTGTGGGATCAAGCCGGACTCGGACCGCAGGACATGGATCTGGCCGTCCTCTACGACCACTTCACCCCATACGTATTGATGCAGCTCGAAGAACTCGGCTTCTGTGGCCGCGGTGAGGCCAAGGACTTCGTCGCCGACGGCGCCATCGACCTCGACGGCAGTCTGCCGCTCAACACCCACGGAGGCCAGCTCGGCGAGGCGTACATCCACGGGATGAACGGGATCGCCGAGGGCGTGCGTCAGATCCGCGGCACGTCCGTGAACCAGGTCTCCGGTGCGCAGAACGTCCTCGTCACCGCGGGGACCGGTGTGCCTACGTCAGGGCTGGTGCTGACGGCCTGAGTCCGGCCCGTGCCTGTCTGCGCGCGATATGTTTCGCGACGTACCGGGCATCCCGGCCCACCCCGCCGGTGAGCATCGAGGCGAACGCCTGCAGGAACGGCAGACCGACGAAATACAGTCCGGGATGGTCCGGCGAGACTCCGCGGGACTGCTCGGGCCACCCGTCCGAACCGGTGACGGGGATCTGGATCCACGACGTGTCCTTGCGGAACCCGGTGCACCAGACGACGTTGCGGACGTCGAGTGCGGTGCCGTCGTCGAGGACCGGTCTGCCGTCGCGGACGCCGGTGACCTTCACGAGGAAGTGCTCCACGCCGGCGGCGGCCAGGTCGGCTCGTTTGACCCGCAGGAGTGGTCCGCCACCCGAGCGGACGTGGGTCCGCATCTTCCGCCCGACGGGTGTGCGTTCCGTCAGAACGTGATTGGCCATGAACCACATGATCGGGACCGCGATGTGGGCGAGGCGTCCCTCGATGTCGAACGGCACCTCACCGCGGACGGGCCCGCAGATCGTGGTGCGATGCGAGCGGGAGACCTCCAGCGCGATATCCGCGCCGGAGTGGCTGCACCCGACGACCAGTACAGGCCCGTCCTGTAGTTGGGAGGGATTGCGGTAGTCGCTCGAATGCAGTTGCCGGATTCGAGGGTCGAGGCGCTCGGCGAGATCCGGGATGACCGGGGACTGCCAGGTCCCGGAGGCGACGACGACGTTGTCGGCCTCGAATCGGTCGGTCCCCGCCGTGACGACGTAGCGGTCGCCGACACGGGACAGGCCGTCGACGGTGGTGCCCGTCCGGATCGGCAGTGCGAATCGCTGCGCGTAGGCCTCGAAGTAGTCGGCGACCTCGTCCTTCCCTGGCCAGGACCAACCCCGGGCGGGAATTCCCCAGCCGGGCAGACCGTCGTACCGGGCGGGACTGTAGAGCCGGAGCGAGTCGAACCGCTCCCGCCACACGTCCCCGACGCGGTCGTGGGCGTCGAGGATCACGAATCGCTGCCCGCATCGGGAGAGGTGGTATCCGGTCGCGAGGCCGGCCTGTCCGGCACCGATCACGATCGTGTCTAAGCGTTCTGTGGACATAGTCTGTCTTCTTCCCTGGGGTGATCGGTGGTCATGCTCAACGCTATGACCGGGCCGATCGTGGCGCGTCGGGAGAATGGCGCAGATATGTACGACCGTATGGGTACTTTCATGTAGTCGGGCCGACGAGGCGATGCTCGTAGGCATAGGCCGTGGCCGCGGACCGTGACGAGATCCCCAGCTTGACGAAGATGTTGCTCAGGTGCCGCGCGACCGTCTTCTCGCTGAGGAACAGTTCCGTCGCCACCGCGCGGTTGCTCTTGCCCGCCGCCACGAGGCGGAGCACGCACACTTCACGCGGGGTGAGGGGAGTGCTGACCGTCGAGTCGGGGAGGAACTCTGCCCGCAGTCGCTCGAGGTCCGGGACCGCGCCCAGTTGCCGGTAGGTGGCGGACGCGAGGTCGTGCTCCATCTGCGCGGTGTCGTCGTCACCCAGGTCGCGGCACACCAGCGCGACCGACTCCCGGACCCGCGCGCACTCGTAGGGCGCGCCGATGTCCTGCCAGCGCCGCCACGCGTCGCGCAGAACGGTCAGCGCGTCGCTACCCCGTCCTTCGGCGTGCAGCACCGAACCCGACGCCTGCGCGGACAGTGCGCACAGGTAGGGGATGGCGAACCGTGTTGCGATCGAGTCGAGTTCGTCGGCGGCGATTCGGGCCGCCGGGACGTCGTCGGCGGCGAGCAGGATGTCCACGAAGGCGGGCAGCAACCGGGCGCGTTCCACGGCGCCGGTGGACTCGTCCACCGCACAGCGGATCGAGGCGACCGCGCTGCCGACCCGCCCCTGCGCCATCCGCAGCAGCGCGAGTCCGGGCTGCGGTCGCCTGCCCCAGCGGTTCGCATCCAGAAACAGTTTCTCGGCCTGGGCGACCTCGCCGCGCAGGCGATGGAGGTCGGCCATCACGTAGGCGGCGGACCCGGCCGCGGCATGCGAGGCGAGCCGCTCGTGCGCCCGCCGCGCCGAGTCCATCGCCGTGGGCCAATCGCCCTGCAGTTGCAGGATCTCGGCGCGGTGGACGAGGCACTGACCGCGGTAGGGGACGAGGTCGGGTTGCGAAGAGCACCACTCCTCCAGCGCCACAGTCCATTCCCTGGACCGGCGGAGATCGCAGATGTTCTGGCACTGCTCGATCACGGCGCAGTACACGATTCCCGCCACCACCGGAGACACCTCGTCGGACGTCACCCCGACCATCGCCTCGTCGAACGCGGACACTGCCTCGGCGACGTCCCCCAGGAGGACGAGCGAATGGCCGGTGCCCAGCACCCCGAGCGTCGTCAGATCCGGGTCGGCGAACCGGGCGCCCGTCTCCGTCACCGTGCGGAAGATGTCCCGGGCGGCGGTGCCGTCACCGTCGTCGATCCGTTGCAGTCCCTGCGGCACCAGCAGGTAGCCACGCTCGGCGCAGTCCACGCCCGCGGTGTCCAGTAGTCGCTGGGCCCTGCTCAGCCAGCCGCCGCCACGCGCCTGCTCACCCCGCATGATCAGGACGAACGAGAGCCAGAACGCGCACCGGGCGGAGCGCACCGGTCGACCCGCGCGGGCCCACTCGTGCACCGCCCGTTCCCACCATTCGGTGCTGGCGTCGTCCTCACCGAGCAGGTAGGCGGCGGTGGCGACCAGTTCGAGGTCGTCACCGGACAGCGGGTTCTGCCGGTCGGCGCCCGACAGTCGTGCGTAGGTGTCGCGCCAGTCTCGTCGATCGAAGGCCGCACGGCCCGTCCGGAGTTCCGGCGCCGCGTCGGACATCACTGTCTCCTGCCGAAGATCTGCGCTGACCTGCTCGGATTTCAGACTACCGCCGCACCGGGCCTGCCGGGAACGTCGAATAATCCGTGCACCCTGTCGGTGCCTCGAGTCACACTGGGTCCACACGCCAACGGATGGGAACTTCTGATGGTCGATGCGATAACGGCAGTGGGTCTGGTCAAGAAGTACGGCAAGGTCACGGCACTGGACGGGGTCGACCTCGCGGTCCCCTCGGGAACGGTGATGGCGCTGCTCGGACCGAACGGTGCCGGCAAGACGACGGCGGTGCGGGTCTTCACCACCCTTCTCGTCCCCGATGCCGGCCGGGCGGAGGTGGCCGGTCTCGACGTCGTCCACGATGCGCGCGTGCTCCGATCCAGGATCGGAGCCTCGGGACAGTACGCGGCCGTCGACGAGTACCTCACCGGTTTCGAGAACCTCGAGATGGTCGGGCGGCTCTACCACCTCGGGTCCAAGCGGAGTAAGGCACGCGCCCGTGAGCTGCTCGAACAGTTCGACCTGGTCGAGGCGGGAGATCGTCCCGTCAAGGGCTACTCGGGTGGCATGCGCCGGCGTCTCGACCTCGCGGGAGCGCTCGTGGCCGAGCCGGAAGTGTTGTTCCTCGACGAACCGACCACCGGGCTCGACCCCCGTGCCCGGCTGGCTCTGTGGGATGTCATCGACAATCTGGTCGCCAGGGGCACCACGCTTCTCCTGACCACGCAGTACATGGAAGAGGCCGAGCGGCTCGCCGACCAGATCGCGGTGATCGACCACGGATCGGTCATCGCCCGCGGAACCGCCGACGAATTGAAGGACCGCGTGGGCGGTGAGCGCATCGAGCTGAGCGTCCGGGAGGGCATCGAGCTCTCGGTCGTGCGCGACGAACTGGCCCCGCTCGCCGCAGGCGACATCCTGGTGGAAGAGAACGTCCGCCGGGTGACGGTGCCGGTGACCGGCGGTGCGGACGCCCTCGTCGAAGCCTTGGGCCGACTCTCCAATCGAGGAGTGAAGGTGTTCGACGTCGGTCTGCGCAGACCGACCCTCGACGACGTCTTCCTCACCCTGACCGGACACGAAGCCGAAGAGGAGCACGTCTCATGAGCGCCCCACAGACGGCGTCCGTGCACACCGCGCTCGCGGACGGGCTCACGATCGCCAAGCGCAACATGATCAAGATCAAGCGCGTCCCCGACCTCATCGTGTTCACCACATTGTCGCCGATCATGTTCGTGCTGCTGTTCGCGTACGTGTTCGGTAGCGCCATCCAGGTTCCCGGGATGTCCTACCGCGAGTTCCTGATCGCCGGGATCTTCACGCAGACAGTCATCTTCGGGGCCACGTGGACGGGCCTCGGGATGGTCGAGGATCTGCAGAAGGGGATCATCGACCGGTTCCGGTCGCTGCCGATGGCCCCGTCCGCCGTCCTCCTCGGCCGCACCTCCACTGACGTCCTGATCAACATCGTCAGCCTCGTCGTGATGTCGCTGACCGGCCTGATCATCGGGTGGCGGATCCACTCGAGCCTCGGCGAAGCGGTGCTCGGCTACCTGCTCCTGCTGTTGTTCGCCTACGCGCTGTCGTGGGTGATGGCGGTGGTCGGCCTCTGGATCCGGACGCCGGAGGTGTTCAACAACGCCAGCTTCATCGTCATATTCCCGCTGTCCTTCATCGCGAACACGTTCGTCGAGACCACGAACCTGCCCGGTCCGCTGAAGGTGATCGCGGAATGGAATCCGGTGTCCGCGGTGACGCAGGCCGTGCGGGAACTGTTCGGAAACACCAACCCGGCCATGACCGTTCCCGACGCGTGGCCGTTGCAGCACCCGGTCATCGCCTCACTGGCATGGTCGGCGGTGCTGCTGGTGATCTTCGTGCCGTTCGCGATCCGGCGGTACAAAAAGGCCGTCAGCCGCTGAAGGGTGGCGGTCACCGCGCCGCGGCGGGGATCACCCCCAGCTGCTGGAGCATGGCGAGGACGTCCTTGTCCGACCACTTCTCCGCGATCCGACCGTTTTCGATGCGGTGGATGACGGTGGCGGTCATTTCCATGTGGTTCCCCGTCGCGGGAATGCCGGGGAGATCACCCGTGTGAGTTCCGGCGCACAGTAGCCGGGTAACGACTTTGTCGCCCTCGGCCACCTGATCCTCGATCAGGTGCGTCCCCGGTGTGGCCTCCCAGAACAACCGGAACGCCTGTTTCAGTCCCTCACGCCCCGGCGCTTCGAGGCCGGGAAACGGCGGCGGTGAGTGGTCGAGGTAATTCTCGTCGACGAGTTCGTCCAGAGCGTCGATGTTGCCTGTGTCGATCTCGGTGTAGAAACGCCGGATCAATTCCTTGTTCGTTTCCAGTGACATGACTCCATTGTCTGCCGTTCGTCCAAAGGTTTAGCGGAGTTCGCGCGGCGAATCGACGTCGCGCCCCGAGCCCAGGTCGGAGCAGTCGACGGGCTCGGCGCCGTGTTCCCCGAGGTACTTGCGTGCCCCGGAGTCTCCGGTGAGGCTGCGCCGCAACGGGAGCCAGTGGTCCCGGCCGATCAGCACGGGGTGGCCCGGACGTCCGGCGTAGTGGGCCTGGCGGAGCGTCGAGCGGGCGTCGCCGGGCGGCACCGTCGCCACCCGTCGGACGGCGTCGACGCCGAGGTCGGGGAGATCGACGAGGGTGATGACGACGGCATCGACGTCGTCGAACGTCGCCGCGACCTCCAGCCCCCGGCGCAGGGAGGCAGACAGCCCCGACTGCCAGTCCTCCGCGATCCCGACGGTGACGGGGACACTGGCGGGCAGTAGGCCCTCGGCCTCGTCGGCGCGGGCACCGAGCACCACGACGGTCGGCTCGCATCCCGCGTCCGACAGCACTCGCACGCCGCGCGCGAGCCACGGCTCTCCGTCCGCGCCGACGACGAGTGCCTTGGGCATACCCATGCGCGAACCGGCCCCGGCGGCGAGCAGCACGCCCCCGATCCTCATCGTGGTCTCACCGGTCCGCATCGCATGCGTTCAACTTACTTCTGCCGGGCCGAGTGCGCGTCGACGTCGCGAATTCCTCCACGCGAGCTCGGCGTCACGCACCCGTGTCGCGGCGTGCGCCGTAGACTGGCCGGTGGCCTCGACACGCCAACGGCCGGAACGGACGGACACAAGGTGGATCCGAACAGAGTCGGCGAACCTCCCCAGCAGGAGTTCGCGCAGCAGTGGGGCGGCTCCGGCAGCGTCGTCGACATCGACGGTCCTGTCCACTGGGTCGAATACGGTGACGACACCGGATCTACTCCCGTGGTCATGGTTCACGGCCTCGGCGGCTCGCATCTCAACTGGGTCCGGATCGCACCGGTCCTCGCGGAGCGCACCCGGGTGCTGACCGTGGATCTCCCCGGATTCGGGCTCAGTCCGTCCGGCCGCCGCCGGACGGGGGTCGGCGCCAACGCGAAGGTACTGCATCGCTTCCTTCGTGACGTCGTCGGCGGTCCCGTGATCTTGATGGGCAATTCGATGGGCGGCATGATCTCGTTGTTCGAGGCGGCGGCGCACCCCGAGACGGTCTCGGCTCTGGTTCTCGTTGATCCCGCACTGCCTGTCGCGCAACGGATCCCGGACCCGCGGATCGCCGCGCAGTTCGCGATGTACTTCACGCCGTTCGTGGGGGAACGGTTCTTGCAGTACTCGAGCAGGAAGTTGACGGACCGGCAGTTGGTCGAGCGGATGATCGACCTGTGTTTCGCCGAGCCGGGCCGGGCGTCGGAAGATTCCCTCGACGCCGCAGCGGCTCTCGCGGGATACCGGCGCGGGCTGCCGTCCGAGGATGCGGCGTTCCTTCAGGCCAGCCGGTCACTGATGCGGGTCCTGGCCCGCCCGCGTCGATATCTCGACACCATGCAGTCGATCGGACAACCAGTGCTCCTGCTCCACGGCGACCGCGACCGACTGGTTCCGGTCGCGGCGGCCCGCAAGGTGGCGAGGGCAAACCCGCGGTGGGACAGCGTGATTCTCGGGAACGTGGGGCACACCCCGCAGCTCGAGGTTCCCGACACGATGCTCGACCACGTGCTCACGTGGGTCGATCGGCACGGACTGATCGACGCCTAAGTTTCGGCGGATCCGCGGGACCCGGCGATCGACTGCGCGAGCGCGCGGAACAGGTGGGTGAGTTCGGGTCTCGTCGCCGTTCCGCTCCGGACGACCCCGCACACCGGGATGCGCAGTCGGTCGTGCGCCTCACGCAGGAAGCTCAGCCCGCGGCGGGGTGTCGCGTCGGCGGTGTCGGCGTACAGCACCGTCCACGACCGCGGAGTCGTGAGGACGTCGAGGGTGGCCGTGTGGTCGCTGGGGATCGACGGTCCGAGCATGACGCGCTGCCCGACCTGCCGGAACGCGTCCTCGACCACGGTGTGGATCAGGATCTGACTGCTGCGTGGCGGCAGTAGCAGGGGGTACGGCGCCAGTTCGCTCAGGTCGACGGTCGAGACCCCCGCCAGTGGGTGTTTGCTCGACGTCACGATCACCAGGTCCTCGAGCCCGAATTCCACGGTTTCGAGCCCCGGCCGATCGACGCCGCCGCGAATGAGTGCGAGATCGGCGTCCCCCGACGCGACGGCGGTCATCCGGTCGGTGAAGTCCTTGATGACGAACTCGATGTCGAGTTGTGGGAAGTCTTCGCGGACAGCCGATATCGCCTCGAGGCTCTGCGTCGCGAAGCTCATGCTCGCGCTGATGCGGAGCCGGTTGCGGGGATCGAGTCCCACCGACAGCGCGCGGGCTTCGAGGCCCATCATCTCGGCCGCGATGGGCATCAGCCGTTCGCCGGCCGCGGTCAGCCGGGTGGCACGAGTCGACCGTTCCAGGAGGGTGGTGCCCAACTCGTGTTCGAGTTTGGCGATCTGGTGGCTGATCGCCGACTGGGAGATGAAGCAGCGTTGCGCCGCGCGCGAGAAACTGCCCTCCTCGCCGACCGCGAGGAAGTAGCGAAGCTGTCGGAACTCCATGACCTGAGGTTACGTCCTTCTGTGACGACTTATGAGCAATCGAGATAACACAATTTCGATTTCCCCAGCTTACTGGCAATTAACAACGGGCGATCCCTAATGTGGAGCTCATACGCGGCGCTAAGTAGACGCCAGAAGCAGTAGGAGGTTTTCGGTGGATCGCACACAGGTCGTCATCGTGGGATCGGGATTCGGCGCACTCGCGGCGGCGAAGAAGCTCGGCAAGGCAGGCACGCCGTTCGTGCTGATTTCCGAGACCACCGAGCATCTGTTCCAGCCCCTCCTGTACCAGGTCGCCACCGGTGTCATCTCGCCCGGCGAGATCGCCCCGTCCATCCGCGCGATCCTCGCGAAGTACCCCAGCGGTGACGTCCGGCTCGGCCGCGTCGTCGACGTCGACCCGGACAAGAAAGTGGTCGTCTACGAGGCAGGCGGGGTAAGCCACACGATCGGTTACGACAGCCTGATCGCCGCGACGGGCGCCCGGCAGGCCTACTTCGGTCACGACGAGTTCGCCGAGGTCACGTACGCGCTCAAGACCGTCGCCGACGCCGACCGGCTGCGCCGTCAGATCGTCCGCTGCTTCGAGGAGGCACACACCACCTCCGACCCGGAGCGTCGCCGCGACCTGCTGCACTTCATCGTGATCGGCGCCGGTCCGACCGGTGTCGAACTGGCAGGTCAGATCAAGGAACTGGCGGGCCGCTACTTCGAGAAGTCGCTCCGCGACATCACGTCCGAAGACGTCACCGTCACCCTCGTCGAAGGTGCGGGGGAGACGCTGCCCGTGTTCGGCGGCAAGCTCAGCAAGTACACCCAGGACTCGCTCGAACGGGCCGGCGTCGAGGTGGTGCTGGGCACGATGGTGACCGATATCGACGAACACGGCGCCACCCTGTCGTCGCCGAGCACCGGCTTCGAGAAGCGCCTCACGGCGGACACGATCATCTGGTCGGCAGGCATCCAGGCCAACGACTTCGCTGCGGTGCTCGCGGAACGGACCGGCTGCGAGACCGGCCGCGGCGGCCGCCTGCTGGTCGACGAGGACCTCACGGTGGGTCGTTACGACGACGTCTACGCGATCGGCGACATGGCGTCGCTGAACAACCTGCCAGCCCAGTCGCCGTTCGCGATGCAGGGTGGACGGCACGTCGCGGCCATCATCACCGGGAAACGCGCCCTCGGAACGCCGTTCACGTACCGCGACAAGGGCAGCATGGCGATCATCAACCGGTTCCGTGCGATCACCCGCGTCGGCAAGATCGAGCTGACCGGTGTGCTCGCCTGGTTCCTGTGGCTCGCCGTGCACCTCGTCTACCTGGTCGGATTCCGCAACCGGTACGTCGCGGTGATGTCGTGGTTCGGTTCGTTCCTCGGACACCGGCGCCCGCACTTCCACTACGCCCAGGAGATCGAACCTGCCGAGCTGCGCGAGCAGCGCGAGGACGCCGCAGCCTAGCCTGGGTCCATGACCGTCACCAGCGCTGGAGTACTCCTGTATCGCACCGACGATGCGGGAGTGCTCCAGTTGTGGATCGTGCACATGGGCGGCCCATTCTGGGCGCGCAAGGACGAGGCTGCGTGGTCGATCCCCAAGGGCGAATACGCCGAGGGCGAAGACCCCCACGCGGCCGCACTGCGCGAGTTCGAGGAAGAGATCGGCGCGCCGCCGCCGGCCGTCGAGTACGAGTTGCTCGGAGAATTCCGGCAGCCCTCACGCAAAGTGATCACGGTCTACGTGGCGGAGGTGAGCGAGGACGTCACCTTCGTCGAAAGCAACACGTTCGAGCTGGAATGGCCGCCGCGGTCGGGGAGGCTTCAGCAGTTCCCCGAGGTCGACGACGCCCGCTGGTTCCCGGCGAGCGAGGCGGAGACGAAGCTGGTCAAGGGGCAGCGTCCGATCGTCGACGCCCTGCGGCTTCGCCGCCCGTGAGTACTTATTAACCGCGGGACGTTAATAAGTACTCACGGGCGCGGGAGCGCACGCCAGACGGCGGCGGGGGTCATCGGGATCCGCCGAAGCCGGGCGCCGGTGGCGTCCGCGATCGCGTTGGCCAGGGCCGGGGCGACCGGGTTGTACGGGGACTCGCTCATCGACTTGGCGCCGTGCGGGCCCAGTTCGTCGTAGGTGTCCGCGAAATACACCTCGGTGTCCGGCACATCTACGAGCTGTGGAAGGTGATAATTCCGGAGCTGCGGGTTGAGCACGGTCCCGGCGCCGTCGAGCAGGATCTCCTCGTACAGTGCGCTGCCGATCGCCTGCGCGACGCCGCCCTCGACCTGCCCGCGGCACTGCTGCGGGTTGAGGACCGTGCCGGCATCCGCCGCCTGGATGGACTGCAGGATCCGGACCTCCCCGGTGACGGTGTCGACCGCCACCCGGAACGCGTGCACATTGAACACCACCGAGCGGGGGGTGCCGTCGTGCCTGCCCTCGGCGCGGAGCGGTCCCTCGGGCACCAGCTTGTCGAGTTCGACGACCCGCCCGGCGACCTCGACAGCGTCGGGTGTCAGCGCGCAGTCGCTGTCCTCGGCCGCACCCGCCACGCGGCGAGCGACCTCGAACAGCTGCTCCCGCAACCGGGTTCCCGCGAGATGCACCGCCTTCCCCGCGACCACCGTGCCGGCCGAACCGAACGCGCCGGTGTCGTGCCCGGCGACGTCGGTGTCGGATTGCAGCACGATGATCCGGTCGGCGGTGGTGCCCAACGCGGACGCCGCGAGCTGGGCGTGCACGGTGGTGGTGCCGTTGCCGAACTCGGCTGTGCCCACCCGAAGTTCGTACCGGCCGCCCTCGACGAGGGTGCAGGACACGTCCGCGAAGTGTCCACGCGGCGGAATGGTCGCGATCATGGACGCCGCCATGCCTTCACCGACTCGCCACTGTGGGCCGTCCGGCGGACGCACGTCGTTGCCGCGGCGCAGTGCGGCCTCCGCCAGGTCGAGGCATTGGTCGAGTCCGTAGCTGCCGTACGTGAGGTCGCCGTGCTCCACCTCGGCGTCGACGAAGTCGTCACCCGGAACGACCACGTTGCGGCGGCGCAGTTCGAACGGATCGATGCCCAGTTGCGTCGCCAGCTGATCGAGCGCGGACTCCACCGCGAAGATGACCTGGCCGAGGCCGTAACCGCGGAACGCCCCGGACGGCAGGTTGTTGGTGTAGACGGCCTGGGCGTCCACCCGCTTGTTCGGCGACCGGTACAGCGCAACGGATTCGCTGCAGCCGTGGAACATCACGCCCACCGAATGGTTGCCGTACGCACCGGCGTCCGAGAGCACGTCGACGGCGAGCGCCGTCAGCTTTCCACCGCCGTCGGCGCCGACTTTCACCGAGACCCGCATGGGATGCCGGCACGGGGCGATCGTGAATTGGTCGGAGCGGGTGAACTCGTACTGCACCGGTCGGCCGGTGCGCAGAGCGGCGAGGGCGACGAGATCCTCCACCAGCATCTCCTGCTTGGCGCCGAAGCCGCCCCCGATCCGGGCGGTGAACACCCGGACCTGTGCGCGGTCGAGCGAGAACAGGTGGGCGAGTTCGTCGCGGACGAGGAAGGGTACCTGGGTGCTGCTGCGGAGGGTGAGCCGCCCGTCGGAGTCGAGCCAGCCGATGGCCGAGTGGGTTTCGAGATGCGCGTGCTGCACGCGTTGCGTCTGCCACGTGCCCTCCACCACGGCACCCGTGTCCCGCGCCGCCGCGAGCCCGGCGGCGAGGTCGCCGACTTCGCCGTGGACCTCGGCCACCAGGTTCCGGGCCGGGTCCGCGATCCGGGAATCGGCGCCCTTGTCACCGTGCAGCAGGGGTGCACCGGGGCGGCGTGCCAGGTCGGGATCGAAGACGGGCTCCAGTATTTCGTACTCCACCTCGATCAGTTCCACTGCGCGCCGGGCGATGTCGACGGAGTCGGCGACGACGGCCGCGACGCGCTGCCCCCGGAACCGGAGGATGGTGTCGAACACGTAGGTGTCGTCGGGGTCGTCTGTGCGGAACTCGTGGCGGGCCGTGGAGAAGGCGACGTCGGGACTGTCGCGGTGAGTGAGTACCGCGTGGACGCCGGGCAGCTGCTCCGCGGCGGACGTGTCGAGTCGGGTGATGCGGGCGTGCGCATGTGGGCTGCCGAGGATCTGGATGTGGGTCAGGCCCTCGACGGCCAGGTCGAGGGTGTAGGGCTCGGCGCCGCACACCACCCGGGTGGCGGCAGGTGCGGGAATCGATCGGCCGAACGACTTACCGGCACTGTCTGATTCGGTTGTACATATGCCGCCGACGGCGTCGCGAATGGCGCGATAGCCGGTGCAGCGGCACAGATTCCCCTTCAGTGAGCGCGGCAGGTCGGCCCGTTGACCGGAGTCGAGCGCGGACGCGGTCACCACCATCCCGGGGGTGCAGAACCCGCACTGGAAGCCCGCCGCCTCGACGAACTGCTGTTGCACGGGGTGGAGTCGATCGGGACTGCCGAGGCCGGCCGCGGTGGTCACCTCGCGGTTCTCGGCGCGATGCGCCGGCACCACACACGAGTGCACCGGAGCGCCGTCGAGCAGCACGGAACAGGCGCCGCAATCGCCGGCGTCGCAGCCCTTCTTGACCGCGAACCGCTGCTGCTCCCGCAGGAAGGTGCGCAGGCACTGACCGGGCCGTGGGTCGGCATCCACCGACTTACCGTCGACCGTCAACTTCATTCCAGCTCCCTCCTGATCTCCTCGGCGAGGACTCCCGTGACGTGACGGCGCCAGTCCGCGGCGCCGTGCGCGTCGGTCAGGTAGTCGTCGGGGGAGATCCGTTCCGACAGAGACTCGCTCAATACGTCGGGGCCGGGAACGGCGGGGAAGCGGAGGACGAACGGGCGGACGGTCGATGCGGTGACGGTCAGTGCGAAACCGTCCGCGGCGACACGCCCGGCCAGCAGGGCGCCGGACCGTCCGAGCGGCGAGTACGCGATCTTGCGCAGCGCCGTGCGGCCCCGCAACGCGGTGGCGGGGAGGTGGATGCTGCGGATCAGTTCACCGGCTCCGAGCACCGTGCGACCGGCATCGGTGACGAAACGGTCGACCGGAACTCGGCTCTCACCCCCGTCGGCAGTCCAGATCAGGAGTTCGGCGTCGAGCGCGCAGCACAGCGTGATCATCGCCCCGGCCGGGAGCGCCAGCGCGAGGTTGCCGCCGACGGTCGCGGTGTGCCAGATCTTCCACGACGCGACCAGGGACTCGGCGCACGGCCGGAACAGGCTCGTCGCCGTCCACTCGGCGGGAAGCGTTGTGTTGCAGAGGTTCTCGATGGTGCACGTCGCGGCGAGCTCGAGTCCGTCGTCGTGGACGGTGATCGCCGGCCAGTCGAGGGTGGTCAGGTCCACCAGTCGGGTGACCGTGGGCTGCGGTTCCGAATACAGCCAGGTGCCGCCCGCCAGGTACGCCGTTCCGGGTTCCGGGGCGGGCAGGTCGTCACGGCTGCGTGGGGCCGAGAGTTCCGTCACGAACGACAGATCCATCGACTCACCCGGCCTTGCGCACCAGGGCCCGGTGGGCCTGCTCGACCTCCGCGGCGACGTTCTCCTCGTTCACGGTGATCACTCTCCCACGCTCGACGACGGCTCGCCCGTTCACCAGAAGCAACTCCAGGGGCGGTGTGACTCCGAGTACGAGTGCCGCCACCGGATCGGTGATGCCGGAATGTGCGAGGGTGTCGACCCGCCACAGTGCGAGGTCGGCCAGTTTGCCGGGCTCGAGGGAGCCGAGTTCGTCCTCCCTGCCGAGGACCCGGGCTCCGCCGCGCGTGGCGAGTTCGAGGGCGGTACGCACCGTCATCTCGCCCGGGCCGCCGCGGGCCCGCGCGAACAGCACGGCGTGCCGGGCCTCCTCGAGCATGTTGCACGCCTCGTTGCTGGCGGCGCCGTCGACCCCGAGCCCCAGCGGAACCCCCGCCGCGTGGAGATCCCTGGCGCGGGCGATCCCGGCGCCGAGGCGCGCATTGGACGTGGGGCAGTGGGCTACCCCGGTGCCGGTGCCTGCCATCGTGCCGATTGCGGCGTCGTCCAGGTGGACGGCATGCGCGTACCAGACGTCGGGGCCTACCCAGCCGAGTTGCTCCATGTACTGCACCGGGCTGCAGCCGAACCGCTCGAGGCAAAAGCTCTGCTCGTCACGGGTTTCCGCGAGGTGGGTGTGAAGCCGCACTCCTGCGGAACGGGCGAGGGCCGCGGCCTCGGTCAGGAGGTCGCCGGTGACGGAGAACGGGGAGCAGGGGGCCACCGCGATCCTCAGCATCGAGTCGGGTGCCGGCTCGTGCCAGCGGTCGATGACATGCTGCGTGCCCTTCAGGACGTCGTCGAGACGCTCCACTACCGAGTCGGGTGGCAGTCCGCCCTGACTGTGGCCGAGGTCCATCGACCCTCGGCTGGGGTGGAACCGGAGCCCGACGGTCTGTGCGGCCTCGATCTCGGCGGCGAACACGTCGCCGCCGTCGCGTGGCACGACGTAGTGGTGGTCCGTCGTGGTCGTGCATCCGTGCTTCGCCAGCCAGGCGAGACCGCCGGTGGCCGCGGTCCGGACGGCGTCGGCGTCGATGCCCGCCCAGATCGGGTAGAGGGTGGTCAGCCAGCCGAACAGGGTGTCGTCGGCGGCGAGCCCGCGGGTGATCCACTGGTACAGGTGATGGTGTGTGTTCACCAGTCCGGGGGTGAGCAGGCAACCCCGTCCGTCGACCACCCTCGCGCCCTCGATCACCGGTGCGGGACCGGCACCGACGTCGACGATGCCGTTGCCCCGCACGACGACGTAACCGTCCGGATACTCGGTGCCCGCCGCGTCCACAGTGGTGACGTACGCGCCGGAGACGACGACGGTGCCCGGGCCGGCGGACATCAGCTGAGCCAGCCCGCGTACGCCGACCACGCGGGTCCGGCGTCCGGAGCATCGGACCGCTGCACCGTCGCCTGGATCAGGCCGTACGGACGGTCGGCGGCGTGGAAGACCTCGTTGTCGTTCTCCACCCCGAAGCGAGCGAGGTCGTGGGCGAAGTGATGCTTGTTCGGCGCGGACAGGCGCACTTCCGCGAGCACGGGGTAGCGCTCGAGGATCGCCTTGCCGATCTCGTACAGCGTCTGCTGCAGGGCGAGCGAATGGACGGTCGCGAACGTCGTGACGATCTGCTCCTTGATGCCGGCGTAGACACTGTTCCAGTCCACGTCGGTGGTGACGAACCGCCATTGCACGACAAGCGAAGTCGCCATCACCCGGTCGTGGGTCTCCTCGAGGATCGTGTACTCGTCCTTCAGGAATCCGAAGAACTCGCTGCCGGTGGACTTGAGGATCACCAGATCCTTCAGCCCGCCGACCACCCACGTGCCGTCGGCGTCGACGGTGATCGCCGTGGTGCGCACCTCCTCACCCTTGCGCACCCAGGTGTGGTCGTGCTCCGCTCCGTCGACCACCGCGCGCTGCCAGGCGTATTCCTCGATCTCGATGCGGGCGCCCTCGACCGGGGCCACGTCGTTCACGAAGTGCCGTGCCAGCGTCAGCCCGTACTCCTCGATGGAGTCGAGTCCCTTCTCCTTCGCGTAGGAGTACGCCGTCTGCTTCTGGGTGTCGGTGGGCAGCACCGAACTCTGGTCGCCGGCGAGATGTGCCGCCGAGAAGTCGCCGCGCAGGCAGGTCGACACGCTCACGTCCCGGATTTCGTGCCGGGGGGTGTCGCGGTAGATCCGCACGATGCGGTTCTCGGCTTTGCCGTACTGGTTGTCGCCCAGGACGATGGCGCCGGTGAGGTCGGTCATTCTTCAGCTCCCGCGGTAGGTGGAATACGCGAAGGGGGACAACAGCAACGGGACGTGATATCCGCGCTGCGGGTCGTCGAGGACGAAGGTGACGGATACCTCCGGGTAGAACGTCTCCTGGCCGCGGGCGGCGAAGTACTCGCCGGTCTCGAAGACCAGCGAATAGGTGGCAGCGATCAGACCGTCGGGTGCGATCTCGGCGATGCGGCCGTCCGAATCGGTCGTCGCGCTCGCGATGACGTCGCGTTCAGGTGACAGCAGGTGAACGTGCATGCCGGCCGCGGGTGTGCCGTCGGTGGCGTCGAGCACGTGGGTGCTGAGGATCTTGGACATCAGTGCTCGGTGTCTCCGATCTCGCCGAGAAGGCGTTCGAGGCGTATCCGATTGATGGCGGCCAGTTCGGTCCGCAGAATCTTGCGCTCCGTGGCGCCGTCGTTGCCGAGGCGGTCGCGCAGCACGTCGAGCAGTTCGTGCGCCGACCGGCCAGACGCGCACACCAGGTAGACGTGCCCGAACTTCTGCTCGTACTCCTCGTTACCGGCCCGCAGGCGCGCGCGGACGTCGTCGTCGGCGGAGGCGACCGCCGACTGTTCGCGCGCGGACGACGGGTTGTCCGCCCGGTCCCCGATCCTCGGGTGGCCGGCCAGGGCCGCGTCGATCTCGGACTCCGTCAGGTCTCCGAGAACGTCGTCGGCGGCGGTATACAGCGCGTCGGCGGACGGGAACGGACGGCCGGCGGCCATCCGCTGCGCCCACACCGTCGACGAGCAGCACCGCACGAGCAGATCGGCGGCCCGCGCGTCGCTCAGTGCGTTGAACGCGATCAGGCCGGGCGGTTCGGTCATGAGGGCTCCTCGCTCGTGCGCCTTTTCGGTACCTCTGGCTACCACTATGGCGCACGGGTGGAGGTCGATTCGAAGAACTCGACGAGACCCGTGACCGCTCGGGCGTCCGCGTGTTCACGGTTCACCGGGCGGCCGCCCGTTCCGCCGCGGCGAGGACCCGCTCGGCCTCACGCACCGCGGCAGTGTTCTTCTTGCCGTGACGGGAACCCGCCAGTTTCGCACGCCGCCGATCGCCGCCGCGTGATCGTTCCGTCGACGACGGGCGGAGTCACCCGGTGCAGCGTCGACATCCACCGGTCGTTCGTGAGCCGGGCGGTGAGATCGCCGAGGTTGACGAGAAGTGCCCCCTCCGCGGGACTCACGTCGTGCCAGCGCTCGTCGCGCCCGAGGACCTGCAGGCCGGCCACACGATCGGCCCACAGCACCGTGACCAGCCCGAAGTCGGTGTGCTCACCCATGCCGGTCAGCTCGCCGTCCAGGGTGACACTGCCTTCCGGCAGCGCGTAGTTGTTCATGCGGAGGACGTCGATGGAATGGTCGGTCAGGGCGGTGAAGAAGCCCGGATCGAGCCCGAGGGCGTCGGCGAAGATCCGCGTCAGGGTGCGTGCGACGCGCTCGCCGTGCACGTAGTAGGCCTGAACGGCTTCGGTGAAGGAGGGCACCTCGGGCCACACGTTCAGTCCGTAGTCGTCCTCGGACAGGTGCAGGTCCGGGAACGACCGAGCCTCCGCTCCGACGTTGTAGGCCTCGAAGAAGTCGTTCATCCGGGTGGCCGACTCGACGCCCAGGCTCAGGCTGAGCGACTCGCTCTTCGGTGGGCTGTATCCGCGGTTGGCGCCTTCCACGCGATACGTCTTCTTCGTCTCCAGGGGCAGCGCGAAGAAGTCGTCGACGGCGCCGGCGAGTCCCTCGATCACCGGTTCGGGGATGCCGTGACCGAGTATCTGGTTGAATCCGATGGCGGCGCTGGCCGAGTCGATTTCGCGTGCCACCCGGTTGCACTCGGCGTCGGACCCGCCGGTCACGTACGGGGAGATGTCGATGACGGGGACATCGAACGGCTCAGGCACGGGCGCCAACATGCGGCTCCTCGGAGGTGGGCGGAACGGGGCCTGCTGCGATGACCGGTGCAGAGGCGGCGCGGGCGGCGGTGCCGATCCGGGTGTGGTTGAACAGCAGGTTCAGGGAGAACGCGGAGATGGCGGCAAGGGTGATGCCGCTGCCGAGCAGGATCTGGGCGGACGAGTTGAAGTGCTCGAACATCCCCTCGGCGAACTCGGGGAGCAGGCCGATGCCCACCGACACCGCGACGATGGTGGTGTTGATCCGGACGCTGAGATCCACCTTGCGGAGCGTGTTCATCCCCACCACCGCGACCGTTGAGAACAGGATGATGCCGACACCGCCGACGACCGGCGCGGGCAGGGCCGCGACGACGGTACCCATCTTCGGGATCAGACCGAGGACGATCAGGATCGCACCGCTGGTGGCCGTCACGTACCGGCTGTGGACGCGGGTGGTGGCGACGGCCCCGACGTTCTGCGTGAAGATGGTGTCGACGAACGCGTTGAAGATGCCGCCGAGTACGCCGGACAGCGCATCGCCGACGAGGCCGCGGGCCACGTCACCCTTGGTGAGGGGCTTCCCGGTGATCTCGCCGAGGGCCAGCATGCTCGCCGTCGTCTCCGCGAACACCACGGCCATCACGATGCTCATCGCGACCACCGCCGTGATCGGGAACTCCGGTGCCCCGAAGTGGAACGGAGCGGTGATGCCGAACCAGGGCTACCGGATACGCCGCCCAGGTCGATCAGACCCATCGGAATCGCGGCGAGCGTGCCGATCACGAGGGCGAGGAGTACACCGAGCTGGGTCCAGATCCCGCGGCCGAGGCAGTGGAAGGCGATCGCGACGAGCACGACGACACCGGCGAGCGCGATGTTGCCAGGATCCGCGAAACCGTCTGCCGTCGGATCGTTTCCGACGATGAGGCCGGCGGCGACGCCGATCAGGGAGATGCCGACGACGGTGAGGACGACCCCGGTGACCAGCGGCGGGAAGAACCGGATCAGCCGCGCGAAGGGCACGGCGAGGGCGAGGCCGACGAGGCCGCACGCGAGCATCGAGCCGTACACCGCTTGGAGCGTCTACGTAGATCTCATACTATCTGCCACTTGCGTGGCGGGCGTGGGAGATGGACGTGTGTCACGGCTACACGCATCACCGTGCGGCGGTGCGGGTTTGACCGTGTCCCACACCGACGCTTGTGGTGCAGGAACATGCTGTTTCGGAGTCACCCCCATCCGCGGTGTCACGGTGGGCAGGCTGTGGCGGACCCGGCGGTGCCGCGGCCGACGCGGTGTCGGACCGTTCTTGTCCCGGCACTTGCGCACCGGCGCGTGCTCGGCGACCCGAATCGCGGGCATCCGCCCACGCCGGCGGGTGACGTTGTTCCTGCCGAGGAGCGCGCGTTTGGCCAGGTTCACCCCGGCGACGTGGTCGCGGTTGCCTCCGACCCGGCAGCCCGGGCACCACGCGGTGTGGTAGCCGCCGGGGCGTGCAAGTGGTTCGTCGCAGCCCGGACACAATGCGGACGATCCCCGGGCGGGCACCGAAACCACCGCGATACCGACCTCCGCTGCGGTGTGGGCGAGGGCGGCGACGGCTTGGCGGCGGGCGGACTGCGCGGCCCGGTTGTTGTTGACGTGTCCGTGTCCGCGGGTCTCGAGGGTGGTGAGATCTTCCACCGCAATCAGCTGCGCCTGGGCGTCGGCGGCGTAGCCGGTGACCTGGCGGGCGAAGTGGAACGCCAGTTCCCGGTTGATCTTCCCCCGCTTGATACCCACCGCCTCGCGGTGGGCGTCGAGGACGGCGATCTTCTCCTCAAGCTGGGCGCGGACATCGGGTGGGGCGGTGGCGGCCAGTCGTGTCAACCGGGCCGCCTTCCGGTGCAGCAGTTGACCTTCCTGCTGCAGGCGAGCCAGTTTGATACCGAGACCTCGATCGTCGTACGTGAAACCTCGATAGTCCGAGACCAGCCCCTCCGGGGTTTCTGTGGCGATGGCGGCAGCACCGAGTGTGGACGGAGACCAGTCCACGCCCACCGCGATATTTCCCGATGTCACATCAGCGGCGGGGACCGCTTCGGTGGCAGCGCACCGCCACAGCAACCCCCGGTGGTCGAGGACCAGGGTCGGTAGATGCCACTCGCTGATCGGCCGCCTGCGCAGGTGCGGTGGGATCGCGGCGGTCACCCGAACCCGCCGCCATTGCGCGCGTCCCGTCGGGGCGACGGTGGTGGGGAGTTTGACCGTCAACGTCATGACGGCGTCTGTGACGGTGAGGTGTGCGAGTTGTCGATCCGCTGCGGAAAGCCGAGCCATCGCCGAGGTTCGGGGTGGTGCTTGCACGTCGGTGATCCGCAGGCGCGCGTCTGCCGCACCGGCGGTGCGGCGTGAGCGCGCTGTGAGCTGCCGCGCCACGCCACGGGCGAATCCGGACGGCACATACTCCGCAGCACAACTCGGTGCGCTCAGACGGCCGGTGGCCGGGTCGAACCGGGCCGACAGTGCAGTGATCGTGGTGTCTCGGTATGCCAGAGCCCGCAAAGTACCTACCGCCTGCGCGGTCACCACCCGCGTGACACGCGACGGGACGTAGACACCGTCCGGGTAGTGCGGGGTCCAGCCGAGACGCGCAGCAGCGACATGACCGTGCATCGGGAGTGTCCGGCCTTGGCTGTCACGACCGGCGGCCAGGACATCGAAGGTGGCCGGTTGCCACAGCCACCACAGCATCTGCGCTTCGGCGCCCGAGATCAGGTCGAGCATCCACCCGACACGAACGTCGAGGTCGTCGAGCCCGATCGGCGCACCCGTCGCGTCCTCGACAGCCAGGTAGGGGCGGGTGGTGAACGAGAACTGCCGCAGCGCGGTGAATCCGGCATCGGCCATCAGCTAGCCCCTCTCCCACCGTGCTGCCGCATCGCCGAAGAAGCCGACGTTGACTCTGCTTCGACCGCAACTGGTAGAAACGGCCGGAAAACGACGCGAGCACTGCCTTGACGTCATCCATCAGCTCCTCTACCGGCGACGTGTCCCCATGTTCCCGCAGGACCTCGACCTTAACCCCGACCACCGACAGGTACCGCTCGATCCACGCCACCGGCAAACCGCGCCGACCGATCCCGCCACACCACTCGCACCACCGTGAAATGACCCCTGGCTGCGTCGTCGAGCACCCGATTCAGTCCCGGCCGGGTCTCCCACAGACCTGAACCACGATCCTGGTAGACCCGGTACACGGTGCCGGTGGCACTCGCACGCAGCATCTTTCCTGATTGGCGAGCGAGGATTCCTTACCGGTCGAGCCGGACACCCGGCAGTACAACGCTTCCGCCCTGTCGGCTGAACACTCTCCGGTGTAGATCGACCCAGGTAGACGTCGAGATCCTCCCGATCGAAGACTCGCTGACCGGAAGCTGTACGCCGAGAGGGTAACCGGCTCTCGGACGCGGCCTTCCGGACCCCACCACCGACATATTCAGGTATGCCGCCGCCTCGCCGACGCGCACGATCCGATGACAATAGAAAGGATCAGGAAGTATTGGACATTACGTCAACAGTTGAGAGCCCGTATTCCTTCGCGATGAGGATCATCGGTGTCAGCCCGGCGAACGTCGCGCCGCAGACGATCGGCAGCCGTGCGCCCGCCAGCTTTCCCACGCCGAGACTCTGGATGATCGTGATGATCCCGGCGATCAGCAGGTCGGCGCTGATCAGCAACGCGACGGTGGACTTGTCGAGTCCTGCTGCGGCACCGAAGACCAGCGGAACGGTGATGCAGCCGGTGTACATGATGAGCACGTGCTGCAGACCGAAGGCCGCTTGCCGCATCAAAGGCAGGCGCTGGTCGACTGCGTGGAAGGACATGGGTCGATCTCCGTCCGAGTGAAGGGAGCGTTCGAGTTCAGTTCTATTGAGCACGCCAATCTTTACTAAGCAGGGTCAATTTCGTTTCGTCCGTGTAATCCGTCGCTGTTTCCGCGAAACACGGTGCTAGCGTTCGCCTCATGGACGAGGATCAACACCGACTGGCCGTCGCCATCGGCACCGCGATCCGATCGGCCCGGCGTGACGCGGGGCTGACCCTGCGCGACGTGGCGGCCAAAACGGGACTGTCGCAGCCGTTCCTGAGTCAGGCGGAGAACGGCCACTCGGTGCCGAGCGTCATGAATCTGCACCGGGTGGCGCAGGTGCTGGGAACCACGGCGCACGCCCTGCTTGAACAGGGTGCGCGCACGCCGACGAGTCTGGTGCGCAGCCGCGAGGGCAGGCGCTTCGCGCTGTCGGACGGCGCCGTGCTCCGGTTCTGCTCCACGGGCGTGCGCGCGATGGAACCGAACGAGGTGACAGCGCAACCGGGTTCGCAGGCCGGCGAGCACACCGAACATGCCGGCGAGGAGTTCATATACGTCATCGACGGCAGCATCCGCGTGGAAGTGGGCGTCGAGGAGAGTTACGTGCTCGACCGGGGAGACACGCTGTACTACCCGGCCACCGTGCCGCACCGGTGGTTCAACGACGCCGCGGAACCGGCACGGTTCCTCATCACGAGCACCCCGCCGTCCTTCTGACCGTCAGCGGCCGAAACCCTCGAGCAGTCCGGTGTACTTCTTGGGCAAGGGAGCCGCGAATTCTCCGCGCGCGCCGGTCCGCAATCCGAGCGTCACGAGGGACTGCACCATCAGGGTGGCCGCCGCCACGCCGTCGACCACCGGCACCCCGAGTTCCGCCGAGATGACGGCGCACAGGTCCGCCATGCCCGCGCACCCCAGCACGATCGCGTCCGACCCGTCGCGATCGAGGGCGACGCGGCAGGCCTCGGTGATCACCTTCACCGAATCCGGGTCGCGGTCGAGGTCGAGGACGGCGATCTCGCATGCGTGCACACCGAGGCAGAAGCGTTGCATCCCATACCGTTCGGCCAGTTCCCAGGCCCGGCCCCGGGTGCGTCCCAGCGTCGTGACGACGCTGAACCCGCGGCCGAGGAAACTCGCGGCGTGCATGGCCGCCTCGGCGATACCGAGGACGGGTCCGGACGCCAGTTCGCGGGCCGCGTCGAGGCCCGGGTCGCCGAAGCAGGCGATCACGTAACCGTCCGCCCCCGCCTCCTCGCCGCGGGCGATCTCCTCGAGAAGCCCGGGGACGCTGAGTGCTTCGTCGTAGTGACTCTCGATGGACGCGGGACCCATCTTCGGGCTCACCGCCTCGACGAGCGTCCCGGGGCCCGCGACGGAGCGGGCGCAGTCGCCGATCTTGTCGGTCATCGACTGGGTGGTGTTGGGATTGACGATCTTGATGAGCACGGTGTCTCGAACCTACGCTTCGATCGGGGACGGGCGATTCGCGCGACGGGCACCGGCGGACAACCCGAGGTAGCAGACGAATCCGACGCCCATGCCCAGGAACCACGAGTACTGGGCGGCGCCCGCCATGCCCCACACGTCGAGTCCGAACGGCTGGGCTTTGAGGACGACGGGTACGACGGCAACCAGCGCTCCGACGACGGTGGAGATGATCGCGGCCGGGTTGTAACCCTTCTTGTACCAGTATGTTCCGCCCTCGGACATGGTGAACATGTCGTCCAGGATCACTCGCTGCCTGCGCACCAGGTAGTAGTCCGCGATGAGGATTCCGAACAGCGGTCCGATGAACGCCCCCAGCGTCTCGAGCGTGTAGTGGATCACCTCGGGATTGTTGTACAGGTTCCACGGTGTGATCAGGACGGATCCGACGGCGGCGATCATTCCGCCCGTCCGCCAGCTGATGCGCTGCGGGCTGACGTGCGAGAAGTCGAATGCCGGGGAGACGAAGTTGGCGACGATGTTGATACCGATGGTGGCGACGATGAAGGTGAGGAGACCGAGGACGACGGCGAACAGGTTGTCCATCTGCGCGACCGTCTCGACCGGATCGGTGATCAGGCGGCCGTACACGGGCAGAGTCGCGGAGGCGGTGACGACGGTGAGGATCGAGAAGAACAGGAAGTTCACCGGGAGGCCGAGGAAGTTGCCGCGCTTGACCGCGCCGAACGTCTTTCCGTACCGGGAAAAGTCGCCGAAGTTGAGCATCGGGCCCGAGAAGTACGACACGACAAGGGCGATCGCGCCCAGCACCACGGGCACAGCGGACCAGCCGGTGTAGTTCACTTCGCCGAGGTTCAGGCTGATGTTCGACCATCCGGCCTCGCTGATCAGGTAGATCGCAAGCATCAGCATCACCACGTAGACGGCGGGGCCGCAGAAGTCGATGAATTTGCGGATGCTCTCCATGCCGCGCCAGAAGACCAGCGCCTGCAGCACCCACATCGTCATGAACCCGGCCCAGCCGAGGGCCGACAGTCCGAGGAATCCGTGCTCGTGCACGTCCGCCCAGGGCGCGAGGCCCGGCCAGATCTTCAGGCCGAGGATCACGAACGCGTGCGAAGCCAGGTACGTCTGGATTCCGTACCAGGCCACCGCGATGAGCCCGCGGATGATGGCCGGGACATTGGCACCCAGAACGCCGAAGGCGCTGCGGCACATGACCGGGTAGGGGACGCCGGTGACCTGGCTGGGCTTGGCCACCAGGTTCGCGAACACGTTGACGATCGCGATGCCGACCACCAGGGCGACGAGGACCTGCCAGCTGGTCAGCCCGAGCGCGAACAGACTGCCCGCGGTGACGTAGCCGCCGACGCTGTGCACGTCGGACATCCAGAACGCGAAGATGTTGTACGAAGTCCACGACTGCGTCTTCAGCGGCGCGAGATCGTCGTTGGTGAGTCGCGGGTGATATCCGGGCTTGATCAGCCCGGCGCCGGCCAGGTGTGCACCGGGGACGGTTTCCCCCTCGTTGGAGGGCGCTGTCTGAGTCATCGTTTTGCTCCCTGGTGCAGTACGGACACGACTGCTTCGATGTAAGGGTGCCTCGGTGAAAAGCACACCACCGAAGTGCTGGGAGCAAAAGTAGTTTCCGGATATTTCCTGGCTGTGACGGCGAAGATATATTCTCGCCGGCGCACGGTCCGGGCCGAGAATATATCTTGCCGGGCGGCCTACCCGGGCGTGTCCCGGAAGATTCCGGTGTCCGTGGGGAGGGCGGCGATCACCGTGTCGAGTTGTTCGTTGTGCCGGTCTGTGGCCGCCTTCAATGCCGCGGCGTCGCGGGCGAGGAACGCCGCGAGCATGTCGCGGTGCCCGAGATGGAGTTGCAGCCGATCCGGGGTCCCCACCTGCGACATCGGCTGTACCGGCTCAGTGATATTCCACGCCGACTCGAACATGTGCAGAAGCCGCTGCATCCGGCACGGCGACGCCAGGGCGAGGTGGAAGTTGCGGCTCTCCCGGTGGTACGCGGTCAGGTCGTCCTCGAGAACAGAGCGGTCGAGTGCCGCGTAGGCCTCCCTGGCCCGGGCGTCGTCCGCCTCGTCGGCGAGGGTGATCGCCACGGAGTGCGCCGCCGACTCGAGGACACCCCGCACCAGGTAGAGCTCCTCGAGTTCGTCGACGGTCAGCCGGGCGACCGTGTACCCGGCGTTGGCCCGATGATCGACGAGACCCTCGCCGATCAGCGTCTTCAGCGACTCCCGGATCGGGATGCGGCTGACGCCGAAGTGCTCGGCCACCTCGTCCACCGGGATCGGGGTGCCCGGCGGGGCGCCGCCGCTGAGGATCACCCGGCGCAGCTCCTCAAGGATCACGGTCTGAGAGCTGCCGGGATCGCGGTTGGCCAGGTTCGTGACCAGCATCGACGGTCGTCGCGGGGGCATCGGGCCGTCCTCAGGCGGGGTGTACGTCGCGCCAGTGGCGGGCGATCTCGATGCGCCGGGCGACCCAGACGTCGTCGTGAGACTGCACGTGATCGAGGAAACGCTCCAGCGCCGCGGTGCGGGCGGGTCTGCCGGCGATGCGGCAGTGCAGACCCACGGACAGCATCTTCGGTGCCCCGGCCGTTCCCTCCGCGTACAGGACGTCGAACGCGTCCCGCAGGTGCGCGAAGAACTGCTCGCCGCTCGGGAAACCGCCGGGCGACGCGAACCGCATGTCGTTGGTGTCGAGGGTGTACGGCACCACCAGGTGGTCGACGAGGCCCTTTCCTGGGGCGTCGACCTTCACCCAGTAGGGCAGGTCGTCGGCGTACGAATCGGAGTCGTACTCGAAGCCGCCGTGCTCGACGACCAGCTGCCGGGTGAGCGGGGAGTCGCGGCCGGTGTACCAGCCCAGCGGTGCCTCGCCGGTGAGGTCGCGCAGGATCTCCACCGCCTCGGCCATGTCCTTACGCTCGGCGTCCTCGTCGGAGAGCTGGTACGACTTCCACCAGAGACCGTGGCATGCGATTTCGTGACCGAGTTCGCGAAAGGCGCTGACGGCCTCGGGGTTCCGCTGCATCGCCTTCGCCACCGCGAAGATCGTGAGCGGGAGCCCTCGTCGCTCGAACGCCCGGAGCACGCGCCACAATCCGGCGCGCGATCCGTATTCGTAGATCGATTCCATGCTCATGTGCCGGTTCGGGAACGGCTGGGCCCCGACCATCTCGGACAGGAACGTCTCCGACGCCTCGTCGCCGTGGAGCACGTTGTTCTCGGCGCCCTCCTCGTAGTTGAGGACGAACTGGACGGCGACCTTCGCGCTGCCCGGCCACTGCGGATCGGGCGGGTGCTGCCCGTATCCGACGAGGTCACGGGGGTAGCTGGTATCGAAACCGTGGGTCATGATGCCAAGCCTGCCCGACCAGCCCCGGTCAGGGAACCCCACAGGCGCAACCGCGCCATGCCGCCGTCGGGGAAGATCTCCCCGCCGAGGGTGCGTACGGCCAGGTTCGGCAGACCGCGGAAGCTGGGCGGGGTCAAGGTGTTCGGGGTCACGGGTGCGGCTACCTCCTGATCGGGCGTGGGGGCAAGTGTAGGGCGGCGGAGTGGGTGGTGCGGGCGGTCCTCGTGCGCGGAGAGGTGCTCAGCTCTCCGGAACCACCGCCCGGGTGAGGAGGTCACGCAGTGTGTCCACCGTGCATCCGGGGGCCTGCGCGCGGACCGCGTCCTCGTCGAATGCGCCGCACGCCAGTCCCCGCAGGATCACCGTCGCGAGCGCCTGCGCGGTGGCGGGTTCGTCCATCACCCCGCCACCCTGGCGGTCGAGGTAGGCCTGCACGCGGGTGGCCGCGGCGGGCAGCGCACCGCGGTAGAAGTCGAACGTCGCGAGCCATCGGGTGATCAGATGCCCGGGATGCATGTCCCATCCCTGGTAGTAGCCGCGTTCGAGCGAGCGGGTGACGAGCCGGTAGTGCCGGGCCAGCGCGGCGTGGATGTCCTCGTCGCTGCCCTGCGGGATGACCTGGGTAGATCCGTCGCACACCCACACGCCGGTCTGGGCCGCCGCCACCAGCATCACGGACTTGGCGTGGTCGGCCACCGGATGCTCGAGCGACTGGAACCGGGACGCGATTCCGCAGGCAGCGCTGTAGTCGTAAGTGCCGTAGTGTAATCCGGTGCAGCGCCCGTCGGCGAGGTGGATGGCCTTCGCGACGGTCACGGTGCCGTCCGGTCCGAGCACGGCCTGCGGGCTCTCGATCTGCAACTCGAAGAGCAGCGACCTGTCGGGGAGCCCGTACGCGCGCTCCAGTTCCTCGCACAACGCGACGACGGCGGTGACCTGCTGGGCCGCACGCAGTTTCGGCACCGTGAACACGAAGTCGTCGGGAACCCCACCCGCGCCTTCGAGGACGAGTTCGAGCGTCCGGATTCCGCGTCGGCGCTCGTGCGGGGCCAGGCCCTTCGCGCGGATGCCCAGCGACCGCGGGCCGGACGGGTCGGACGAGAGCAGTCGGAGCGTGCGTCCCACTTCCAGTGCGGCGGCGTCCTCGACGTCGTCGCTCCGCCAGCCGTAGCCGTCCTCGAAATCGATCCGCAGATCCATGATCGGACGGTGTTCGAGCATCGCGCGGACGTCGGGAAGCGCACCGGTCGTTCCGATTTCGGACAGCGCATTCGTGTGCCTGTCCAGCAGTTCGACAGCCTGCTCACCCCACACCCTCGGGGTGTCCGGTCCGGCGTCCGCCGCGCTCACGTAGACGGTGTGGACGGGCTGCGGTTGCTGCCGATCGCCCGGAAAAGCGACCGCGAGGTCGGTGTCGACGGGGTCGAGGAGTGCGTCGACGCGGTCGAAACCGCTGTCGGGGAGACGGCTGAGGTACTGGGGGTTCACGTCACGATCTTGGCAGAAACGCGGGATTTTCGTCGTTCACCCCGCGCCGGGTGGCATTCGTTCAGGCCGTCACACCGCGCAGATACGACTCGACGGCGCGCGCCAGCTGCCGCACGCTGCGTTCGGTGCCGGGCTCGATGCCGTCGAGTGACCGGGCTCCCACGAAACGGTCGAAGACCAGGCCTTCGACGAGGCTGACGAAGTCCGCGCCCGCGCTCTCGGGGTCGGCGACACCGAGGGCGTCGAACAATTCGGTGGCGCGGGGACGGGAGAACAGGCACGTCGCGAGGAGTGCGTGCAGTTCGGCGTCACCGGACAGTTCGACGGTCAGCGCGTGCCGGGCGGCGACGTCGTCGTGGCGGGTGTGCAGCAGCCGGTCCAGGGACCGGGCCACGCCCTCGGCGAGGGATGCGAGGTCGAGCGGCGGGGCCGCCGTGGTCTCGAATTCCTGCCGTGAGCGTTCGGCGAGCCGGCGCACGGCGGATTCGATCAAGGCACGCCGGGTACGGAAGTAGTAGGACGTGGACCCGCCCGGGAGATCCAGTGCGCGGTCGACGGCCCGATGCGTCAGCGCCCGCATGCCCTCGCGCGCGACGATCGTGATCGCCGCGTCGGCTATCTGCTCACGCCGCTCGGGCACGGTGTCGTCCTCCTCACATAGGCTTGTCGCACGAGACTCTACATTCGTAGTGTTTCCTCTGTGGATGTAGAGGTTCTGTTGGACGACGCGCAGCGCGCGGCCGCGGCCGTCCTGCACGAGACCGCCGAGGGCCTGGGGCAGGGGAGGCCCGGAGTTCGCGGCGTGTACCTGTGGGGACCCGTCGGACGCGGCAAGACGTGGTTGATGGACCGCTTCTACGGGTCGGTCGCGGTCCCGAAGCGGCGCGTGCACTTCCACTCGTTCTTCCGCCGGCTCCACACCGACGCGCACGCGCTGGGGTCCATCGACCTCGCGATCGACACGGCTCTCGGGGACGTCCGGCTGCTGTGTTTCGACGAGTTCCACCTGCACGACGTCGGGGACGCGATGCTCGTCGCGCGACTGCTGAAGGTCCTGTTCACCCGCGGGATCACGCTCGTGGCCACATCGAACTATCCGCCGGAAGGGCTGTTGCCGAATCCGCTGTTCCATCACCTGTTCGCGCCGTCGATTGCCGTGCTGGAACGGAACTTGACCGTCGTGCGGTTGGCTGGTCCCGTCGACTACCGCACCGTGGCCACGGCGGACGCCAGGTTCTCTTCCGGACGTTTCGTCCGAGCTTCCGAAACCGAGACCCCGGCCCTGTCCGAGCGCGTCGCCCTGACCGTCGGGACGCGCACGGTGACGGCCTCCGCGGTGCAGGATCGCACGGTCTGGTTCGAGTTCGCGGTGCTGTGCGGCACCCCGACCGCACCCGCCGACTACCTCGAACTGTCCGAGCGGTTCGGATGCTGGGTGATCACCGGTGTGCCCCGACTGCGGGAGGCCGGCGCGGAGACCGTGCGGCGGTTCGCGAACGTCGTCGACGTGCTGTACGACAGGGGGACTTCGCTGACTCTGGTCGCCGAAGCGTCGTGGGACGACGTGTCCGCCGGACTCGACGGCACGCTCGACTTCGACCGGCTGGTGAGCAGGCTGTCGACGCTGAGCCGGTGACCACCGAGGCAGACCCGTTGGGGCGTCTGCCTCGGCAAATCGATCAGACGTACCGGCTGTACGCGGGGAGGTCCAGCTGGCCGTTGCCGGACAGTCCGATGACCACGACCTCCGGTTCGGTGACCGTGCGGGCGTGCGCGATGGCCGCGGCCACGGCGTGCGTGGATTCCGGCGCCGGGATGATGCCTTCGGCGCGGGCGAAGAGCAGGCCCGCGGCGAGTGCGTCGTCCTGTTCGATCGCGGTCGCCTCCATCAGCCCGAGGGCGACGGCGTGCGAGACCATCGGCGACATGCCGTGGTACCGCAGTCCGCCCGCATGGATGGCGGGCGGAACGAAGTCGTTGCCGAGGGTGTACATCTTCAACAGCGGCGTCAGGCCTGCGACGTCACCGAAGTCGTAGCGGTACTCGCCCTCCGTCAGCGACGGGCAGGCGGCCGGCTCACACGCGACGAGGCGGGTGGTGGTGCCCTCGCGCAGATTACGCCCCAGGAACGGGAAGGTCAGGCCGGCGAGATTGGAACCGCCGCCGGCGCAACCGAATACCGTGTGCGCGGCAGGCTCACCCGCCTCCTCCAGCTGGGCCATCGCTTCCTGGCCGATCACGGTCTGGTGGAGCATGACGTGGTTGAGGACGCTGCCCAGCGAGTAGTGCGCGTCGGGATCGTTTGCAGCCACCTCGACGGCCTCGCTGATCGCCATGCCCAGCGACCCGGTGGTGTCGGGGTGCTCGGCCAGGATGGCCCGACCGGCTTCGGTGAGGTCGGACGGCGACGGATGACAGATGCCGCCGTAGGCCTCCATCTGGAGTCGGCGGTACGGCTTGGCGTCGAACGAGGCGCGGACCTGCCAGACCTCCACCTCGAGGCCGAGCAGGGCCCCGGCGAACGAGAGCGACGCGCCCCACTGGCCCGCGCCGGTCTCGGTGGTGAGCTTGGTGGTGCCTTCGAGCGCGTTGTAATAGGCCTGTGCCACAGCCGTGTTCGGTTTGTGTGATCCGACCGGGCTGACACCCTCGTACTTGTAGTAGATCCGTGCCGGCGTGCCGAGCACCCGCTCGAGCCGGTGCGCGCGCACCAGCGGCGACGGCCGCCACATGCCGTAGATCTCGCGGACCGTCTCGGGGATCTCGATGTACCGTTCGGTCGCGACCTCCTGTTCGATCAGGCTCGCGGGAAACAGCGGAGCCAGGTCTTCCGGTCCGAGCGGCTCACGAGTGCCGGGATGCAGGTGCGGCGGAACGGGTTCCGGAAGATCGGCGGCAAGGTTGTACCAGTGCGTGGGCACGGCCGAGGGGACCGCAACCCCCAGAGGTTCCAGCGATCGAGTCAGTTCGGCTCCGGTTACCGGGGACGTGGTCAAGTAAAACTCCTTCGTAGATGGATACGTCCGGAACATGCTGCGCCGTCCGCCGCCGTGAACGGGTGATTTTCCCGGTCCCCGCGTGTCACGATGGAGGAGCAACTCGGGAGTGAGGATGCCGGACCGTCGCGTGCGAAGCAGGGTCGTCCACACGGTCGCCCTGCTGGCGGCCGTCGTGACGGTCACCCTTGCCGTCCGGGTGGTCCCCGCGCCCGACACCCCCGCGACACCGTCGGAGCCGGGCGCAGGTGCGACGCGCGCTCTCATCATCCTCTCGGCGATCGCCGTCGTCGTCGCGGCGGTGGCGCTGGCGTCCGCCCTTCGCAGCGGTCGGCCGCGGGTCGCGCCCGACCCGCCGCCGGTAGGGCTCACCGGAGACACCGGGTCCTCGGTCTCGCGCCGGCACATTCTCGGATGGGCTGCGTTCGCCTCGCTCCTCGTGGCCGCGGCGTTCTTCCTCGGGTCCGCCGGCGGTGACCAGCCACCGGACCGTCAACCGTCGCCGGCGAGCCCGGCCACCGACAATGGGGCCGGCCGAACCGACGAGTCCGTGCCCGCCGACACACGTCCGCCACCCGACACGGTGGAGGAGGCCCGCGAGGACCTGACGGAATTGTGGACCGCGGCAGCGATTGTCGGGCCGATGCTGGTGACCGTGCTGATCCTCGGTGCCGTGGCCCGGCGCCCCCTCCGGGCTCGGGCCGGCGCCTGGACCGCGGCGAGTTCCCCCGACAGTCCGGCCGCCTCGCAGTCGCTGGCCCGGGCGGCGGAGGAAGGTCTCGCCGTGGTCGTGGCCCCGACTCTGCCGCCGCGTGAGGCCATCATCGCCAGCTACGCCGCCATGGAAGATGCGCTGCGCGGGGCCCCGGGCGCCGAACCGCGGGAGTCGGACACCCCGTCCGAAGTGCTGGCTCGCGCAGTGCAACTCGGAGCGCTGCACTTCGAGGCTGCGGCGCCGCTGGTGCGGCTGTTCTCCGAGGCGCGGTTCAGCCTGCATCCGATGGGCGAACAGCACCGTGACGAGGCCGCGGATCTGCTCCGGCGCGTGCTCGACGACCTGGGGAGCGGCGCATGTTCGCCGTCGCGGTAGCCGGTGTCGGGGCGGTGCTGGCCGTGGAGGTCCCGCTGGTGGCCGCCGGTCGGTACAGTGCGGCCGTGCTGATCGCGGGAGCGGTGACCGCGCTGGTGCTCTTCGAGATTCGGCGACGCATGGCACCCGGGGACGTCGACGACCAGCCGCCCGGCCTGGAGGCGGAACGAGCCGAGGCCACGGCCCGCTGGATGGCGCGGACGGAATCACTGATCAGTTGGGCGGACGGTACGCGCGGCGACTGGGATCACCATCTGCGTCCGCTTCTGGCGCGCGAGTTCCAGCAGTCCACCGGACAGCGGCAGGGACTCGACCCCGCCGACACCGCCGCCGCGGGTGAGGTGTTCTTCGGCGACTTGTGGCAGTGGGTCGATCCCGAGTGCGTGCAGCGCTCCGACAGGGCCGCACCCGGTCCGGGCCGGGATGTGCTCGACCGGATCCTGCAACGGCTGGAGCAGCTGTGACGATGCCCGCCGAGGTCACCACCGCGCGCGCCCACGCGGTGCTGGCAGAGGTCGAACGGGCGGTGGTCGGCAAGCACGACGAACTCACGTCGATCCTGCTCGCGGTACTCGCCGGCGGACACGTGCTCATCGAGGATCTGCCCGGACTCGGAAAGACTCTGGTGGCACGATCTTTCGCTGCCGCGCTCGGGCTCGACTTCACGCGCGTCCAGTTCACCCCCGACCTGCTGCCCGCCGACCTGCTCGGCGCCACCATCTACGACATGCCGTCGGGACGCTTCGAATTTCGTCCGGGCCCGATCTTCACCAACCTGCTCCTCGCCGACGAGATCAACCGCACCCCGCCCAAGACCCAGGCCGCTTTGCTCGAGGCCATGGCCGAGGGGCAGGTCAGCGTCGACGGCACCACCCGGATCCTGCCGCGTCCCTTCATCGTGCTCGCCACCGACAATCCCATCGAGTACGAGGGCACCTACCCGCTACCCGAGGCGCAGCTGGACCGGTTCGCGCTCCGCCTGCGGCTCGGGTATCTCACCGAGACCGACGAGCACGAGATGCTTCGCCGACGGCTCGACCGGGGATCCGCCGCCGTCGTCGTCGAGCAGGTGGTCGATGCCGCCGACCTCCTGGCGATGCGCGAATCGCTCGAGCAGGTCAGTGTTCATCACGACGTCCTCGGATATGTCGTCGCGCTCGCGAACGCCACCCGGCATCACCCGCAGGTCGAGGTCGGGGCCAGCCCCCGCGCGGAGCTCGACCTCGTCCAGCTGGCTCGGGCGCGAGCCCTCCTCTCGGGCCGGGACTTCGTCATTCCCGAGGACATCAAGGCCCTGGCCGTTCCCGCTGTCGCGCACCGCATCAGCCTGCGCCCGGAGATGTGGGTGCGCCGTATCCGCAGCGACGACGTCCTCGCGGAACTGTTGCGCCGTCTCCCCGCGCCGAGGGCACGATGACGGAGCACCAGCTGACGTGGCGGGCGTCGCCGGCAGCCCTCGCATTGACGACCTGCGCCGCTGTGGCGTTGACGGCGGGTGTCGTGGGGCGGTGGTGGGAACTGATCGTGTTCGCCGCCCCGATGCTGGGTGCGCTCGGCACGGTGACGTGGTTGCCCCGTCCGGCCACCGGCGTCCGGGTCGAGGCGTCGGCGCACATGCTGCGGTGTTTCGAATCCGAGTCCGTGCACTTCTCGGTGGATGTGACGGCGTGTTGTGGCGCGGCGGAGCTCGCGGTGACACCGGCACCGTCCGACGGCTACACGGTCGATCAGGTCGGCGAGGGCGACTACGTGGTGTCGGCGGATCGATGGGGCCGGTACGAACCCGCACTGACGGTCACGGCACGTGCCGGCGGCGGCCTGCTGACCGCTTCGCTGCCGGTTCCCGTCGCGGAGCTGCGGGTGTTCCCGCTGGCGCCACCCATGCCGACTCCGTTGCCCCACGCCACCCTTCCGGACCGCATCGGCGCGCACCGCACCCGCCGATTCGGTTCGGGCGTCGAGTTCGGGGACATCCGCCCCCACACGCCGGGAGACCCGCTGCGCAGCGTCAACTGGCCGGTGAGTGCCCGGCGCGGCCGGCTCCACGTCACCGAACGGATCATGGACCGCGCCGCGGACGTCGTCGCCGTACTCGACACCACGCCGCAGGCGCCGGGCCCGGCGTCGGCGAGCCTGCACCGGACCGTGCGCGGGGCCACGCAGGTGGTGCAGACGGCCTTGCAGCGCGGCGACCGGGCCGGGGTCGTCGCCCACGGGCTCCGGCTGCGGTGGCTCGGCGCCGACATCGGACGCAGGCAGTTCTACCGGATCCTCGACACCGTGCTCGACTCCGAGGCCGGTGCCTCCGAAGGCACACTCGTCCCGCGGGTCGCGTTGCCGCCGAGGGCCGTGGTCATCGCGTTCTCCACCATGCTGGACACCAACTTCGCGCTGTCACTGCTGGAGTTGAGGCGGCGCGGTCACGTCGTCGTGGCCGTCGACGTGCTCCGCGGCCCGCCGTTCGAGTACGAACTCGAGCCGATGACCGGCAGGATGTGGCGGCTCGAGCGGCGGAACATGTACCGGAACATGGGTGTTCTCGGGGTCCCGGTGGTGGCGTGGGACGACGATTCCGCACTGGATCTCGCGCTGGCCCTCGCCGATCGCGCCCGCCGGCCGTCGAGGGCACTCCGATGAGATGGGTAGCGGTGATCGCGGTGCAGGGGGCGTTGGTCGCGCTCGTCCTGGGCAACGCGTCCGCGCTCGCGGCGGCCGCCGCGGGTGTCGCGGCGACGGGACTGCTGCTCGTCGCGTACACCGGCCTCGCACCGGGAATCCCGACGCTACTGCTGGGGGCGGTCGTCACCGGCGCCGCGGCCGGTCTGGCAGCGGCACTGCCGGACGGGCCGGCGTGGGCGTCCCTGCTCGGGCCGGTCGCGGTGGTGGTGTTGTTCCTCGTCGCGGTGTGGCCGTACGTCGGCAGACGCACACCCACGGCCGAGGGTCAGAACCGGCGGATGCTGTAGATGTGGAACTGCGACAGCGGCGCCAGACCCACGGGCACGCCGCGTCCGTACGCATTGAAGACCTGACCGAAGCCCGCGTAGATACCGATGTGCGACGCATCCGGGTTGAGCACCACGATGTCGCCGGGAGCCAGCGCCCACAGCGGAATGGGGGCGCCGACCTCAGCCTGCTCCCACGTGGTGCGTGGCAGATTCACCCCTGCCTGCCGGAATGCCCACTGAACCAGCCCCGAGCAGTCCCACGCGTCGGGACCCGTCCCACCCCACAGATAAGGCTTGCCAGTCTGGGTCGTCGCGGCCGCGAGCGCGGCCAGCCCGGTCGGGGTGGGAATGGGCGTCGGGAGAACGGAAGAACCCATCGAACTGCCGCCGGTGCTGCCGCTGTCGGAACTTCCCGCGACCGGTGCGGCATTCGCGGGAAGAGCGACGAGGGCGGTCGCGCAGAACGCGAGAGCGCCGGCAACGGCAGCGCGCCGCACGGGACGGAGATGTCTGCGCTGGGACACGAGGTCCCCCCTTTGTTCGCTACTGCTCGTTGGAGAGCCGTTGGAACCGTCCCGACCATCGGTTGAGACGTCTCGATGAGGTCCCGGAAAGCGTACAAAGTGTTGCGGCATCGTGCCTGATAATTGCGAACATCCGCCCGAACTGGGCACATTCGGTCAAATTTCGGTAACTGTCACCCCTGGGTCAGGGTCAGTACCACGTCGGCCAGGGCTGGGGCATGATCACGCTCGGGAACCGTGGCCGAGATGAGTAGTCTGCCCTCCTCCCGCCAGATTCGCGTGTGCAGCGTCTCGCCCGGAAAAACCACGCCCGCGAACCGGACTCGGAAGCCCGCGACCTGCGACGTGTCCGAGTCGAGTACCGCGTCCACGGCCGCTTTGCACACCATTCCGTAGGTGCACAGGCCGTGCAGGATCGGGGCGGGAAACCCTGCGGCGGAAGCGAACTTCGGGTCGGAATGCAGGGGGTTGCGGTCGCCGCACATCCGGTACATCAGCGCCTGCTGCGGAAGGACGGGCGTGTCGACCTCGGCGTCGGCAGGCCGGTCGGGTAACTCGACGGACTGGGACGGTCCGCGCTCACCGCCGAAACCGCCTTCGCCGCGGGCGAAGATGGACGAACGCCCGATCCACAGGGGAGTGCCGCCGAGGTCGGTGGTCGTCGATTCCTGCACGATGACGGCGGCCTTGCCCTTGTCCCACACCTCGGCGATGCGGGTGGTGGTGCGGGCCTTGCCCTCCGGGGGAATCGGCTGGTGCACGGTCACTTCCTGGCTGCCGTGGACCACCTTGGCGAGGTCGATCTCGACGCCCGGGAACGACACACGGGGGGCCTCGGTCGCGTGGAAATTCGCGGCCACCGTAGCGAACGTGGGGAGCACCTGCGGCTTCCCGTCGGTCAGGTACCGCAACTCCCTCTCGTCCAGTGGACGGGATCCGGCACCGAGAGCGAGGTGGTAGTGCTGCACGTCGGAACTGGTCCAGGAGAACTCCTGAACGGGCAGTTCGGCTCCGATGGCGATGTTCGGATCAAGGGGCATTGGTGGTGTCTCCGGTGAGTGACGTCGGGGAATCGGTCCGGGAGGACTTGTCGAGGATATCGAGAACCGCGAGATAGCCGAACGTCATCGCCGGGCCGATGGTCGCGCCGGGTCCGGCGTAGGTGTGGCCCATCACCGGGCCGCTGGCATTGCCCACCGCATAGAGGTTCTCGATGGTGCTGCCGTCCTCCCGCAGCACGCGCGCATTGCGGTCGGTGCGGAGGCCGCCCTTGGTGCCGAGGTCGCCCGGGACCATCTTGACGGCGAAGAACGGCGCCTTCTCGAGCGCCCCGAGGCTCGGGTTGGGCTTGTTGCGGGGATCCCCGTAGTAGTGGTCGTACCCGCTCTCACCACGGCCGAAGTCCTCGTCCTTGCCGTTGCGGGCGAAAGTGTTGAAACGCGAGACCGTTTCGGCGAGCGCGTCGACCGGCACGCCGATCTTCCCGGCCAGCTCGGCGACGGTGCCCGCCTTGACGATCACACCGGCCTTCAGCCAGCGACCGGGGAACGGCGAGCGGGGGGTGACTCCGGCGAACGCGTAGCGGTCGCGGTAACGCTGGTCGAGGACGAGCCAGCACGGCACGTTCTCGCCCGGTCCGTCGCCCTGGCCGTACGTGCCGCCGTACATCGCGTGCGTCGCCTCGACGTATGGCGCGGATTCGTTGACGAAGCGCTTGCCGGATTCGTTGATCATGATGCAGCCCGGCAGGCTCCGCTCGGACAGCGCGAACCAGGGGCCCCCGGTGAGTGGGATGGACGGTCCCCACCAGGCGTCTTCCATCAGATCGAGCGCGGCGCCGAGCTTTTCGCCCGCCCAGATGCCGTCGCCCGTGTTGGCCTTCGCGCCGACGGTCCATTCGGTGCCGATCGGTGCCCGCTGGTACTTCTTGCGGGCCTCGTCGTTGTGCTCGAAACCGCCCGACGCGATCACGACGCCGCGGCGCGCCCGGAACACCTGCGGCTGTCCGTCGACCGTCGCGTTGACGCCCCTGACCACGCCGTCCTCCACATACAGGTCGGTGAGCGGGGTGTCGAGCAGGATCGGGACGCCGGCGGCCTTCAGCCCGGCCTGCAGTCCCGCGACGAGCGCCTGACCGCGGACGAGCAGGCGCTTCCCGGTGAGCTTGGCGCCGAGGAACCGGAGCCCGACCCGGGCGGCGCGCAGCGGGCCGCGCGGGTTCCGCATCAGGAGGTTCAGCCAGCGGTAATCGGCCTGGGTGATCACGAAATTGGACGGCGCCTTGACATAGTCGGGTTCGAGCCTCGCGAGGTCGGCGCCGAGTTTCCTGCCGTCGAACGGTGTCGGCTCGACGGACCGTCCGCCGAGCCGTCCGCCGGGGGCCTCGGGGTAGTAGTCGGAGTATTCGGGCACCCACTGCAGTTTCAGCGGGCTGTTCTTCAGCACGAACGACAGCATTTCGGGGCCGCGGTCGATGTAGGCGTCGATCCGGTCCTTCGGGACGACGTCACCGATGATGCTGTGCAGGTAGGTCCGCGCGGCGTCGGTGGTGTCCTCGACTCCCGCGGCGATCAGCGCCTCGTTGTTGGGGATCCACACGCCACCGCCGGAGCGCGCGGTGGAGCCGCCGAAGTGCGGCGCCTTTTCGAGGATGACGACGCTGAGTCCCTTGTGGGCCGCGGTGAGGGCCGCGGTCATTCCACCGGCACCGCTTCCGACGACCACGATGTCGTATTCGTGCTTGCTCATGTAGAACACGTTATAGAATGATGGGGTTGTCAGTCCATCCTTTCTGCCAGGAAGTATTACTGACGCCAACAAACAAGAACGAAACACGTTGCAGTAAAAACCGGTGGGCGTGCGCACACAAACGAACTTCACGGAAGGCCCTCACACCATGCTCTCGACGCAACTACGCACCGAGTTGGCGAATCAGCTCGACGCCGCGGAGCGGGGCCGCGCTCCCATCGGCCCCCTGACCGCGGACCATCCCGACATCGACGTCGTCGACGCCTACGAGATCCAGCTGATCAACATCCGCCGCCGGCTGCAGGACGGAGCGAAGGTCGTCGGGCACAAGGTCGGCCTGTCGTCCCTCGCCATGCAGCAGATGATGGGCGTCGACGAACCCGACTACGGCCACCTGCTCGCCGACATGGAGGTGTTCGAGGACCAGCCCGTCGACACGGCGCGGTTCTGCTTCCCGCGCGTCGAGGTCGAGGTGGCGTTCGTGCTGGGCGCCGACCTCCCCGGCGCCGGCTGCACCGAGCAGGACGTCCTGGACGCCACCGTGGCGTTCGCGCCGTCCATCGAGCTGATCGACAGCCGGATCACCGATTGGAAGATCACGCTGTCGGACACGATCGCGGACAACGCGTCGTCCGCCGGTTTCGTGCTCGGCAAGAACCGGGTGCGGCCCGCGGACATCGACATCACATCCATCGATGCGGTCCTGACCAGCAACGGCGAGACCAAGGCCGAGGGGCGCAGCGACGCGGTGCTCGGCAACCCGGTGACGGCCGTCGCCTGGCTCGCGCAGAAGGTCGAGAGTTTCGGCGTCCGGCTGAAGGCCGGCGACATCGTGCTGCCCGGATCGTGCACCCGCGCCATCGACGCGCACCCGGGCGATCACTTCCGCGCCGAGTTCAGTGGGCTCGGATCCGTATCCCTGCAGTTCAAGTAGGAGTTTGTTCATGACCAAGGCAAGTGTGGCGATCGTCGGTTCGGGCAACATCAGCACCGACCTGCTCTACAAACTGCAGCGATCCGAGTGGCTCGAACCCCGCTGGATGATCGGGATCGACCCCGAGAGCGAAGGCCTGGCACGCGCCCGCAAGTTGGGACTGGAGACGTCGGCCGAGGGTGTCGACTGGTTGCTGAACCAGCCGGAGAAACCCGACCTCGTCTTCGAGGCCACGTCCGCGTACGTGCATCGGGAGGCCGCACCGCGGTACGAGGCCGCCGGCATCCGCGCCGTCGACCTGACACCGGCCGCGGTCGGACCGGCCGTGGTGCCGCCGGCGAACCTGCTCGAACACCTCGGCGCCCCCAACGTCAACATGATCACGTGCGGAGGGCAGGCCACGATCCCGATCGTGTACGCGGTCTCCCGCGTCGTCGACGTGCCGTACGCCGAGATCGTCGCGTCGGTGGCGTCCGTCTCCGCGGGCCCGGGCACCCGCGCCAACATCGACGAGTTCACCAAGACCACCAGCCGCGGCATCGGGACCATCGGCGGAGCGCGGCGTGGCAAGGCGATCATCATCCTCAACCCGGCCGACCCGCCGATGATCATGCGCGACACGATCTTCTGCGCGATCCCCGAGGACGCCGACCGCGCCGCCATCACCGATTCCATCCACCGCGTCGTCGCGGACATCCAGCAGTACGTCCCCGGCTACCGGCTGCTCAACGAACCGCAGTTCGACGACCCGAGCATCGTGTCGGGCGGGCAGGCGACAGTCACGACGTTCGTCGAGGTCGAGGGCGCAGGCGACTTCCTGCCGCCGTACGCGGGCAACCTCGACATCATGACCGCAGCGGCAACCAAGGTGGGCGAGGAGATCGCCCAGAAGCTCCTGAGTGTGGAGGCATGAGCACTATGGTCCATTTCGACGCCAGCTGGGACATCCGCGTCACCGACACCTCCCTGCGGGACGGTTCGCACCACAAGCGGCACCAGTTCACCGGCGAGGAGGTCCGGGCCATCGTCGGTGCGCTCGACAACGCCGGGGTCCCGGTCATCGAGGTGACGCACGGCGACGGACTGGGTGGGTCCTCGTTCAACTACGGGTTCTCCAAGGTGCCGGAGCAGGAACTCATCTCGATCGCCGTCGACACGGCGAAGAACGCGAAGATCGCCTTCCTGATGCTGCCGGGCCTCGGCATCAAGGACGACATCATCGTCGCCCAGGACAACGGCGCCTCGATCTGTCGCATCGCCACGCACTGCACCGAGGCGGACGTGTCCATCCAGCACTTCGGGCTGGCCCGCGACCGCGGTCTCGAGACCGTCGGCTTCCTGATGATGGCGCATTCGATTGCACCGGAGAAGCTCGCCAAGCAGGCCCGCATCATGGCCGACGCGGGCTGCCAGTGCGTGTACGTCGTCGACTCCGCCGGCGCGCTCGTGCTCGAGCAGGTGTCGGACCGCGTCGAGGCTCTGGTGCAGGAACTCGGCTCGGACGCGCAGGTGGGATTCCACGGTCACGAGAACCTCGGACTCGGTGTGGCCAACTCGATCGCCGCGGTCCGCGCAGGTGCCAAGCAGATCGATGGCAGCACAAGACGATTCGGTGCCGGCGCCGGCAACGCGCCGGTCGAGGCGTTCGTCGGCGTGTGCGACAAGATCGGCGTCAAGACGGGGATCGACTTCTTCGCAATCGCCGACGCTGCCGAGGACGTGGTGCGTCCGGCGATGCCCGCCGAATGCCTCCTCGACCGCCAGGCGCTGATGATGGGATACGCCGGTGTCTACTCGAGCTTCCTCAAGCACGCCGAACGCCAGGCCGAGCGGTACGGCGTCTCGTCCGCCGAACTCCTCGTCCGCGCGGGTAAGCGCAAGCTCGTCGGCGGGCAGGAAGACCAGCTCATCGACATTGCGCTCGAACTGCAACGCGAGCGCCTGTGAGTACTTATTAACCACGGGCGGTTAATAAGTACTCACGGGTCAGCGGGCGGTCTCCCACAGCCCGACGACGTTGCCCTCAGAGTCGGTGAAGTACGCGGCGAATCCCATGTTCCCGACGGGGGTCCTGCCGGTGACGGTCTTGCCACCGAGGGATTCGATCCTTTCGAGGGCGGATTCGATGCTCTCGACGTCGACGGTGACCACCGGAGAGGTCACCTCCCCGCGCTGCATCATGCCGCCGTTGATGTACCCGGGTTCGTCGGGCATGCCACTCTCGCCGACGGGTCCGGTGGTGACCATGCTGTAGTCCATGTCGGGGATCTCGGCGATGGCCCACCCGAACGCGTCCCGATAGAACGCTCGTGCGCGGTCACCGTCGTCGAAAGGGATCTCGAAGTGCACGATTCGGCCTGTCATGGCACGCCTCCGGTTCGGCTGGAACCGCCGAATCCGACGGCACATCCAGCCTAAGCGCCCAATGTGACATTCGTGCAGGCCGAAGCCGCACTGACTGCACGAATGTCACACTGGGCGACGCATCCGCGCGCAGCGTGCCAACGACTATTCGACGCGATCTCGCACGTCGATGAACCCCTCCATCACCGCGTGATCGATACTGTCCCACAGCCGCGGGCACCCCTCGCGGAGCGCGGTGGACTGTCCCTCTCCGACGGCGTCCCGGAACGTCGGGCACGTCTTTGCAGGGTCGTCCGTCCACTGGACGCTTGTGTGCTCGAGGCTGTTCTTGCGCACCAGCACACAGGTTCCGCACGTCCGGCACTCGACTTCCTTCATGCCGTCGTCGAGGTAATTGGCCTTGTCGGCCAACGTCTGCGCATGAATGGCCTCGAGCCGAGCAGGCTGCCCGGCGAAGTCGGGAGCTTTGGCCCATTCGGTCGAGGCACTCATGATCAGACCTGCGCTTCCTTGCTTTCGGACCGCTCCGCGGCCTCGCGTTCGGCCTTCTGACGGGCCAGGTTCTCGTCGACCTCGTGCTGCCAGGCCTCGTTGGCCTTGGTGGTGTCGACCTCGAACTCGAAGCGCCGCGTCATCTTGTCGGTGACGTCGGCGACGTCGACGTAGAACTGGTCGTACCAGCGTCGCAGCTGGTAGACCGGACCGTCCTCGTCGCAGAGCAGGGGGTTGTCGATCTTGGTCTTGTTCTTCCAGATCTCGACGTCCTGCAGGAATCCCTCGGCGATGCCCTCGGTGAACTTCGCGGCCAGCTTGTCGGCTGTTTCGTCGTCGATGCCGGTCGGCTTCTTGACGGTCACGCCGTACTGGAGCACGAACGAATTGTTCGTCACCGGATAGTGGCAGTTGATGAGGACGCTCTCGACCTCGTACCCGCCGTAGCTGTTCCACAGCGGATTGATCATGTAGGACGGCCCGTAGTACGCGGCCTCGGAGCGCAGCAGCGATTCCATGCCGTACTGCGTCGCCATCCCGACGTCGGGGCGACCTTTCGTGTTGAGGTACTGCGTCGCGATGTGGCCTTCGAAGACGTTCTTGAAGTACGTCGGGAACGCGTAGTGGATGTAGAAGAAGTGCGCCATGTCGACCACGTTGTCGATGATCTCGCGGCAGTTGGAACCTTCGATCAGCATCGAGTTCCAGGTCCAGTCGGTCCACTCGTCGCTGTATGCGCCCTCGATGCGGGGGATCGTCACGTCCTCCGGCGGGGGATTGCCCTCCGGGTCGTTCCAGACGAACAGCTGGCCGTTCTGCTCGAGGGTGAGCCAGGCCCGGGTGCGGGCGATCGGCGGAACCCGGCGTGCGTAGGGAATGCTGGTGCACTTGCCGTTGCCGCCCCAGCGCCAGTCGTGGAACGGGCAGGCCACGGAATCGCCCTTCACGGTGCCCTGCGACAGGTCGCCGCCCATGTGCCGGCAATACGCGTCCAGAACCTTCAGTTCGCCCTTGCTGTCGGCGAAGACGACGAGTTTGGTGCCGAATGCCTCGATCGAATGCGGTTTGCCGTCCTTGAACGTCTTGGTCAAACCGAGGCAGTGCCAACCACGCGCGAAGCGGGTCTGGACCGTGCCCACATCGATCTCGCGAATCTGCGCCATTGTGCCCTCACATCCCTTCATGCTGTTAGTAGAACACGTTATAGAACTTCGACACGATCCGCCAGATTTTCGGGTGCTTTCTTCCAGACCCGGGCCGTCAAACAGCACCTTTGCCGGTATCTCGACATAAATGGGAACGTGTTCTAGTCTCAGAAGATAAGTGAACCATCGAACGAGACAGGAGCGTCCTGTGGGTGACCATGACAGTCACGAGGTGATGCAGCGGCTCGACGCACTACTGCCGACGCTGCGAGAGCGTGCGCAGGAGACCGAGGATCTACGTCGTATCCCCGACGATTCCATGAAGGCGCTCCAGGAGACCGGATTCTTCCGGTTGCTCCAGCCCGCACAGTGGGGTGGTTACCAGGCGGATCCGGTGCTCTTCTACTCCGCGGTGCGGAAGATCGCGAGCGCCTGCGGTTCCACCGGATGGGTCTCGTCGATCATCGGTGTCCACAACTGGCACCTCGCACTGTTCTCCCAGCAGGCTCAGGAAGACGTGTGGGGCAACGACACCGACGTCCGCATCTCGTCCTCGTACGCGCCGATGGGCGCCGGCCAGGTCGTCGACGGCGGATACACGGTCAACGGTGCCTGGGCCTGGTCGTCCGGCTGTGATCACGCGAGCTGGGCCGTGCTCGGCGGGCCCGTCATCAAGGACGGGCGTCCGGTCGACTTCGTCAGCTTCCTGATCCCGCGCGAGGACTACCGGATCGACGACGTGTGGAATGTCGTGGGACTCCGCGGAACCGGCAGCAACACCGTGGTTGTCGACGACGTGTTCGTCCCGACGCACCGCGTTCTCAGCTTCAAGGCGATGAGCAACCTCACCGCACCCGGGCTCGAGCGCAACACCGCGCCCGTCTACAAGATGCCCTGGGGAACAATCCATCCCACCACCATCTCCGCGCCGATCGTCGGGATGGCCTACGGCGCCTACGATGCGCACGTCGAACATCAGGGCAAGCGCGTCCGCGCGGCGTTCGCCGGTGAGAAGGCGAAAGACGACCCGTTCGCCAAGGTCCGCATCGCGGAGGCCTCGAGTGACATCGACGCCGCCTGGCGCCAGCTGTCCGGAAACGTCGCCGACGAATACGCACTGCTCGTCGCCGGTGAGGAAGTCCCGTTCGAGATGCGGCTGCGGGCACGCCGCGACCAGGTGCGCGCCACGGGCCGCGCCATTTCGTCGATCGACAAACTGTTCGAGAGCTCGGGGGCCACCGCGCTGGCCAACGGAACGCCGCTGCAGCGTTTCTGGCGGGACGCGCACGCCGGACGCGTCCACGCGGCCAACGATCCCGAGCGCGCCTACGTCATGTACGGCACAGGCGAATTCGGTCTGCCCGTCACCGACACGATGGTCTAGGAGAACGCGTGACGACTACCGAAGAGGCCCTCACATTCGAGTCCACCTCGAAGTTCGCCCAGGTGCGGCCCGACCTGAAGTTGCACTACCACGAGGCCGGGGTCGGCAACGACACCACGATCGTGCTGCTGCACGGCGGCGGTCCGGGCGCTTCGTCGTGGTCGAACTTTGCCAGGAACATCCCGGTTCTCGCCGAGAAGTTCCACGTGCTCGCCGTCGACCAGCCGGGATACGGGTTATCGGACAAGCCGACCGAGCACCCGCAGTACTTCGTGCACAGTGCGTCCGCGTTGAAGGATCTGCTCGACACGCTCGACATCGGCGGACGCGTCCACCTGCTCGGCAACTCGCTCGGTGGCGGTGCGGCAGTGCGTTTCGCGCTGGACTACCCGGACCGGGCGGGCCGGCTGGTCCTGATGGGTCCGGGCGGACTGAGCGTCAACCTGTTCGCCCCGGACCCGACCGAGGGCGTCAGGAACCTCGGCAAGTTCGGGTACCAACCCACGCGCGAGAATCTCGAGGCGTTCCTGCGCATCATGGTGTTCGACCAGAAGTTGATCACCGACGAACTGATCGACGAGCGTTTCGCCGCGGCGAGCACGCCCGAGTCGCTCGCCGCCGCCAAGGCGATGGGAAAGTCGTTCTCCTCGGCCGACTTCGAGCTGGGAATGCTCTGGCGCGACGCCTACAAGCTGCGCCAGCGCGTGCTGCTGATCTGGGGTCGCGAAGACCGGGTCAACCCGCTCGACGGGGCGCTGGTGGCGCTGAAGATGATTCCGCGGGCGCAGCTGCACGTCTTCGGCGGCTGCGGACACTGGGCGCAGCTGGAGAAGTTCGACGAGTTCAATCGCCTGGCAACCGATTTCCTCCTGGACGGGGGTAAGTGATGAGTATTCGTTCACTGGCATACATGCGCATCGAGGCCACCGACATGGCCGCGTGGCGCGAATACGGTCTGAAGGTGCTCGGCATGGTCGAGGGCAAGGGCTCCGACCCGGACGCCCTGTATCTGCGGATGGACGACTTTCCGGCTCGCCTCGTGATCTTCCCCGGGGAGCAGGACCGGCTGTCGGTGTCGGGTTGGGAGACGGCCAATGCCGCGGAGCTGCAGGAGGTCCGCGACAACCTGTCGGCGGCCGGCGTCGCGTTCAAGGAGGGGACCGCCGAGCAGCTGCAGGACCGCCGGGTCGACGAGCTGATCACGTTCGAGGACCCGTCCGGCAACACGCTCGAGGCGTTCCACGGCGCAGCCCTGGAACATCGGCGGGTGGTCAGCCCGTACGGGCACAAGTTCGTCACCGGTGAGCAGGGTCTCGGGCACGTCGTCCTCTCGACCACGGACGACGAGGCGTCGCTGCGCTTCTACCGCGACGTCCTCGGCTTCCGCCTGCGCGACTCGATGCGGTTGCCCCCGCAGATGGTCGGGCGGCCCGCCGACGGCAAGCCGGCGTGGTTGCGGTTCTTCGGCTGCAATCCGCGGCATCACAGCCTCGCGTTCCTGCCGATGCCCACGCCCAGCGGCATCGTGCATCTCATGATCGAGGTCGAGAACTCCGACGACGTCGGGTTGTGCCTCGACCGCGCGCTCCGCAAGAAGGTCAAGATGTCGGCCACGCTCGGCCGCCACGTCAACGACCTGATGCTGTCGTTCTACATGAAGACCCCCGGCGGCTTCGACGTCGAATTCGGTTGCGAGGGACGTCAGGTGGAGGACGAGAGCTGGATCGCGAGGGAGAGCACGGCCGTCAGCCTGTGGGGTCACGACTTCAGCGTCGGAATGCAGCCGTGAGCGAGGTGACCGGGGACGGGGCCGTCGCGGCCGAGGCGATCGATCCGCGACGGTTCCGGACGGTGCTCGGCCAGTTCTGCACCGGCGTCACCATCATCACGACGATCGACGACGGCGAGCCCGTGGGGTTCGCGTGCCAGTCGTTCGCCGCGCTGTCGCTCGAACCCCCGCTCGTGCTGTTCTGCCCGACCAAGACGTCGCGGTCGTGGGCGGCGATCGAGCGCAGTGGCATCTTCTGCGTCAATGTGCTCGCGGAAGAACAACAGTCGTCGTGCGCCCGCTTCGGTTCCCGGGATCCGGACAAGTTCGCCGGGATCGACTGGACGGAGTCGCCGCTGGGCTCACCGATCCTCACCGGTTCGCTCGCCCACATCGACTGCTCGCTCGAGAGCGTGCACGACGGCGGCGACCACTGGGTCGCGTTCGGCCGGGTCTCCTCCCTGAGCGAGATCAGGGAGGAGCGACCGCTGCTGTTCTACCGCGGGCAGTACACCGGCATCGAACCGGACAAGACCGTGCCCGCGCCGTGGCGCGACGACCTCGAAGCGTTCCTCACGACGTCGTCGGAAGACACCTGGCTCTAGATTTCTAGACGGCAACACCGATGTATTTGGTCTCGAGGAATTCGTCGATGCCGGTGGTCCCGCCTTCGCGCCCGAGCCCGGATTCCTTCACGCCGCCGAATGGCGCGGCAGGGTTCGACACCACTCCCTGGTTGAGTCCGACCATGCCCGACTCCAGTGCTTCGCACACGCGGATGCCGCGCTTGAGGCTCTCCGTGTACACGTAGGCCACCAGCCCGTACGGGGTGTCGTTGGCCCGCTCGACGGCCTCGGTCTCGGTCTCGAACGTGCTGATCGCGGCCACGGGACCGAAGATCTCGTTGTGGCACATCTCGGCGTCGTCGGACACACCGGTCAGCACCGTCGCCGGGTAGAAGTTGCCCGGGCGGTCGAGTGCCTCGCCGCCGGTGAGTACCGAGGCGCCGCGTGCGATCGCGTCCGCGACGAGACTGCTCACCTTCGCGACAGCCGCCTCGTCGATCAGCGGTCCGACGACGACGCCGTCCTCGGTGCCGCGCCCGACGGGCAGGGCCTCCATCCGCTGGGTGAGTTTGCGGGTGAATTCCTCGGCGACCGAACTGTGCACGAGGATGCGGTTGGCAGCCGTGCAGGCCTGGCCGATGTTGCGCATCTTCGCCGCCATCGCCCCGTCGACGGCGTCGTCGAGATTCGCGTCGTCGAAGACGAGGAACGGCGCGTTGCCGCCGAGTTCCATGGATGTGCGCATGACCGTGCGGGCGCACAGTTCGAGCAGATGCTTCCCGACCTTGGTCGAACCGGTGAACGAGAGCTTGCGGGCCCGGCCGTCGAGGATGAGTGGAGTGATGACCTCGTCGGGGCTGGACGTGGTGACGACGTTGACGACGCCGTCCGGCAGGCCGGCCTCGGTGAGGATGTCGGCGAGCGCCAGGATCGACAGCGGTGTCTGGGCCGCAGGTTTGATGACGGAGGTGCACCCGGCCGCGATGGCGGGCCCGATCTTCCGGGTGCCCATCGCCATCGGGAAGTTCCACGGGGTGATGAGCAAGCTCGGTCCGACGGGCTGCTTGGTGACGAGGAACCGCGACCCGCCGCCGGGCGCCGTCATGTAGCCGCCGTCGATGCGGACGGCCTCCTCGGCGAACCAGCGGAAGAACTCTGCGGCGTAGGCGATTTCGCCCCGTGCCTCGGTGAGTGGCTTGCCCATCTCGAGCGTCATGACCAGCGCGAGCCGGTCGACGTTCTCGAGCAGCAGCCGGTGCGCGTTCATGAGGATGGTGCTGCGTTCGCGGGGTGTCGTGGCCGCCCACGACGGTTGCGCCGCCACCGCCGCATCGAGCGCCTCGCGGGCCTCCGCGGCGTCGGCGTCGGCGACCGTGCACAGGATCTGTCCGGTGGACGGGTCGTGGACCGGCATCGTGCGGGCACTGTCGCGCCACTTGCCGCCGATGAACAGGCCGGTCTGCACCGATGCGATTGCTGCTTCCTCGAGCATGATTTTTCCCCATTCTCCGTTGCCGAAGGGACGCTCCCCATGTTATACAGATTGTCAACAATCTGACAATGCACTTGCCGACATCGGACGGCATCTACGCGTGGGAGGGTTCTCGTGACTCGGCTATCTCCACTGCTCGCTCAGGCCACACCCGTGACGGTCGATCACGGTGAAGGTTGCTACCTCTACGGCACCGACGGCCGCCGCTATCTCGACTTCACCGCGGGCATCGGCGTCACCAGTACCGGGCACTGTCACCCGCACGTCGTGGAGGCCGCGCGCAGACAGGTCGGCTCCCTGATCCACGGCCAGTACACGACGGTCATGCACCAGCCGATGCTCGAGCTGGTCGATCGACTGGGGTCGGTCCTGCCCCCGGGACTCGACTCGCTGTTCTTCGCGAACTCGGGGAGCGAGGCCGTCGAGGCGTCGCTGCGGCTGTCGCGGCAGGCGACCGGCCGCCCCAACGTGATCGTCTTCCACGGCGGATTCCACGGACGCACGGTCGCGACGGCGACGATGACCACATCCGGCACCCGGTTCTCGGCCGGCTTCAGCCCGCTGATGGGCGGCGTGCACGTGGCACCGTTCCCCAACGCCTACCGCTACGGCTGGTCCGAGGAGGAGGCGACCGCGTTCGCGCTGAAGGAACTCGACTACATCTTCGCGACACTCACCGCGCCGAACGAGACGGCGGCGTTCGTCGTCGAGCCCGTCCTCGGCGAGGGCGGCTACGTGCCCGGCAACACCGCGTTCTTCCAGGGGCTCCGCGAGCGCGCCGACCGATACGGCATCCTGCTCGTCATCGACGAGATCCAGACCGGTTTCGGCCGCACCGGCAAGTTCTTCGGGCACCAGCACTTCGACGTCCGCCCCGACATCATCACCATCGCCAAGGGTCTTGCCAGCGGCTTCCCGCTGTCGGGCATCGCGGCGTCCGAGGAACTCATGGCCAAGGGCTGGCCGGGGTCGCAGGGCGGAACGTACGGCGGGAACGCCGTGTCCTGCGCGGCCGCTGTCGCGACGCTCGAGGTGATCGAGAAGGAAGATCTCGTGGCCAACGCCGCTGCGCGGGGCGTCCAGTTGCTCGACGGTGCGCGCACGCGCGCCATCGACGGGATCGGCGACGTCCGCGGTCTCGGACTGCTCGTGGGCAGCGAGTTCACGGCCGCCGACGGCAGTGCGGACCGCGCGAAAGCGGCTGCGGCGCAGCAGCTGGCCGCGAAGAAGGGGCTCCTGCTGTTGACCTGCGGCGCCCACATGAACGTGGTACGGATGATTCCACCGCTCATCGTGACGGCGGAACAGATCGAGGACGCCCTGAAAATCTGGTCCGAAGTACTCGACGAAGTGTGACAAGCACCCGTGAGTATTTATTAACCGCCCGCGGTTAATAAGTACTCACAGGCTCCGAAGGAGGACCTGTGGCTCGCTACATCACCATCAGCCTGGACAAGCGCGGCGTGACCTGCCGTGCCCGGCTTCTGGACGAGGACGCACCACTCACGTGCGACGCGGTGTGGGACGTGCTTCCGCAGAGCGGCGACGCGTACCACGCCAAGTACGCGCGCAACGAGGTGTACACGCTGATCCCACGGATCACCGCGGCACCGAGGCGGGAAAACCCCACCGTCACACCGATTCCCGGTGACGTGTGCCTGTTCGACTTCGAGCCGTGGGAGATCGGCAACTCCGCCTACGGGTACGAGCCCGGCTCCGAGGCGCACGCCGCGCAGGGCGCCACCGACCTCGCGATCTTCTATGGCCGCAACAATCTCCTGCTCAACGGCGACGTCGGCTGGGTGCCCGGCAACGTGTTCGCCGCCATCGAGGAGGGACTGCCGGAACTGGCGGCCGCGTGCAACGACCTCTGGATGCGCGGGGTCGAAGGCGAGACGATGAGCTTCGCGCGGGCCTGACGTCGGCGGGACCGGTCCAGAGTGTGCGGTATGGCCCTCGACGGGTGCCGGATCGTCCACCACCATCGGACGTTATGAAGCTGGACATCTATCAGATCGACGCATTCGCCGCCGGACCCTTCGAGGGCAACCCGGCGGCGGTCATGCCGCTGACCGACTGGCTGGACGATTCGGTTCTTCAGCAACTCGCCGAAGAGAACAACCTGTCCGAGACGGCGTTCTACACCGCCCGCCTTCCCGTGGACGCGGAGCCGTACGACCCGGAACACCCGGCGTATCACCTGCGATGGTTCACTCCGGCCGTCGAGGTGGACCTGTGCGGCCACGCCACCCTCGCCACCGCCGCACAGATCTTCGAGGACGTGCACCCGGGGGCCGCCCGCATCCAGTTCTGGACGCGCAGCGGCTGGCTGCACGTCGACCGTGGACCGGACGCGACGCTGGTGATGGATTTCCCGGCCGAGCGGCCGGTGCCGACCGCGGCCGATTCCCGGATCGTCGCAGCACTCGGCATTCCGGTGCGGGAGTGCCTGAAGGCCACTGACCTCGTGTTCGTTGCCGAGTCCGAACGCGACATCGCGTCGATGGCCCCCGACTTCGCCGTGATCAGCCCGCTGAAGGTGCGCGGCATCGTCGTCACCGCAACGTCGGACTCGGACGGACTCGACTTCGTGTCGCGCTGGTTCGGCGCCGCCGCCGGCGTTCGGGAAGACCCGGTGACGGGGTCCGCGCACTCGCAGATCGCGCCGTACTGGGCTGACGTCCTGGGCCGAAACAGCCTTGTCGGACGCCAACTGTCAGCGCGGGGAGGAACAGTTCACTGCGAGGTGACCGGCGACCGCGTCCACCTGTCCGGGGCGTACCGGCGATACCTCAGGGGCACCGTCGGGTTCTAGCGCTAGCTGAAGACCTCCGAATACAGCGTCTCGATCTGGCCGGCAGTGGGCACAACCGGATTGTTGCCGGGCGATCCGGACGCCAGCGCCTGCTCTGCCATCAACGGAATGAGGCCGTCCCAGGCGTCGCGGTCGATCCCGTATGCGAGCGGCGTCGGAACCTTCAGGTCGTGACACAGCGTGCTCAGGGTTTCGACGAGGAACTGCGCTGCGACGGAATCGCCCGCCGATTCCGGTGCAGCGCCGAACGCACGCGCGCAGTCGGCGTAGCGGCTCTCCGCTCCCTTCACGGAGAACGCCGTGATGGCGGGAAGCAGCATGGCATTCGACAGTCCGTGTGCGACATGGAAATGCGCACCGATCGGCCTGCTCATTCCGTGCACCAGCGCCACACTCGAGTTGGAGAACGCCATGCCGGCCTGCATGGACGCGACCATCATCGCCTCCCGCGCGGTGCGGTCTTCACCGTCCGCATACGCAGTGCCGATGTGCTTGCCGATGGTGCGGATCGCGGAGAGAGCGAGTCCGTCGGTGAACGGCTGGGCCTTCTTGCTGACGTACGCCTCGATCGCGTGAGTGAGCGCGTCGATTCCGGTGTCGGCGGTCAGCCGCGGCGGCATCGACATCGTGAGTTCGAAATCCACGATCGCGGCGATCGGCAGGAAGGAGAGCCCCGGGCACAGCATCTTCTCGTCGGACGCGCTGTCGCTGATGACCGTGAATTGCGTCGCCTCCGAGCCGCTTCCGGCGGTGGTCGGTATCGCGATGATCGGCAGTGCATTACCGGTGTATACGTGAGGTGCCTTGTACGACCGCATCTCGCCGCCGTTCGCGGACAGCACGGCCAATGCCTTCGCGGTGTCCATCGGACTACCGCCACCGAACCCGATCACCGAATCCGCATTGTGCTCGGCGACGATCCTCAGCCCTTCCTCCAGAGAATCGGTGGTGGGGTCGGGCACGGTGCCGGCGAATAGTGCCGGCTCCTTGCCCGCGGACCTGAGGAGGCTCATGATCCGATCGGCCGCGCCGGTGCCGGTCAGATAGGAGTCGGTGACGAGAACCGGCCTCTGCAGACCCAATTGGTCGACAACCGAGCCGATCTCGTCGACTGCTCCAGCCCCGATTCTGGCGAAGCGGGGGAGTGAGAGGTGTGCGGTCATGGGAGAGGTTCCTTAGTTGTTCTGGGGGAAGCCGAGGTTGAGGCCGCCGTGGCTGGGGTCGAGCCAGCGGGTGGTGACGACCTTTCCGCGGGTGAAGAAGTGCACGCCTTCGGTGCCGTGGGCGTGGCTGTCGCCGAAGAGGGAGTTCTTCCAGCCACCGAAGGAGTAGTAGGCCATCGGGACGGGGATGGGGACGTTGATGCCGACCATGCCGACCTCGACCTCGTTCTGGAATCGTCGGGCGGCGCCGCCGTCGTTGGTGAAGATGGCGGTGCCGTTGCCGAACTGGCTGGAGTTCACCAATTCCAGGGCCTCGTCGTAGGAGTCGACGCGGATCACGGACAGGACCGGTCCGAAGATTTCGTCGGTGTAGACGGACATGTCGGTGGTGACGTGGTCGATCAGGGTCGGTCCGAGCCAGAACCCGTCCGCACCGCCGTTGGCCTGCACGGTGCGGCCGTCGACGACGATGGTGGCGCCGTCGTTTTCTCCGGCGTCGATGTAGGAGGCGACCTTGTCGCGGTGCACCTTCGTCACCAGCGGGCCCATGTCGGAGTCCTTGGTGCCGTCGCCGATCTTCAAGGTGTCGGTGCGGTCCTTGATTTTGGCGACCAATTCGTCGGCGATGTCCCCGACCGCGACGAGGGCGGAGATGGCCATGCAGCGTTCGCCGGCGGAGCCGAAGCCGGCGTTGACCATGGCGTCGGCGGCGAGGTCGAGGTCGGCGTCCGGGAGGACGATGGCGTGGTTCTTCGCCCCGCCGAGGGCTTGGACGCGTTTGCCGTGGGCGGTGCCGGTGGCGTAGACGTACTGGGCGATGGGGGTGGAGCCGACGAAGCTGATGGCCTTGATGGCGGGGTTGGTGAGGAGTTCGTCGACGGCGGTCTTGTCGCCCTGGAGGACGTTGAACACCCCGGCCGGGAGGCCGGCTTCGGCCCAGAGTTCGGCCATCCAGATCGCGGCGGTCGGGTCCTTCTCGGACGGCTTCAACACCACGGTGTTGCCGGCGGCGATGGCGATGGGGAAGAACCACATCGGGACCATGGCGGGGAAGTTGAACGGGGAGATGATCCCGACCGGGCCGACGGGCTGGCGGATGGAGGAGACGTCGATGTTGGTGGAGGCGTTCTCGGTCATGCCGCCCTTGAGCAGGTGGGGCATGCCGCAGGCGAATTCGACGACTTCCTGCCCGCGGCTCACCTCACCGAGCGCGTCGGAGACGACTTTGCCGTGCTCGGAGGTGATGATCTCGGCGAGTTCGCCCTTGCGCTCGTTGAGCAGTTCCCGGAACTTGAACACGATGGAGGAACGCTTGGCGAGGGAGGTGTCGCGCCAGGCGGGGAACGCGGCGGCGGCGGCATCGATCACGGCGCGGGCGTCCTCGACGCTGGCGAGGGCGACCTGACCGGTCACGGCACCGGTCGCCGGGTTCGTCACGGGCGCGGTATCGACGCGCGTTCCGGGGTAGGACTTGTTGTTGAGCCAATGCGAGATAACGGCCATGGGGTTCACTCCTGGGAAAGGTGGGGTGCCCACGAGTCTGCTGGGCAACAATGCCTGCGTCAACGAGTAAAATGGCACTTCGGACTGCACTTTTGCACGAGGGATGTGGGCGATGTTTACGGCAGACAACATGCGTTACCTCCTGGAGTTGTCGAGAACCGGCCGCCTCGCCGATGCGGCGAAGAGGCTCGGTGTCGATCACACGACCGTCTCGCGGAGAATCACCCGACTCGAGAAAGACACGGGCACGAGACTTTTCGATCGTGGCGTGTCGGGGTGGCAGCTCACCGAGGCGGGCCGGCGACTGGTTCCCCATGCGGAGGCGGTGGAATCCGCGGTGCTCTCCGCTCTCGATGAAACGTCGTCCCTGGGTGGGCTGACGGGCACCGTCCGGATCATCACTCCTGACGGTTTCGGGTCGTTCGTGCTGGTGCCGGGGTTGGCCGCACTGCGGTCCGAGCACCCCGATCTGTTCACCGAACTCGTCACGTCGACCACCCACGACTTGTTGACCGGGCGCGACTTCGACATCGCCGTCACCCTCGAGCGTCCGTCGCCGCGGTCCATCGTGGTCCGCAAACTGGCCGACTACGACCTCCGTCTGTACGCGTCACGGGACTACCTGGACGACCACGGCCCCATCACGTCACTCGACGATCTCCGGCACCACACGCTCATCTGGTACGTCGATGCCTTCCTCGACGTCGAACCGCTGCGAATCCTCGACGCGCTGATTCCGGATTTCCAGGCGCAGATCCAGACCAACAACATCGCGGGCCACTACCAGGCCGTGAAGCACGGGGTCGGGATCGCGCCGCTGCCGAGTTACATCGGGGCGCTGGACGAGGATCTCGTGCCGGTTCTCCGCGACGACTTCATCGCGCACCGCACCTACTGGCTGGTGGTACCGCGGGAACTGACGCGACTCGCCCGGGTCAAGGCGATCACCGAGGCGCTCTACTCCATCGTCGACGGCAATCCCGAACTGCGAGGCGCAACAGGGTAACTCACCGATCCGCGGGAACGGGTCCGGCACTCTCGCGGACGACGAGCTCGGTGGGGAGTGTGATTTCCCGTCCCGCTCCGCCGCCGATGATGTCGAGCAGCAGTTGCGCGGCCTCGCGGCCCTTGTCGACGAGTGGTTGCCGGACCGTCGTGAGTCCGGCGGCCCGGGCCGCGGGAATGTCGTCGAAACCGACCACCGACAGATCCTGCGGCACCCGGAGGCCACGTTCGTGTGCGACGTCGATGGCCGCGAGGGCCAGCAGGTCGGAGGCTGCGATGACGGCGGTCACGGGGCCGGCATCGAGCAGCGTCTCGACGGCGGTGCGCGACAGTTCGTAGTCGAACCCGCCTGCTTCGACGACCACGGCGGACGACCACGGCACCTTGTGCTTGCGGCAGGCGGACGCGTAGCCGGCGAGGCGTTCCTTCATCACGTGGTCTCGTGCGGCCCTGGTGCGGGCGGCGTCGACGGGCCCGCCCTTCCCGTCGGGGACGAGCCGGTCGACGAGAAACCCGACGCGGCGGTGTCCGAGCGACAGGACGTGCTCCGCGATCTCCTTGGCAGCTTGCCGGTCCCGGATTCCGACCCGCGGCAGTCCGCCAGGATTGGGACCGTCGATCACGACTATCGGCAGCCGGCGGCTCATCGCCGTCTGCATTCCGGGGTGGCCGTCCGGCATCGCGTACGCGAGGAAGCCGTCCACCGCGCCCCGCACGAGCACGCCGGAACCCTCGGCCACCCGGGTCGACTCGAGTGGGCAGGGCAGCAGCGTCAGCGCGACCTCGGCGAGTTCACCGACCTCCGATATGCCCTTCAGCAGCTGCGAGGTGGCCGGATCGTCGAACGCGTAGCGCAACGAGTCGGTGATCATCAGCCCCAGTGCACCGACCTGCCCGGTGCGGAGATTGCGTCCCGCGGGGTTGGGACCGGCGTAGCCGAGTTCCGCGGCCACTTGGAAGATGTGGGCGCGCCGGGCTGCGGACAGCTTGTGGGGCTGGTTGTACGCGTACGAGACCGCGGCCTGCGACACGCCTGCCGCTCGGGCGACGTCGTGCATCGTGGTCACGAATGCCGATCCTCTCCGTCGCACGGTTACCGAGCCCAGCTTATCGGCCGGACCGTGCGCGTCCCCCGGGTGTCAGCTCGCTCTGGCGACAACAGCGTCATCGTCGTCCTCACACCGGTCGAGGAGAACGAGTTTGCCCATGACGTTGCGCGCCACCACCTGTTGATCGGTGACCGTCATCTGTCCCCGCCACGACCCGAGGAAGGTCCACGTCCACGACATGAGCGTGGACAGCCGGCTCCGGAACCCGACGACGTAGACGACGTGGACGGCCAGCCACAGGATCCAGGCCAGAAATCCCGCGAGTTCGATGCCCCCGACCTTCACGACCGCGCTGAATCTCGAGATCGTCGCCATCGACCCCTTGTCCCGGTACCGGAAGGGGACGCGGGCGGGTGAGGATGCGCGCCCGCCGGCATCGGCGACAATCTGCTGCGCCGCGTAGCGGCCACCCTGGATCGCGACCTGCGCCACCCCGGGGAGGCGGTCGCGGGCCATCATGTCGCCGATCACGAACACTTCGGGGTGTCCCGGCACCGTCAAATCCTCGTGGACGGCGATCCGCCCGGCGCGGTCGAGTTCGGCCCCCGACTGCTCGGCCAGCTGCCGGGCCAGCGGGCTGGCTTCCACACCCGCCGACCACACCTTGCACGCGGATTCGATGCGGACGGTCTCGCCTCGCCCGTCCTTGATCGTCACGCCGTCCGCGTCGACGTCGGTGACGGTCGCCCCGAGCCGCACCTCGACGCCGATCTTCTCGAGGCGCTCGGCGGCGGTGGACCCGAGCCGGTCGCCGAACGGCGGCAACACCGCCGACGCGGCGTCGAGCAGGACGATCCGGGCGTCACGGGTGTCGATGTTCCGGTACGCGCCGACGAGGGTTCGATGCGCCAGTTCCGCTATCTGACCGGCCATCTCCACCCCGGTGGGTCCTGCGCCGACCACCACGAACGTCAGGAGGCGGGCCCGCTCCTCGGGGTCCGTGGACAGCTCGGCACGTTCGAACGCGCCCAGGATCCGGCCACGGAGTTCGAGTGCGTCGTCGATGGTCTTCATGCCGGGGGCATGTTCGGCGAAGTGGTCGTTACCGAAATACGACTGCCGGGCTCCGGCCGAGACGATCAGACTGTCGTACTCGGTGGTGGTCGTTCCACCCCGGTGGGTCGAGGTGATCCTGCGCGCGGCCAGGTCGATGCCGGTGACGTCCCCGAGGATCACCGAGGCGTTCGACTGCTTCTTCAGCACCATCCGGGTCGACGGTGCGATCTCTCCCTCGGACAGGATTCCGGTCGCCACCTGGTACAGCAGCGGCTGGAACAGGTGGTGGCTGGTGCGGTCGACGACGAGCACGTCGACGTCGGCGCGGCGTAACGCCTTCGCGGCGAACAGGCCGCCGAATCCGGAACCGACGATCACCACGCGATGACGTGCCTCGGTGCGGGCAGGAGTATTCATCACGAGCTCTTCCCGGATCGCGCTATCGCCATCCGCACTACTGGTAGGGGTGAAGCATGCCGCCCGACACACGGGGTGTCGGGCGGCACGGTGGACACGACGCACCGGAGACTCGAATGTCGGTTCAGGACCCGGCGTGTCGCGAGATCACCTGCGGGACCGGCGACGCCGTTGTCAGCCGGCCCGGGTGCGAGTGATCAGATCTGTGAGGTAGGTGTAGCTCTTTTTCGCGGCCTCGAGGCCACCGCACTCGACGGAGAGAACGACGTCGTGGTCGGCGTCGTGCAGGGTCTTTACGATCCGTTCCCAGTCGATGACGCCGTCGCCGCAGGCGCAGCCGAGCATGCCGCGGACCTTGCCGCGCAGCCTCTTCGCGTCCTCGACACCGATGTCCTTGGCGTGCAGGTGCGTGACGCCGCCGACGATCTGGTCGAGCCACTCGTGCGGGTCGTTCTCACTGAGATAGCTGTTGCCGGTATCGAGGTTGATCGTCAGCGCCGGGCTGTCGATCAGCGTCATGATCTTCTCGAGCCGCTCCGGGGTCGCGGTGTACTCGCCGTGCGTCTCGATCGCGATCTTGATGCCGCGCGGTTCGGCCACCTTCGCCGCCTCCTGCAGCGTGTACCGCATCAGCGTGTAGTTTTCCGCCTCGGTGGTCCACGTCGGCAGCGGCCCATCGTCGACCATGATCATCGGGGACCCGACCTCGGCCGCGTAGCGGATCGACTGCTTCAGATAGTCGACGCTCACGTCCGGCTTGGCCAGCGGTGCATGACTGGACAGCGAGGAGATGGTCAGCCCGCGCGATTCGGCGGCGTCCCGCATGATGAGCGGGTCGTCGAGCATCGACCGGGTGTGGAAGTACCCGGCGGTGCTCAGCAACTCGCGGCCCCAGTAGACCATCGGCTCGACGTACTTGTAGCCGATCTCCGCGGCCTGGTCCATGGCCCAGTCGAACGACCCGTTCTCGAATCGGGCGAACTCCAGATTGAGACCGAGTTTGATCTCTCCCATGCCGGTCTCCGATCAGAATCCGCGTTGCGCGACATAGTCGTCGCGGACCTCGCCGTGGTACGCGGGAACGGTGATGTCCCACCAGCCGGTCGGGTGCATCTCGGTCCACGGCAGCTCGTGGGCGCTCATCGCCTCGATGATCACCGGGCCCGGCGTCGCGAACGCGCGCTCGATGGCGTCGGCCAGCTTCTCCGGGTCCTCGACGCGCTCGGCACTGCAGCCGAGTGACTGAGCGAACCGGGTGATGTCGGCGAAATACGGTGTCCCGTCGAGGTTCTTCCACCCGGAGATGATTTCGCGTTCTTCACCGAACAGGCTGATCTGGAGGTCCTTGATCGCTTCCCAGCCGCCGTTGTTGAGTACGACGATCACCAGCGGCACCCCGAGCATGGCGGCGGTCGCGATCTCGGTGCCGGTCTGGAGGAAGCTGCCGTCGCCGACCATCGCCAGGACCGGGGTGTCCGGGGCACCGATCTGCGCGCCGATCGCGGCAGGCACACCGAATCCGATGCCGGAGAAGCCACCGGCCACGATGTTGGTCTTCGGGCCGTAGATCGGGAACTCGTTGAACGCCTGGTTCGCGGGGTTGGACGAGTCGGTGACCAGAATGCCCTCGCGCGGAAGGGCCTTGCGGATCTCGACCATCGCCCGCGAATTGGTCATCGGCAGGTAGTCGGTGGTCCGCATCGGCCGCAGGTGTTCTTCCCACTGCGCCTTGAGGTCCTGCAGTTCGGCGAAATAGTCGGTGTCGCGGTAGTCGAGGGCAGGCCCGAGGTCGGCGAGCACGTCGCGCAGCGCGGCGAGGGACGTTTTCGCGTCACCGACGACGCCGACCTCGACCGGGTAGTTGCGGCCGATCTCGAAACCGTCGATGTCGATCTGCACGAGCTTGGTGTTCGGGATGTCGAACGTGACGCCGGGACGGTACGACGACGTGATGCGGTCGCTGAACCGGCAGCCGACCGCGAGGATCACGTCGGCTGTGCGCGTCACGCCGTTGCCGGGGATCGAACCCATGTCGCCGCACGGCCACGCGTAGAGGTCGTGGTCGGCGGGGAACGCGCCCTTGCCCTGGAACGAGTGCGTCACCGGTGCGCCGAGGTGCTCGGCGACGGCCATCAGTTCCGCGGCGGCCTCGGCGTGGATGACGCCGCCGCCGGCCACGATGACGGGACGTTTCGCACCGGCGAGCAGGCGTGCGGCCTCGGCGATCACGGCCGGGTCACCGGTTGCACGGGTGGCAGGACGGCGGGCACCGGTGTCCGGGGTGTAGTCGCCGTACTCCGCCTGCAGGTCCTGCGGGATGTCGACGAGCACGGGTCCGCGCCGACCCTCGTGCATGGTGTTGAACGCCTGGGCGAGCGCCACCGGAAGCTGTTCCAGGCGGCTGGGCTGCCACCAGCGCTTGACCACCGGCTCCACCATGCGGGGAAAGTTGTTGCCGTGCGGGCGGTCGATCTCCTGGAGCACCCCGCGGTTCTCCATGTAGGTGTGCACGGCGCCGGTGATCAGGAGCATCGGCATCGAGTCGGCGAAGGCCGTCGCGAGTCCGGTGAGGGTGTTGGTCGCGCCCGGTCCGATGGAGGTACAGATCGCGGCGATCTTGCCGGAGGCCCGGTAGTAGCCGTCGGCCATGTGGGCGGCGCCCTGTTCGTGCATGGCCGGCACCAGTTCGATCTCGTCGGCTCGGTCGACGAACGCGTCGAGGAGGGCGGTGTTGCCGTGTCCGGGGATCGCGAAGACCTTCTCGACTCCCTCGCGGATGAGGAAGTCGACGACCATCTGTCCGCCGGTGAGTTTCTGTGTTGTCATCGAAGAGGCTTTCTGGGTGTGGTGGGGGCGAAGCGTCACAGGGACGCGGACTGGGCCGGGGTGTCGTGGGAACGGGTCTTGCCGACTCGGTCGGCGATGCTCTCGGCGACGCGGAAGGCGTTGGCCGCGATGGACAGGGCAGGGTTCATCACGGGCAGGGACGGGAAGAAGGACGAGTCGACGACGTACAGGTTGTTCACGTCGTGGGTGCGGCAGTCGGCATCGAGCACGGAGGTCGCGGGGTCGGTTCCGGCCCGTACCGTGCCGGCCTGGTGGGAGTTGACCTCGATGCCGGTGCCCTGGCTGAAGACGAACGGATAGCCGATCTTCCGGAGGATCTTCCGTACCTCGCGGACGAGGACCTCGTGGGCGCGAGTGTTGTTGGGGGTCCACGCGATCTGGATGTTGCCGTCGTCGGTAAGCGTGACCCGGTTGTCCGGATCGGGCAGATCCTCGGTGAACAGCCACCAGTCCATGCTGCGGGCCGTGGCCTGGTTCAGTGCCCACTTGGGGATCAGCGGCCGTTGGCCTTTGATCATCTCGCCCTGCAACTTGCCGATGAGTTGCACGTGTCCCAGCGGGTAGGGGTGGTCTGCGGTGCCGTGCGTGTAGAAATCGTTGATGTACAACGTCTTCTGGAACTCGGACGTATTCTTCTTCAGCGGGTTGATGCCGACCATGATGGAGTTGTTGTGCACCATGTAGTTTCGCCCGACCATGCCGGAGGAGTTGGCGAGACCGTCCGGGTGTGCGGCGTTCGCGGACCGGAGCAGCAGCGCCGCGGAGTTGACGGCGCCACAGGACACCACCACGGTGCGTGCGTCGACGACGAGTTCGGTACCGCGGTGCCGGATTTGCACGCCGGTGGCCTGTTGCCCGCTCTCGTCGGTGAGTACGCGCTCGGCGTACGCGTTGGTCAGCAGTTCCACCGAGCCGGACGCGATGGCCGGCCGGACGCAGCGCACATCCGCGTCCGACTTCGCCAGCAACCGGCAGGGGAACCCGTCGCAGGTCTGACATCGAATACATCCGCCACCGTCCCGCAGGTCGATGCCCAGTGGGATGTTCGACGGCGTGTACCCGAGACGCCGCAGTGCGTCTGCCGCCTCCTGCACCGGTGGCTCGTGTCCGATCGCCGGGTAGGGGAAGGGTTCGTCGCGGGGGAGCGTCGGGTCGTCGGTGGGATCGCCGTGGACTCGGTACACCTGTTCTGCCCGTGCGTAATACGGCGCGAAGTCGTCGTACGAGAAGGGCCACTCGGGAGATTCGCCGGCCTCGTGTTGCGTCGACTGGAAATCTTCACGCCGGAACCGCACCAGCGACGAACCGTACAGCTTCGTGTTACCGCCGACGTAGTAGTACGTGCCGGGGCTGAACGGTGTGCCCTCGGTGTCGTACCACTGCTCGGCATTCGCGTACCGGTGTCCCTCGAAAACTTCCTGCGGGTCCCAGTTCTGCTTTTCCTGCGGCAGGAAGTCGCCGCGCTCGATCAGAAGCACATCGACTCCCGAGTCCGCGAGCGCGTAGGCGAGCGTCCCGCCGCCCATTCCGCTGCCGACGATGACGACGTCGTAGCTGTGTTTGCTCGGGCCTGTGGGCTCCCCCACGGATGCGTCTCTCATGGGTCCTGCTCCTCGGTCGTAGGGAGTGGTGTCACGGTTCTGCCGGGCGGGTCGACGCGAACCGGCAGTCGGTGAATTGGTTATACGTATAACTAAAGGTTAGCGGCAGTGTGCTGGATGTCAACCCCGCACGAGCAACTCATCCCGGCTGAGGATGAGTTGCTCGCGCCGTCAGGGCACGAGTGGTCGAGTGAGGTTTTCCGGCCGCAGCACGTCGTCGAGTTGCTCGCGACTGAGCAGGCCCCGCTCGAGCACGAGCGCGGCGACGGTGCGCCCGGTCGCGAGTGCGTCGGCAGCGATCGCGGTGGCCGCGGTGTACCCGATGTGCGGGTTGAGGGCCGTGACCACGCCGATCGATGCGTCCACCATGTTCTTCAGGTGGTCGATGTTCGCGCCGATGCCGACCACGCATCGCTCCCGCAGGACGGTGCAACCGCGAGTGAGCAGTTCGATCGTCTCGAACAGGCTGTGCGCGATCACCGGCTCGAAGGCATTGAGCTGAAGCTGCCCACCCTCGGCCGCCATCGTCACGGTCAGGTCGTTGCCGACCACCCGGAAGGCGATCTGGTTCACCACCTCCGGGATCACCGGGTTCACCTTGCCCGGCATGATCGACGACCCCGCCTGCACGGGCGGCAACGTGATCTCACCGAAGCCGGCGCGCGGACCCGACGACAGGAGCCGAAGATCGTTGCAGATCTTGGACAGCTTCACCGCGGTGCGCTTGAGCACCCCGGACAGCTGGACGAACGCCCCGACGTCCTGGGTGGCTTCGATCAGGTCGGACGCCGTCGTCACCTCGATCCCGGTGATCGCGGCAAGATGCTCGCGCACCCGCCACGCGTACTCGTGGTGCGCATTGAGGCCGGTCCCGATCGCTGTTCCGCCCAGATTGATCTCGGAGATGAGCGTCGCCGCCTCCCCGAGTCGCTGAGAATCCTCGTCGATCATGAGAGCGAACGTCGCGATCTCCTGCCCCAGGGTCATCGGAACCGCATCCTGCAACTGGGTGCGGCCGACCTTGAGGACGTCGGAGAACTCCGTCGACTTCACCGCGAACGCCGCCGCCAAGTCGTGCATGGCTGCCCGTAGCCTGGTCAGGGCGGTTTGCAGGCCGGCCTTGATCGCGGTGGGGTAGACGTCGTTCGTGCTCTGGCTCATGTTTACGTGCTCGAGCGGATGGAGATACTCGTAGCGGCCGCGCCGGTGGCCGAGCAATTCCAGCGCCCGGTTGGCCACCACCTCGTTCGCGTTCATGTTCGTCGACGTGCCGGCACCACCCTGGATGACGTCCACGACGAACTGGTCGCGCAGGGCGCCGGCCCGGATCTCCTCGCAGGCCGCCACGATGGCGTCCGCTTCGCGCCGCGGCAGCAGGCCGAGGCCGGCGTTGGTCTGCGCCGCCGCCTGCTTGACGGACGCCAGCGCCGACACGAGGTCGGGATGGCTGGCCAGCGGAATGCCGGTGATCGGGAAGTTCTCCGTCGCCCGCAGCGTGTGGATGCCGTAGTAGGCGTCGTCGGGGACCTCGCGGTCGCCGAGGAGGTCGTGCTCGATGCGGGTCATCGTTCGGACGTCACCCGGGTCGGGACGTTGCCCCACGGGAGCGGGGCGTTGCCGAACTTGGCGGCGCGAAGGTCGCCGGAGCGGGCGTGCCCCTCGAACTTCTCCAGACGCGACAGGCGACCGCACACCTCGCCGAGCTTCGCGCTGCTGCCGAGGTCGCGCACCTCCTGGTAGGTGAGCGTCTTGAGGAACTTGCCCACCCACAGACCGCCCGTGTAGCGGGCCGCACCGAGCGTCGGGAGAACGTGGTTGGTGCCGATCAGCTTGTCGCCGTAAGGAACACACGTGCCTTCGCCGAGGAACAGGGCGCCGTAGTTCCGCATGGAGGTCAGGGCCCGACGGGGGTCCTCGGTGAGGATCTGGACGTGTTCCGACGCGAAGACGTCGGCAAGTCGGTACGCCTCGTCGAGGGTGTCGACCACGTGTATCTGGCCGTGATCACGCCACGCGGGGCCGGCGATCGCGTTGGTGACCAGGCCGGGGAGCAGGGCGTCGATATGATCGATCACCGCTCGGCCCACGGACTCCGACGTGGTGATCAGCACGCACGGCGAATCGGGGCCGTGCTCGGCCTGGCTCAGCAGGTCGACGGCGATGGTGAACGGGTCGGCCAGGTCGTCGGCGACGATGAGCGTTTCGGTCGGTCCGGCGAAGAGATCGATCCCGACCTCGCCGAACAGCTGGCGCTTCGCCTCGGCCACGTAGGCGTTGCCGGGGCCGGTGAGGATGGATACCGGGTCGATGGTTTCGGTGCCCAGCGCGAGTGCGGCTACGGCCTGCACTCCGCCGAGGACGAAGATCTCGTCGGCGCCGGCGAGGTGCATCGCCGCGACGCTGATCTGTGGCGGCTCCCCGGCATTCGGAGGCGTCGTCGCGGCCACGCGTTCGACACCCGCGACCTTCGCGGTGAGGACCGTCATGTGCGCGGACGCGGTCAGTGGGTAGCGCCCGCCGGGGACGTAGGCGGCAGCCGCGTCGATCGGGACGTTGCGGTGCCCGAGGAACACGCCCGGCAGGGTCTCGACCTCGAGGTCCTGGATGGAGTCCCGCTGCGCCTGGGCGAAGTCGCGAATCTGGCGCTGCGCGAATCGCAGATCGTCGAGGACGGTCTCGGGAACGGACTTCACGATCTCCGCGACCCGGTCCTCGCTCAGCCGGAACGATTCGGGGGACCAGCCGTCGAACTTCTCGGAGTACTTCCGGACGGCCTCGTCGCCGTTCGCGCGGACATCGGCGATGACGGCGGCGACGGTGTCGACCACGGCGGGGTTGCTCGCCCGCTGCGCTGGTTCACCGACGGCGGCCTTGAGAACGAATGACATGGGATGCTTCCTTCGGATGAGCGAGGGGCTGGATCTGTTGTCACTCAGCATCGCGGTGCCGCACGTGTTTCCGACAGTTGCATTGTGGGAACTGTTTGCGTCGGTTCATGCACGTTCTGTGTACCATTGAGCATGGTCTTCACCGTCGCCGACGCTCTCGACATCGATCTCCTGAAAGACGCGGGAGCCCGTGTCCTGACCGGATCCGGCAGCCTCGACCGTGAGGTCCGCTGGGTGCATTCGTCGGAGATCTCGGATATCGCCCGCTTCCTCCGGGGTGGAGAATTACTCCTGACCGCCGGGCTCGGAATGGGCAGCACGGGCGCCCTTCAACAGGTGTTCGTGCGCGCAGCCGCTCATGCCGGGGCCGCCGCTCTCGTCATCGAGGAGTCGGGACGGATGTTCGACCGCGTACCGGATGCAGTAGTCGCCGAAGGGCAGGCCTGCGGCCTGCCGATCATCGCCCTTGCCCGCGAGGTGTCGTTCGCCGGTGTCTCGTCGCAGGTCCACGAGATCCTGACCGACAAGCGCCTGCAGGCCCTCACCTACGAACGGGAAGTCGAGTCCACGTTCTCGAACCTGCTCCTGGACGGCGCCGACTATCTCTCGATCGTGCAGACGCTGGCCGAACTCACCGACGGCACGGTGGTACTCGAGAACATCGCGCATCGCGTGATGGCGTACGTCGGCGAGTTCGACGAAGAGGCCGGCATCGAGGACTGGGACCGGCACGCGCGGGGCCTCCACAGCGACGACAGTGGATGCGTCCGCAGGCCGGTGCTGATGCGCGGTCAGCCGTGGGGCTGGATTCACGTCTTCACCGACCGGCCCGCGACCGAACGGTCCACCGCGGCTTTCGCGACCGAGCGCGCTGCCGCGTCCGTCGCGATCTCATTGCTGACCGACCGGAGCCGGGAAGCGAGGGACGATCAGCGGAGCACGGCACTGATCACGCGACTGCTGATCGGCGATCTCTCCGGGGCCGAATTCGTCGACCAGGCAGGCAGACTCGGGTACCAGCTGGGGTCGGGGCAGATCGTCGTCGTCATCGCGAACAAGGATGCCCGCGACGAGTCGCCCGGTCCGCGCGCCGGCCGTCAGATCGACACGGGTGCGATCAGCGCCGACATGGGCGACTACGTCGTGGCCGTGGCGGCGGAGTCCGGCCGGACCCGCGCCGAGCTCGCGGGCCTGCTCGGGACGATGGAGCACGGCGGCGGCATGAGCCGCGCGGTGCCCGCGTCGATGCTGCAGGTCGCGGTCACGCAGGCGAAAAGTGCTGCCGCGGTGTCGCGTTCCCTGCCTGCCTCACCCATGCTGCATTTCGACGATCTCGGCGTCGAACGTCTGCTCGTGACGTTGGCGCAGGGGCCCGAGCTCGCCAGCTTCGTCGAGGACGAGCTCGGCCCACTGCTCACGAAGGATGCGCAGTCCACGACCCCGCTGTTGCCGACACTGCGAGCATTCCTCGCCGTCGACGGCCGCAAGACCGAAGCGGCGGAGAAACTCTTCATCCAGCGCCGGACCTTGTACAACCGGCTCGACCGCATCGCCGCGATCCTGGGCAAATCCCTCGATGACGCCGCCACCCGGCAAAGCCTGCTGCTGGCGGTGAAGGGGCTGGATCTGCTCGAGGGGTCGTCAATCGTGGCGCGGCGGAGCGGGCGACCATGATGGCGGAGCGGGCGACCATGATGGCGGAGCGGGCGACGATGACACGGTCAGTGCCGTCTTCTCATTCTGTGCAGTTCGCGCGCAGGAGGTACACGGTCTGTACCTGTTGTGCGGCGCGTCACCTTCGTAGTGTTTTCCCCAAGATTCCGGCCATCCAGTCGGCGTTGATCGAAAGTTCACGCACTCGCTTCTCGCTGAACGGACGCCTACCCCCGTAGGCGCCCGCGGCGGTCCGAGACCTACCGCAAGGACGAAATCATGGCAACACATGGAGCAGGCACCGCTCCCGTGCTCGACCATACACGCGTGCGTAAGGCGCGAATCGCGACATTCTTCGGCTTCTTCCAGCTGGGCGCCGTGATGTTGATGTGGTCGACGAGCACCACCTCGTTGCGTAGTCACCTCGGATGGGAAGGCGACGGCGGCGACTCCCAGTTCGGCCTCCTCGCGCTGTCGATCGGCATCGGCGCCGCCGTCGGTTGCTTCGCCATCGGCCCCTTCATCGATCGGTACGGTCCGAGAAACACGGCCATGCCCACGATGGTCGTCTACCCCCTCTGTTACATCCCCCTCGCCTTCCTCGACGGACTGGTCGGAGCGATGGTGATCGGCGTGCTCATCGGACTGCTCCGCGGCGCCTTCGACACGGCGTTCAACACCCACGGTGTGCAGGTCGAGCGGTACTACGGGCGACCCATCATGTCCGCGTTCCACGCCGCCTACCCGGCGGGTGGCTTCGTTCTCGGCCTCGTCGGCAGCGCTCTGGCGCGGCACTTCACCGACAGTCCGGCCGTCGCCTACATCTCGATCGGCGTGGTCCTGTCGGTACTCGGTGTCGTCTTCGGTAAATGGCTTCTCTCCCTCGACGAGTTGCTGCCTCCGGAACGGGACGAGATTCCGGGCGCCGCCGACCCCGCGCACCCGGGGAAGCGTTCGGCCACCACGGCGACGCTCCTCGTGATGATCGGATTCGGTGTGCTCCTGCTCGGATCGATGTTGAGCGAGGGCGCGGTCCTGGACTGGGGTCAGGAATTCGTTCGCCGCGCGGTCGGCACCACGGCGGGCCTGGCAGCGACGGCCGTCACCCTCTACTCGGGAGCGCAGTTCGTCGGCCGGTTGTTCGGCGACAAGCTGGCCGAGTACTTCGGTGCTCGACTGATCGTCGGTGCGAGCGGTGTCATCGGTGCCGCCGGTGCGCTTCTCGCGATGCTGGGTGGATCGGCGCCGCTCGCCCTCACCGGCTTCGTGTTGCTCGGACTCGGCCTGGCGTGCATGGCGCCGCTCATGTTGTCGGCGGCCGGGCGACGCGATCCCGAGAACGCGGGACGGAACATCGGTCTGGTCAACGCAATCGGCTACGTGGGCATGCTCGTCGGGCCGGCCGCGATCACCGTCGTCGTCGACAACCTCGGTATCGAATGGATGCCCCTACTGCCGGTCATCCTTCTCGTGCTGATCGCGATCGGCGGTCCCGCGCTGATGCGCCTGGTGCCGCGCTACCACAAGCCGGCGTCGGAGACGAGCAGACACGAGGTCGCGACCGGATAGGTCCTCCGGCGCTTTCGGTTCCTGCGGTCCGGTACCTCTCCCGAGGTGCCGGACCGCTTTGGTGTCACTATCCGGTGATACGATTAACCATTTCCCGACGCGAACAGGAGACAGCTGTGCCTACCGAGAGTCCGCCGTTGAAGCGCGGTGAGTGTGGCTGGAAAACAGCAACTTTCGCGATCTTCGTCGGGACGGGGATTACCTATGCGTCCTGGGTGACCCGCACGCCGGCCATTCGCTCGTCCCTCGGAGTCGGCACGGGCGACATGGGCCTGATCATTCTCGGTCTGTCGATCGGATCGATGGCGGGGCTGTTGCTCGCCGGTCCCGTCGTCGCCCGGGTCGGCGCCCGTCACGTCATCACGGCCGCGGCGGCCGTCGCCAGCCTCGGCCTGTTCACGGTGGGGCTCGGTTCGGGTGTCGCGATCGCGGCTCTGGTCGCTCTGGGACTCGCGTTCACCGGTGCGGGGTTCGGCATGTGCGAGGTGGCGCTCAATGTCGAGGGCGCAGCGATCGAGAAGCGCATGGGACGCAGCTTTCTGCCGTTACTACACGGCGCATTCAGTCTCGGAACGCTCGCCGGCGCCGGCCTCGGGGCGATCGCCGAACTGCTCGACGTTCCGGTACCCCTGCACCTCGGGGTGCTTGCCGTCGTGGTCCTCGTGTCGAGCGGGAGCGTGGTGGCCCTGCTACCTCCGGCCACCGGACGAGAGGTCGGGCGCACGCGCCGTCGGTCCGGCACGTCCAGCGGTCTGGCCATATGGCGGGACACCCGGATCGTTCTCCTCGGCCTGATCGCTCTCGGCATGGCGTTCGCGGAAGGAAGTGCCAACGATTGGCTGCCACTGGGAATCGTCGACGGATACGGCGTCGGGTCGGCCACCGGCGCCGCGTTCTACGTCGTGTTCGTGGCCGCGATGACGGCGGGCCGCCTGCTCGGTGGGCGCGTCGTCGACAGGTACGGCCGCTCTGCGACCGTCCGCTGGTCCGCGGCGCTCGCGGTGGCGGGGATCCTGATCGTGATCCTGGCGGGGAACCTGGTACTCGCCGCACTGGGGTGCGCGTTGTGGGGTGTCGGGGTGGCCCTCGGTTTTCCGCTGGCACTGTCCGCGGCGGCCGACTCGGGGGCCGACGCCGCGCGACGCGTCAGCGCGGTATCGACGCTCGGGTACATGGCGTTTCTGGTCGGGCCGCCGCTCCTCGGGTTGCTCGGGGAGCAGTTCGGACTCCTGCAGGCCTTCTACATCGTCCTCGCCGGCGCCGTCCTCGCCGGGCTGGTGGCGAATGCTGCCGGCGAAACCCGAGAGACCGAGGACCATCCGCTCGCCGCGGAACAGATCAGCTGGAAATGAACACGTGATCGCCCGGCCTCCGAGAGCGAGGCCGGGCGATCACGTGTTCCGATCACATCACACTGCGGCAGAAGCGATGTGGGGTGCGACTCGCAACGCGTTGGCCGCGATGGTCAGCGCGGGGTTGAGCGCCGCCGACGACGGGAAGAACGAACCGTCCACGACCCACAGGTTGTCGACGTCGTGACTGCGACAGTTCGGGTCGAGGACACTCGCCGCCGGATCGGTACCCGCGACCGCGGTTCCGCACATGTGCGAGTTCGTCGCGATCCCCATCCGCTCGGTGAGGATGATCGGATACCCCGCCTTGCGGACCGCCGCGGAGACGCGGCGAACCAGTTCACTGTGCGGTGCAGTGTTGTTGGGAGTCCAGTCGACGACGATCCGGTCGCCGTCGATCCGGACCCGGTTGTTCCGCGTCGGCAGATCCTCGGTGGTGAGGTAGATGTCGAGGCTGCGATCCACCACCGCCTTCAGCGCCCACATCGGAGCCCAGGGCCGTGCCCCCTTCACGTGCGCGGCCTGCAGTTTGCCGAGCATCTGCAGATTGCCGAGCGGGTACTCGTTGTTCGGGCCCGCGACGTACCAGTCGTTGATTCCCAGGGTCTTCTGCCACGCAGTCGTGTTCGTGCGGAAGGGGTTGACGCCCATGAAGAACGTGCTGTTGTGCACCATGTAATTCCGGCCCAGCAGCCCCGACGAGTTGCCGAGGCCGTCCGGATTCCGCTCGTCGGCCGATCGGAGCAGCAGTGTCGCGGTGTTGACCGCGCCCGCCGAGACCACGAACTGATTGGCCGTGATTCGGATCGTGCGACCACGGAAATCGGCCTCCGCGGCGACGATTCGCGTTCCCTTCGCGTCGGTGAGCAGACGCGTCACCTTCGCCTCGGTGAGCAGGCGCACCCGCTCCGACTCGAGCGCGGGACGCAAGGCCCGGTTCTCCGCCTCACTCTTGTGATCGGTCTGCGACGGGGTGCCGTCCGACGCCGTCGACTGCCGTCGACGCTCCTGTGTGGTCAGGTTCATGCCGTTCGGTGTGTGGAACGGGTGCAGGCCCTGCTGACGAAGGGACGATGCGAAACGCTCGATCGTCGGCTCGTGCGGCAGCGGTGGCAACGGGTACGGAGACGACCGCGGCGGTTCCGTCGGATCCTCGCCGTCGCTACCGTGCACCTGGTAGAGACGCTCCGCCTCGGCGTAAAACGGTTCGAGATCGGCGTAGCTGAACGGCCACTTCGGTGAGATGCCGTCGCAGTGCTGCGTCTCCTCGAAATCCGTGACGCGGAAGCGGGGGAGGCTGCCGCCGTAGAACTTGGTGTTGCCTCCCACCCAGTAGTACACGCCGGGCTGGAACGGCTCACCGTTGCTGCCGTCGAACCACGGTTCCGCGGTCTTGTACCGGCCCTCGAGGAACATTTCAGCGGCCTGCGAGTTCTCCACCTCGCGGGGGAGGAACCGCCCGCGCTCGACGACCAGGACGTCGACGTCCCGATCGCGGAGCGCCCACGCCAGCGTCGAACCACCCATCCCGGATCCGACGACCACGACATCGGCCGTGACCGTGTCGGAGTCGCCCACGTCGACCACCGCGCCCTCGCGCAGAGGTGAATACGCGTCGATCTGATCGTGTCCCGACGTTCTCACAGGTGCTGTTCCTTTGCTCGCGTCGCCCAGTACTCGTCCTGGCGCTCGTCCTCGATGTAGGCGGGAACCGGGAAGTCCCACCAGCCGGGAACCCACGGTCCGGCCGCGTCGCGATCGGTCGGGATCTCGATCAGCGCAGGAGCTTTCGAGTCGAAGGCCTTCCGGTAGGTGCTCTCGAGGTCGGCCGGGTCGTCCACCCGGAACGACTCGAGGCCGAAGGACTGGCCGAGCGCCTTGAAGTCGGGGCTGTACGGGGTGCCGTCGGGGCGGTTGAACTCGGTGCCGATGTGCCGGCTGGTCTGCTTGCGCTGGCCACCGCGGATGGACATGAAGCCGGCGTTGTCCTGGACCACGAAGACCACCGGAATGTCGTGCTGCACGCAGACACCGATCTCCTGCGACGTCATGAGGAAGTCGCCGTCACCGAGCACACACGCCACCTGCCGGTCGGGGGCGGCGAGCTTGGCGCCGATGGCGGCGGGCACGGCCCAGCCCATGGACGAGAATCCGCCGGACGTCAGGTGGGTGCGCGGGTGATACACCGGGAACGTCTGCTTCACGGCGCCCTGGGTGTTGCCGGAGCCGGCGACGATGATGCCGTCCCGTTCCATCACCGACCGCAGGCCGCCGAGGGGGCGCTGGGAGGTGAACGGGAACCGGTCGGAATCGCGACGGCCTGCGAGCTTGGTCTCCCACTCCGCCTTCAGCTGCTCGAGTTCGGCAAGGTATTCGGACCGGTCGGCGCTGCTGCGGGGGAGGGAGGCGACGATCGCGGCGACGGTCGGCTTGGCGTCGGCGACGATGCCGACCTCCGCCGGGTAGTTCTTGCCGATCTCGTGCGGATCGATGTCGATGTGGATGAGCTTGGCCGGCGGGATCGAGAACGTGACTCCCTGCGCGTAGCTGGAGGAGGACCAGTCGGTGAACCGGCATCCGATGGAGATCACCACGTCGGCGCGGGACGCGACGGCGTTGCCCACGATCGTTCCGGTCTGGCCGACGCTGCCTGCGAACAGTGCGTGGTCCTCGGGGAACGCGCCCTTGCCGTTCCACGTGGTGACCACGGGGATCTGCCACGCCTCGGCGAGGGCGAGCACTTCGTCGGCCGAGTCGGACGTGATGGCGCCGCCGCCGACGACGATCACCGGGCGGCGTGAGTCACGGAGCACGTCGACGGCCTTGTCGATCGCCAGCGGGTCGGGCTGCTGGAGCCCGACCGGCAGCCGTCGTGCGAGGTCGTGGAGGGAGACGTCGGCGGCCTCGGCCTGCACGTCCATCGGGACCTCGATGTGCGCAGGCCCCGGGCGACCGGTCAGCATGGTGCTGAATGCGCGGTGCATGATGAACGGCAGTTCCTCCACGCGGGTGGCGACCCAGCTGCGCTTCGACACTGCGTCGGTGACCTGCGGAAAGCCGTTGTCGGTGTGCCGCTCGAGTTCCTGGAGCAGGCCGCGCCCGCGCATGTGGGTGGGCGGTCCGCCGGTGATGCACAGCAGACTCGTCGAGTCGCTGTATGCGGTCGCGAGTCCGAGCACGGTGTTCGCCGCACCGGCCCCGATCGACGCCACCGCGGCCATCGGCTTGCCGGACACCCGGTAGTACCCGTCCGCGAGGTGTGTGGCGCTCTGCTCGTGGTAGACCTGGATGAACGGGATCTCGGACCCCTTCTCCAGGAACGCATCGGTGAGCGACCAGATGCCGTGGCCGGGAATGCCGGTGACGTACTCGACGCCGTACTGCTTCAGGACCTGGGCGACCACCTGCCCGCCGGTCAATTTCGCCATGATCGTGTCTCCTTGCTGTGTCAGTTGGCTACGCGGGCGGCGTAGCGCAGTCCTTGCTTGGTCAGTCGGCGCACGTTCGGCTCCGACAGGTCTTCCGGGGTGTGGCCGATCGAGTGGTAGAAGACCCGGCCGGCACCCCACTGGCGCACCCACGCCACCGGGCTGCGCAGTCCCTCCAGCCAGGGCAGGTGCTCGCCGCTGAACTCTGTCTCCGCGAGTACCCGGTTGTTCGGGTCGACGTGCATGTAGTACTGCTCGGACGCCACGGCGAAGTCCTCGACATCGGCCGTCACCTCATGCTCTCGGTCGGTGATGCTCACCTTGTACGGCTGCGGGAAAGCTTCTCCCGCGGGATGTTCGACGAAATCGCCGCCGAGGAGGAAGTGGTACTTCAGGCTCGCCCGGAACGCGGCGGCGGCGCCGTGCCACGCTGCGACCCCGGTTCCGGCGGCGACGGCGTCGAGCAGGTTCTTCTCCTGCGAATCGCTCAGGTCCTCGGTGGTGAGCGCGTTGTTCCAACCGAGCACGATCAGGTCGTATCCGGTCAGGTCGCGGTCGAGGGTGAAGATGTCCTGCGACTCCTCGACCTGGTAGTCCAGTTCAGAAAACAGTTCGCGTGCCCATGCGGCGATGTCGTACGGATGGTGGCCGGGCCAGCCGCCGTAGAGGTAGAGGACCTTGGTCATGAGTGCTCCCATGGATGGTGAAACCGGAATGGTGAAACGATTAACTTATGGTGGTGAATCGTATCACCGGCTGGACCGGTGTCAATGGGTGATGTCGAGGGGAACGTCGGAAGCACCCGAACGCGGACTAGGATCGGGCTTCGCCACCTGTGCGCTTCGGTGCGCAACGGCCGGTTGTGGCCGATGAACGCCGACGAGGGAGTACCACGTGGTCACGATGAAAGACGTCGCCAAAGCGGCCGGAGTATCGGTCGCCACCGTCTCCTACGCCTTCAGCAAATCGTCGAAGGTCTCTGCGACACAACGGGAACACATCTATTCCGTCGCCGCGGAACTCGGCTACGCCGGGCCGAACATCGCCGGAAGCAGTCTGCGGTCGGGGCGGATCGGCGCGGTCGGCGTGATCGTGCCCGACTCCCCGGTGCAAGCGCTCGAGGATCCGTCCGTGACCCTGCTGATGAAGGGCATCGCGGAGATCGGGAACTCGGCCGACATCGCCCTCACCCTGTTCCCGGCCTCGCGTGGTGGCTCCCCGGATTCACCACCGAACTCGCTGGTTCTCCGTGGGCTCGTGGACGGTGTGGTCATCCACAACGTCCCCGACGGTCATCCCCTGGTCGAGGCGATCATCGCGCGCGGCATTCCGGCCGTCGTGGTCGATTCGCCGAGAAGCGCGGGACTGCCGTTCGTGGCCATCGACGACCGGCACGGCGCCTACCTGCAGATGGATCACATCCTGAGCCTGGGCCATCGACGCATCGGGATCATCGTCGACAAGCTCGGCCAGGATTCCGACTGCCGGATGGTCACGGTGGACGAGGTCGGCGCGGCGACCGAGCGCAACGCGCGGGAGCGGCTCGCCGGCTACTTCGCCGCAGCCCGCGACCACCACCTCCCGGTGGAGGAACTGTCGATCGTCGTGGCGGGCAACATCGATCGCGCCGCCGGTGCCGAGGCCACCCGGATCCTGCTCGACGCCGCTCAGCCGACCGCCCTCGTGGCGACGTCCGACGTGCACGCGGTGGCGGCGTGGCAGGTGTTACGCGAGCGCGGTCTGGCGGTGCCCGACGACCTGTCCGTCATCGGGTTCGACGACGCACCCGTTGCAGAACTTCTCGGTCTCAGCACAATTCATCAACCGATCGTCGAGAAGGGCCGCGCGGCCGCGACGATCCTGCTCGATCGCCTGGGTGGCGGTACCCGCACACGATCGTTGATGAAGACGTCACTGGTCGTCCGCGCCAGCACCGCGCCGCCGCGCGAATCCAGCACCGCGCCGCCGCGCGAAATGTGACGATGCTCCGCGACGGCCGGGCGTCATCCCTCATGATGGATCGATGACGAGTGCAGTGCCGCGACTGGGCGTGACGTTCATCCCGACGATCGAACCCGAGCGGTTGAAGGACTTCGCGCGGGTGGCCGAGGACAGTGGCCTCGACGAGATCTGGTTGTGGGAAGACTGTTTCAAGGAGAGCGCCGTGGCCTCGGCGGCCGCAGCACTCGCGTGGACGGAGCGAATCCACGTCGGCGTCGGGTTGATGCCCGTCCCGCTGCGCAATGTCGCGCTCACCGCGATGGAGATCGCCACGCTCACCCGGTTGTTTCCCGGTCGAGTGATCGCGGGCGTCGGGCACGGGGTGCAGAGGTGGATGGAGCAGGTGGGCGCGCGGGCGGCGTCGCCGATGACCCTCCTCGAGGAGTACACGGTGGCGCTCCGGGCACTGCTGGACGGCGAGTCGGTGACCACGCAGGGGCGGTACGTTCGGCTCGATCGTGTGAGACTCGACTGGCCTCCCACCGAACGGGTTCCGTTGATGCTCGGCGGCGAGGGCCCCAAGTCGATACGCCTCGCGGCACGTCTGGGTGACGGCAACCTCGTCACTTCCGCGGTCGATGACGACGAAATCCGCAGAACCCGCGACCTGATCCTGGACGAAATCGGAGCCGACGGTGCCGCCTCGCAGCGGATGATCGTTCCGAAGATCGCCGCCACCGGCGAGGGTGCGCGGCGCCGGGTGGACGAGGAACTGGCGCGGTGGGAGAAGCCGTCCGACACCGGAATCGGGGTCGCGGGTGACGCGAAGACCGTCGCCGAGGAGGTGCGAAGGCTCGTCCGCCTGGGCGCGACGTCGGTGGCCTTCGCGCCGACCGAGGACGAACCGGACCTGCTGGGCTTCGTCGAGTTCCTCGGCCGCGCCGTCAAACCCCTTATCCCCACGTGAGTGGGAAAGAGTGCCCGAGCACACTTTGCCACTCACGTGGGGGGTCAGTTGCCGGTCGGCCAGGTGTCGGACAGCGTGTAGCCGGTCGGGAACGGGTCGGCGGGGTCGAGCCCGACCTGGCTGAGTTCGGTGATGTACGCCTGGCCGCTCACACGGGGGACCACGGCGTCGTACGTGCCGACCTTCGTCAGTCTGTCGATCCGGCTCTCGAAGCGACTGCCGATCACCGATTCGTGCACGAACTTCTCCCCGACCTCGATGAGGCCCTTCGCCTTCAGCACCGCCAGTCGGGCGGACGTGCCGGTGCCGCAGGGCGAGCGGTCGAGTCGGCCGGGGGAGACCACCACGGCATTCCGGGCGGTCAGCACCCCGTCGGTGCGTGCGAGCGGGCCGACGAACTCGGTCTGGGTGATTCCGGCGAACTCGGGATTGGTCGGGTGCACCGCGGGGATCTGTTCGGCGGCGGCGGTCTTGAGCTTCTGTCCGAGACCGCAGATCTCGCGCGCCTCGTCGGGTTGCAATTTCAATCCGAGCTGTTCGGCGTCGGCGAGTACGTAGGCCATGCCACCCCACGCCACGTCGACGGTGAGGGTGCCATAGCCGTCGAGTTCGAGCGGCACCCCGATCTCGTAGGCGAACGCGGGCTGGTTCTCGAATTCGACACTGGTCACCTTGCCGTTCTCGCAGGTGCAGCGAATGCGGATGAGTCCGGCGGGTGCTTCCAGCACGATGTCGGTGACCGGTTCGACCATCGGGATCATGCCGGTCTCGAGCAGGGCGGTGGCGACGCACATGGTGTTGCTGCCCGACATCGCCGGGTACTCCGTGGACTCGGCGATGACGTAGCCCATCTGGGCCTCGGGGTCCGTCGCCGGGACGACGAAGTTGACGCACTGGGTCACCGAGCCCCGCGGCTCGTGGAGCAGAAGCTGCCGGAGGTCGTCGCGATGCTCGCGGAAGTGCTTCATCTTGTCGAAGACCGTGGCACCGGGGACGTCGCCGATTCCGCCGGTGACGACGTTGTTGATCTCGCCCCCGACGTGACACTTCACTACGTTGACTACTCGACTCCAGCGCACGATGTTCCTCCGTGTGTTCGTCTGCGTTCTGCAATTGCGTTGCCTGGTTCCACCCTGCCAGGGCTGAACTTCTCTGCGCCTGCCGGCGAGAGGCGAGGCCGGCAGCGGGGGTGATTGCTGCCGGCCTCTGCGCACGTGTCGGGGAAGGGTCACTCCGTGATGAACGCGCGCGGTCTGGGATCGGGACACACGCCCTAGCTGCGGGCGTAGGTGAGTCCGGTCTCGGCGATGAGCTTGGTGAGCTCTTCCTTCTTGTCCGCGGGCAGCTCACCGTACGGTGCGCGGGGCACTCCGAGGTCCACGCCGACGGCCTGAGCGGCGGCCTTGGTGGCCACGGCGTAGCCCTCCTTGCCGAGGAAGTCGAGGACGTTCCATAGCCGCTTGAAGATTTCGAGGGCCTCGGTGTACTTGCCGGCCTTGGCGAGTTCGTAGATCGCGACGCACTCCCTGGGCGCGAAGTTGGGCGCACCCCAGATGGACCCGGCGGCACCGGCGGAGAAGGCGGGCAGCACGATCGTGTCCCAGCCGACGAAGGTGTCGATGGCGTCGCCGAGGTTGAAGATGAGGTCGAAGGCCTGCTCGATCGATCCGGACGTGTCCTTGATGTACTTGACGGCGTCCGTGCGTTCGAGCAGTTCACGGTAGAACGGGCGGTCGAGGTTCATTCCCGTGACACCCGGCAGGTTGTACGCGATCACCGGGATGTTCGCCGCTTCGCCGACGGTGGCGAAGTACTCGATGACCTCGTGGCGCGTGGGGGCCTCGTAGAAGGGCTGCACCAGCAGGACTGCGTCGGCGCCGGCGTCGGCTGCGTGCCGGGACAGTTCGATGGCCTCCGCCGTGCGGGTGGAGCCGGTCTGGGGTGCGACGGGCACGCGACCGGCGGCCTGGTCGATGACGACCGTGTTGACGAGCTTGCGCTCGTCGAGCGTGAGTGCTGCGAACTCTCCGGTGCTGCCGCCGGGGACCAGGCCGTGCAGTCCGTTCTCGATCAGGAAGTCGACGTGGTTGCGCAGTGCGCCCTCGTCGACGGTGCCGTCCTGGGCGAAGGGAGTGGAGACGGCGGCGAGGATGCCACCCAGCTTCTTGGTCATGTCGTGTCCTGTTCGGTGGTGGTGGTCAGGTGATGTCTTGTGGTGTCGACCGCGCTCTAGGCCTCAGCGATTGTTACATTGGCGATTGTCGACAAGAGAACGATGTTAAATCTAAGGTCGATCCGCGGTGGTGTCAAGGGATCGGCCGGGGTTCTTCGGCCGCTATTCGCCGACGGTGATGGGATCGCGGCGGAGGGGCTCCGCCGAGACCCGCGCATCGACTTTCCGGCCTGCGGTCTCGTGCAGCGTCGCCGCCGCCACGATGGCCATCACACCCGTCACGATCAGGATGACCGAGGGCGACAACGGACTGCCGGTTGCCGCGATCAGATACGTCGCCACATACGGCGCGGTGCCGCCGAAGACTGCGACCGAGATGTTGAACCCGATCGAGAATCCTGCGTACCGAACACGACTCGGGAAGATCTCCACCATCGCGGCGCCCGACGCGGACATGAACATGGCGAGGCAGATCCCCATCGCGGCGTGCGCCACGACGATTGCGGGGACATTCCCCGTCGCGAACACCATGAACGCGGGATAGACGATCAGCGTGCTCGAGACGGCACCGAGGATGATCACCGGCTTGCGACCGTAGCGGTCGGAGAAGCGGGCGAACACGAAGATGGCGACCGCCGCCGAGCACAGGCAGGTGACCGTGGACGCGGAGGCCAGACCGAACGAGAATCCCACCTCCGACTGCAGATACGTCTCCATGTAGACGAAGATGAAGTAGAAGGCCGCGGCCTGCAGCGCAATACAACCGACCACCTGCAGGATCTGCCGGCGACTGGTCGCGAGGGCATCCTTGACCGGGGACTCGCTGACTTCGCCCGAGGCCTGAAGTCGTTCGAATTCCGCTGTGTCGCTCAGCTTCAGGCGAATGTAGAGCCCGACCAGCCCGAGTGGTCCCGCGATGAGGAAGGGAATGCGCCAGCCCCACTCGAACATCGCCGCCTCGCTCAGTGCGGTGTTGAGGCCGAGGATGAGAACCGAGGCCGCCGCGTTGGCGAGGTAACTCGAGCAGTGCCAGAAGCTGACGGTGCGCGCCCGCCGGCCACGTTTCGCGGATTCGACGAGGAACGTCGCCGCCCCGCCGGGTTCACCACCGGCGGCAAAACCCTGAATGATCCGCAGTGTCACCAGCAGGGCAGGCGCCGCGAGGCCGATGGTCGCGTATCCCGGCAGCAGACCGACCGCGAACGTCGATAGCGACATCAGGATGATTACTGTCGCAAGGATCTTCTTGCGGCCGACCTTGTCTCCGAGCCGGCCGAAGACGAATCCGCCGATGGGATTCATCAGGAACGCGACTCCGAACGCGGCGAACGTCGCGAGCAGGCTCGTCGCCGGATTCTCGGACGGGAAGAAGATCCTGCCGAGCAGGACGGCGAGGAACCCGTATGCGGCGAAGTCGAACCAGGTGATGAAGTTTCCGATCGCGGCGGCCGTGATGGCCCGCCGCATCTCGGGGCCGTGCAAACCGCCCTGTACTTCCGTCATGTGTCTTCCGATCGATCGAAGTTTATTGTCGACAATCTGTGTGAGAGATGATGCTGAAACGAGAGAGGGTGTCGGGGTGTGCTCAGCTGCAGCGGGTCGGGATGAATTCCCCTGCCGCGTTGCGCATGGTTCCCACCTGAGGCGCGTTCGCCAGTCCGACGGTCACGGGTCCCTGCTCCGGGTCGACGGCGTCCATGATCGACCACGGCACGCGGAAGACCCGTCCCGGTGACGCGGCCCACGGCAGCAGCTTGGTCGCGACGACGCGACCCCGTTGTGAGACAGTCACCTTCGGGAACCGGACCAGCTGATCGGTCCACAGCAGCAGGCGCCGGCGTGGTGGGGCCGGGTCGCCGGCCCGAAGGATTCCGGGGGAAACCCAGCGGAACGGCGGGGCCGCGAGGATGCGCACCGCGGTCGCACCCGGATCGATCGCTTCGCCGGCGTCGAGGAACGCGGCCACCCGGTCTGCGACGAACGTGCCGTCGAGGGCAGCGATGTCGGCGGTGTCGACCGGGTGCAGGACGTTGCCCGCGGCGAAGACGCCCGGCCGGCTGGTCCGCAGAGCGGTGTCGACCAGCGGTCCCTTCGTTCCGGGGTCGATGGCGATACCCGCCGTGCGCGCGAGTTCGTGGTCCGGGATCCACTCGCCCGTGAAGACGACGGTGTCGCATTCGACGATCTCGCGGGCGCCGGTGTCGAGATTCTCGATCTCGACCGCCTCCAGATTTCCGTGGCCGATGACGCGCACGACGCGGGTGCGGGTGGCGATCGGGAGCCGGAACAGTGCCTTGCCGGGAATGATGAAGGCGGCGTAGGACTCCGGCGACGGGTACTGCGTCGTCATGAGCACGGTCGTGCACCCGGCGTGCTTCAGAGTCATGACCGCGGACCAGCTCACCAGTTCGCCGCCGACGACCACCGCGCGTGTTCCGACACGGCCGTGGTGCAGGTGCACGATGTTCTGCAATTGTCCGGTGGTGTAGACCCCGGACGGTCTGTCGCCGGGAATCATCCGGGCCGGACGGGCACGCTCGCGGGCACCGGTGGCGAGGACGAGCGCCCTGGACTCGATGCGGAGGAGACCCGCGGGCGAGGTGACGTCGAGCGCGCCGCCCGGATGCACTGCCGTCACCATCGCGTTCGGCATGATGTCGGTTCCCGCGGACTTCGCCTCCCGCACCAGGCGTTCGGCGTAGGCCGGGCCGCCGATGAACGTGTGCATGTCGCGGATGCCGTAACCGGGGTGATCGCAATGCCGCGGGATCCCACCGGCGTGGCTTTCGCGGTCCAGGACGAGAGCCTGGCGCCCGTGGACCTTTCCGAGCTGCGTGGCTGCGGCCAACCCGGCGGGGCCTGCGCCGACTATGGCGACATCGGCGGTGATCACGGTGCGTGAGGTGTCGGGAGCGCTCATCGGACGGCTTCCTTCCGGGTCTCGGTCGTCTCGGGCGACCCGGCGGGGCATCGGTGTGCGTCGACGAGCGAACCGACCTCGGCGCCGCAGAAGAAGCCCTGGCATCGGCCGTTCATCGCCCTGGTGCGGCGACGGAGCCCTTCGAGTCCGGCCGGGGGAATCAGCGACTGGTACGCGTCGCGGATCTCACCCGCCGTGACGCGCTCGCAAAAGCAGACGACCCTGCCGTATTCACTGTCACGCGCGATGAGTTCGGCGTCCTGATACGGGCGAGTGAATGCTTCGCCGATGTTCGGCATCCGGGGTGGCGGCGGCAATTCGGTGCGTGCGCTGTCGAGTACGCCTGCCTTGGTGAGCAGTTCGCCGACGTACTCGGCCACCGCCATTCCGGACGTCAGTCCGGTCGAGCGGATTCCGCCGACCAGGACGTAACGCTGGTCGTGGTCGACCTCGACGAGGTAGTCGCCGTGATCGGTGGCGGCACGGAGTCCGGCATACGTGGCGGTGACCTCCTCTTCGAGCAGTCGCGGCATCAGCTTGCCGCCCTTGCCCAGCAGGAACTCGAAGCCGGCTTCCGACGTCGCCGTCGCGGAACGGTCGGTGAGGTCTTCCGCGGTGGGCCCGAGCATCACGTTGCCGTAGATCGTCGGGCTGACGAGAACACCTTTGCCGCGGGACGTCGGGACGGGGAGCACGATCTTGTCGATCAGCGGTCGCGCGAGCTTGTCGTAGACGAGCAGTTCGCCGCGCCGAGGCGTGACGTGGAATCGGTCGTAACCGAATTCCTTGTCGACGTAGTCGGCTCCCAGACCGGCGGCGTTGATCACCCACCGCGCGCCGATGTCGCCGCTCGAGGTGTGCAGGATCGTCCGCTCGGACTCGACCGTCACCGACTCGGCGCGGGTCCGCGTCCGCAGCGTCACTCCGCGGGCGACGGCGTCGGTGGCCAGCGCGAGGTTGGTGGTCCAGGTGCAGATGATCGACTCGTCGGGGACGGTGAGCCCGCCGAGCGCGCCGTCACCGAGCGCGGGCACGAGCCGGTAGACCTCGTCGGCGTCGATGATCTCGCAGTGGGTGTAGCCGTTGTCGGCCGCCTTGTCGCGCAGGCCCGGCAGTGCGGCCAGTTCCTCGTCGTTCCACGCGACGAGGATGGCGCCCGACCGTTCGACGGGAATCCCGGTCTGCTGTGCGTATTCGGAGAGCAGCGTGTAACCGCGGCTCACCATGCGGGATTCGAGTGTGCCCGGTTTCGCGTCGAATCCGGTGTGCAGGATCGCCGTGTTCGCCTTGCTCGTCCCGTCGCCCACGTCGTCCCGCGCCTCGACGAGTGCCACGGTGTGGTGGTATCCGGCCAGCTCCCGCGCGATCGCCGAGCCGACGATGCCCGCACCGAGCACGACGAAATCGTAGTCGGGGGGCGGAGGGGTGTCAGTCATCGCTTTTCTCCTGTGGCAGTGCCGCTCGTGCGGCCGCCCGCCAGTGGTATCGGAATTCTGCCGCGCGGTCGACCGACCACCGCGGCTCGTAGGTGGTCGCCGGTTCCCAGTCGGCTACCGCGTCCTCCAGGGACAGGTCCGGGTTCAGTGACAATCTGGCACAGGCCGCCGCACCGAGAGCGGTGGCGTGGGACGACGGATAGACGTCGAGGGGGATCTGGATCAGATCGGCCGTGGCCTGCATGAGGCGGCGGGACCGCGTGAGTCCGCCGTCCACCCGCAGCCGGGTGAGGGGAGCGCCCAGGTCGCCTTCGACGGCAGACACCAGCTCCGCCGTCTGCGCCGCCAGCCCCTCGAGGACGGCGGCCACCAACTGGGACCGATCGGTGGACAACGTCATCCCGGAGAACGACGCCGTCGCGTCCGGTCGCCACCACGGTGCGGCGAGACCGGCCAGCGCGGGCACGAAGTACGTTCCACCGGAATCGTGCGCGGCCACACTGTCGAGGTCGCGCGCCGACTCGATCAGGCCGAGGTCCTGGATCCACCGGATGGCAGAGGCGGCGGTGTAGGCCTGGCCGTCGACGCAGTACGACGTCTTCCCGCGCACATTCCACGCGACGCAGGACGCCAACCCGGCGGCCGAACGGACCGGGAGCGTGCCGGTGTTGGCCAGCAGGAACGCCCCGGTGCCGAACGTGCACTTGGCGGTGCCCGCGTCGAAGCACCGCTCCGCCAGGAGGGCCGCCTGCTGATCGACGACGAGACCGCCGACGGCAGTGTCGGATCCGAAGACATCCGTGGTTCCCACGACGACGTCGTTGGCGACGATGGTGGGCATCCGTTCGGCGGAGAGCTCGAACAGATCGAGGAGCTGCGGATCCCACGCGACCGTGTCGAGGTCGGTGAGCAGTGAGCGGCCGGCGGTGGCGGAATCGGTGACGAACTCTCCGGTCAGGTAGTGCACGATCCAGGTGTCCGTCGTGGTGACCACGCCCGCTGCGGTGGCGTTCTGCCGCAACCACTGCATCTTCGGCGCCGAGAAGTACGGATCCAGCACCAGGCCCGTCCGCTGTTCGACCCATGCTTTGGACTCGGACTTGTTGCGGCACAGCTGGTCCGACCGACGGTCCTGCCACACCACGGCCTGGCTGAGCGGTCGGCCGGTGTCCGGATCCCACACCAGGACGGTCTCACCCTGGTTGGCGAGGGACACGGCGGACACGGGCACACCCGCTTTCGCGACCGCGCTCCGTCCCGCTTCGAGGACCGAGCTCAGCAGTTCCATCGGGTCCTGCTCCACGCCGCCCGCGGCGAGATATGCGGGACGGACCGGTGTTTCGGCGATCGCGAGGACGTCGCCGTCCTCGGAGACGACGACAGCCTTCGTGCCGGACGTGCCCTGGTCGATGGCAAGGACTGTCACAGCTCTTCCTTTCGAATCGGATGGGTGGGACAGGTCTAGTCGGTCCGATTGCGAAAATCGAACTCGTATCTCGCGGTCGTGTCGTCGACCCGCCACACGTCGACGTTGCCGTCCCACAACGTCACCAACCAGCACTTGCGTCCGCGCGACGGCACGACCATGGTGGCGTGCGCCCAGGGCGACGCCGTACCGCTGCGCAGGTCGATCCGCCGGATGGCCCGTCCGACCGCGTCTTCCGGCTCTGCCGGCTCCCACGTGCGCCACGCGGTGTCGTGGCGGCTCGGCGCCGTCACGACAGGCTCACGATGACGTGCTTGACCCGGGTGAATTCCTCGAGGCCGGCCGCGCCGCCCTCTTTACCGTAGCCCGAGCCCTTGAAACCGCCGAGCGGTCCTTCCGGGCCGACCGCCATGTGGTTGTTCACCCACACGACTCCGGACTCGATCGCGTTGACGTTCCGCAGCGCACGACCGATGTCGCGGGTCCAGACCGACGCGGCGAGTCCCTGCTCGACCGCATTGGCCTTCTCCAGCGCGTCCGCCTCGTCCGTGAACGTCTGGACCGTCGCCACCGGGCCGAAGATCTCTTCCTGCACCAGCTGATCGTCCTGTTGCAGACCGTCGATGAGCGTGGGCTCGTAGAAGTAGCCGGGACTGTCGACGATCCTGCCGCCGGTCACCACCCGTGCGTGGTCGGGCCTGCCGTCGACGAGCCCGGCGACGCGGGCCCGCTGGCCCTCCGAGATGAGAGGTCCGAGAACCGTCGACGCGTCGGCCGCGTCACCGATCCGGGCCGCCCGCAGGCTGTCGGCCAGCGCCGCGACGAACGTGTCGTGGATGGTCTCGCTCACCAGCAGCCGGGTTGCCGACATGCACTCCTGGCCGGCGTTGAACAGGATGCCGTTGGTGAGGATCGGGAGAGCGGCCTCGAGGTCGACGTCGTCGTAGACGACGACGGGAGCGTTCCCGCCCAGCTCGAGCACCAGCCGTTTGGGTGTCGCACCCGCCGCCTCGGCGATCCGCTGTCCGGCCGACGTCGAGCCGGTGAAGGAGACGAGGTTGACGTCGGGGTGACGAACGAGAGCGTCCCCGACCACACTGCCCTTGCCGTGCACGACATTGAGAACACCCGGGGGCAGCAGCTGCTGCGCGAGCTCCGCGAACCGGGTGGTGGCCAGCGGGGTCAGCTCGGCCGGCTTGATGACCACGGTGTTGCCGGCGACCAGTGCGGGCGCCAGCTTCCAGATCGCCTGCCAGAGCGGGAAATTCCACGGCGTGATTCCGAGGACGACACCCAGGGGTTCGCGCCGGACGAAGCTGGTGTTGCCGGCGGTGAATTCACCGGCGGCCTGCGCGGACAACGCCCGGCCCGCACCGGCGAAGTGCCGGAACGCCGCGACGATGCCGGGAAGCTCGTCACCCTTCGCCGCCGTGGTCGGCTTGCCGGCATCGAGCGTCTCGAGGTCGGCGAGGTCGTCCAGGTTCGCCTCGAGGAGGTTGGCGAGGTCGTGCAGAATCTGCGAGCGCTCGCCGGGCGTCTTCGCGGCCCAGGCCGGGAAGGCCGCGCGGGCCGCGTCGACGGCGCGGTAGCCGTCCTCTACGGTCGATTCCTGGAGTTCGGCGACGACCTCGCCGGTGGACGGGTTGCGGACCTGTCGCACCTGCTCGGAGGATCCTGCCACGGCCTTGCCGTCGATGATGTTGGTGACGGAACGAAGCGTGGATGACATGAAGTTCCTTTCGAATGTGGGTCGGTTCTCGGGGGAGCGGGCTGTCAGAGGTGTCCGGCCTGGGTGTCGATGGACTTACCGCGCCTGCTCTTGGGGATCAGCATGTAGATGACGGCGCCCGACGCGATGACCAGCAGCATGCCGAGGCCGACATGGGTGGGGTCGGAGTAGATCAGCAGTGCGCACAGCACGACCGACCAGGCGATCGCCAGGACGAAGATGACCGGGCTGACGATGCCGTAGTGCCACGGGTGGGACGGCAACTTGCGCTTGACCAGTCCGTAGAAGCCGACGACGACCACGACACCGTAGGCCATTCCCCAGGCGAGTGCCGTCATCGCTGCGAGTACGGACAGCAGCGAGGACCACAGTGCGAACACCACGGAGATCGCGAAGATCGTGAGGGTCGCGTTGATCGGGATCCGCTGGGCACTGACCTTCCGCAGCCAGGACGCCGCGGGGATCTGGCCGTCGCGTGCCTGTGACCACAGGACGCGAATTCCGGTGAGCTGCAGCATGACCAGGGCGGCGAACAGCGCGACGATCGCGACGGCCTCGAAGATGTTCGCGAATGCGGTACCGACCGCGGTGTCGAGGATCAGCTTGACCGGGGTGGTGCTCTCCATGACCGCCGGGAGGTCCTGGATGGCGAGCATGATCAACGCGACCATGAAGATGCCGACGACGTAGGAGGAGACGTTGGCCATCACCGATGCCATCGGCGCCTTGCGGGCGGCGTCCTTGGTCTCCTCGGAGGCGTTTCCGGTCGCGTCGAACGACGAGATCGCATATGCGGGAAGGATCATCGCGAGAAGGAAGGGGACGAACCAGTTGCCGCCGGTGGTCGTTCCGCCGGATTCGCTCAGGAACGACAGCGGCTGGGTCGGATGCTTCACGATCAGCAGCACGGCTACGAGTGCGACGACGCAGAGCACTTCCGCCACCACACCGATGTTGTTGAGCACGGCGGCGACGTTGACTCCGGCGATGTTGATGACGGTGCCGAGCACGATCAGGCCGAGCGCCCAGGGGAGTGCGTCGGTGTTGTCCTCGAACGTGACGCCGAACCAGCCGGCGACGAAGGGGGCGATGCTCACGGCGACGGTGGTGACCGCGACGGTGTGCGCGATCAGCAGCCACCATCCGGTTTGCCAGGCCAGCCACGGCTTCCCGGTGATCCGCCCGGTGATCTGATACACCCCGCCGGCCAGTGGGTAGGCCGAGACGAGCTGCGCGACCGCGAGTCCCACGGTGAACACCTGCAGGCCGCCGCCGACGAGGAACGACCAGAACGACGCGGGCCCGAAGAATCCGAATCCGACGATCAGGGTCGTGAAGATACCGGAGGCGATCGCGATCGAGGTGAACTGGACTCCGAAGGCGGAGAACAGTCCCAGCGTTCGGTTGAGTTCCTGCTTGTAGCCGAGCTTCTCCAGATACGCGGAATCGCTGTCCGCTCCGGAATCGAGGAGCGGACGCTCGGGCTCGGTGGGCGGTTGAGTGGACACCGGGGGCTCTTCCGGGGTTATGGCCATCGTGACCTCGCTGGTCTCTGTCGCGGGTATCTCGGCGGGGGATGCGCCGAGACGAGGTTCGGTTGTCGTGGAAGAAGGCGACTGGATGCGCCGCTCTTGTTCTACTGTCGACAATCTACCACAAATCGGTGTGACCTCAATCACCAGTTGTTTCGACTGGATTGCCTCTGCGTCAACCGCGCCCGAGGCGACGATCGCCGGCAGTCAGATCGACGAGGGACCGTGCGGTGTCGCAACCGAGGCGCTCGAGCCGGGACGCCAGTGCGAGAAACACCTGTGCCGTGGTGACCGCGTCGCCCAGCGCGTGGTGGGGATCGACGACGGGCAGACCGAGCGTGTCGGCCAGCCATTCCAGGTTCGGCTCGCACCGGTGCTGTCGCGGCGCCACGCCGACCGCACGGGCGAGAGCAGCGGTGTCGACGACCGGCGGCCGGAACTTCAGCCCGCTGTCGCGGAAGGCACGGGAGAGGAAGGCCGTCTCGACCCACGCCGCGTGGGCAACGAGGGCACGGTCGGTGAGGAGATGGCGCAGGACGCCGACGGCCTCGCTCAACGGTGGCGCATCGGCGACGTCCGCCTCCCGCAGAGTGTGGACGGCAACGGCCTCCGGGCGGATGTCGCACTCGGGGTGGACCAGCCCGTAGACGCTCTCCGCCATGACGATGCGGCCGTGCCGGACCACGACCGCCCCGTAGGACACGATGGTGTCCCGCACCAGATCCAGTCCGGTCGTCTCCAGATCGACGACCGCGAACTCGGCGTCGCGCCACGGGCGCACCAGAGTGTCGGGGCGGCGGAACCTCCGGTGCGCCCTCATGGAAGGCGCGCCACCCATTCACTTTCCAGCCGGTTCTGGACCTCGGCCACCGCTCGGAACGATTCACGCAGATACCGGCGGGTGAGCGTGTCCAGTTGGTTGGGCGCGACCCATGTCGTCGCGACGGTGTTGCCCTTGATGGCCTCGATCTCGCGGCCCAGAACCAATCCGTACACGTACTCGAACGCGCGCACGAGCGTCTCGGTTTCGTCCGAGGTGAGCAGATCGGCGGCCTCACCGCGCCGCAGTCGGGTGAGGGTGGAGCCGCGATCGTCCCCGGTGACCACGGCGATCCACCGGCCCAGGGAGGCGATCGGCACGAGTCCGCCCGCCTTGAGGTCCAGGTGGCCGCGGTTGGCGCCGGAGTGCTCGACCACGAAGTTGCGCACGAACCCGACCGGAGGTCGCCGGGAGGTGGTGAAGCGCAGCAGGGCCGACAGGTACTCGCGACTGCGGGTGGTCGCGAGCATGGCGTCGGACACCGAACGTCCGAGCGACATCCCGCTGGCGGGTCTGCTGTCGGCGATCATCGACGACAGCAGCAGAGCGTTCTTCTGGGTGGGATTCGTGATCCACGACGTCGCGGCGGCGACCGCGTCGGTGCGCGAGCGCGCGAACAGGGGGTTGGTCGCGTTGGCGCCGTCGGCGCAGCGGGGCAGGCCGCAGCGTTCCATGTTGTCCAGGACGCGCCCGGCCCAGTTCTGCAACTTCCGGGCGGGCGAGTCCGTGCCGGGCAGGTCTTCCCAGACCAGGCCGGTGTCGACGTCCGACTTGGGGAGGGGTTCGCGCCGGGCCACCGACCCGAGAAGCAGCCAGGACGTCCGGTGGGGAACGTGGTCGGCGCCGACGTCGGTCAGCTCGACGAGCCGACTGATGATCGCGTCGATCACCGCGGACATCAGACCCGCGACGTGCATGACGGACGCTCCGGTGTCGTACAACTCGACCCAGGTTCCGGGGAGCAGGGCCGCCGCGGACGCCAGGTCCTCCACCGTGGTCGCGTCGTCGATCGCCCGGCGGACGACGAGGGGATTGCGCACTTCGGCCGACGCGAGGTCGACGACGCGGAGAATCCCCACCGGTCTCTCACCGGTGCCGGTCACGACCAGGTGGTGCACCCCCGACTCGACCATCGTCAGGAACGCATCGCCCACGAGCGTCTCGGCGGGGACGGACCGGGCGGGGAACGAGGCGATGACCGATGCCGGGCCGTGCGCGTCGACGTGCCCGTCGGCGAACGCCCGCCGGAAGTCGTTGTCGGTGACGATGCCGATCGCACCGCCCCGGTCCATCAGCGCGTACGACTGGCCGGCGTCGGTGATCACGGACGCGGCCTCGCTCACGGTCGCGTCGGCGGGACACCAGACGACGGGGCGCATCTGATGACGGGCCGCACGCAACGCCTGATCGACCAGTCCGGAGCGGGCCAATCGTTCCCGCGTGACGAGGGTGCCGTAATGCCCGAACTGGAGTCGCTGCGGGTGCCGCAGCACCGGCCGCGGGTCCGGGAAGCGGTAGCAGAGTGTGTCTTCCGAGGCGCGGATCGCGAGAGGCGGAGGCAAACCGGACAGCACCGAGATCTGCCCGAAGGTTTCGCCGGGGCCGAGCAGGTCGACGACCCGGCCGCGGTCGATCACCTCGACCTCGCCGGTGCGGACTACGAAGAAGTGATCGAGTGGGGCCTCGCCTGCCTCGACGATCCGTGCGCCGGCGACGAAGTACTCGACCTCCACCGTCCGGGCCAGGGCGTCGAGGTCGGCGGAGTCCAGCGCGTCGTAGGGCGGCTGACTGCCGAGGAAGTCGACGTACTCACGCATTCGACGGTGGAGAACCGTCGCCTGCCGCGGTCGCGGCCGGGGCAGCGTCGGTCGAACCGTGGACGTGCCGGTCGATCTCGCGGGTGATCGCCTCGAGGTCGCCGGTATCGATGATGGTGAGCAGACGCTCGTGTTCGGCGACGACGTCGTGGAGGTCGGGGAACGACTGATGATCCGCCGAGAGGAACAACTGGAGCTGGGATTCCCAGCTGCGCCACAGGTCCAGCAGGAGGCCGTGTTCGGACAGTTCGTAGATCACCCGATGGAAGCTCATGTGCGCGTCGATGGTCCGGGTCAGGTCACCGTCGTCGGCGCCCCGGGCCATGTCCTGGAGGGTCCGCACGATCTTGGTCCGGCCGGCACCCGACAGTCGTGGCAGTGCCAGTTCGATCGCATAGGGCTCGAGCCGTTTGCGCAGGCTGGCGATCTCGGCCATCCCTTTCGCGCTGACCTCGGCGACGAACGCACCCTTGTACGCGATCTTCACCACGAGGCCTTCGTCGGCGAGGATGCTCAGCGCCTCCCGCAGTGGCGCCCGGCTCACGCCCAGGTCGGCGGCGATGTGTGCTTCGCGGAGCTGACTGCCGGGGGCCAGGGTGCCGTCGAGGATCGCCGTGCGCAGGACGCCCGCGACCGTGCCCGGAGTGGTGCGCTGATGGATCCGCCCGAGGGAGATGTCGCCGTCCTCGCGTCGACCCACAGTCGATCCCGGTGGACGATTCGGTGACAGAGTCATCGGGTTGACCTTTCTGATGGTGGTTGACTCGACGTTGACCACGCCGGGAGCCTCTTGTCGACAATAGATCAACAGTGCGGAACGGGGGAGCGCCCGAGCCGGCTATTCGCCGTTCGCGGACACGTAGAAGTGGCCGCGTTCGAGCACCGGATCGAGTATCCCGGTGTCCAGTTCGTTGGCCGCATCCTCGAATCCGGCGGCGTCCCGGTGCTGCCCGGGGTACCCGATCAGTGCCTTGACCTGGGGAGTCATGAAGTAGGCGCCGGCGAGGATCGAGGACAGCGGATCGAACGTGCACTTGTCTTCGGCCCACATCCGCTTGATCACCGCGCGCAGGTCGTCACCGTGGAGACCGGCTGCCTTGTCGACCGCGGAGAGGACCGCGTCGAAGACGTCGGCCCGCGCGGCCAGCGCCAGATTCAGGTAGCGGAGGTACTCGTCGGCCTCACTGGCGGCGGGATTCTCACCGGACGCGGGGATCAGGCAGTCCGCGATCCGCAGGAGCGTCGTCAGTTCGGAGTCCGTGAGCGGCCACGGCGGTGCCGTGTGCCTGCCCGGTACCGACAGTCGCCGCTTCGGTGCCGACTGCAGGTCGAGGGATGTGGTGCTCATGCCGATGCCTTCCGTGTGGTGACGTCGTCGACGACCTTCTTGCCCACCCGGAGGGCGAGGGCGCTGATCGTGCAGGTCGGGTTGGCGGAGCCGGACGTGACGAAGATGCTGCCGTCCGCGATGTAGAGGTTGTCGACATCGTGGGCCCGGCCGTACGAATCGACCACGGACGTCGCCGGATCGTCGCCCATCCGGGCCGTCCCGAGGAGGTGCCCTGGCTGGTCGACCCACAACTCCTGCGTGAAGATCTGCTTCGCGCCCGCCGCCTCGTGGAGTTCGACCATGCGGTCGACGGTGTATTTCAGGATCTTGCGGGTGTTCTCGCTGACCCGGTACTCGACCTTCGGCGCAGGCAGGCCGTCGGCATCGAACTCCTCGGTGGAGAGGGTGACCCGGTTGTGTTCTTCGGGCAGATCCTCCACGTTGGCCGCCCAGAGAATGCCGTTGGACGCCGCGCGCGCGACATCGTGGATGGCCGGTCCCCACAGGTCGTCGAAATCGAGTTGCCGGTGGGTCTCGATCGTGTTCAGCGGTCCCGGAGTGGGGAGGGCGTGCAGCTTGGCTCCCCGGACGAATCCGCGGGAGGTGTCCGTGTCGTAGAACTGCATGGAGTGAATCAGCTGTCCGGCCGGCCCGCGCCAACTCTCCAGGTTGTCCTCGTAGTACCCGACGGCGGTGCAGTTGGGGTGCAGCATGAGGTTCCGGCCCACCTGCCCCGAGGAATTCGCCAGGCCGTCCGGATGCTTCTCGTCGGCCGACAGCAGGAGGAGCCGCGGTGTTCCGATGCCGTTCGCGCAGACGATCACTGCCCGGGCCGGCTGGAAATGGACCGCGCCGGTGCGGTCCACCCATTCGGCGCCTGCGGCGCGGCCGTCGTCGCCGGTGACGATCCTGCGGACACGCGCACCGGTCTCCACGCGGGCGCCGGCCTGCTGCGCCTGCGGCATGTAGATCAAGTCGAACGAGGCCTTCGCGCCCTGCGGACAACCCCATTCGCAGACGCCCCAGCGACCGCACTGCTCGAGTGTCTTGTTCTTCTGGCTGGGAATCGCGTTGGTGCCCGGCCACCAGTGCCAGCCGAGCTTGTTCGCGGCTTCGGCCGCCTTCATGCCGGGCTTGCCCAAGGGGTGTGGCGGCAACGGGTATTCGAGCCCCTCGGGGTAGGCGGTGTCGCCGTCGACTCCGGAGACGCCGATGAATTCGTCGACCTCGTCGTGGTACGGCTTGAGGTCGTCGTAGCTGATCGGCCAGTCGTCCGCGACACCGTCGAGCGTCTTGACCCGGAAGTCGGAGGGCAGCAACCGTGGCCACTCCGCTCCGTAGAAGATGGAACTTCCCCCGACGGCATTGAACATCACGGGCCACATGTCGGATTCCGTCACGTCGACCGGGTAATCGGACGGCAGGGCACGGACATTCGGATCGTGCGCCCAGTCGTGCTGGATGAGCAGTTCCCACTCGGGGTGGTTGGCGGGAAAGTCGCTGGGGTTGACCCAGTCACCCTGCTCGAGGCAGAGGGTGCTCAGTCCCGCCGTGGCAGCGGTGTGCGTGACCACCGCGCCGGACGGACCCGCGCCGATCACCAACACGTCGACAACGTCGTGCTGGGTGACATCGGAGTCAGTGGAAGTCATCGTGGTCGACCTCATTTCGTCTAATTGTCGACATTAAATCAATGGTGATGGGAGTCACGTCGGCTGTCAAATGGGATTGCGGTGGGAGCCCGAGGCGGCAGGGCTCCCACCGCAAGACTGGATGCTCAGGCCCCGGCGAGAACGCCGCCGTCGACGACGAACGCCGTCCCGGTGATGGCCGTGGAGTGGTCCGACAGCAGGAAGGCGACGGAGTGGGCGATCTCGATGGGGAGGATGGCGCGTCCGATCGGCTGGAAGTCGGGGAGCCCGGCCTCGAGTTCCTCGCGGCCGCCGAGTGCCGTGTAGTGCGGCACGTTCAGCGGGGTGTCGACGAAGCCCGGGCAGAGGGTGTTGGCGCGGATGCCCTGCGCGCCGAAGTCCAAGGCGATGGCCTTGGTCAACGTGAGCACGGCGCCCTTGCTCGCTGTGTACGTGGTCAGCAGTTTCTCGGCGCCGATCGAGTTGATGGAACCGAAGTTGACGATCGACCCGCCGCCCACCTTCAGCATCTCGGGAATCGCGTACTTCGAACCCAGGAACACGCCTTTCACGTTGACGTCGAACGTCTTCTGGAAGTCCTCGACCGACGCGTCCAGAATGGTGCCGGGCTTCAGGATGCCGGCGTTGTTGACGATCCCGTCGAGCTTGCCGAACGTCGCCACCGTGAAGTCGACGAGGTCCTCGACCTGCTCTTCTTCGGTGACATCGACGACGCGGCCGATCAGGCGATCGTCGTCGACCTTCAGCTGGGGAAGGCTGGACTCGGAGTGCACGGTGGCGACCACCTGTGCCCCCTCGTCGTGGAGATGCAAGGCCGTGGCGAGGCCGATGCCTCCGCCGGCACCCGTGACGATGACTGTCTTGCCCTGCAGCAGCTGGCCCATGGTGTTCTCCCTCGAGGGTCATGTGGATGTGGAAGCGCGTAGACGCGGAAGCGATTGACTCTTTGTCGACAATCGACCAAGCAAGTGTGCGCCCTCCCGTGACGATCGGTCAAGCGCCGGGCCGGGGTTTGTTCAGCGCTTGACCTCCGAGCGGAAGCGCCTTAGATTTCTAGTCGATTGTCGACTAGAGAACATTTTGCGCCCGGTGCGTTGCGCCGCACACCCTCACGCCCTCGATCGAAGGACGAATCCCATGGCACCAAAAGCCCGATTGCTGCACGAACGCCTGGCCGCCGTCGTGAGCCAGCTCCGGCACGGCGAGATGATCTACGTCGCGGACGCGGGAAGCGGCACGTCTTCCGCGAGCCTCGTTCCACTGTCGCCGCAGGTCGAGACGATCGATCTCGGCATCGCACCGGGATTGCCGTCGGTCGGGGATCTGCTGTCGGTGCTGTGCGAGGTAGGCGATTTCGAAGCAGCCGTCGTCACCGAGGACATGGTGACCGCCAACCCCGAAGCCCGAAAGTTCGTCTCCGAACTGGTGGGGGAGGAGAACGTCCACGAGGTGCGGTATCTCCCCGAGTTCTACGACCTTCGCGACCGCGTGAAGGTCTTCGTCCAGACCGGCGACTATTCGGTGCACGGCAACGTGGTTCTCGTCGCGGGCTACCCGAGCCCGCCGATTCCGCTGAACTGGCTCACGTCACCGACCTGGTTCGAGGATTTGCCCACCGCGACGCCGTCGACCGATCTGCGAAGCCCGGGGGCCTGACATGCCCTTCTTCGACGGCGTCAGGAACAAGGTCTACTACCGGCAGTGGGAAGCCTCGCGGCCCTGGGCGCGGATCGTGCTCCTGCACGGATTCGGCGAGCACTCCGGGCACTATCACCGGCTGGCGGGGCAGCTGAACTCGGCCGGCCTGGACGTGTGGGCACCCGATCACCTCGGCCACGGTCACACCGGCGGACCGGCCGGATTCTTTCCCTCGGTGGACGAACTCGCTTCCAATGCAGGAGTTCTCGTCGACATCATGGCCGGCGACGAGCCCGACCTGCCGGTGGTCGTGCTGGGCCACTCGCTCGGCGCCCTGACCGGGGCGCTCCTCTCGGTCCGCACCCCGTCCCTGCGCACCGGATTGATCATGACGGGAGCGCCCCTCTGGGGTCTGCCGCGTGAGGCGCAGGGCCGGATGGACCTCGTCATGGCGAAGGACCGGTCGTACCTCGATGCACTCGAGAACGACCCGCTCGGCTTCGACACCGCTCCCGCCGAACCGAACCTCTGGCAGGCGCTGACCGTGGCCGGAGGAAAAGTGCGGGCGTCTCTGCCCGCGATGCCGATGCCGATCCTGTTGGTCAACGGCGAATTCGACGCGTTTGCGACGCCGGACCGGGCCGCCGAATTCGCACGAGAACTGCAGCACGGACAGAGCGTCGTCATCCCGGGCGGCTACCACGACATTCCGAACGACGTCGCCCACCGGGAGGTCGCGTCGCTGATGATCGACGCGATCTCGGGATGGTGTCGGACCGTGCGTCCACTTCCGGCGGGTTCTCGATGAGTGCGCCCTGTACCGGGGCCTTCGCCCACGAATCACGAGGACCCCATGAGAAAGATCTTTCTGGCCTGCCCCTACAGCCATGCCGATCCGGCGGTGACGCACGAGCGATTTCCGGCAAGCAACGAAGTAGCGGGATACATCGTCGAATCCGGTCACGCGGTGTTCAGTCAGGTGTCGATGTCACATCCGGTCAACCGGATGGGATCAGAGTTCCGGCATCAGACGCGAGATCGAGTTCTTCGAGAGCCGGGGCCGGCGGGTGAGCCTGTGGTCCGAGGCCTCCGCGGACTTCGTCGCACCCGAAAGTTCCGCGGTCCGCTGACAGTCGTCCAACTCCCCATGCCGGGCGGTCGTTTCCGTGGGACGGTGGACGGGTAGGCGACCGGTGCGGCGGAGCAGACGAGATGACGACGGAGGACCATGAACCCCGAGATCCATCACGAGCCCAGCGAGATCAGCTACGACGAACAGTTCTACCCGGCGCGCCCTCGGCCGTTGAAACCGTCGGTCCGCCGTGCGACCAGGGTCGATGCGCAGACGGGTGAGCCCGTGCCGGACAACCCGAACTATGTGGAGTGGCTGATCAATCAGTCGATTCTGCACGATGCGAAGCTGATCGCGGAGCAGTTGTCCGGCAAGGGCAGCATGTGGCAGAACCCGTATGCCGACCCGAATCCGCGCGCAGCGGTGGAACGCGGATCGGTGTGGTTCACGGCGTACCCGATTTCGATCATCACCGCACCGGGCGCGAGTTTCCTGAGTTCGCTCGGCGACGAGTCCCTGTGGCAGGCGTTCTCCGAGATCGGGGTGACGGCGGTGCACACCGGCCCGGTGAAGCAGGCAGGCGGGATCAAGGGGTGGCGGGCAACGCCGTCGGTGGACGGCCATTTCGATCGCATCAGCATGCAGATCGACTCGGCCTTCGGGACCGAGGAGGAGTTCCGCAAGCTGTGCGTTGTCGCGTCAGCGTACGACGGCATCGTCATCGACGACATCGTCCCCGGCCACACCGGCAAGGGCGCCGACTTCCGGCTCGCCGAGATGGCATACGCCGACTACCCCGGTATCTATCACATGGTGGAGATCGAACAACAGGATTGGCATCTGCTTCCCCGCGTGCCGGAAGGCCGGGACTCGGTCAACATCGACGCCGACACCGAGGCGCAACTCGCCCGGGCCGGGTACATCATCGGTCAACTCCAGCGCGTCATCTTCTACGAACTCGGTGTCAAGGAAACCAACTGGAGCGTCACCCCCGTGGTGAAGGGGGTGGACGGCATCGAGCGGAGGTGGGTGTATCTGCACTATTTCAAGGCCGGGCAGCCCTCCATCAACTGGCTGGATCCGTCGTTCGCGGGCATGCGCCTCGTCATCGGGGACGCCTGCCACTCCATCGCGGACCTCGGTGCCGGCGCGCTTCGACTGGACGCCAACGGATTCCTCGGGGTCGAACGCAGGACCGAAGGACTGCCCGGCTGGTCGGAGGGGCATCCACTGTCGGAGGCGGCGAATCACCTGATCGCCAGCATCGTGCGGAAGATGGGGGGATTCACGTTCCAGGAATTGAACCTCACCATCGACGACATCAAGGCGATGGGTACGACCGGAGCCGACCTGTCCTACGACTTCATCAATCGTCCCGCCTACCATCACGCCCTCGTCATGGGGAACACCGAATTTCTCCGGCTCACCATGAACCTCGCCCGCGATCACGGTGTCGACGCCGCGTCGCTCGTCCATGCCCTGCAGAACCACGACGAGTTGACGTTCGAACTGGTCCACTTCGCGACGCTGCACAAGGACGACCAGTTCGCGTACGGCGGTGAGTCGGTCACGGGGTCCGATCTCGGTGACCGCATCCGTAAAGATCTGTGCGAGCGGCTCACCGGACGCTGGGCCCCGTACAACCGGACGTTCACGACCAACGGGATCGCCTGCACGACCGCCAGCGTCATCACGGCGGCGCTCGGTATCCGCGACCTCGACAGGATGGATGCCGCCGACATCGACACCGTCAAACAGGCGCATCTGCTCTTGGCGATGTTCAACGCGCTCCAGCCCGGTGTCTTCGCCCTGTCGGGCTGGGATCTGTGCGGGCTGCTGCCCGTGCCGTCCGAGGACGTCGCCGACCTTCTCGCCGAAGGGGACACCCGCTGGATCAACCGCGGCGCGCACGACCTGATGGGGGTCAATCCCGATGCCGCACGGTCGGAGTCGGGCATCCCCCGGGGCATCAGCCTGTACGGGAGTCTGCCGGTGCAACTGCAGGATCCGGCGTCCTTCGCTCGCGGTCTCGCCCGCATCATCGACGTCCGTAACCGGTTCGGCATCGCCACGGCGGTCCAGCTCGACGTGCCCACGGTGTCGCACAAGGGGCTGCTCGTCATGGTCCACGAACTGGCGGACTCGAGTCTCGAAGTCACCGTTCTCAACTTTACGTCCGAGGAGGTCGCCGCGACCGTGCAGTCCCAGTTCCTGCCGGCGGGATCGCCTGCGGTCAACCTGTTCACCGACGAACAGATCGGCACCGTCGACGAACTCCACAGCTTCCCGATCACCCTGGCCCCGTACGAGGGAGTTCCTGTCGTCGTGAGACCGGGCAGGGCGGACGACGCTGGCTGAAGCCGGTCACGGTTGCGGGTCGCTGTTGCCCTGGAGCTCGACCTCGGCGAAGACTGATCTCATGGCCGGCACACAGAGCGAGGCCGAGTTCCACCAGCTACGGACTCCGCGGGCCGCGGCCGTCGCCGGTGTCGTCTTCGGTGTCCTGTTCGCTTCCAGCATCGTCCTGCTGCGCAGCGCGCTGCCCGGCGAAGCCGCTACCCCGTGGTTGCACCACCAAAGGCAGATCACGACGGCCCTGATACTCGCGCCCTTCGCGGGCATCGCGTTCCTGTGGTTCATCGGTGTCATCCGCGACCGGCTCGGGGACCTCGAAGACCGATTCTTCTCGACCGTCTTCCTGGGCAGTGGGCTGCTGTTTCTCGCCATGACGTTCGTGTCGACGGCAGTCGCCGGCGGGCTCCTCGCCGTCTCCCGGCTCTCCAACGTTCCGCAGAACGACCTCGTCTTCTTCGGGCGCGAGGTGATGTTGCATGTGAACAACGTCTACGGGGTCCGCATGGCCGGGGTGTTCATGATCTCGCTGGGAACCATCTGGCTGCGCACCGGACTGATGCCGCGATGGCTGGCCGTCGCCACCTACCTGCTGTCCTTCACCCTGCTGGTGGTCGTGAGTTTCAGTCTCTGGGTGACGCTGGTCTTCCCGGCCTGGGTGATGGTGATCAGCGTGTACATCCTCACCGTGGATCGACCGCCGTCGATCCCCCCGGACTGACCGCCGTTCTCGGACACGACGTTCTCACCCGGCACGGGTGATGTGGCCCCGGGTGTAGTGGGAGCAACGTCAGGACTGCGATTCCCCCGATGACGCGAGGAGAGACAGATGACGGACGCGAAACCCAACATCCTGGTCATCTGGGGCGACGACATCGGTATCACCAATCTCAGCTGCTACAGCGACGGACTGATGGGGTACCGGACGCCGAACATCGACCGCCTCGCCGACGAGGGCATGAAGTTCACCGACTCCTACGGTGAGCAGAGTTGCACGGCGGGTCGCGCGTCGTTCATCACCGGTCAGAGCGTGTACCGCACCGGTATGAGCAAGGTGGGAATCCCGGGAGTCGACGTCGGATTGTCGCCCGACGACCCGACCATCGCCGAACTGCTCAAGCCTCTCGGATACGCCACCGGGCAGTTCGGCAAGAATCATCTCGGTGACCTGAACAAGTATCTGCCGACCGTGCACGGATTCGACGAGTTCTTCGGCAACCTCTACCACTTGAACGCGGAGGAAGAACCCGAACTCCCCGACTTTCCCAGCGCACTGGACTATCCGAAACTGCACGAGTTGGTCATGCCGCGCGGTGTGCTCCATACCTGGGCCACCGAGGAAGACGCCGGCGAGGTCGATCCGCGGTACGGGCCGCTCGGGAAGCAACGCATCGAGGACACCGGTCCGCTGAACAAGAAGCGAATGGAGACCATCGACGACGAGACGGTGTCGGCGGCAATCGACTTCATCACGCGGCAGAAGGAAGCGGAGACCCCGTTCTTCGTGTGGATGAACACCACGCATATGCACCTGCGGACCCACACGAAACCGGAAAGCATCGGCCAGGCCGGGCACTGGCAGTCGCCGTACCACGACACCATGATCGATCACGACAAGCATGTCGGCCTACTGCTCGACGCGGTCGACGAACTCGGCCTCGCCGAGAACACCATCGTCATCTACAGCACCGACAACGGTCCCCACGCGAACACCTGGCCGGACGGCGCGACCACCCCGTTCCGCAGTGAGAAGGACACCAACTGGGAGGGTGCGTTCCGAGTCCCCGAGGTGATCCGCTGGCCGGGCAGGATCCCCGCCGGCGTGGTGTCCAACGAGATCGTTCAGCACCACGACTGGCTTCCCACCTTCCTCGCCGCCGCGGGTGCACCCGAGGTCGTCGAGCAACTGAAGACCGGGCACACGATCGGCGAGAAAACGTTCACGGTGCACATCGACGGCTACAACCTGCTCCCGTATCTCACCGGTGAGGTCGAGACGTCGCCGCGCCGGGGAATGATCTACTTCTCCGACGACTGCGACGTGCTGGGCATCCGGTTCGACAACTGGAAGATCGTGTTCATGGAGCAGCGGTTGCGGGGCACCATGGCGCTGTGGGCGGAGCCGTTCACCGCGTTACGGGTGCCCAAGCTGTTCAATCTGCGTACCGACCCGTTCGAGCGCGCCGACGGCACGTCGAACACCTACTGGGACTGGTTCCTCGACCACGACTACATCGCCATCTACGGAACGTTCATCACCACTCAATTCCTCGAAACCTTCAAGGAATTTCCGCCGCGGCAGGAGCCGGCGAGCTTCACGATCGACCACGCAGTGGCGAAGTTGCACTCGTTCCTGGCGAAGGACTGACCGACATGGGCGCCGGGCTGGCTGATTCCTGGGCGGACGGCTCGACGCGGTCCGCGATCGAGGACTTCGTCGGAAGGGTGACGGAAACGGGCGGACCGGACTTCGTCGAGCCCGCGGACCGGGTGGCCGTGTTCGACAACGACGGCACACTCTGGTGTGAGAAGCCGATGCCCATCCAGCTCGACTTCACCATCCGGCGCCTGGCCGAGATGGCCGCAGGCGATCCCGATCTGCAGCAGAAGCAACCCTGGAAGGCTGCCTTCGAACACGACCTTCAGTGGCTCGGCGCAGCGATGGTGAAGCACTATCACGGCGACGACGGCGACCTGAAACTGTTGATGGGCGCAGTCACCGAGGCGTTCGACTCGGTCACCGTCGAGAACTACGACGCCCGGGTCCGGGCCTTCTTCGACGGCGCCGACCACCCGACGCTCGGCCGCCCGTACTACGGCTGCGGCTACGTGCCGATGGTCGAATTGCTGCGCTATCTCGAGTCGAACGGCTTCACGGTCTACATCGCGTCCGGTGGTGATCGGGACTTCATGCGCCCGGTCGCCGGGCGCCTCTACGGAATTCCGCCGGAACGCATCATCGGCAGCGCCCTCGGCCTCTCGTACCGTGAGGGGCCGGACGCGACCGACCTGCTCTACAAGGCCGCGATGGACTTCTTCGACGACGGACCGGAGAAACCGGTCCGGATCTGGAGCCGGATCGGGCGCCGGCCGATCCTGTCGGTCGGTAACTCCAACGGCGACCTGCCGATGCTGGCGTTCTCCGGGCAACCCGATCGCCCGTCGCTGCGGGCTCTGATCCTGCACGACGACGCCGATCGCGAATTCGACTATGTCGCCGGTGCCGAGCAGGCCCTCGAACACGCACGAGAAAAGAACTGGACCGTGGTAAGCATGAAGAACGATTGGACGAGCGTCTTCTCGCCGGCCGACACCTGATCAGGCAGAAGGGAAGGCGTCGTTGGAAGCCCAGACCGTCTCCGGAGTCCGTCGCATCCCCGCCCAGACCTTCACCATGGGTTCCGATCGGCACTATCCGGAAGAAGGTCCCGCGCATCGTGTCGCGGTCGACGCCTTCGCCATCGAGACCCACCAGGTCACCACTGCGCAATTCGCCCGGTTCGTTCGCGACACCGGCTACGTCACGGTCGCTGAGCGTCCACTCGATCCCGCCGATTTCCCCGGCGCTCCCGCCGAGAACCTGCAACCCGGATCGATGGTGTTCACGCCCACTCGGGGCCCGGTCGATCTCCGTCACCTCAGTCAATGGTGGACCTGGATCGTCGGCGCGTCCTGGCGACACCCCACGGGACCTGCGTCGACGATCACCGGCCGCGAACAGCATCCCGTCGTCCACGTCGCCCACGAGGATGCGGCAGCGTACGCACAGTGGGCCGGGCGGTCCCTCCCCACCGAGGCGCAATGGGAGGCCGCTGCGCGCGGCGGACTCGACCACGCCGAATTCACCTGGGGTGACGCCCCCGAGAGCGAATCCCATCCGCGGGCGAACTACTGGCACGGGGAGTTCCCGTGGCGCCCGGACCCGGGCTACGGCACCACGACCGCCGTCGGTAGCTATCCTCCCAACGAATACGGTCTGTTCGACATGGCGGGAAACGTGTGGGAATGGACCGCCGACTGGTACTCGGATCGCCACAATGACACAGCGGAGTCGTGCTGCGCGCCACGCAATCCGCGTGGGCCCGGCATGTCGGAGAGCTTCGACGCCCGGCAGCCCCAATTCCGGGTGCCCCGCAGGGTGATCAAGGGTGGATCGTTCCTGTGTGCGGACAGCTACTGCCGGCGGTATCGGCCCGCGGCACGACGGCCGCAGATGATCGACACCGGGATGAGCCACATCGGATTCCGCTGCGTCACGGCTCTGCCCGGGTCAGAGTAAGACCACCACCGCGAGGAGCGCGAGCACTGTGACGACGCTGGAGGTGACCACGGCGGTGAACGTCGCCGGTGCGAATACCCCGGATTCGATCTGCCGGCTGATGACCCGATAGCGGACGGTGCCGTAGACGGAGACCAGTAGCCCCGCGCCGATGAGGATCAATCCGGCAGCCACGGCGTGGCCGCCGCGGTGCGGTGCGAACTTCGCCACCGCCACACCGAGTGCCGCCACGCTGATACCGGTGCGATGCCAGGCGAGATAGGTTCGCTCGTTCGCGAGATGGTCGCGCGCGGTGCTACCCGTGTTCGGCTGGATGGGGCCGAAGATGTCGGGGCTCATGCGCCGCTACCCAGGAAGCCGATCTCCGACAGGCGCGACTGGAACCCGGACTCGCCGGCCGACAGCCCCGAGATCCAGATGAGGACCCGGTCGGTGGGTGCGGGCGGCCGGGCGACGATCTCGGTGACCCCGTCGCCGAGCGTGGCGGCGCCGATCACCTGGGTGCGATCGATGTTCGCCCACGCGACGGGCGCGGTCCGGATCTCGACCGTGGTGCCCGGTGTCGGGGAGTCGATCCAGACGGTCCGCAGGTCGACGGGCCCGGGAAACGAGACGATCAGGCCCACTCCGCTCTTCGGCGCAGGCAGTTGCCGCGGATAGCGATCGGTCGCCCAGGACGTCGCGGGGTTTGCGTCGACGGCGAGGGAGGCGGTGCCACCGTTGTCGGGGAAGCGCAGAGGGGAGTAGACGGCCGCGGACGACGGGGTGAGCGGTGCCTGAAGGGGGTCCGGAACCGGCGCGATCCGGCTGAGCGTGCTGTCCGCGACGGCGGCCGGGGGAGCGTCCGACGAGGTGAACGAGGTGCCCACCGCCCACCCGGCGGCGCCGACCGCAACGATCAGGGCGAGTGCTCCGCTCATCGCGGGAAGTGGCGCCTTCGGTCGTGCGGTCCGGTTGGCGGGCGCCGGCCGGGCTCGCTTCGTGGTCACGGCGAATGCGGATGCCGAGCGAGCCCGCGCGTCCGCCAAGATGCGGTCGAGGGCGTCGACTACCCCCTGTGCTGTGTCCACCCCGGGTCGCCGGGCAAGGGCATTCATCGCCACTTCGGACAAGCGTCGCGGAATCGCGGGCCGCACACGATACGGCGGGACGACGGAACCGTCACCACGCCGGCCCGCCGGGGGCAGCCCGGCCTCCCGGGTCGCGCCGGACGAGGACAGCGGCCACGTGCCGAGCAACAGGGCGTACAGCAGCGCACCGAGCCCCGCGACGTCGTCGGCCGCGCTGCCGTCGGCAAGAGTGGCAGGGAAGGCGAGGACCGCGAGTCCATCCCGGGAGATCCGCACCCGGCTGGGATGATCGAGTGAGATGCGGGCACCGCAGTGGTGTGCGTCTGCGGTCGCGGCGGCCAGGTGCCGCACGGTGCGAGCGGCATCCAACGGCCGCGGGACCGTGCGCGCAACATCCGCGACACGCCACCCGGGCGTCCATTCCGCGACCACGGCGATCCGTTCGCCGACTGCCGCGATGTCGTAGACCTGCGCGATCCGGCCCTCGTGGCTGAAGCTGGTTCCGGTGGTGTTCCGGCAGAAGCGCGCCACCGGATCCGGACGCGTGTCGGTGGCGCGGACGTGCGCCGAGTCGACGAGGCTGAGCGCGACGTCCCGGCGCAGTTCGGTGTCGTGCGCGTGCCACCACTGCACCCAGTCGGGGCCGGCGAACCGCCCGAGGAGCCGGTATCGGGTGGCGACGAGCATGCCCGGGGCGAGCGGATCCGGGCCCTGCGGCGGATGCGGCGGGACCCCGGACACCGGCGTCGCTGTCATCTACTCTCCCGGGCTCTCCCCGACCCCGAAAATCCCTGTCAGGCAACTCTCACCCGGCAAGCAGAGCAGACGTTCGCGCAGCACCGGGCCTAATGCTGATCATCCTCGGATGCCGAGCGAACCGTGTGCTTTTCGGCCGACCTAGCCGAGGACGTGCTCCGCGTATCGTGCGACCGCGAGTACGAGGTCGTCCGAGTGACGGGGGCCGATGATCTGCAGACCCACCGGCAGACCCGCTGCGGTGCGGCCGACGGGGATGCTGATCGCCGGCTGCTGGGTCAGGTTGAACGGGTACGTGAACGGGGTCCACTGCGGCCAGCTGGTGAGGTCGCTGCCCGGCGGCACGTCGTAACCGGCCTCGAAAGCCGGAATCGGGACGGTGGGTGTGAGCAGGACGTTGTGCGTCAGATGGAATTTGCCCATCGTGATGCCGACGTCCGCGGCGACCGCGCGAGCGTCGAGATAGTCGACCGCGGTGAACTTCTCGCCTCGTTCCCAGATCTTGCCGAGCCCCGGGTCGACCTTGTCGCGCGCGCCCTCCGGGAAGTTCTTCAACATGGCCGCGGCCCCGGCCGCCCACAGCAGTTCGAAGGCCTCGATCGGATCGCTGAAGCCGGGGTCGGCGGCGGTGACCGGCAGGCCCGCGGCGTCGAGGGCCTGCACGGCCCGGTCGACGATCGCCCGGACCTCCGGATCGACGGTCACGTAGCCGAGCGTGGGGGAGTACGCGACGCCGAGTCCGACCACGTCCCGGCCGATCTCGCCGCGGAAGGTGGTCGCGAACGGGGCGAGCGCCGTCGGGTCGCGCGGGTCGGGCAGCGACATGATGTCCATCAGCAGTGCCGCATCCTCGACCGTGCGGGTGAGGGGGCCGGCGTGTGCCAGCGGCCCGAACGGGCTCGCCGGAAACAGCGGGATGCGACCGTGGGTCGGTTTGAAACCGACGACGCCGCAGAACGAGGCGGGGATGCGCACACTGCCTCCGCCGTCGGTGCCGACGGAGCAGGGACCGAGACCGGCTGCGACCGCCGCGGCACTGCCGCCCGAAGATCCACCGGCCGTCTTGGTCGGGTCGGCCGGGTTGCGGGTGATCCCGCACAGGGCGCTGTCGGTCACGGCCTTCCAGGCGATCTCGGGGGTCGTGGTCTTGCCGAGGAACACCATCCCGTCCTCGCGAAGCCGGGCGGCGACGGGACTGTCGACGTTCCACGGCTGGTCCTCGTCGATGGCCTGTGATCCCCGGAGTGTCGGCCAGCCGTCGGTGAGGAAGATGTCCTTGATCGAGATCGGTACGCCGTCCAGCAGTCCCTTGGCGTATCCGGTGTTCCAGCGCTCCTCGGACTTCCGGGCCTGTGCGAGCGCCCGCTCCTCGTCGACGAGGCAGTAGGAATTGATGCTGCGATCACGCTCGGTGATGGCGTCGAGCATCGCCTGCGTCGCTTCCACCGGCGAAAGTTCTCCGGACGAGTAGGCCGTGACCAGTTCGACGGCGGTCATGTCGGTGGGATTCATGAGAACTCCTTCAGCCTGGACGTTCGGGCCCTGTCTTCATCGGCTCGGTACGTACCCGAGGTTCTTGTCAACTACGTTCTCGAGCGGGTACCCCGCAACCCAGCGTTCGAAATTGTCGGTGAACACGGTGACGAGGTGATCTCGCCAGCCGGCGAAGTCGCCCGAATTGTGAGGCGTGATCGAGACGTTCGGCATGTCCCAGAGTGGATGGCCGGCGGGGAGCGGTTCCGTGTCGAACACGTCGAGCGCGGCGCCCGCGATCGTCCCCGCCCGGAGCGCGGCGACGAGGTCGTCGGTGCGGACGAGCTCGCCGCGTCCGACGTTCACGAACCGGGCACCCGGCTTCATCGCGGCGAACGTCGAGTCGCGAAACATGTGGCGGGTCTGTTCGGTGAGCGGTGCCACCGCGATCACGTAGTCGGCGACGGCGAGCTGCCCCTGGAGATCTTCCGCCGCGGTGACCGTCCTGAAGTCGGGGTCGGCGTTTCGTGCGGTGCGGCCCGACCCGCTGACCGTCATCCCCGCCGCGCGGAGGAGCCGGGCGATCGCGCGGCCGATGGGACCGGTGCCGACGATCAGGGCGGTGCGGCCCGCGATCCGCTCGGATTCCCGGTGTTGCCACGTGTGGGACTGCTGGAGGCGCAGCGAGCCCGGCAGATCCTTCGCGAACGAGAGGATCTGGGCGAGCACGTACTCGGCGATCGCCCCGTCGAACACGCCTCGTGAGTTGGTGATCGTGACGTCGCTGTCGCGGGCCTCGGGGAACATCACGGGATCGACGCCGGCCGCGGCGATGTGCAGCCACTGCAGGGAGCCGGCGGCGTGCCAGGCTCCCGGCACCGCGTCGGTGAGGAAGTCGTAGAGGAACAGCACGTCCGCGCCGTCGAGGGCGTCGCTCAGCCCCGCCTTGCCGGTGTAGCGAACTTCGGCACGGGCCGCGACCGGTGCCATGAGTTCGTCGCTCGGCAGGACGTGGGCATGTAGCACCGCGACGATCGGGTTCCGACTCACGTTGACACCGTATGAGTAACTCGTATGATTGTCAACAATCCGAAAAGGCTCAGGCATGGCCGAAACGAAGGTGAGGCCTGGTGTTGGAACTGAACATTCCCGAATTCGAGGGCCCTATCGCGCAACGGGGAATCGGCATCATCGCCCCGTTCGACCTGGCGCTCGAACGAGAACTCTGGCGATGGGCTCCCCTCGAGGTGAGCCTGCATCTGGCGCGCACGCCGTACGAACCCGTGCCCGTCAGCCTGGAGATGGCCGAACTCGTGTCCGAGCGAAGACACCTCATGGCGGCGACGCGCGACGTCCTGCACGTCGAGCCCGAGGTGGTGGCCTATCTGTGCACGTCGGGAAGTTTCATCAAGGGCCTCGAATACGAGCGAACCCTGTGCGACGCGATCTGCGAGGCCGGCGCCCAGCACGCGATCACCACGTCCGGCGCGCTGGTCGAGGCGATCGAGCACCTCGAGCTGAGCAGGCTGTCGGTGATCACGCCGTACGACGCCCCGCTGACCGAACGCTTGCACACGTTCCTGAACGAGGCGGGCACCGAGGTGGTTCGCTCCGATCATCTCGGGCTCGGCGGCGGCATCTGGAAGGTCAACTACCGCACGATCGCCGAGCGGATCATCGCCGCGGACGACCCCAGGTCGGAGGCGATCTTCGTCAGCTGTACGAATCTGCCGACCTACGACGTCATCGCCCCGCTCGAGCAGGAGCTCGGCAAACCGGTCCTCACCGCCAACCAGCTCACGATCTGGGCCTGTCTCGGCCGGATGAAACTCCCCATGACGGGCCCCGGCAAGTGGCTTCGCAACGTCTTCTGACATCACCCTCACGACAAGGAAAAGAGGAGAACGCATGACGAGCACGCCGACCCCCACTGTGGGATTCATCTACCCCGATCACGCCGCCGAGGACGACTACCCCTTCGCCGCGGAGATGCTCGGAGTGGATCTGCCGGTCGTGCACATCTACGGCACCGACCTGCACGCCGTGCCCGAACTGCTCGACCTCGGGAGCCCTGAGAAGCTCGCCGGCGGGGCCGCACTCCTCGCCGGGGAGAAGCCGGACGCCGTCGTGTGGGCCTGCACCTCGGGCAGCTTCGTCTACGGCCCCGACGGAGCGAAGCAGCAGGCCGAGACGCTCGCCGCGGCCACCGGTGTACCCACGTCAAGCACCAGTTTCGCGTTCGTCAACGCCCTGCACGCGCTGGGGATCACCCGCGTCGCGGTGGCCGCCAGCTACCCGGAGGACGTCGCGAAGCTGTTCGTCGAGTTCCTCGCCGCCGCCGGCATCGAGGTGCTGTCGATGTCGAGTGCGGGAATCGACACCGCGGCCGAGGTCGGTCTGCTCAGCCCGGAATCGGTGGTGGACCTCGCGGTGGAGAACGACCACCCGGACGCCGAAGCCCTGCTCATCCCCGACACGGCCATGAGAACGCTGGGTGCGCTGAGTACTCTCGAGCAGCGCCTCGGCAAGCCGGTCCTCACGGCAAACCAGGTGACCATCTGGGAAGGCCTGCGCCTTGCGGGCCACACGGCGGTGAACCCGTCGTTAGGAACCTTGTTCGAGAAAGGCCACAGTCATGGCTCTGACTGACCTGGAACCCGTCAGTCGTCAATCGACTGCCGAATTCATCGCGGACCGCCTACGGGTCGCCATCATGAAGGGTGCGCTGGAACCCGGTGCACAGCTGGGCGAGGCGGAACTGGCCGCGCATTTCCAGGTCTCGCGCGGGCCCCTGCGCGAAGCCATGCAGAGGCTCGTGTCCGAGGGCATACTGCACAGCATCCGTCATCGCGGGATCTTCGTGACGGAGCTGACCCTCGACGACGTCGTCGACGTGTACCGCAGCCGCTCGGTCATCGAGCGCGGGGCGCTGGAGATGATTCTCGACGACGGCCGCCGGGAAGCCACCTACCTGGCGCTCGAACCCACCGTGCTCGTGATGCAGGCCGCGGCCGAGCGCGGCGACGCCCCCGCAGTCTCGGACGCCGACCAGCAGTTCCATCAGATCCTGGTGGAGAGTTCGCAGAGCCCGCGGCTCATTCGGGCGGCGAGGACGCTGCTGATCGAGACACGGATGTGCCTGGGTGCGTTGCAGACCACGTACGACGACATCCGCGAGCAGGCGCAGGAACACGCGACCCTGCGCGAGGCGATCCGGACGGGTACGGCTGAAGAGGTGCAGAAACTGCTCGCCGAACACTTGGACGACGCCGTCCAGCGGCTCCGCGCCGATCAGAAGACTCTGTCGTCGTAGCGACAGTGAAGAAAGTGAAGTAGAGGTAAGTGCCGAGGAGGGGCAATGACTCAGGTAGCTGAGGTTCAGGGATACACCAACCGCCACGATCGCTACCCGACTCGGATCGCCGCCGAGCCGTCCATGCTCCAACGGAGCGAACCCGCCGTGTGGGGCAGACCCGCCGACGGGCCGTTCGATTCGTCGGCACTGGCCGGACACGAATCACGCGGCTTCACGATCGTCGACAATTTCCTGAACTCGGGCGAAGTGATGTCGTGCCGGGAGGAAGTCGACCGGCTGTCCAGGGACCCGGCGATGCGCGACAGCGGACGCGTCATCACCGAACGCGGCACCGACGAGGTTCGTTCCGTGTTCGACGTGCACCGGCGCAGCGACGTGATCGCCGAGCTGATCCGCGACGGCAGGATTCTCGACCGCGCGCGGCAACTCCTCGGCTCCGACGTCTACATCCACCAGAGCCGGATCAACTCGATGCCCGGTTTCAAGGGCACCGGCTTCTACTGGCACTCGGACTTCGAGACCTGGCACGCCGAGGACGGTCTCCCGGTCCCGCGGGCGGTCAGCTGCTCGATCACGCTCACCGAGAACTACCCGTTCAACGGGTCGTTGATGGTGATGCCCGGTTCGCACAAGCGGTTCGTCCAGTGCGTCGGCGCCACTCCCGACGACAACTACACGTCGTCTCTCGTTGCGCAGGAGGTCGGGGTTCCGCGTCGTGAGGACGTGACCCGGATGGCGGCGGAGTTCGGGATCGACCAGTTCACCGGCGCCGCGGGCACCGCGCTGTGGTTCGACTCCAACGTCATGCACGGGTCGGGGAACAACATCACGCCCTATCCGCGGTCGAACCTGTTCCTCGTGTTCAACAGTGTCGAGAACACCCTCGTCGAGCCGTTCGCCGCGGCGCGTCCGCGGCCGGAGTACATCGCGTCACGCGACTTCACGCCGCTGTCCTGACGTGAGTGGCAAAGCGTGCTCCCGCACGCTTTGCCACTCACGTCAGGCGGGGACTTCGTGCAGGGCGCGGGCGAGGTGGGCGAGCTCGGGAATGTCGGCGGCCCGGTCGAGCGCCGCTTCCAGCGTGGCGTCGTGAGTGGGACGGGCCTCGTCCAGTGCGGCCCGGCCGGCTGGTGTGAGCTCGGTGTAGATGCCGCGACGGTCGTCGTCGCACAGAATTCGGGTGAGTAGTCCGCGGTTCTCCAGACGGTTCACCAGCCTGGTGGTGGCGCTGCTGCTCAGCGCCGCCGCGCGGGCGAGTTGCGCCATGCGCATGTGCCAGCCGTCCTGGCGGCTGAGTGCGTCGAGCACCGTGTACTCGACCACCGAGAGATCGTGCCCACGCTGCAGGGCGCGCTCGAGCTCCGCCTCGAGTAGCCCGTGCAGGGCCGCGAGCGTGCGCCATCCCTGCGACCGGATCTCGACGGCGTCGTCAGCGACTGACATGGGACACCTCCTGTGGATACGAGTGCTAGGTCAGAATACCAGCTTGCGCACATAGCAGGCGTGTGCAACTATTTATGGCGCGCCTGCAACTAATGCAGACGCGGTATTCGAGCTAGCGCTCTTATCTCTCAGTCTGTACGAAAGGAGTGGCTGCGATGCCACTGGGTCTGCTCGCCCTCGCAATGGGCGGCTTCGGGATCGGTCTCACCGAATTCGTCATCATGGGATTGCTGCCGGAGGTGTCGGCCGATTTCCAGGTGAGCGAGTCGGTGGCCGGCTACCTCATCTCCGGCTACGCACTCTCCGTCGCCATCGGGGCGATCGTCATCACGGCAGCGGTCACCCGCTTCGACCGCAAACGCGTGCTCCAGGCGCTGATGGTGCTGTTCATCGGCGGCAACCTGCTGTCGGCGCTGGCCCCGACGTACGAGGTCATGATGGGCGGACGCGTCCTCGCGGCCCTGTGCCACGGCGCGTTCTTCGGCATCGGCTCGGTCCTCGCCGCCGACCTCGTACCCGCGAGCAAGCGGGCAGGGGCGATCGCGACGATGTTCGCGGGACTGACCATCGCCAACGTTCTCGGTGTCCCGTTCGGCACGTTCCTCGGCCAGCAGTTCGGCTGGCGCTCCACGTTCTGGGCCATCACCGTCATCGGCGTCGTGGCGCTGATCGGCATCGCAGCGCTGGTGCCGTCCGTGTCCCGTTCGGCGGACGCACCGGAATCCGCCGGTCTGCGCAGCGAACTGCGGGCCTTCCGGTCTCCGCAGGTGTGGTTCTCGATCGCCGTCACCATCCTCGGATTCGGCGGCATGTTCGGTGCGTTCACGTACATCGCGTTCACCCTCACCGAGGTCGGCGGATTCGCATCGACCAGCGTACCGTGGCTCCTCGTGCTCTTCGGCGGCGGTCTGTTCGTCGGCAACGTCCTCGGTGGACGGGCCGCCGACAAGGCACTCACCCGCACGTTGATCACGGTCCTCGCCGTGCTCACCGTCGTGCTCGTCGTGTTCGCCCTCACCGCGGGTAGCAAGCCGATGACGATCGTCGCCCTGTTCTTCATGGGCGCCTTCGGTTTCGCGACCGTCCCCGGACTGCAGATGCGGATCATGAACTACGCGGCACAGGCGCCGACCATGGCGTCCGGCGCGAACATCGCCGCGTTCAACGTGGGCAACGCACTCGGGGCCTGGCTCGGCGGCATCACCATCGCCGCGGGACTCGGCTTCACGTCCCCGATCTGGATGGGTGCCGCACTGACCGTGGGTGCGCTCGCCGTTCTCGTCCTCGCCACCGCACTCGACCGGCGGTCGAAAGATCAGCCGGTGGAGGCGGATCCGGCGGTGGTGTCGGTATAGCGTCAGCGCGGCGGCGTCGCGTCGCCCGTTGCGCGCGTGATGGTGGCGATCGTGTTGTCGTTCTGACTGCTGGCGTAGGCCTTCGTGCCGTCGGCGGAGACCGCGACGCCACCGGCGCTGCCGCCGACGGCGAGCGACGTCACCTCGGCATTGGTGACTGGATCGAAGACCGTGACGGCCCCACCCTCGGAGTCGATGACGTACAGCGTGTTTCCGTCCGCGGTCACCGCGGCGCCGCCCATCGTCCCGTCGACGCCGAACGTGGCGGTCACCGTGTTGGTGCCCGCGTCGATCACCGACATCTCCGCGCCGCTCCGCACGTAGGCGCGGTCGTTCGTGGCCGTCACCGCGCTGGGGTGGGAGGCGACGGGGATCGTGTCGACGACGGTGGTCGTGGCCGTGTCGATCACCGTCACCGTGTTGTCGGAGGAGTTGGTGACGTACACGTGCGTGCCGTTGGTCGCGAGCTGGATGGGGAAGGCGCCGACCGGAACCGTGGCGGTCACCGTGTTCGTGGCGGTGTCGATCACGGAGACGGTGCTCTCGACGCCGTTGGTGACGTAGGCGTGGGCCCCGTCTGCGGATACCGCGACCGCCAAGGCGAATTCGCCGATCGGGATAGTGGCCGCCACGGTGTTGGTGGCGGTGTCGATCACGGACACGGTCCGGTCGGCGGTATTCACGACGAACGCCCGCGCACCGTTCGGGGTGACGGCGATCCCGGTGGGTGCGCCGCCCACCGGGACGGTGGCGGTGACGGCGTTCGTCGCGGTGTCGATGACGGAGACGCTGTTGCCCCCGGAGTTCGTGGCGTATGTGACGGCGCCGTTGGGTGCGACCGCCACCTGCATCGGCGTCTGCCCGACGGGAACGGTGGCGGTGACGGCGTACGTCGGTGCCGCACCGGCGGTGGTGGCCAGGAGGCCGAGCGTGGCGACGCCGATCGTCAGGACAGTCGAAGTGCGGGCGAGGATCACCGTCGTAGTGTCTCTCGCACCCAGGCCGTCGTCCGGGATGTCCGCAAGATCAGGAGGCAGGCTCGGCGAGTCCCCCCGAGTTCGCGGTCTCGCGTGCTCGCTGCGCCAGCTCGCTGAGGCGACGAGCGCGGGCGACCTCGGCAGGAGTGAACGGCTCGTCCGCCGGCCGCACGAAGACGAGCGGCTCACCATCTCCCGACGGGATCTCGACGGACGCCGCCGTGGACGGATAGTCGCTCACCCGCGAATCGACGTACTGGGCACCGAGGAGTTCCGCGATCGACAGGGGCAGTTCGGACGGATCGGCGGCCACCCGCGACGCCAACGTCAGCGCCTTGGTCTGGCCGTCGATCAGCGCGAGCGCCGACGCCGGCCAGATCCCCACACTGCGTCCGCCTCCGGCCCGGACGGCATGCGAGAGTGCCTCCGGTGACGTCTCGCGGCACGCCCCGACGATCAACTCGTCGAGCGAACCGCCGTCCAGGTGATGGACGTGCACGGTCAGGATGTTCGCGTCCAGCTTCGCGAGGTTGTGGGCCAGCGATTCGAGCTGTCCCGGTTGGTCGCTCACCCGGACACGGATGCGCCACAGCGACTGCCCGGTCCGGAGATGGCCGTGCTTGCCGTCGGGCGGACCGTGCAGCCAGCCGCCGAGCAGTCTCATCGCCGACGGCTCCACCACCCAGATCACCAGCACCGTGGTGCTGACGGTCAGCACCGTGACGGTCATCAGATAGGAGACGTGAAAATGAATGACCAAGGCATGGAGCAGTAGTTCGACGGGAAAGACGGCGCACAGCTTCGCGAGCGCCAGGCGGACGCGACGGGGGTGCGGAAGCCGACCGCACGCCTCGCACGCGTTGACATGAACTCCAGGTTCTCTCTCGGCATCGTTCATGCACCCACTGTCGTCCGGAAGTATTGCCGGGTAGTTTCATCGCACGGTCGGCGGTGTGACAGATGATCGTGAAATAAGTTGGGGTGCAACGACAATGTGGTGGGCGTGACACCGCACCGCCGCCTGTGAGCGGGGGCACGCTCCGAGGTGGCCGAACGCGCGTGGACATGGTGACGCCGCTGCCACCGGGGACAGGCGCCCGGCAGCAGCGGCGTGATTCGGAGCGCTCAGCGCAGCGTGATTCGGAGCGCTCAGCGCAGTGAGGCGGCGTCGCTCAGGTCCGTTCCCCGGGTCTCCGGGGCCATGAGGAAGCTGACGAGCGCTCCCACCGCGGCAATGCCCGCGGCGATGTACATGGTTGCGGAGAGCCCGAGATTGGACAGCGCCCATGGGGTGGCGAAGGTGCCGATCGCCGCGCCGATCCGGCTGATTCCCGTGCAGAGGCCGACCGCAGTGGCCCGCACCTCGGTGGGGAACAGTTCGTTGGGGTAGATCCATTCGAGGATGGAGGGTCCGCCGTTGAAGAGCGCGTAGATCGCGAATGCGAACGCGATCACCCACAGGCCGGCGTCCGGCTTGATCGCGAGGAAGAGCAATCCGAGACCGGAGAGCACGAACCCCCAGATCAAGATCGGCCGGCGACCGAGCCGATCGACGAGCAGCAGTGCGACGACATTGCCGATGAGGAAGAACAGGTTGATCAGCCCGTAGCCGATGTGGGCCAGATTCCCGGAGCCGAGGTTGAAGAGCTCGAGGATCTGCGGTCCGAATGCGTAGATGGCGAACAGGGTCACGATCGTGCACGTCCAGAAGATCGAAATGAAGACGACCCGCTGCAGGTACCCGCCGCGCATCAGCCCTCGAATCGAGGTGGTCCCTTCCTCGTCAGGCAGATCGTCCAGGGTCGCATCGTTTCCGATCGTCTTACGCAACACCGTCAGTGCCTCCGCGGAACGCCCCTTGCTGAGAAGCCAGCGCGGCGACTCGGGGATGCTCGTGCGCGCGATCACGATCAGGGTGGCGGGAACCGCCGAGGACAGCAGCATCCACTTCCAGCCATCGGGATGGCTGAGGAGAAGGTAGCCCACGAACGCGGCGGTGGTGGCGCCGACGAACCACATGGCATTCAGTCCGCCGACGAGTTTGGCGCGCCACGCCTTCGGTGCGAACTCCGTCACCAGGGCGGTGGCGATGGGGTAGTCGGCGCCGACTGCGATACCGATGATCAAGCGCAGTATGAACAGTTGCATTTCGTCCGCCGCGAAGAATTGCAGCACCGAGCAGACGATGATCACGATCAGGTCGATGGTGTACATCAACTTTCGGCCGATCCGATCGGTCACTGCGCCGAACACGGCACCACCGAGGAAGACGCCGATGAGAGCCGAAGACCCGATGAGGCCCGCCCAGAGCGCGCTCATGTCCCATTGCGCCTGGATCTGAACCATCGCGATGCCGATGATGCTGAGGATGTAGCCGTCGAGAAATGGTCCGCCCGAGGAGAACAGGGCGAGTTTGGCGTGAAAGCCGTTGAGCCTGGCGTTGTCCAGTGTGACGCCCGATCGGGCGGTGACGGTGGTGTCGAGGTTCATCTGAGGAATCCCATCGGGGGGTGTGGGCTTGAGGGTCGGTCCCCACGTGATGTGGTTGCTGCCACATTAGGAAGTGAATCGGCGGCGCGGAATTACCAATCTCCTACCAATTCATGCTCCGTGCTTATCAATTCGGTGGTCGACGGCTGCAACCGCGTCGATTTCGATTCTCGTGCTGCCGCGGAAGCGCGCGACCTCCACGGTCGTCCGTGGCGGTAGTGGAATCCCGTCCAGCCGGTCGAGATACGCTGCGTTGTATTCGTCGAACTCCGAGAGATCGGCCAGGTACACCGTAGTCTTCAGGAGCGTGTGCAGCCCGCCACCCGAAGCCAGGAGCGTCGCTTCCAGATTGTCGAGTGCGACCTTGACCTGATCTCCGATCGCGGCCGGGGTCTGTCCGTCCGCAGTGGTGGGGATCTGCCCGCACGCCCAGATGGTGCCGGCGAACACTGCGGCTCTCGAGTACGGTCGTTCGGTGCCGCGTGGATGAGCGACGAGTTCACGCTGGTCAGTCATGGTTTGCCTCCGGGACGAGGAATCGCCTGCCGAGCGCGTACGCCCGCGACCACTTCGCGGTGTCGACGAAGAGGCCGTAGGAGACGGCGTGGCGGTATCGCGTCTCCCGTTCGGCGGCGGTGTGGTCGGGACGGGTCGTGTCGGTAGTGTGTGGTGCGGTCAGGACGAGCGTGCCTCCGCCGTGCTCACTGGTGGTTGCTGCGCCGCATTCGAGCGCGGGTGTGACGGCGACGTCGCGGTACATGTCGCCGGCTGCTGTCACGACCGTCGCGTTTGTGTGCCACCCAAGGTCATCGAGAGTGACCAGCCACAGTGTCGTGCCGGACCGGGAGGCGGCGCGGAGGGCGTACCAGTCGACGGCCTCGTGGTCGTCGATCCGGGACAGCAGAACCTGTCGTGATTGCGACAGCGCGAGGTCGACCGCCAGGGGTCCCGACAGCAGAGCGCTCCGGAGCGAGTGGTCGACGATGTCGACAGTGGAATTTCTCGACAGCGTCACACCGGCGGGACCGATTGTCGAATCCAGCCGGGACAGCGTGTCCAGGAGAGTGTCGATCCCGGTTCGCGCGTGGAGTTGCATCGCCGTCACCGTGTCGGCCGCGGCGCCGGCCTCGCCGGAGCTGACCCCGGCCGCGTACAGCGCGCGGAAGGCGGTCTCGCGAACCTCGCGCACCGCCAACCTGATTCGGTTGTCCACGGTCGGGAGTGCGTCGTGCTCGGATGTGTGGGTGAGCATGTCGGTCATCGGCGTTCCTGTGTCTCGTGCAAGCCGGGGAAGACGTCGTCGAAGATCCGCAGCCAGTTCTCCCCGAGAATCTTCGCGATGGTCTCGTCGTCGAGTCCGACGTCCTGCAGGCACTCGGTGAGAACCGGGAAGTCGGACGGGCCCGAAAACCAGTTCGGCCACATCGGCCACTCGGGTTCGACCGGATTCTGACTGGGCGGTCGCCAGCGACCGTTGCGCAACCACGCGACGTAGTCCTCCGACCAGTTTCGGGTGCAGTCACTCCCGATCGCGACGTGGTCGGGTCCGATCTGGTCGACGAGTCGTGCGACCATGACCGCGAAGTCGGAACTGGAGGTAGCCTCCCCGCCGAGAACGTTGGGGTAGAGACAGCAGCCGATCACGCCGCCACGGGCGGCCAGCGCGTCGATGACGTCGTCCGGCTTGTTGCGGGGGCTGTCGACGAACCACGTCGGGTTCGAATGGGTGATTGCGACAGGCTTTTCGGATGCGGCGATCGCATCCAGGCAGGTGCGGTTACCGACGTGGGAGAGATCGACGAGCATCCCCACCCGGTTCATCTCGGCGACCATGATGCGCCCGAACGCGGTGAGACCCGAGTCGTGCTCGTCGTAGCAGGCGCCGCCCGCCAGGTTCTGAATGTTGTAGGTAAGTTGCGCGACACGAACGCCCAGGCGATGGAAGATCTCCACCATCCGGTAGTCGTCCCCGAACGGCGAGGAGTTCTGGAACCCGAGGAGTACGGCGATCCGGTTGTCCCGCTTCGCCGCGCGAATGTCTTCGGACGTCTCCGCGAGGGTGACGATGTCTTTGTTGTCGGCGGCGAGTTGATACCACTGCGCGACGGCGCCGAGGGTGTCGGTCGGCCCGTCCCACACCGCGCAGGTGGCGTTCACACCCGTGACGCCACCGGCGCGGAGTTCCTCGAGGACCTTCCGATCCCAGTTGTTGATCTGAAGTCCGTCCACCACCAGCAGGTCGGAGTGAGTGAGCGTGTGCACTAGGAATCCTTTCGCGGCTTGCGGGTGAAGATCCAGTCGTCGTCGACTCCGGCGGCGACGTCGTCGGCCCGTGGAGCTCCCGAGTAGAGGGTCACGCGGAGCCAGTCGGTCGATTGCGGGCTGTAATTGTCCATTCCGTACATCGCCAGTTGGAATCTCTGCAGATTCAGGGGAAGGAACTTCTCGGCGAGCAGGTTGTCGTGTGCTTCGGAATACGGGATATCGGCGAGCGTCTGGACTCGGGCGACTATGCCGCGGTGCCATGGATGCTCGACGAGAAAGGCGGCGACCGACGCTTCGTCATGCACCGACGCGAGATCGCGGTCCAGAGAGGCGACGCACCGGGCGATGTCGATCGGATGCTCGACATTCTCGCCGGGATCGATGCCCCTGCGTCCGCGACGCGGCTCCTCGTTGTTCTCCGAGGAGAACCAGAAATGGGCCAGCTCGTCGGGATCGTCGAAGTCGAAGCGCCGCACCCACCCGTAGCGCTCTCGGAGGGCGGAGCGCAACTGGGCGCAGGTCTGCGCGGGATCGACGTCCTGCCGCTGATCGCAGCACAGCAACTCCTCGACCTCGGCGTCGAGTTGAGGATGTACCTCGACGATCACGCTGTCCACGACACCGCGGGCCTCGGGACCGATTGTCGCCGCGTGCTTGTGGAGCGTCCGCCACGCATGGGTCGTTGCCTCCCCGCTGATCGTCCCGCTGTCGATGTACTCGGCCAGCATGGCCCGGAGTGGTTCGAGTTGGGATGAGAGTTCGCCGCACGGGACGAAGGGCGCAGTCGCCAGGTCTTCGCGCTCGCGGAAGTAGTGTACGGCCCGCTCGAGCAGGTCCCCGGCAGCGTGGATGCGTCGATCGGCGGGCGTGGTCGCCTGTGCCAGTGCGTGAGCGAGCGGCAACTCGCGCGTGGCACACCAGGCGTCGAGCACGTGCGGGTGGTTGATCACGTAGGGCACCATGCCGAGACCCGTTGCGTTGCCGAGCCCGAGGTAGCGTCGCCAGTCTCCGGACAGCTTCACCGACAGACGGTTTCGGGCCCGGGCACAGTGCTCGACGAGGTCGTAGCTGAGCTCGCGCAACAACCAGGCGGTCAACATGTGTGCCCGGTAGGGTAGACGCAAGGGATGGTCGGCATCGAGCCGATCGAAATCTGCGAGCCCGAACTTTCCGTTGCTGTAGAACGCGGTACTCCGAAGAATGTAGGCGGCATCGCCCATGGTCGTGATGTCCGGTTGAGTGCCCTCGGAGAGGCGGTCGACGACGTAGTCGAAGAATCGGGCACTGCGGTTCGCTCGCGTCCAGATGAGAGTGCCGTCGTCCGCCCGGCCTTCTTCCTGACGCGGTACCTGCACACGCAATGCGCGCAATCGGCTCTCGGTCAGTGGTCCCTCGATCAGGGCGCCGGTGACGTCCCAGGCCTTGGCGATGACACGATCGGTTCGATCGCTCTCGGTGAGCGTCGTCGAGAACACGACGAATCGCACCTCGTGTGAACCGATGACGACGAGGTACACGATCTCTCCGCGGCCGGCGCCGTCGACGTCCCACCGCTCACGTTCCACCCGCCAGTTCTGCGCGGCCGCCGTTCGGAGGAAGGACCGGGCGAAACTGTGCCGGGTGTAGCGTGCCGCTCCCATGTCGGCCGGGTCCAGGACCTGCTCGGGCGATCGCGCCAGGGTCTGCGTCCGGCGGAGCGTGTCGGTCGGCCTCATGCGTCGCTCCTCGGCGTTCCGGTGCGGGCGTAGGCGATCTTGCTCCACGTGAAGAACTCGGCGCTGCTTGCCGCGTTCTGCTCGCGGGGAGCGGGGAAGGACGAGTCCTTGAGTCCGCCGAAGGGAGCGTGGAGTTCGGACCCGGTGTTGGGGGCGTTGACTTTGATCAGTCCCGCTTCGAGGTCACGAATGCAGCGACGAACGGCGCGCTCGTCGCAGGTGAACACCGCGGCGGTGAGGCCGAAGGGTGTTGCGTTCGCGACGGTGATGGCCTCGTCGAGGTCTTTCGCGCGCAAGATCGTGGTCACCGGGCCGAACACCTCCTCTCGGCAGATGGTCAATTCGGTGCTGCCGGCGAGCAGGGTGGGGGCGACGAACGCCGGGCCCGAGGTGGGCAGTGGTGCACGCGCCAGCAATTCGGCGCCCTCGGACAGCGCCTGGTCGACCGCGGCGGTTACCTCCTTTGCGGCGCGGGGCGAGACGAGCGGGCCGATCTGCGACTCGGGTGCCAGTCCGTCGCCGACCACGAGTTCCTCGACGCGGGCGACGAGCTCGGGAACGAGTGCGTCGTAGGCGTCGCCGACCGCGATGATCCTTCTCGTCGCCGTACATTTCTGACCGGTGCTTCCCATCGCACCGGCGATCAACACGGCTGCTGCGTCGTGCGGATCGACGTCGGGGAGCACGATTGCCGCGTTGTGGCCGCCGAGCTCCATCTGGACCTTCGCGCCGCGGGGCACGGCGGCAGCCTGGATCGACCTCCCCACCGGTACCGACCCGGTGAAGGTGACTCCGGAGACCTCCTCCCGGGCAACCAGTTCGGCGCCGATCGGGCCGGGACCCAGGATCATGTTGAGGACACCTCCCGGGACACCCGCTGCGGCAAGAACTTCGGCGAAGGCCGCGGCCACCGCAACCGTGTCGCTGGCGGGTTTCCAGACGACCGTGTTGCCCCAGAGCAGCGCCGGCGCCAGCTTCCAGGCCGGGATCTGGAGCGGGAAGTTCCACGGAGTGATGGCGGCGACCACGCCGAGCGGCCGGCGGACCGTCCGAATCACCTCGTCGGGATGAGAAGAAGGGTAGGTGGCGCCGTCGGCGTTCCTCGCCTGCGCTGCGTGGTAGTAGAGGGTCTCGACGGTGGCCCCGACTTCGGCGCGCGATTCGGGGAGGGTCTTGCCCTGCTCCCGGGTCATCAGCTCCGCGATCGCGTCCGCGCGCTCGGCCAGGATTTCGGCGGCCCGGCGAAGGACCAGTCCGCGGGCGATGATCCCGCGGTCGTCCCACTCCCGCCGAGCCGAGACCGCAGCGGATACCGCTGCATCGAGGAGACGGGTGTCGGCCTGGTGGTATTCGGCGACGGTGGTCTCGTCGGACGGGTTCGTCGTCGTGGTGACCGGACCTTCGCCGTCCACCCAGGCACCGCCGATCAGGTGGCGTAGAAAGTTGTCCGTGTCCGGCGCGGTGACGTGGTGCTCCACTGCTGACTCCTCGATCGCATGGTGATTCGGTGCCCTCAACGCTAGGCCGGGCACACACCGCGCAGAAGTACCTATTGTCAACCGACTGATAAGTTGCAAGTATCAATCGCGTGGAACTGCGGCAGCTTCGATATTTCGTCACGGTGGCCGAGGAGATGAACTTCAGGCGCGCCGCGGAACGCCTGCACATCGCACAGCCGGCGCTCAGTCAGCAGATCAGCAAATTCGAGAAGGAACTGAGAACCACTCTGTTCGAGAGAACCACGCGACGCGTCGAGCTGACCGACGCGGGCCGGGTGCTCCTGGACGAGGGCCGACGCGTCCTCGCGGAAGCCGATCATGCGCTGGCGGCAGTGGAGCAGGTCGCGCACGGTGAGGTCGGGCTGCTCCGCATCGGATTCGTCAGTTCCGCGGCGTTGAGAATCGTCCCCGCCACGGTGCTCGCCCTGCAGCAGGCGTGGCCCGGTGTCCAGGTCGAACTGTCCGAGTCGACGACCGACCGTCAACTGTCCGGGATCGCCGACGGAATCCTCGACATCGGACTGGTGCGTGAAGTCGACCGCGCGGAGGGCATCGTCGTGCGACCGCTGACCCGCGAGCCGCTGCTGGTCGCGATGCACTCGTCGCATCCCTTCGCGAACCGGACGTCGGTGCGGCTCGTCGAATTGCGCGACGAACGGTTCCTCACCTTTCCACGAGGCCAGGTTTCGCGACTCTACGACCACATCGCCGCCCTGTGCCATCACGCGGGCTTCCGGTTGGAAGCCGCCCAGGAGGCGCTGCAGTTTCCCACCCTCCTCGGATTGGTCGCCGCGAACACCGGCGTCACCATCGTCCCCGCCAGTCTCAGGGCCCTGCACCTACCGGACCTGCGGTACGTGGCGCTCGCGGATCCGCAGGCGGCCTCTACCGTCTCGGTCGCGTATCGCGCCGACAGACAACAGGTCCCGGCGATCCGGCACTTCCTCGACGTCGCATCGTCCCTCGACCTGACGGACGAAACCCGGTAGGCGCTCGCAGTTCGGCGGCTACCCGACCTCGAATTCGTTCGACGTCCCGGTGAACGCGGTGATCGCCCCTGCCGCGTCGCGGCTGTTGCCGAAGTGCTGCACGCGGTAGCGCCCGGCGGGTGTTCCGTCCGGGACGTCCCACGTGATGCGCGCGACCGACTGGTTCGACCCGGTGCGCGTCCAACGGTACTTGGTGGACCAGTCGCCGTCGTCGGCGTGACGCACCCAGCCGTCGCCGCCGCGGCGCTGGATCTCGAGGAACGTTCCACGTCGGCGCGGGTCGTTCCGAGGGTGGCCGGTGACGAACTCGACCGCGACCTGTTCGCCTGCTGTCACTTTCGCGGCGGGCTGGGTCAGCACGTCGCCGAAGGCGCGGCCTGCGGGTGGTTCGTCGCGGTCGACGCCCGGACCGACGTACGGCTGGAACTGCGACAGGTCGCGGGGCGCCGGGCCGCGGGGAACGTCGCTGCCGGTGCGCAAAGCGTCGGCGAGCGCCGCGAATCCCTGCTGGTACGCGGGCAGCGTGTATCGGCCGAACAGGGTCGAGCCGCCCTCGTACTGCTGCGCGTCGTACTCCTGCGGGGTGGTGCAGTAACTCGCGTACGAGTTGGCGTAGCCCTGGAGGATCACGTTCTCCAAGGGGACGCCGAGTCTGTCGGCGACGGTGCGGCGGATCCGCAGCCCGGACACGATCGTGAATTCCGCCGGGCCGCCCACGACGTACACGCCGCCGATGCGGACGATCTGAATCTTCAGCACGTGCGGAACCCACCCGTCGGGTGGCAGCAGACCGACGGCCACCAGCACGAGTTTCGGGGCCTGCGCATCCTGCAGCCACTGCGGGATCGGCGCGTCCATCCCGCCGAGTGCGTCGACGAGCGGGTTGGTGGTGCCTTCCGGGAAGATCGGGATGGCCGGACCGTCCTCGGTGCTGCCCGCGCTCATGGCGGCGCCGACACACGCGGGGGACGTCCGGTAGGTGCGGCCGTCGGGAGTGAACTCGCCGCCGACCTCCTGATTCGCCATGTCGAGGTACATGATTCGACTGTCCACGCCGCCGGTGAGGATCTCCGACGCCGACCCCCACGCCGTGCGTGCGGCCGCGACCTGCCGCTGCCCGATGATGCGGGTGTTCTCGAACTCGTCGTCGGTGGGTCCGTGGCCGGGCCGGAGGTCGAGGTTGGGGGACATGTCGCCGGTGTTCGTCTGCGGGAACGCGGCGACGAAATGCGGCTTCTGGTCGTCGAGGTAACGGACACCCTCGTGGTCGTGCTCCCAGAAGTAGGCGGCCGCGCCCTTGTTGTCACCGGAGATCAGATGGTTCGTGTCGGTGAGGGAAGCGCCGTGGGTGGGGAACCAGTTGATCGCCCCGACATCTTTGCCGCCCTGGGTGATTCGCAGGACCCGCATCGACGTGTCGATGCCCAGGGGGTAGTAGTCCCGGTCCTCGGCGGGGTTGCGGTCGAAGGCGATCCGCGAACGGTTGACGCTGGCATCGGTGAGTTCGCCGCGGCCGTACGACACCGAACCGGGTGCGAGGGAATCGTGCGCGGCGGTGATCGCCTCGACGATGCCGCCGACCTCGGCGTCGAACACCTGACGGTTGTGGCCGAGCACGGCGAGGTTGTAGGCGTAGTCGTGGGACGCGCCGCCGCACGCCGCGTGGGAGTGCACCGCCGTGAGCATGACGTTCCGCTCGGTGTACAGGTCGCCGTGGAGTTCAACGAGCCGGGCCAGCACGGCGTCGTGTACGGACTGGAAGATCATGCACACGTCGACGCACGCGTAGACCACGCGCTGCCGGCCGGGCTCGGCGAACACGAACGCCCGCGCACGGGTCCGCTGGTGCAATCCCTCCGCGCGCTGCTCGAAACTGGAGTACCCCATCATCCCGACGTCGGCGACCGGCCCGGTGGCGTCGGAAATGCCGACACCGACGAGGAATTCGGAGTCGGGGTCGGGAATCGCGGCTGCCGTCCCGGAACCGAGCGCGGCGAACGCCGGAGTCAGGGCCGCCCCCGCGAGCACGCTGCGTCGTCTGATCTGCACTACCGATCGTCCTTTCGGCGGCCGTCCCCCCGGGGGTGCCACGAATTGGTCAAGCGTCCAGAACCGTAGCCGGTATTGGACCCCAGTTCGGTGCTCGGTGCAACCCCACCCCATGTGAGTGGCGAAGCGTGCGCGCGCACACTTCGCCACTCACGTGCGGTCAGACGGGTCGCGCGTCCCCGAACGTCATCTTCAATTCGGGGATCGAGGACGTGACGAGTGCCCGTTTCGGAATTCCCAGCGACCGCAGTTCGTCGGCGATCGGGTGGCTGCCCAGTTTCAGCTCCGCCCCTCCGGGCCGGGACCGGACCCCGGTCGGGTTCATGTCCCAGGTGGTGAATCGGGTGAGTCCGTCGAGATGCGAATAGGCGGAGAGCGACGTGCTGACCCCCGAACCCGGCAACGAAATTCCCGGTTTGACGCTCAGCTGGGCGATCAGCCGGCCGTCCCGGCTCACCGAACCGCGCTTGACGGAACCGGTGTGGTCGACGTCGAAATCGGCCAGGACCTTCGGGAAGCCCCAGATGCCGCGGCCGGCGGCCAGGGTGAAGTCGCCGTCGACCGGCAGCCGATGGATCAGCGCACCCGCCCGGCCCTGGGCCAGCGACTTCAGGTCCTGCGGGACCGAGGTGCCGTCGGCCCTGTGGTCGCGGACGAGGAATGCCACCCCGAACTCGTTGTACGGCCCGAGGTCGCCGTCCACGTAGTCCACGAACACAAGGACGCAGATGCCGCGTCCCGGCCGGAACTGCAGGATCTCGAGGCCGGTGTAGTCGATCAGCGACTGGGCGGCGGCGGTCGGCACCGAATACATCGCCATGAACGCCGACGCGGCCCGGATCTCCACGGGCATGTCGACCTGCTTGCCGAGAACCTGATGCGACGTCACGGCGCGACCACCCCGCGCAGACCGTCGGCGCCGAACATGGGCTCGAACATCGAGGTGAAGTCGGGCCCGCGACGCAACATCTGGCCGCCGTCGACGTTGATGATCTGACCCGTGATCCAGGTGGAGTCGGGACCGAGGAGGAACTTGGCGAGCGCGGCGATGTCGGTGACCTCGCCGACCCGTGCGATCGGGGTGTTGGCCAGGTAGTCGTCGAGGACGGGTCCGCCGTCGGTGATGAGCGCGACGAGGTCGGTGCGGGTCAGCCCGGGGCGGATGCAGTTGACGCGGACGTTGCTCGCCCCGAGCTCGTCGGCGGCGAGTTGCGTCAGGTTGTCGACTCCCGCCTTGGACGGACCGTATGCGCCGAACCAGCGGTGCGTGTTGCTGCTCGCGATCGAGGAGATGGTGACGATGGAACCGCCGCCCCCGGCGACGAGCGCCCGCGCGGAGTGCTTGATCGTCAGCATGGTGCCGGTGATGTTCAGGTCCACGGTCCGCCGCCACGCGTCGACGTCGAGCTGGGTCACGGGTCCCACCGTTTCGTTCCCGCCTGCGCACGTGACGACGCCGTCGAGTCGCCCGGTGCGCTCACCCGCTGTGGCGACCGCGCGGATGACGTCGTCCTCGTTCGTGACGTCGGCGGTGACCGTGTCGACGGTCCCCGCGGGATCGCCGGCGGTGATCTGCTCCGCTGCGCGTGCCAGTTTCTCCACGTTGCGACCACAGATCGTGACGTGGACGCCGTCGGCCGCGAGGGACGTGGCGACGCCCAGTCCGATGCCACTGCCGCCGCCGGTGACGAGTACGGACGTCTTCGCGAGCCCGCTGCTGCCGTCGTTGGTAACCACGTACACCTCCAGGTGATAGAACTCGTGTCAATTATCGGGCCGAGGATCTGTGAAACTTGCCGCTATACCACTGCGTCATAGTAGGAACACGTTCTATTATCGGGGCACGATCGGCGGGATTCAATGCGGAGGAGTACCTCGATGACGAACAGGCCGGATTTCGATCTGATCGACGGACGGTTCTACTCGGGCGAACTCGGCGACCCGCGGCAGGCCTACGCATGGATGCGCGCCCACGAACCGGTGTATCGCGCGGACGGGATTCTCGGCGCCGCGTCGTACGAGGCCGTCCTGGCGGCCGAACGCGACCCGGAGTTGTTCTCGAACGCGGGTGGCATCCGGCCCGGGGTGGGCCCGCTGCCGCAGATGATCGACATGGACGACCCACAGCACCTGCAGCATCGCCGACTCGTCAACGCCGGCTTCACCCGCAAGCAGGTGGAAGCGAAGACCGGCCGGATCCGGGAGATCTGCGATCACCTCATCGACGCCGCGTGCGACAAGGACGAAGTGGACTTCGTGCGCGACCTGGCGGCGCCCCTCCCCATGGCCGTCGTCGGTGACATGCTCGGCGTGCGGCCCGAGGAACGCGACACGTTCCTGCAGTGGTCCGATGACCTGATGAACGCACTCGGCAGCAACGCCACCCAGGAGGAACTGCAGGCACAGGCCAACGCGTACCTGGCATTCAACGAGTTCACACTCCGCACCATCGAGGAGCGGCGCCAGAATCCGACGGACGACCTCACCAGCATCCTCGTGCACAGCGAGATCGACGGGCACCGGCTCAGCGACCCGGACATCGTCGGCGAAACCCTGCTGATCCTGATCGGTGGTGACGAGACCACCCGGCACGTCCTCAGCGGCGGCATGGAACAACTGATGCGTCACCCCGACCAGCAGGCGCGCCTCGTGAACGACCCCGACGACATCCCGGCGGCGGTCGAGGAGATGCTGCGCTGGTCGTCGCCGATCAAGAACATGTGCCGCACCGTCACCCGCGACGTCGAATTCTTCGGAACCGACCTGCGCGAGGGCGAGAAAATGATGCTGCTGTTCGAATCCGCCAACTTCGACGAGGCGGTGTTCGAGAATCCCGAGATGTTCGACATCGAACGGTCACCGAACCCACACGTCGCATTCGGTTTCGGCACCCACTTCTGCCTCGGCAACCAACTCGCCCGGCTCGAAGCGAAGATCATGTTCGAGCAACTGCTGTCGCGGCTGCCGGACATGGTGCTCGTCGACGACGGCCCGCTGCGACGTCGACCCGCCAACTTCGTGTCCGGGCTCGAGGAGATGCCGGTGAAGCTGTAGGCGCTTCGCACCCGTGCGCCTTTTTGGTAGCTGGAGCAGCCAAAAAGGCGCACGGGCGGCGGAGCCGCCTACTCCGGTGCGTCGATGTTCAACTCGTCCGGGTGGGCTCCGACGCGGGCGCCGTCGTCCATCGTCTCGATCTCGCTGAGGTCCTGCTCGCTGAGCTCGAAATCGAACACGTCGATGTTCTCGCGGATCCGCGATTCATGGACCGACTTGGGGATGACGATCAGCCCGCTCTGCAGATGCCAGCGGATCAGCACCTGCGCCGCGCTCTTGCTGTGCCGGTCGCCGATACGGGTGATGATCGGGTCGGTGAGCAGCGTGTTCGGCTTCGAGTCGTCGCCCCACCTCGAGTTGCTGGTACCGCCGAGAGGGCTCCACGATTCGACGGCGATGCCGTGGTCGACGGCGTAATTCCGGATCTCCTGCTGCGCCAGATGCGGGTGCAACTCCACCTGGTCAACCGCCGGAACGACGCCGCCCCGATCGATCAGCAACTGCAGGTGACGCGGTTCGAAATTGCACACACCGATCGCCTTGGCGCGACCGGACTCGGCGATCTTTTCCAGCGCATCCCACGTGCGGAGGATGCGGTCGTCGTCCTGCAGCGGCCAATGGATCAGATACAGGTCGACATAGTCGACGCCGAGACGTCCGAGGCTGGCGTCGAACGCTTTCAACGCCGGCTCGTAACCCTGATCCGCGTTCCACAACTTGGTGGTGAGAAAGACGTCTTCGCGGGCGACTCCCGAATTCGCGATGCCGCGGCCCACACCTTCCTCGTTGCCGTATCCGGCGGCGGTGTCGATGTGCCGATAGCCCGCCTCGTCCAGGGCGAACCCGACGGCGTGTTCGGTCTCGTCGTTGTCCGCCTGCCAGACTCCCAAGCCGAGCTGCGGGAGGATGGTTCCGGAATTCAGCACGATGCTGGGTACTCGAGGACTCATGCTGTCCAGGCTATCGACTGTGGTGGGGTCGTGAGGGGTACATGCGCTGCCTGGCATCATGCGGAGGTGACGCAAATTCGGCTGTTGGCGACGGACCTCGACGGCACCCTGCTGCGGTCGGACCGCACGATCTCCCCGCGCACCGCGCAGGCCATGGAAGACGCGCGACGGTCGGGGGTCGAGGTGGTGTGGGCAACGGCCCGCGCCCGGCATTCGGTGCACGAGCTGGCGCAGTCGTGCGGATTCCGCGGCAAGGCGATCTGCGCGAACGGGGCGGTGGTCCTCGATCTGGCCGACGGAACCCCGGTGATCACGGCGACGACGACCATCGCGATGGCGTCGGCCGCGGCGGCGATGGACCGGGTGCGGACGCTGATGCCCGGTGTCGTGTTCGCGAACATCGGTCCGACGCGCTTCGTCGCCGAACCGGCGTACGCGGCGTTGTGCGAGTTCGCCGACCACCACCGGCACCCGCACGAGATGACGCTGTCGGAACTGCTGCCCGACATCGACGAGCCGATGGTGAAAATCGTCGCCCGGCACCCCGAGGTACCCAGCGCCGATCTGTACCGGGCGGCGGTGGCGGCCGGCGTCGACGGCGTCGAACTGACACATTCCGGTGCGCCGTACGTCGAGATGGCGGCGTCCGGCGTGTCCAAGGCGACCGCGCTCGCCGAGCTCTGCGCGGTCGACGGGATCTCGACGGAAGAGGTCGCGGTCGCCGGCGACGCCATCAACGACGTTCCGATGCTGACGTGGGCAGGCACGGCACTCTGCCCGTCAAACGCGCTGCCGGAAGTCCTCGCCCTGGCCGACCACGTCCTGCCCAGCAACGACGAAGACGGTGTCGCCAGCTACCTGGAGGGGCTGCGCCCGTGAGCCTTTTTGGTTGTTGGCGCTACCAGAAAGGCGCACGGGCGGCGAAGCCGCCTACAGTCCGGCGGCGGTAGCCAGTTGCGGTAGGAACTCGCGCGGCTGCCCGAAGAGTTGTGCACTCCCGTGTGCACGTTTGAAGTACAGCTGCGCGTCGTGTTCCCACGTGATCGCGATGCCGCCGTGCAGCTGGATGGCCTCCGCCGCGACGTGCTGCAGCGCCTCCGAGCAGTACACCTTCGCGACGACGGCGTCCTCGTGCGTCCCCGACAGCGCCGCGGCGTACGACATGGAACGGGCCGTCTCGACGAGGGCGTACATGTCGGCCATGCGGTGCTTGAGTGCCTGGAACGACCCGATCACCCGTCCGAACTGCTTGCGCGACTTCGCGTACTCGACTGTCTGCTCCAGCACCGCGGACGCCGCGCCCACCTGTTCCGCCGACAACGCGACCAGTGCGACCGCGCGCAACTGGTCGACGAGGTCGGTGGGGGAGACGAGCCTGCGCGCCGCGACTCCGTCGAAGACGACCTCCGACAGTGGACGCGTCGGGTCCATCGCCGGGACGCGGCGACGCGTCACGCCTTCCGTCGCAGGTTCGACCTCGAACAGGCCTTCGGACGTGAGGACCAGCAGCACGTCCGCGACGTCACCGCCGAGCACGTACGACGCCGTCCCCGACAGCGTCTCGCCCGATGCGGTGACCCCGAAACCGGACCAGCCGTTCGGACCCGCCCAGCACAGCGCGGCCACCGAACCCGCCGCGATGCCGGGCAGCAGGCGGGCGCACGCGTCGTCGTCCCCCGACAACACCAGCGCCTGCGCGGCCAGCACGGCGCTGCCCAGCATCGGCGACGGCGTCAGCGTGCGGCCCAGCTCTTCTTGCACCACATGGACTTCCAGCAGTGACGCCCCGACGCCGTCGTACTTCTCCGGGACGGCGAGCGCGGCGACGCCGATCTGCTCGCACAACTTGGACCACAGTGCGTCGTCGTAGCCGTGCTCGGTGGTCATCGCCCGGCGGACGGCGGCGGAGTCGGAATGTTTACCCAGCAGGTCGCGGACCGACGACCGGAGCGCGGCCCGCTCCTCGTTGTCGAAACTCATGACACCTCCACGAGCGAGTCGACGACGCGACCGCGGTGGAACGCCGGGGTGCCCCAGGCCGTGACCAGTGCCCGGACCTTGGTGAGCCACAGCGACAGGTCGTGCTCCTGGGTGTACCCGATGGCGCCGTGCACCTGCAGCGCGACCCGCGCGGCCCGGTACGCGGCATCGCCGCACGCGACCTTCGCCGCCGAGACGTCGCGGGAACTGTCGGCGGACCCGTCCCGCACGGACAGCGCCGCACCGTGCAGCAGCGGCCGCGACATCTCCAGCCCGACCGCGACCTCGGCGAGGTGATGTTTGATGGCCTGGAACTGTCCGATCACCTTGCCGAACTGCTTGCGCTGCTTCGCGTAGTCGGTGGTGACGTCGAGCAGGGTCTGCCCGAGTCCCTGCAGTTGGGCGGCGGTGGCGAGGGCGCCGAGATCGAATGCGGGCGCGAAGTCGACGTCACCCAGGGCGTCCCCCGGGGTCAGTGAGAACAACCGTCGCGACTGATCCACCGAATTCTGCACCGCCCCGGTCTGTCCGAGGCGCACCGTCGTGCCGTCGACGAGCAGGACCAGATCGGCCGAGTCGGCATCGACGGCGCACGGCACGTGCGGGACAGCGGCGACCGTGGCGAGCGAACCGGATGCCAACGCCGACAACCGGTCCGGGGCCGCCTGCGCGAGCAGGGCGGGCGCGACGGCGACGGTTTCGGCCACCGGGCCGGGAACGGCGTGGCGTCCGAGTTGTTCGACGGCCACGACGAGGTCGACGGCGTCGGCGCCCAGCCCGTCGTGCTCGTCCGCGATGAGCAGTCCGTTGACGCCGGTGTCGGCGAGGCGTTGCCACACCTTCAGGCCCGGGCCCGTGTCGCCGCTGTTCCACGACCGGATCACTGCCGGCATGTCGGCCTTCGACAGCAGTGCGTCGATGCTGGACGCGAAGTCCTGATGGGAGGAGTCGAGTGTGAATCTCATCGATCCGCCTTCGGTAGGCCGAGCAGGCGCTCGGCGATCACGTTCTTCTGAATCTCGTTGGTGCCGGCATAGATCGGACCGGACAGAGAGAACAGGTAGCCGTCCATCCAGTTGTCCGCGAGCTCTGCCGAGGCGCCCTGCAGTTCGAGTGCGGTCTCGTGCGTGGCGATGTCCCACTCCGACCAGAACACCTTGTTGATCGACGATTCGGCGCCCAGCTGCCCGCCGTCGGCCAGTCGGGTGACGGTGCCGAACGTGTTCAGCTGGTAGGCGCGGGCGCCGATCCAGGCGTCGGCGACCTTGTTTCGCAGGGCGGTGTCGTCGGTGCGTCCGCTCTCCCGGAACAACTCGACCAACCGATCGACCGTCGCGAGGAAACGGCCCGGACTGCGCAGCGACAGTCCGCGTTCGTTGGACGCTGTGCTCATCGCCACGCGCCAGCCCTCGTTCACGCCGCCGATCACTCCGGACTCGCCGGGGTTCGCGGGGTCGTCCGGGACGAAGACGTCCTCGAGGAAGATCTCCGCGAAACCGGGCTCGCCGTCCAGCTGATCGATCGGGCGCACGGTGACACCTTGCGAGCGCAGATCGAACATGAAGTACGTGATGCCCTTGTGCCGCTGGGCGTCCGGGTCGGACCGGAACAGCCCGAAACCCCAGTCCGCGAAGCTCGCCCGCGAACTCCACGTCTTCTGCCCGTTCAGCACCCAGCCACCGTCGACGCGCCGGGCCGTGGAACGGAGCGACGCGAGGTCGCTACCCGACTCGGGCTCGGACCAGGCCTGCGCCCAGATGTCGTCGGCGCGGGCCATCCGCGGCATGATGCGCGCCAACTGCTCGGTGTTCGCGTGCTCGAACAGCGTCGGGGCGAGCAGGAAGATGCCGTTCTGGCTGACGCGGCCGGGCGCACCCGAGCGGTAGTACTCCTCCTCGAACACCACCCATTCCAGCAGCGACGCGTCGCGTCCGCCCAGTTCCTCCGGCCACGACACCACCGACAGCCGGGCGTCGGCGAGCGTGCGTTCCCACTCGCGGTGCACCTCGAAACCCTCGGCGGTGTCCATCGACGGCAGCGGCTCGGCGGGAACATTGTCGCGCAGGAAGGTTCGCACCTCCTCGCGGAAGGCTCGGGTGGCGTTCTCGAACTCGAGATCCACTTACTTCGCCCCTTCGTTCGAGTTGCGCGCACTGGCCGCCATCGACTTGGCATCCATGCCGCCGAGCGGATCGGTGTCGATCTCGGCGTTGTGCGCGTGCGCGAAGTGGTGGAGGCCGAAGACGGAGTCCATGCCGTTCCGCATGCCCATCTGGTCCTCGCACTGGTTGACGGCCTTCTTGGTGAGCGCGAGCCCGAACCGGGGCATGGCGGCGATGCGTCCGGCGATCGCGAGGGTCTCCTTCTCCAGGTCCTCGCGGGGCACGACGCGGTTGACCATGCCCACCTCGTAGGCGCGCTGCGCGGTGAACCGGTCGCCGGTGAAGAGGATTTCCTTCGCGAACCGCGGTCCGAGCATCCACGGGTGCGCGAAGTACTCGACCCCCGGAATGCCCATACGTACGACCGGATCGGAGAAGAACGCGTCGTCCGACGCCACGATGAGGTCGCACACCCACGCCAGCATCAGGCCGCCGGCGATGCAGGCACCCTGGATCATCGCGATGGTCGGCTTCGGGATCTCGCGCCAGCGACGGCACATCCCGAGATAGACCTCCATCTCGCGGGCGAACCGCTGGTCGCCGCCCGGCTTGTCGACGTGGTCCCACCACATCACGGCCTTGTTGTCGTAGTGCACGTGATGATCCCGGCCCGGGGTACCGATGTCGTGCCCGGCGCTGAAGTGTTTGCCGTTGCCGGCGAGAACGATCACCTTCACGTCGTCGTCCTCGACCGCGCGCTCGAACGCGGCGTCGAGCGCGTACGTCATCACCGAGTTCTGGGCGTTGCGGTAGTCGGGGCGGTTGAGCGTCACGAATGCGACACCGTCGCGCACTTCGTAGGTGACGACGTCACCCTCGTCCGGAACCGTCATTTCTTCTCCTCACGCAGAACGTTTTTCATGACCTTCCCGGAGGGGTTCCGGGGGAGGGAGTCGACGAAGCGCACCGACCGGGGCACCTTGAAATTGGCGAGTCGCTCCTTGCAGAACGCGACCACGTCGTCCTCGGCGAGCGTGACGCCCGGCTTGGCGACCACGTAGGCCCGCCCGACCTCGCCCATCCGCTGGTCGGGAACACCGATGACGGCAGACTCCGCGATACCGTCGAGTCGGGCAAGAGCGTTCTCCACCTCAGCGGGATACACGTTGAAACCGCCGGAGATGTACATGTCCTTGAGGCGGTCGGTGATGTCGACGTAACCGCGGTCGTCCAGGGTGCCGACGTCGCCGGTGTGCAGCCAGCCGTCCGCATCGATGGTCTTAGCGGTGGATTCGGGGTCGTCGAGGTAGCCGAGCATCACGTTCTCGCCGCGCACCAGGATCTCCCCCTGGTCACCGATCCGGACCTCCATCCCGGGGATCGCGCGACCCGACGTCGTCGAGACGGTCACCGGGTCGTCGTCGGTCCGGCACATCGTGACCACCACCGCCTCCGTCTGGCCGTAGGCGGTGAGGACGGCGTCGAAGCTCAGCTCCGACTGCATCCGTTCGACGAGCGCGACCGGAACGGCGGCCGCGCCCGTGATCGCCACCCGCAGGCTGGACAGGTCGTACTTCGGACGGTCCGGGTGGTCGAGGACCGACTGGAAGATCGTGGGGGCGCCGGGCAGCACGGTGATCTGCTCGTCGTGCACGGTCGCCATCACCCTCGGCACGTCGAACACCGCCATCGGCACCACCGTCGCGCCGTTCAGCAGGCACACCAGGAACCCTGCCTTGTACCCGAAGGTGTGGAAGAACGGGTTGATGATCAGGTAGTTGTCGTCGGAGGTCACCTCGGCGCACTCACCCCACGCCTGCGCGATGCCCACCGACTGCCGGTGCGCACTCATCACACCCTTGCTGCGGCCCGTCGTGCCCGACGTGAACATGACGTCGGAGACGTCGTCGGGGGACACGGCGGCGGCGCGGACGTCGGCCTCGGCGCGGGTGTCCTCGTCGGCGAGGGCGAGGAAGTCGTCGAAGTCGAAGACGCCGGGCAGCTCGACGTCGCCACCGTCGACCGGAACCCGGACGACGGTCGGCAGGTCGAGAGTGCTCGACTCGTCGCGCAGCGAGGCGTACCGGTCGGTGCCGAGGAAGTTACCCGCGACCACCAGCGCGGTGGTTTTGGTGCGCTCGAGAATGTCTAGGGCCTCGGTGGCCGTGTACCGGGTATTGATCGGGACGAGAGTCGCGCCGGCGTAGTGGATGCCGAGCGCCGCGACCACCCAGTGATACGTGTTGGGCGACCACACCGCGACGTGATCGCCGGGCCGCACGTCCTGTGAGCTGAGTGCGGCGGCGAAATCGCGGACACGGTCGTGCAGTTGTGTGAAGGTCAGACGGACGTCGCCGTCCGCCACGGCTGTGAGCTCGCCGAATTCGCGTGCGGCCCGTTTCAGGGCGGACGGGGTGGTTGTCGGTTGTTCGGTCACTGGGCTCCCTACCTACCTAGCAAGTGCTTGGTAGGTTATCTTACAGACGTGGACCAGAGCGAGAGCCCGGACGGGCTGATCACCGACGACGACTTTGCGCAGACCGTCAGGACGTGGCTGAACGACAACCTCACCGGCGACTTCGCCCGGCTGAAAGGCAAGGGCGGCCCCGGCAGCGAGCACGAGTTCTTCGAGGAACGGCTCGCCTGGGACCGTCATCTGGCCGCGGCAGGATGGACCTGCCTCGGCTGGCCGAAGGAGCACGGCGGACGCGGAGCCACGCTGGCCCAGCAGGTGGTGTTCCATCAGGAGTACGCGAAGTCGGGGGCGCCGGCGCGGGTCAGCCACGTCGGCGAGGAACTGCTCGGTCCGACGCTCATCGCGTTCGGCACCGAGGAGCAGAAGCGTCGCTTCCTTCCCGGAATCAACACCGTGACCGAACTGTGGGCACAGGGCTACTCCGAACCGGGCGCCGGTTCCGATCTCGCCAACGTCGCGACCGCCGCGCGCCTCGACGCCGACAAGTGGGTGATCAACGGGCAGAAGGTATGGACGTCCCTCGCGCACGTCGCCCAGTGGGCATTCGTCCTCTGCCGCACCGAACCAGGATCCAAGCGGCACCAGGGCCTGAGCTTCCTGCTCGTCCCGCTCGACCAGCCCGGCATCACGGTCCGGCCCATCCAGCAACTCACCGGCACCTCCGAGTTCAACGAGGTGTTCTTCGACGACGCCGTCACCGACGCGGATCTGGTGGTCGGGGAGCCGGGCGACGGCTGGCGGGTCGCGATGGGGCTGCTCACGTTCGAGCGCGGCGTGTCCACGCTCGGGCAGCAGATCGGTTTCGCCCGCGAACTGCAGGGCGTCGTCGACCTCGCGAAGGCGAACGGTGCGGCGACCGACCCGAACATCCGCGAGAAGATCGCCCGCGCGTGGGTCGGGCTCCGGGTGATGCGGGCACACGCCCTGCGCACCCTGGAAGCGGTCGACGCCGGGACCTCCGGCGCGGAGGCGTCCGTCGCGAAGCTGCTGTGGGCCAACTGGCACCGCGACCTCGGTCAGCTGGCCATGGAAGTGCAGGGCGCGGTGTCGCTGCTCGCCCCGGCCGATCCGTCGTCCGACGTCACGGACCCCGAACATCTCGAACTGGGTGATTGGCAGAGGCTCTTCCTCTTCACCCGCGCCGACACGATCTACGGCGGATCCAACGAGATCCAGCGCAACATCATCTCCGAGCGCGTGCTCGGACTTCCCCGAGAGGCACGACCGTGACCCAGACATCCCCGCTCGCCACCGCGCCCGTCGAGACTCCGGGACACGACCTGCTGAAAGACAAGAAGGTCGTCGTCACCGCCGCGGCGGGAACCGGCATCGGCTACGCGTCCGCGCGACGCGCCCTGCTCGAGGGCGCCGACGTGCTGGTGTCCGACTGGCACGAACGACGGCTCGGCGAGACGCGGGAGAAGCTCGCCGCCGAGTTCCCGGGGCAGGTAGTCGAGGCGCTGACGTGTGACGTGTCGAGCACGGAGCAGGTGAATGCGCTGATCGCCGGCGCCGCCGAGCGGCTCGGCCGGATCGACGTCCTCGTCAACAACGCCGGGCTCGGCGGCGAGACCCCGCTCGTCGATATGACGGACGAGGAGTGGGATCGCGTCCTCGACATCACACTGAACGGCACGTTCCGGGCCACCCGCGCGGCGCTGCGCTACTTCAAGGGTGTGGAGCACAACGGCGTGCTGGTCAACAACGCGTCCGTCCTCGGGTGGCGGGCGCAGCACTCGCAGGCTCACTACGCGGCGGCGAAAGCCGGAGTCATGGCCCTGACCCGGTGCAGCGCGATCGAGGCCGCCGAGTACGGCGTCCGGGTCAACGCCGTCGCGCCCTCCATCGCGCGGCATGCGTTCCTCGCGAAGGTGACCAGCGAGGAACTCCTCGACAAGCTGGCGTCCGACGAGGCGTTCGGCCGCGCCGCCGAGGTATGGGAAATCGCCGCCACCATCGCCATGCTCGCCAGCGACTACACCACCTACCTCACCGGCGAGGTCGTGTCGGTCTCGTCGCAGAGGGCGTAGCCCCCCGTGCGCCTTTTTGGTAGCTCCGACAACCAGAAAGGCGCACGGGGCCGAAGGCCCTAACAAGCGCTTGGTTGATAGGATGTGACGATGACGCCACCCCCCGCCGACGACACGTCCGGCAAGTCCGGACGCCGGACCGAACTCCTCGACATCGCGGCCACCCTGTTCGCCGAACGCGGCCTGCGGGCCACCACCGTGCGCGACATCGCCGACGCCGCGGGCATTCTGTCGGGCAGCCTGTACCACCACTTCGACTCGAAGGAGTCGATGGTCGACGAGATCCTACGGGGCTTCCTCGACGACCTGTTCGGCAAGTATCGCGAGATCGTCGCGTCCGGACTCGACTGTCGCGCGACCCTCGAAGCGCTGGTCACCACGTCGTACGAGGCGATCGACGCGTCGCACTCCGCGGTCGCGATCTACCAGGACGAGGTGAAGCACCTCGTCGCGAACGAACGCTTCGCGTACCTGTCCGAACTGAACACCGAATTCCGCGAGCTGTGGATGGGTGTGCTCGAGGCGGGTGTGAAGGACGGCAGCTTCCGCGCCGACATCGACGTCGAGCTCGCCTTCCGATTCCTCCGCGACACCGCCTGGGTCGCCGTCCGCTGGTACCGGCCCGGCGGCTCGGTCACGGTCGACACCGTGGCCAAGCAATACCTCTCGATCGTCCTCGACGGACTTGCGAGTCCCGATAACTGACTAGGAGTTCCACATGACCGAGGCCTACATCGTCGACGCCGTTCGCACGCCGATCGGCAAGAAGAACGGTGGACTGTCCGGCGTGCATCCCGCCGACCTGGGTGCGCACGTCATCAAGGCCCTCGTCGAGCGCACGGGCATCGACCCGGCCCGTGTCGACGACGTCGTCTTCGGTTGCGTCGACGCGATCGGCGGGCAGGCGGGCAACATCGCCCGCACCGCGTGGCTCGCCGCCGGCTACCCGGAGGAGGTCCCAGGGGTCACGGTGGACCGGCAGTGCGGGTCGAGTCAGCAGGCCGTGCACTTCGGTGCGCAGGCGATCCTGAGCGGCACCGCCGACCTGATCGTCGCCGGCGGTGTGCAGAACATGAGCCAGATCCCGATCGCGTCGGCGATGGTGGTCGGTCAGCAGTACGGATTCGACACCCCGTTCGGCGGATCGACGGGCTGGACGGAACGCTACGGCGACCAGGAAGTGTCGCAGTTCAACGGCGCCGAACTGATCGCGGACAAGTGGGACATCAGCCGCGAGGAACTCGAGCGCTGGGCGTTGCAGAGCCACGAGCGTGCGCGGACGGCCATCGCCGAGGGTCGCTTCGACCGCGAGATCGTCCCGTTCGGTGACGTGACGACGGACGAGGGTCCCCGCGAGACCAGCCTCGAGAAGATGGCCGCGCTGAAGACCCTCACCGAAGGGGGACGTCTCACCGCCGCGGTCGCGAGCCAGATCTCCGACGGTGCGAGCGCGGTGCTGCTGGCCTCACCGGAAGCGGTCGAGAGGTACGGCCTGACCCCCCGTGCCCGTATCCACCACCTCAGTGCCCGCGGCGCCGACCCGATCTTCATGCTCAGCGCCCCGATCCCCGCCACGCGCTACGCGCTGGAGAAGACGGGCCTGAGCATCGACGACATCGACCTGGTCGAGATCAACGAGGCATTCGCACCGGTCGTCCTCGCGTGGATCAAGGAGATCGGCGCCGATCCGGCGAAGGTGAATGTCAACGGCGGCGCGATCGCCCTCGGCCACCCGCTCGGCGCGACCGGCACGAAGCTGATGGCCACACTCCTCAACGAACTCGAGCGCACCGGCGGCCGCTACGGCTTGCAGACCATCTGCGAGGGCGGCGGCACAGCCAACGCCACCATCATCGAACGCCTGTGAGTACTTCTTAACCGCGGGTGGTTAATAAGTACTCACGGGCGCGAAGCGCTAGGCTCGAATCCACAGGTGACGAGTCCTGAACGGGGCCGTGATGCACGAGTTGGCAATCACCCAGAGCGTCGTCGACGCCGTCTGCGAGACCGCCGCGGGACGGACGGTCCACAGCGTGCGCGTGCAGGTGGGGGCGTTGACGGCCGTGGTCGCCGATTCGATGCAGTTCTGTTTCGAACTGGTCACCGAAGGGACCGTTGCGCACGGTGCCCGTCTCGACATCGACCACACCCCGGGCGGTGCGCACTGCCGTGAGTGCGGCGAGGACTTCGCGCTCACGGACCTGGTGTTGCTGTGCCCGTGCGGAAGTGCGGACGTGGAGGTCACGTCGGGTCGGGAACTACGAATCCTCTCGATGGAAGTGAGTTGACGCAAATGTGTGCCACCTGTGGATGCGGAGACGAGACCGGAACCAGGATCACGGTGCCCCACGAGCACCCACACGACCACGAGCACCCACACGACCACGACCACGACCACACGCATGAACACCCGCACACTCACGAACACCCGCACACTCACGAACACCCCCACGAGCACGCGACCGAGACGGTGACCCTCGAGCAGAAGGTGCTGGCGAAAAACGACCTCACGGCGGAGCGCAACCGGGGCTGGCTGGCCGGACGCGGTGTGCTCGCCCTCAACGTGATGAGCTCGCCGGGGTCCGGGAAGACGACGCTGCTCGAACGCACCATCGCCGACATCGGTGGGCAGCGACGTGTCTCGGTGGTGGAGGGCGACCAGGAGACGATGCTCGACGCCAACCGCATCAAGGCGACGGGATGTGCTGTGGTGCAGGTGAACACGGGCGCGGGGTGTCATCTCGACGCCGAGATGATGCGGGACGCGCTGACCGCCCTCGACCCCGAGCCGAACTCGCTGCTGTTCATCGAAAATGTCGGGAACCTCGTCTGTCCGGCACTGTTCGATCTCGGTGAGAAGAGCAGGGTGGTGGTGATCTCGGTGACCGAGGGGACGGACAAGCCGCTCAAATACCCGCACATGTTCGCGGCGGCGAACCTCGTGATCGTGAACAAGGCGGACCTGTTGCCGTACGTGGACTTCGACGTCGATCTGTGCACGAAGTATGCCCGGTCGGTGAACCCCGACCTGCAGATGATCACGCTGTCGGCGACGACGGGTCAGGGCATTGCGCAGTGGTACGACTGGATTGCCAAGCAATGACCCCTCTACACGACGGGGCCGAACTACGCGGTGCGACGCGCCGGGGACCGTTGACATCCGCTCGGCGGCGGAGCTAAATAAATATCAGCGCCACGCAGGTGGGCCGACGGTCGACTCCGGTGGCGACAGGAGTTGTGTTCACTCCGGAAAGCGACCTGCTATGCCGACACAGGAAGCAATCAACGCCGAGGACACCCTGATTCACGTGCTGTGGATCAATGCGGGACTCAGTTGCGACGGCGATTCGGTGGCCTTGACGGCTGCGACGCAGCCCAGTGTCGAGGAGATTGCTCTGGGAGCCCTGCCGGGCCTACCCAAAGTGGCCGTGCACTGGCCGCTGATCGACTTCGAGAACGGCCCGGAGGGCGGCGCCGACGACTTCCTGGAGTGGTTCTGGAAGGCGGACCGCGGCGAGCTCGAACCGTTCGTCCTGGTGGTGGAGGGTTCCATCCCGAACGAGCAACTTCACGACGAGGGCTACTGGTGCGGTTTCGGCAACAACCCCGAGACGGGCCAGCCGGTGACGACGAGTGAATGGCTCGATCGTCTGGCTCCGAAGGCGACGGCGATCGTCGCGGCGGGGACGTGCGCCACGTACGGCGGTATCCACGCGATGGCGGGTAATCCCACCGGTGCGATGGGCGTTCCCGACTATCTCGGCTGGGATTGGAAGTCGAAGGCGGGCATCCCGATCGTCTGCGTTCCCGGCTGCCCGATCCAACCGGACAATCTGTCGGAGACCTTGACGTATCTCCTCTACATGGCCACCGAGCAGGCGCCCATGATTCCGCTCGACGACGCTCTGCGTCCGCAATGGCTGTTCGGGGCCACGGTGCACGAGGGCTGCGACCGCGCCGGCTACTACGAGCAGGGTGATTTCGCCACCGAGTACGGCTCGCCCAAGTGCATCGTGAAGCTGGGGTGCTGGGGTCCCGTCGTCAAGTGCAACGTCCCGAAGCGGGGCTGGATCAACGGTGTCGGTGGGTGCCCGAATGTGGGCGGTATCTGCATCGGGTGCACGATGCCGGGCTTCCCGGACAAGTTCATGCCGTTCATGGACGAACCGCCGGGCGGCAAGATCTCCACCGCGGCGTCCGGACTGTACGGATCCGCCATTCGGAGCCTGCGCAAGATCACCAAGACCACCTTGGACAAAGAGCCGCACTGGCGCAGTCGCGGTACGAAACTGACCACGGGCGCCACACGCACCTGGTAGTCCCGCTCGGGGTCTCGGGCGGTAATCCGCCGGCCTCGAACACTGAGAGGTACGTCGATGACAACGATCATTCCGGAACCTTCGCACAAGTCGGAATCCGACGGCCTGGTCGAGATGGCGTGGGATCCGATCACGCGCATCGTGGGCAGCCTGGGCATCTACACGAAGATCGACTTCAAGCAGAAGGAAGTCGTGGAGTGCCACAGCACCTCGTCGATCTTCCGCGGCTATTCGATCTTCATGAAGGGCAAGGATCCCCGCGACGCCCACTTCATCACCAGCCGCATCTGCGGTATTTGTGGCGACAACCATGCGACGTGTTCGTGCTACACCCAGAACATGGCGTACGGTGTGCAGCCGCCGCACATCGGCGAGTGGATCGTCAACCTCGGCGAGGCCGCGGAATACATGTTCGACCACAACATCTTTCAGGAAAACCTCGTTGGCGTGGACTTCTGCGAGAAGATGGTCTCCGAGACGAATCCGGGGGTGCTCGCGCAGGCCGAGAAGACCGAGGCGCCGCACGCCGGCGAGCACGGCTACAAGACCATCGCCGACATCATGCGTTCGCTCAACCCGTTCACCGGTGAGTTCTATCGGGAGGCGTTGCAGGTCAGCCGGTGGACGCGAGAGATGTTCTGCCTCATGGAAGGTCGGCACGTCCACCCGTCCACCCTGTATCCGGGTGGCGTGGGCACGGTCGCGACGATCCAGTTGATGACCGACTACACGACGCGCCTGATGCGCTACGTGGAGTTCATGAAGAAGGTCGTCCCCATGCACGACGACCTGTTCGACTTCTTCTACGAGGCGATGCCCGGCTACGAGAAGGTCGGCCTGCGCCGGACGCTCCTCGGCTGCTGGGGGTCCTTCCAGGATCCCGCGGTGTGCAACTTCTCCTACAAGGACATGGAGAAGTGGGGACGGGCCATGTTCGTGACGCCCGGCATCGTGGTCGACGGCAAACTGATCACGACGTCCCTCGTCGACATCAATCTGGGCATCCGAATCCTGCTGGGCAGTTCGTATTACGACGACTGGACCGACCAGGAGATGTTCGTGAAGAACGATCCGCTCGGGAACCCGGTCGACCGCAGGCATCCGTGGAACCAGCACACCAACCCGCACCCGCAGAAACGCGACATGGAGGACAAGTACAGCTGGGTGATGTCGCCGCGGTGGTTCGACGGCACCGACCACCTCGCGCTGGACACCGGCGGCGGGCCGCTGGCCCGGCTCTGGAGTACCGCCCTCGCGGGCCTCGTCGACATCGGGTACGTGCAGTCGACCGGGCACAGCGTGAAGATCAACCTGCCGAAGACCGCGCTGAAGGGCCCGGTCGAGTTCGAATGGAAGATCCCGCAATACGGCAGCAACACGATCGAGCGGGACCGGGCGCGGACCTACTTCCAGGCCTACGCGGCGGCGTGTGCGCTGCATTTCGCGGAGAAGGCGCTCGCCGAGATCCGGGCCGGGCACACGAAGACGTGGGAAAAGTTCGAGGTCCCCGACGAGGGCATCGGCTGCGGCTTCACGGAGGCGGTGCGCGGAGTTCTGTCGCACCACATGGTGATCCGCGACGGCAAGATCGCGAACTACCACCCGTATCCGCCGACGCCGTGGAACGCGAACCCGCGCGACAGCTTCGGGACGCCGGGACCGTACGAGGACGCGGTGCAGGGTCAGCCCATCTTCGAGGAGAACGACCGGGAGCACTTCAAGGGCATCGACATCATGCGGACCGTCCGCAGTTTCGACCCCTGCCTGCCGTGTGGCGTGCACATGTACCTCGGTGAGGGAAAGACACTGGAGAAGCTGCATTCGCCCACCCAGTCCGTGACCGGCGAGTGACGAGGGACGCATGGAAAGTGCTGGATCGGAGACGTGGGGGAGTGACGCAGTAGAGGAAGCCCCCGATCGGTGGCGGACAGCCGGCGAGCGGATCGACAGCCTGTTGGACGCGAGTTCGACAGGTGGCTCGGTGGCACGTGAGCGTGCGGAACAACTCGTCCGGGAGGTCGTCGAGCTGTACGGGGCCGGGTTGCAGCGGGTCCTCGAGATCATCGGCGACCGCGACGACGACCTCGTCGAAAGGCTGGCCGCCGACGAACTCGTCGCCAGCCTGCTGCTGGTCAACGGGCTTCATCCGCACGGCGTCGAGACGAGGGTCGCCACCGCGCTCGACAGTGTCCGTCCCTACCTGGGCTCCCACGGCGGTGACGTCGAACTGCTCGGCGTGGTGAACGGGGTGGTGCGGCTGAGGCTGACCGGCAGTTGTCAGAGCTGCCCGTCCTCTGCGGTGACCTTGGAACTCGCCGTCAAGGACGCCGTGCTGGCCGCCGCCCCGGAGACCGTGGACATCGAGGTGGTGGGGGCGACACCCGCCGCCGGGTCCGGGCTGATCGCCGCGGAATCACTATTCTCCCATGTGCATTCGGACGGATCGGACGGGTCGAGTAACGCCGGGACATGGGTGTCGGTGCCCGAGCTGGACGAGCTCACGCCGGGTGAGGTAGCGGGTTTCTCGGTGGCCGGGCTGCCGATCCTGGTGTGCCGAATAGGGGAGCAGCTGTTCGCCTACCGGGACCGGTGCGCCGCCTGCACCAATTCGCTGGCCGGCGCCACCCTGCAGCGGAAAGCGGGCGGGCAGGTCGGTGACGCGGTGCTGCGCTGTCCGTCGTGCCGGGCACACTTCGACCCACGCCGGGCGGGCCTCCGCCTGGACGGCGACGCCGACGCCGAAACGCTGGCGCCGCTTCCGGTGCTCGTGCGCGAGGGTGTCGTCTCCGTCGCGGTACCCGCCGCGGAGGTGGCGTGATGAGCCCGTCGGGCAACGGGTTGCGGATTCTGCAGCGCATCGCGTCCGAGCGGCCGAAACCGGTGGTCGGGGAGCGGTGCGACATGTGCGCCGAGCCGATCGCCGACGCGCACCAGCACGTGGTCAACGTGCAGGACCGGCAGCTGATGTGCGTGTGCCGCGGGTGCTATCTGCTGTTCACCGACGAGAGCGCCGAACTGCGCTTCCGGGCCGTCCCGGAACGCTACCTGTCGTTTCCCCGTTTCGAGCTCGCACCGGGACGCTGGGACGAATTGGAGATCCCCGTCGGGCTCGCGTTCGTGTTCCGGAACTCGTTGCTGGCCAAGACCGTCGCGTTCTATCCCGGACCGGCCGGGGCCACCGAATCGGAGCTTCCGCTCGACGCCTGGGACGGCGTGCTCGCCGCCAATCCGGCACTCGGACAGCTCGCCGCCGACACGGAGGCGCTGCTACTGCGTGTGCCCGAGCACGGTGAGGGCGACCCTGAGTGTTATCTCGTCCCCATCGATGCCTGCTACCAGCTCGTGGGCGAATTACGGCAGGTGTGGCGGGGATTCGACGGCGGCCAGGACGCTCGCCGGGTCATCGACGCGTTCTTCGAGACGGTGCGCTCACGCAGTCGCGTCGCGAAGGAGCCGACGTGACCGAATTGTCCTTCCACGTCGAGGACGTGTTCCCGGAGCCGTTCGCGGTTGCGCCGAATCTCACTGCGCGCGTCGCGGTAACGGAGTCGACCGGTGCCGTGGTGCACGCGATGGCCGTCCGCTGCCAGGTCCGCATCGACCCGCAACGCCGCCGCTACACGGACGGCGAGGCGGAGGGCCTCCTCGATCTGTTCGGGCCCCGCGAGCGGTGGACGGCCACGCTCAAGCCCTTCCAGTGGATGCAGACCAGCACGGTGGCCCAGGGGTTCACCGGGTCGAGTGTGGTGGAGTTGCCGCTGCCGTGCACGTACGACTTCGAGGTGACGGCCGCGAAATATCTGCACGCCCTGGACGACGCCGGGGCGACGGTGCCGCTGGTGTTCCTGTTCAGCGGAACGGTCTTCACCCGCGGGGTCGCCGGGTTCGGGGTGGAACGCATCCCGTGGGACCGCGAGTCGACCTACGACCTGCCGGTGGCGGTGTGGCGCGAACTGGTTCAGGCGCACTATCCGAACACGGGGTGGGTGCGCCTCGACCACGACACGCTCGCGGCGTTGGCGCGCTACAAGGCGGCGCACGGTCTGATCGGACTGGACGTCGCCATTTCGGACCTGCTGCAGGGAGCCGGGGAGGTGATCGCATGATCTCCCCGGCGTCCCTGCAGCGAGTACGTGCCGTGGCCGACGCGGTCCTGTACGAGGGCTACCTGCTGTATCCGTATCGTGCGAGTTCGTCGAAGAACCAGTCGCGGTGGCAGTTCGGAGTCCTCGGGCCGTCGGGTGCGGCGGAGTCGGGGGTCGGCGAGGAACCGCGCATGTCCTGTCAGACCCTGATGCTGGCCGGCGACGGAGCGGGGGTGAACGTCACCCTCCGATTCCTGCAGCTTCAGGTGCGCAGTGTCGAACGCGCGGTCGCGGACTCGGCGGAGTTCGTTCGCGTCGACGAACTGACCGTCGCGGGCGTGAGCTGGCTCAGCTGGGACGAGGCGGTGGAGCGCGAATTCGATCTCGGCACCCTGCACCCCGCGCAGTGGCCGGGCGAACGCAACCTCGACGTCCACATCGACGGCGGCACGGAGGTGGAGGAACTGCGGGGCGAGGACGGAATCTGCGTCGGCCGCGTGGTGCGCACCCGGTGGCCCGCGCACGCCGTCGTGACGGTGGGCAGCGACGGCGTCGACGGGCTGAACCGGGTGCGGGTGTCGGTCGACAACGCGACCACCGCGCAGGACGCCGCCGGCTGGGACAAGGACTCGGCGATCCGGCAGTCGCTGATCGGCGCCCATCTGATCCTGGCGGCCGAGAACACCGAGTTCGTCTCACTTCTCGAACCTCCCGCAGAGGCGGCGCAACTCGCGGGCACGTGCGCGCACGAACGGTGCTACCCGGTACTGGCCGGGCTGCCGGGGGAGACGGACCTCGTCCTGGTGTCGCCGATCATCCTGTACGACCACCCCGAGGTGGCCGAGCAGAGCGACGGGGCACTGTTCGACGCCACCGAGATCGACGAGATCCTCACACTGCGCGTCATGACCCTCACCGAGGAGGAGAAGCGGCAGGCCCGCGCCACCGACCCGCTTGCCGCCCAGATCATCGACCGGTGCGAGCAGATGTCGCCGGCGACGCTCGCTCAGATGCACGGCATCCTCCGGGATCCGCACCTCCCCGACCCGCACCTCCCCGACATGGGTCTCGTCCCGGAACTGACCGACGACATGCCGTGGTGGGATCCGGACGCCGACACCGCCGTTCGCCCCGACGTCGACGGCGTGATCGTGAACGGCGTCCGGGTGGCGAAGGGCACTGTCGTGCGAATCCACCCGTCGCGGCGCGCCGACGCCCAGGACCTGTTCTTCGCGGGACAGTTGGCTCGCGTGGTGACCGTGCACGCCGACGTCGACGGTGGCACCCACGTCGGCGTCGTGCTGGTGGACGACCCTGCGTCGGAGTTGCACGAGTGGTACGGACGGTATCTGTACTTCGCCCCGGACGAGGTGGAGCCGGTCTCGGCAGACACCGGAAAGGATGGACAGCCATGAAGATTCTCGGAGAGATGACCACCGCGGCTCTGGCGTTGGTTGCGGTCGCGGGCGTAGCGGTCGCCGTCATCGCGATTCCCGACATCAGGCGATATCTGCGTATCCGGAAAATGTGAGACGCACGTGACGGTGGGCAGGCGGGTTCTGGTTGCCGGTGTGGGCAACATCTTCTTCGGCGACGACGGTTTCGGGCCCGAGGTATTGCGCGGGGTCGCGACGAGGTCGCTGCCGCCGGGAGTCCGCGCCGTCGATTTCGGCATTCGTGGAACGCATCTGGCCTATGAGCTGCTCGACGGGTGGGCCGCACTCCTGCTGGTGGATGCGGTGCCCGATCGCGGCGAGCCCGGGGCGTTGAGGGCATTCGAGGTGGGTCCCGATTCCGTCCCGGCGGCGCCGCTGGACGCGCACAGCATGGATCCGGGGGCGGTGTTCGCGAGTCTGCGCGCACTCGGCGGAACCCTGCCGCGGACCGTGGTCCTCGGCTGCCAAGTGGAGAACACCGGCGAGGGAATCGGGCTCTCACCACGGGTCGAGGCCGTCGTCGGACCGGCCGTCGACATGGTGTTCGAGATCGTCGATCAACTGCTGGAGTCCGACTCCGCGGCAACGCTGCAACCGGGCGGGACGGAGGGCTGAATCATGTGTCTCGGTATTCCCGGTCAGGTGGTGCGCATGCTGGAGGGCTACGGAAACCAACTTGCGCTCGTCGACGTCGTCGGCGAGCAGCGCAAGGTGAACATCGGCATGCTGCCCGAGGACGTCAGCCTGGAGCCGGGCGACTGGATCGTCATCCACATGGGTTTCGCCATGGAAAAGGTGGACGAGGCGGGTGCGGAGAAGGCGATGGCGGGGCTGGAAATGATGGGACGCTCACGGACGGCGGACGACGACTAGCCCTGCGTCCCGGCATGATGAGGATCCGGCGGCCCGGCGACGAAGTCGCGTGCCCGGTTCCAGCGGGCGTGGTAATGCTCGTCGAAACGTGCCTCGGAGCGGGCCATCCGGCGCGGTCTCGTCGGGTAGCGGCGAACCGCCCACCATGAATCGGGCTTGGCCAGGCGGATCGCGCCGACGATCGCGACCGGCTGGAACACGACTCCGACGATCCCCGTGACGAATTTGCCCTTGAGCAGGCAGATCACCGAGATGCCGAGCGTGACGAACAAGTAACCGATCGACGCCCACCATTCGGTGGTGCCGATCCGTCCGGTCACGAGTTCGGCGCCCCCGATCATCAAGCCGGTGATCATCAGCGCGCAGAAGATCGCGTCCACGGACTTGCGGCCGGACGTGCTCCAATACACGTCGTCGAGGTGGACCCACAGCGCGAACTCGTCGAAGGTGAGCGCGAGACCGACCCCGAATGCTGCCGCGAAGACGTTGAGCGCCGTGCCCTCGGGGGTGGTGGCGATGAGTGCCACCCCGGCCAGCGTCATCAGGAGGATCCCGAGAACCTGGTGGTGGAGGTGCACGCCGCCGACTGTGATATCGCCGATCAGACCCCCCTCCGGCTCCGTCGCGTCGTCCGCGTCCGCGTCCGCAGCTCCGGTTTGCGCGCGGATCCGGCGGGTGATGATCCGGGTAACGACGAACGTGACCAGCACCGTGATGAACAGCCACATCACGGGATACAGGACCACTACCCGGCTGTCGCCTTCGGTGTCCACGACGATCTCGGCGAGAAGGGCCATCTCGACACTCCGTCAGGTGGGGGAATCATCCTCTATCCGGGTATACACCCCGCTCGCGGACGGCGGACGAAGACTGGACGTTCCGCTCGACGGAGAATCCGAGTCCGTGCCTGTCCCAGGTCTCGTCGACGGACTTCACGCCGGGAAGCTCTCCAGGGGACCGTGGTCGACGACCCCACCCGCGGCGGTCCACAGGCGGGTGGGGTCGTACCAGTGGTCGCGGCCGATCAGGTCGAGGTGTCGTTCGGTGAGGCCGTGCCGGGCGCCGGCAGTCACCGCGTCGTCGAAGGTGAGACTCGTGGCCGGCAGTCGGAGACGACCCGCGTTCGCGAGTGCCTGCCCGAGTTCGCGCACGGTCACGGGGTCGGGATGGCACGCGTGGAGCACGTCGCCGGGGCGTGTGGGAGGCTGCGCGGCGAGGGTGGCGAGGAGTCGGGCGAGGTCGTTCACCGCGATGATCGAGATCCGGGATCGTCCCTCGTCGACCCAGGCCCCCAACGCCTCGAGGATCTGGATGAAGCCGGGGACGAACCAGCGGTCGCCGGGGCCGTGGACGAAGCCGGGCCGGACGACGCAGCCGCCCCGTTCGAGGACGCGGTGTTCGGCGGCCAGCCTGCTCGCGCTCAGCGCCGAGACGGGTGCGGGCGTGGCCTCGAACTCACCGATTCCGCTGTGCGGCCCGGACCCATACACGCCGATGGTGCTGACGTAGATCACCCGGCTGATGCCGTTCCGGGCCGCGGCGGCAAGCAGATTCTCGGTGCCCGCGACGTTCATGGTGACGCAGTGCGCCGGGTCGTTCCCGGTGTAGGAGGCGGCGTGGATCACGACATCGACGCCGGTGAGTGCCATTTCGAGGCTCGCCGGATCGGTCAGATCCGCCCGGGCGAGCACGACGCCGGGAACGTCCACGTGTGAAGGTGTGCGTGCGACCGCGGTGCAGTGGATTCCGGTCGCCGCCAGTGCCGTCACGGTGGCCGATCCGACGAAGCCCGTGGCTCCCACCACCGCGACACGGACCGGCGCGGACGGTGTTCGACCGCGGTCCGGTGAGGTCGACGCTGGTACCGTCTCTCCGGGCAATGGGCGCGTGGTCCGTGCTTTCATCGTCATCGTTCTTCTCTCGTGCGGCAGGGAAAGGTGTGAACGTGGTTCAGCAGGCGCGTGCTGCGGCGACCCGACAGCAGATCGTCCGCGGGGCGGCGGAGATGTTCGAGAAGTCGGGGTTCGAAGGAGCCAGACTCGGCAACATCGTCGAGAACGCCGGAATCACGAAGGGGGCCTTGTACTTCCATTTCCGTTCGAAAGAGGATCTGGCACGATTCATCATCGGTGAGCAACACCGGATCTCCATCGCGTCGGTCGAAGCGATCGGCCGCGAGCAGGTTTCGGCGATCGAGCAGATCGTGATGCTCTGTCACGAGATGGCCCGGCAGATCGTGAACGACCCGATCGTGCGAGCCGGTATCCGGATCACCCTCGAACTCAGTGCCGACGACCAGGGCCCTGCCGATCCTTATCTCGACTGGATCAACAGTTGCGAGATGCTCGCCACGCGGGCAGTCGAGCAGGGGGATCTCCTCGGCGACATCGACCCGCCGAGGCTGGCGCGGTTCGTCATCGGCGCCTTCACCGGTGTCCAGACCGTTTCTCAGGTCTTGACGCAGCGCACAGACCTCGAGCAGCGCGTCGACGACATGTGGGGCTTCCTGCTCCCCGGGATCATGCCCGCGACCCGGCATCAGGACATCGCCCGGATCCGCCGGGCCCGCTGGACACCCGAGGACGCCGACTAGCGCGCGCATGCGCTCACCGCGGTAGGGGCCAGCGCCGCGGTTCCCCGGACGACCGCCACGCCGTCCTGTCGTATCGACCCCCGGACCGACAACGCGTCGTCGTCGACCAGGTCCAGCCGGATCGTCGCTCGCTCGTCGAGTTCGGCGAACCGGTGGAAGGTGGCGCCGAGCGATTCGAGGTGCGCGTCGGGCAGACCGAGCCGGGCGCAGGCACCCTGCCGCAGCGCCTCGAGGAGCAGCATCCCCGGAACGTGATCGCACGGATGGTCGAACAGGACGGGGTGCGCGGTGTCGACCCGCAATTCCCACTCGTTGCGCGCGACCTGCGGGCCCAGGACCACGTGCGCGTCGTCGAGATGACCGACCAGCCCGGAGAGGACAGGGTCGGAGCACCGGGGCGTCCCGACCATTCGCGGTCCGCGCTCACCCCACCGGGCCCGTGAGTACGCGGCCGGAGGAAACACTGCCGCGTGACCCGTCGCGGTGCCCACGTCCTGTCCGCCGAGCCGGAACCGCAGGTCCACGCGGAAGGCGGACAGCGCCCCGCCGCGGTACACGTAATCGGACACGGTGACCTCGACGATCACGTCGGCGGCCGCCGCACCCACCACGAGCGCGCCGGGCACCGCCTGCACCCGGAGATGCTGCATGACGAACCGGTTCGGCAGCGGGACCGAGAAGCGGGTGTGTCCCAGGTAGATCGCCGTCTGCCGGAGCGTTTCCGCCAGCAGCATGCTGTCGTAGCGCCCATCCCGGGAGCGGTAGAAGCCGTGCAGGCGGGGCCACTGCGCGGCGACCACGAACCGATCCGGCCCCGGTAGCGACACACAGTCGGTGAGGAAGACCTCGGCCACGGATTGGCGATGGACGTACCTGCGCGGCACGGTCCGCTCGAACGACATCGGGGGAAGCGCATCGGGCATCGCACGGGAAACTCGCGCCACAACCCCATCTCCCCACAGAACCGGTCGGCCCGATGCCGCGGACCCGCCGAACTATAGAACACAGACCGCGCGGTCTGTGATGTGGGGAGTGCGTCGTTACCGGCCCTTCAAACTTCCGATCCGAAGCGACCCCGCGCTGCTGCCCTCGTCGAGTTCCTCCTCGACCTCCCGGACGTACTCCTCCGGATCTTTGTCCGACGTGTCCACATCCCTCGTGGAACGGTGAACGAGGAAGTATTCGGCGAAGCGCCGCCCGAGCGACTCGCGAAGATCCCCCGATGCGCTCCGGAAGTCAGCGAGGCCCTCGCGTTCCTCTTCGGCCATGTGCTCGTCGTTGGCCCGGCGCGTTCGGTCGACTTCCGCCCACCACTCCTCGGAGAGGATGGGGTATCCCGCCGCGGCTCGCACGCCGTAGCGGATGTCGTTGTGGTCCCCGATCGCGTCGAGGGTTTCCTCCTCGGCGTCCTCCTCGCCGACGCGGAGAAGCTGGGGATAGAAGATTTCCTCTTCGGCTGCAGCGTGCAGATCCAGGCGTTTCGCCAACGGTGTCCACACCGCCTCGACGGCAGTGATATCCACCCGGCGGTGAGCCTTCAATTCGTCCAGTGCGGCGAACTGTCGTCGGAACCACTCGTGGTCGGCGAAGATCAACTCGATGATGTCAGGCATGATTCGATCCTTCGTTGCATCAATCAGGCGGCTTCGCCGCCCGTGCGCCTTTTTGGTAGCGCGAACAACCAAAAAGACGCACGAGCCCGGAGGGCCTATCATTCCCCGGTCGCGGCCTCGAGATGTGCGGCAGAGGCCGCCTTGAGATGGGTGAGGTCGGACGCGACGGTCGCGAACGTGTATCCCTCCTCGAGTCGGCGAGCCGCTACTGCACCGTCGGGGGTGTGGATGCCCGCCGCGATGCCTGCCGCTGCGGCAGCTTCACGGACGCGGACCAGGGCTGCCTCGAACTCGTCGTCGACGCTCGGATCGCTCGGGTGCGCACCACCCACGGCGAGGCGCAGGTCCGACGGCCCGACGTAGACCCCGTCGAGTCCGGGGACGGCGCAGATCTCTTCCACGTTCGCCAGCCCCTGCGGCGTCTCGATCATCACGACGACGACCGTGTCGCGGTTGGCATCCGCCGGGGTCGGACCGATCCGCAGTTGTGAGCGCATCGGCCCGTACGAGCGAACGCCGGCAGGCGGGTACGTCGCGGCAGCCACGGCGCGGGCAGCTTCCTCTGCCGTGTTCACCAGCGGAACGATCACTCCCGCCGCGCCGGCGTCGAGTGCCCGGCCGATCGGCGTCGGATCGTTCGACTCGACCCGGATCATGCCGACCGTGGAACCGGAGGCATCGATGGCGGTGAGCCCCGCGACCATGCCGGAGTATCCGATCAGGCCGTGCTGGAGGTCGAGGGCGATGTAGTCCCAGCCGACGTGGGCGAGCCACTCCGTCGACACCGGGCTGTCGATCACGGACCAATAGCCGACGATCCGTTCCCGGCCGCGGAGTCGGGCGGCGAATTCCTGGGCGCTCATGAGGGCGATTTCTCCTAGCGGTTGTAGTTGGGCATGGGTCCGCGCAGGGCGCTGCCCACTTCGTCGCACGCGTCGATCAGTTCGTCGTCGAGTGTGCCCTTCGCGACAGCGGCGATGTTCGACTGCAGGTGCGCGACCTTGGATCCCCCGAGGAGGATCGGCCCCGCCGCCGGCTTGGACACGAGCCAGCGCAGAGCGAGTTCGGTGAGCGGGATCCCGGCCTTGTCGGCGATCACGGACAACTGGGTGATCGCATCGAAGATCGCGGTGTTCCAGTACCGCTCCTTGTACATCTGCGCCAACCGCGAATCACCGAAGCGGCCGTCGGCCGGCTGGGCGTCGTACGAGTGCCGTCCGGTGAGGAGACCGCCACCGAGCGGGTTGTAGACCATCGTGATCAGTCCGGTGACCGCGGCGAATTCGACGTACTCCTCCTCGATCCGCCGGGCCAGCAGGTTGTAGAGCTGCTGGGCCACGATCGGGCGGGGTGCGCCGACGGCGTCGGCGGTGTGGTTCAGTTCGGCGATCTGCCAGGCTGCGAAGTTGGAGACACCGAGGGCGCGGATCTTTCCCTCCGACACGAGTTCGGCGACGGCGGAGAGGGTGTCGGTGAGGGGTGTGGCCCGGTCGGGCTGATGGAGATAGAACAGATCGACGTAGTCGGTGTCCAGTCTCTTCAGGCTCGCCTCGACGCTCGCCCGGAGGCCGGCGGGGGACAGCGGAGAGTTGTCGCCCGCGTCAGGGTGCGGCATCCCCGCCTTGGTGGCGAGGGTGATGCGGTCGCGGCGCGTGCCGAGCAGTCGGGCGAGGATGCGTTCGGACTCTCCGCCGGCGTAGCCGTTGGCGGTGTCGATGTGGGTGATGCCGGCGTCGAGTGCGGCGTCGACCATTGCGGCGGCACCATCGATGTCGACGGTGTCACCGAACGTCATCGTGCCGAGAACGAGTGAGGTCAGGTCGAGTTCGGGCATCAAGCTACTCCTCGGGATGCGGTTCGGGGAACCTCGGTTGCGCCGGGCGGGCGCGAGACGATGTGACGGGGTTTGATCCCGACCATGGTGGTGGGATCGAGCGCGGCGGCGCGGAGGGCCTGCGTGTACGGCTCGGCGGGATGTTCGAGAACGTCGGTGGTGGAACCGCTTTCGACCACCCGTCCGCGCGACATGACGATCACGGTGTCGCTGATCTCGCGGACGACGCCCAGGTTGTGGGAGATGAAGACATACGTCAGACCCGTGTCGTGCTGGATCTCGCGGAGGAGATCCAGCACCTGAGCCTGCACCGACACGTCCAGTGCGCTGGTGGCCTCGTCGCACACGAGGAGTTCCGGCTCGCTCGCCAGGGCCCGGGCGATGCCGATGCGTTGCCGCTGACCGCCGGAGAACTCGGCGGGCCGACGGTGGAGCGCCGTGGTGGGCAGGCCGACCTGATCGATCAGCGCCGCGGCCCTGCGCGCCCGCTCGGACTTGCTCCGGACGCCCTGCAGGCGGAGCGGTTCGCCGACGATGTCGACGGCGGTCAGGTGCGGATCCAGCGATCCGTACGGGTCCTGGAAGACCATCTGCACGCGAGACCGGAAGGGGCGCAGCGCCTTCTCCGACAGCTGTGCGATGTCGACATCGTCCACCAGGATGCGGCCGGACGTCGGGGTGAGCAGTCGGACGATCGCCTTCGCGATGGTCGATTTTCCGCACCCCGACTCACCGACGACGGCGAGCGTCGCACCCTTGTCCACCGAGAAGCTGACGGTGTCGACCGCGCGGAACACACCGTCGGGGACCGGGTATTCGACGACGAGATCTTCGACGGACAGCAGCGGTGCACTCATGTCGACGCTCCTACGGTCGTGGTGTAGTCGCCGAGCCGCGGCACGGCGTCGAGCAGCTTCTGGGTGTAGGCGCTGCGAGGATGGAGAACGAGATCTTCGGCTCCGCCGTTCTCGACGAACCGGCCGTCCTTCATGACGTAGATCCGGTCCGACATCAAGCGGGCGACGCCGAGATCGTGGGTGATGACGAGCATTCCGACGCCGGTGCGCTCCTGCAGTTCGAGCAGCAGGTCGAGGATGCTCGCCTGCACGGTCACGTCGAGGGCGCTGGTGGGTTCGTCGGCGACGATCAGTTCGGGACCCGACGCGAGCGAGCAGGCGATCAGCACACGCTGCAGCATTCCGCCGGACAGCTGGTGCGGATACTTCCCGAGTTGTCCCGCCGGATTTTGGATCCGTACCTGCTCGAGCAGTTCCACGGCCCGCGCGGTTTCCTTCGATTTTCCGGTGATGCCGCTGTGGCGCACCGCCTCCCGAAGCTGGGATCCGATGGTGTGCACCGGGCTCAGTGCGGTCATCGGATCCTGCGGGATCAGGGCGATGTGCCGTCCCCGGACCTTTGCGAGCGCCTTCTTCTGTCCGAGGATGTCGCAGTCCTTGAACCGCACCGCACCCGAGAGGACGGCGAGGTCGTCGGGCAGCAGGCCGAGGATGCCCATCGCGGTGGTCGATTTACCGGACCCCGACTCGCCGATGATGGTCACGGTTTCGCCGGGGTCGATGCAGAACGACACTCCGTCCACGGCGCGGATGACGCCCCGGGCGGTGATGAGTTCGATCTGCAGTTCGTCGACTCTGAGGAGATTCCCCATGTCAGGCCTCTTCCTTTCGCAACGAGATCCGGTGCAGGAGCCCGCGGCGCTTCTCCGGCGACCTCGCCGGGCGGTCGCGGAGCCCGTCGCCGAGCAGGTTCACGCCGATCACGAGCAGCACGATGACGAGGCCGGGGAGGGTCACGAGCCACCATGAGGTGGTGATGTAGTCCTGGCCGTCTGAGATGATCCGGCCCCAGGTGGCGAAGGGGCGTTGCGGTCCGGCGCCGAGGTAGCTCAGTGCGCTCTCGAGGAGCACGGCCTGCGCGAGCAGCAGCAGGACGACGAGGGAAGCCTGCTTGATGATGTTGGGGACGACGTGGCGCAACAGGATGGCGGTGCGTCCGAGTCCGAGTACTCGGGAAGCCGCCACATACGGCTTCTCGCGTTCGACGAGGACGAGTGAGCGGGTCAGCCGGGCGATTTCCGGCCATTGGGCGATGGCGATGACGAACGTGATGACCGGGATCGACGGGCCGAACAGGGCGACGACGAGCAGCAGCATCATGAGGAGTGGCAGCGACAGCTGCGCCTCGATCAGCCGGCTCACGACCGTGTCCGTCCAGCCGCCGAGGTATCCGGCGAGTGCGCCGAGACACAGGCCGATCAGCCCGGACACGACGACCGCGAGTATTCCGATCGTCAGCGACACCTGTCCGCCGTAGAGGACGCGGGAGAGGAGGTCGCGGCCGAGTTGGTCGGTCCCGAAGAGGTGACCGTCGGTCAGCGGTGGCAGGCGTCGCTGGGCGAGGTCGGTGGCGTCCGGAGAGGGCAGGGGAAGCAGTTGCGCCAGTGCGACGGGCGCGATGACGGCGAGGGCGCAGATGGTGCCCACCCAGATCTTCACGCGGCTGTCGCGGGCGCGTCGGGTGGCACCGGCCCGGGTGATGTCCCGGGTGGTGACGGCGCTCGGCCGCTCCTGTGCCGGGGGATCGATGACGGTGGTCATTTACTCGTTCCCTTTCCGAGTCGGACGCGCGGGTCGAGGAGCGGATAACAGAGGTCGACGAGAAGCTGGACGAGGACGGCGAGCACCGCGGTCACCAGGACGGTGGCCTGGATGAGGGGGTAGTCCCTCGTCTCGAGTGCCCGCACGACCAGCGATCCCACGCCGGGCCACGCGAAGACGACCTCGACCACGACGACGCCGTTGAGCATGGACGCGAACCGGGTACCGAGAGCGGTCAGCACCGGGATCGCGGAATTCCGCAGGGCGTACCGCCAGATGAGTTCACGCTCCGGGACGCCCCGCGAGCGGGCCACGGTCATGTACGGCGAGGAGAACGCGCCGACCATCTCGCGGCGGACCATGCGGGAGATCAGGGCGATCTGCAGGACGGCCACGGTCACGGTGGGCAGCACCAGGCTGGACCAGGTCGTGAATCCGGCCGCGGGGAAAATCGGGATCAGGACCGCGAACACGGTGATGAGCATCAGTCCGGTCCAGAAGTCGGGCATGGACTGGCCGGCGATCGTGACGACGTTGGCCCCGAGTTCGCGCCTCGTGTCGGCGCGGCGCGCCATCCACACGCCCAGCGGGATGGCTACCAGCGTGGTGAGCACGATCGCCGCGACGGACAGGGTGATCGTGTAGGGCAGCCGGGCGAGGACGACGTCGAAGGCGGGTGCCTGGAACGAGTACGAGGTGCCGAGGTCGAGGTGGATCAGGCCCCGGAGGTACAGCAGGTACTGGGTGAACACGGACTGGTCGAGGCCCATGTCCGCTCTGATCCGGGCGAGGTCCTCGGTGCTGGCCAGCGGCCCGGCCATCGAGTAGGCGGGGTCGCCGGGCGCCATCCGGATGAGGACGAACACGGTGGTCAGGGTCAGGAAGACGGCCAGCGCGCTCTGTCCGAGGCGTTTTGCGACGTAGCGGGGCATGGCCGCCGTCAGCACCCTCGGGACACGGGAGGTCGGGGTCCGGCGGGGAGCCGGTGATGCCGAGCCGGTGGGCTGGGCCGCAAATGCCGTGTCGGCGGCGTGCTGCGTCATGGGGTCACCGGCCGTTCGGGGTCTGCGTGAGGGGTCATCGTCGACCTTTCGATAACGCCGGCGATGGAGGTGTCGACACCGCGGCGTGTCGGGTACAGCAGCTTCGTTTGTAACTCAGCTCACAATCGCACTAATGCGCGTTGTGCGCAAGTCTTTGTTGCCATCTTGCGCATCTCAAGCAACTCTGAGTAGAGTTCGGATGTGCTGGCGATCACACCGCCTGGTGGGCAACCACCTCGCGCCGTGCCTGATCGCTGCGCCCCACACCCATAGTCCCGAGAGGTCGACGATGACCAATTCTCTTTTCGAACAGCGTTTTTCGAGGAGAACGCTGCTCAGGTCGGGTCTTCTGCTCGGCGCCGGCCTCACGCTCGGATCCGCGGCAGGATGCGCGACACCGACCGGAACGCCCGGACCGAAGACCGTGAGCCTGGCCCTCAACCGTTCGCTCGTGAGCCTCGACAACAAGCTGAACCAGTTCGATGCCGCGCTGACGGTGCAGCGGGGAGTGCGTCAGGCGCTCACCGAGATCGACCGGGACCTGCGACCCCAGCTGGTTCTGGCCGACCGGTTCGAACTCGTCGCACCCACCCAGTGGTACGTGCACCTGCGGCCCGGCATCCGCTATTCGGACGGCACCCCGGTGCAGGTGCAGGACGTCGCGACGGCCCTGCAGATGTACAGCCAGGTCGACGGCTCCTTCGTCGGCGGCTTCTTCCCCGAGTGGCCCACGGTCGAGCAGATCGACGACACCAGCTTCACCCTGAACACCGAGCGACCCGTCCCGGTCCTCGACTACCTCATGTCGAACATCCTCATCACCCCGGCGGCCGCAAACGTGCCGGAGGAACTGCAGTCCGGCGTGGGGACCGGACCGTACGTCGTGACGGAAAGCGACCGTGGCACCGGAAACTACACCCTGGTCCGCAACGAGAACTACTGGGGAACATCGGCACTGATCGAATCGGTGCGTGTCCGCTTCGTCCCGGACGAGTCGAACCGCGTCGTGACGTTGCGGAGCGGCGAGGTCGACGTGATCGACTCCATCACCCCGGATGCGGCCGACCAGCTCGCCGGACTGTCGGGCGTCTCGATCGACCGGATCGACGGCGTCCGGCTCAATCAGCTCTTCTTCAATTTCCGGAAACCGCAGGGTCACCCGCTGGCCGACGCGCGGGTACGCCGGGCGCTGACGTACGCGATCGACGGACGGGCCCTTGTCGACCAGGTCCTGCAGGGCTCCGCCACCCAATCGCGCGGCGTCATACCCCTCACCCTCGACGGTGCCGTCGAGACCGGCGAGTACACCTACGACCCGGCCCGCGCCCGCGGCGAACTCGACGCTCTCGGTGTTCGCGATCTGGAGTTGAAGATCATTTGGGAGACAGGCGAGTTCGCGGCCGACACCGACATCATGGAGTCGGTGCTGCAGATGCTGTCCGCGGTCGGCGTGCGAACCACGCTCCAGCAGTTCGAACCCGGCGGCGACATCTCACAGTGGCGGCAGGGCAAGGTCGGTGACTGGGACGTGCTGGGCAACGGCTTCCCGAGCCCGACCGGTCTGGCCCTCACCATCATGCAGGGCATGTACGCCGGCACCGCGGAGAAGGAAGCGACCCGGGACACCTACCACGGGTACATCTTTCCCGACATCACCCGGACCATCACCCAGGCTTCCGAGGAGGCCGACGCCGTCCGGCGCGCCGAACTCCTCGCGGACGCGCAACGCCGGATCTGGGACACGTGCCCGTGCCTGTGGGCGTTCGTTCCGAAGGCGGTCCTCGCGCGCCGCTCGCGGATCGACGGTGTCGCGCTGCGCCCCACGAACTCCTACGACCTCGGTGTCGCGGCGCTGCGTGCCTAGACGGGATGCGACCGCCGCCATCGACAACTCGCCCGCCACTATCCACGCACTGGAGACGCAGATGACAACACCGAGTTCCGCAACCGATACCCGACCCACCGACGGCGTCGTACGTGACGTCGCCGAGGCGGGTCGACGCGACGCTCTGCTTCCCGCACCGCAGGTGCAGAACCACGCAGCGAATCTCACCGTCCTGCCGGACGGATCCCTCGGTTGCGTGTGGTTCGCGGGCACCCAGGAGGGCGTGCCGGACATCAGCGTCTGGTTCTCCCGGCTCGCCCCGGCGGCGGACGCGTGGTCCGAGCCGGTGCAGTTGTCCGACGATCCGACGCGGTCGGAGCAGAATCCTGTTCTCTACGTGACGAACACGGGAAGCGTGTGGTTGTTGTGGACGTCCCAGCACGCCGGCAACCAGGACACCGCGCGTGTCATGCGACGCATCTCCGCCGATGGCGGCCGAACGTGGGGCGAGGCGCACACCCTCCTGCCGGAGACCGACGCCGGAGGTGTGTTCGTCCGACAGCCGGTGGTCGCACTCCCGACCGGGCGGCTCCTGCTCCCCGTGTTCCACTGTGTCCGTATCGAGGGCCGCAAGTGGGTCGGCGATCGCGACTACAGCAGCGTGATGATCTCCGACGATCACGGCGATTCCTGGCGTGAGGTGGTCGTACCGGGCAGCGTCGGCTGCGTGCACATGAACATCGGCCGCCTCGCCGACGGCACCCTCGTGGCCCTCTACCGCAGCCGCTGGGCGGACTCGATCTACCGCAGCACCTCGGGCGACGACGGCGATACCTGGACCGAGCCGGAGGCCACCGAGCTTCCCAACAACAACTCGTCCATCCAGTTCGTCGTGCTTCCGGACGACCGTCTCGCCCTGGTGTTCAACGAGTCCAGCGCAGCGAATGCCACCGCGCGGCGGACGTCCCTGTACGACGAGATCGACGACGACGGCCTGGCCGACGGAGTGCCCGAACCGGCAGTTGCTGGGCCGGAGCCGCTCGACGACGGCGACAGCCGCAGCGCGTTCTGGGGTGCGCCCCGCGCACCGATGACGCTGGCGATGTCCGAGGACGGTGGCCGGACGTGGCCGGTTCGCCGCGACATCGAGATCGGCGACGGGTACTGCCTGTCCAACAATTCTCGCGACGGACTGAACCGCGAATACTCGTACCCGAGCATCGCCGCCGGGAGCGACGGCGTCCTGCACGTCGCGTTCACCCGGTTCCGGCAGGCGATCGAGTACGTCGAGCTCGATCAGGGCTGGGTTGCCGACGGGAGCCGGTCGTGACGCACGGCGACTCGAAGCGGGCCGTCGTGACCGGGGTCAGCTCCGGCATCGGCGCTGCCACCGCCCGGCAGCTTCTGAGCGACGGGTGGTCGGTCACAGGATTCAGCCGACGCGACCCCGGCATCGACGACGACCGATTCTCCTGGACGGCCGTCGACCTTGGCGACCTCGACGCACTGTCGGAGCACGCGGCCGCGGCCGGTTCGGTGGACGCCGTCGTGCACGCCGCCGGCCTGCAATCCTCCGCGCCCCTCGGGAAGCTACAGGTCGACGACGGCCTGACGATGTGGCGGATTCACGTCGCGGCCGCGGAGGTTCTCGTCAATGCACTCGCTCCGTCGATGCGCGACGGCGGCCGGGTGGTCCTGGTCGGCAGCCGCACGATGTCGGGAGCGGCGGGCAAGAGTCAGTACGTCGCCACCAAGTCGGCGCTCGTGGGGATGTCGCGGTCCTGGGCCGCGGAGTTGGTGGACCGGGCGATCACGGTCAACGTGGTCGCCCCGGGTCCGACGGACACTCCGATGCTGAACGATCCGGCACGCACGTCGACGCCTCCGCTAGTTCCGCCGCTCGGGCGCTTCATCACCCCGGACGAGGTGGCGGGGCTGATCGGATTCCTGCTTGGCCCGTACGGCGGGAGCATCACGGGTCAGGCGATCGTGCAGTGCGCGGGGGCCTCGCTGTGAACACTCTGCGCGAAATGCGCATTACTGCTAGCATAAAGTGCACGAAACACGCAGACATTCGGGCAAAGGCGGCATCATGAGACCGAAACCGATCGGATCCCATCCGACCGTCGCGGTCTTCGCCGACGACCTGTCCGGAGCGGCCGAAGTGGCGAGCGCGTTCCTCGGTCGGAGCGCACCCGTGTCGCTCCTTCTCGGTGCCGCCGAAACGCACGAACCGGGCGCAGTCGTCATCGCGGATCTCGACACCCGATCGATGACTCCAGGCGACGCAGCCCGCACGGTGCGACACGCGATCGCGCGCGTTCCGTCCGACGCACTCGTGGTGAAGAAGATCGACTCACTCCTGCGCGGCAACATCGGCGCCGAGGTGGGAATCCTCGCCGACGGCGGTCCGGTGGTCGTCGCAGCAGGCCTGCCCGCACTCGACCGGACGGTGCGGGGCGGCGTGGTGCACATCGGAGCGACGCCGCTGCACGAGGCCGGGGTGTGGTCGGCGGAATACGCGGCGCCGCCGGCGTCGATCGCCGAACTCTTTCCGGGCATCCCCACTCGATGCGTGCACCGCGGTCCCGGTATCGAGCAGGCGCTCGCCGGCGCGGCGTCAGCCGGCGCCATCGCGATCTGCGACGTCGAGACCGACGAGGATCTCGACTCGATCGTCCACGCCTGCCGGGCAATCCCCGGAGTGCGACTGATCGGGACGTCCGCTCTCGCGGCGGCGGTTGCGCGGACGCTGCCACTCCGGCACGCCCCCACCACTGAGGCCGGGCAGGCGGAATCCGTCCTGATCGTCGTCGGGACCGCAGAACCCGTTGCCGTACAACAGGTCGCGTCGCTGGTCGCAGACGGTGTCCGGCACGTTCCGGTCGACGCGACGGACCTTCTCCGAGGCCAGGTGGACACGACACGACTCCGGCTCGCTCTCGACGACGGCCACGCTGTCGTGACTGTCACCGGGGACGTGGATCCGTCGAACGCGCGGACGTTGTCGGCGGCACTCGGCCGACTGGTCGCCGCCCCGCAGAACGACCGCAGACCCGACCTCGTGCTCACCGGCGGGGAGACGGCGCGGGCCGTCGTCGACGCACTGGGAATCACGTCGCTCCGGCCGGTCCACGAAGTGCACCACGGCGCCGTCGTCTCCCTGGCGTCCGACGGACGGAGAGTCGTCACGAGGCCCGGCAGCTTCGGCGACACGAGCAGTCTCTCCGCGATCGCGGCCTACCTGCGCGGCGACCAGCCGCCCACCCATACTCCCACACAGCGAGGACCTCACATGAGTGCGTCAACTGATACCGCGAACCTGCCCATCGTCGCCGTCACCATGGGCGACGGCGCCGGAATCGGCCCCGAGGTGATCGTCCCCGCCCTGCTGGACGAGGCCACCCGGTCCTGGTGCAAGCCCGTCGTCATCGGCGACGCGAAGCGGCTGCGTCTCGCGGCGAGTGTGCTCGGCATCGACGTCGACATCGTGACCGTCGAATCGATCGCGGACGCGCAGTCGGTGCCCGGGCGCGTCAACGTCATCGATCTCGACCTCCTGCCCGACGACCTGGCGTGGGGCGAACTGTCCCCGGTCGCCGGTCACGCCGCGTACGAGTACATCCGCGTCGCTAGCGAGCTCGCCGTGCGCGGGGAGGTGCAGGCCATCTGCACGGCCCCGCTCAACAAGGAGGCCCTGCACGCCGCCGGCCACATCTTCCCGGGGCACACGGAACTTCTCGCGCACCTCACCGGCACCGAGGAAGTGTCCATGATGCTGTCGACGCCGAAGCTGAAGGTGATCCACGTGACCACCCACATCGGCCTGCTCGACGCCGTCGCGAAAATCGAACCCGGACTCGTCGAGCGGACGATCCGGCGTGGGCACGAGGCGCTGGTGCGCTCCGGAATCCCGGAACCGAAGATCGGGGTGTGTGGCATCAACCCGCACGCCGGCGAACACGGGCTGTTCGGCTACGGAGAAGAAGAGCAGAAGATCATCCCCGCGGTCGAGGTGCTGAAGGCGGACGGTATCGACGTGCACGGTCCCTTGCCTGCGGATACCGCATTCTTCCTCGCGGGACGCGGCGACTACGACCTCATCGTGGCGATGTATCACGACCAGGGGCACGGGCCGGTGAAGGTCCTCGGCATCGAGGCGGGGGTCAACATCACGGTGGGACTGCCCGTCATCCGGACCTCCGTCGACCACGGCACCGCCTTCGACATTGCAGGTAAGGGTATTGCGGAGGCCGGTAGTATGGTCGAAGCTCTTCGTCAGGCTGCCGAATTGGCAACCAGCACAGCGGTTGTGAAGTAGGGGGACGAAACATGGCGGTTCGCGAGTCGGAAGCACGCCGATCCGAGATCGTGCGACTGGCCCGATCGAGCGGGTTGGCCAGTGTCGACGACCTGTCGGCGCAGTTCGGTGTCACCGCCTCCACCATCCGGCGGGACCTGAGCCAGCTCACGTCCCAGGGTCTGATCGCCCGGACCTACGGTGGCGCGATCGCGCTCGACCCCCAGCAGGAATCGTCACTCCGTCAGCGCGCTCTCGAGGGGTTCGACGCGAAGCGTGCGATCGCGGAGTGGGCCGCGAACCAGGTCCGGCCGGGCGAGACCATCCTCCTCGACGCGGGCACGACCGTGGGTGCGATGGGGGAGTTTCTGCGCGAGATCGACGACATCACCGTCATCGCGGCCGGCCTGACCGCCCTCGAATCGCTCGCCGACGCGGACTCCGTGCGGGTCGAGTGCATCGGCGGAACACTCCGCCACCTCAGTCAGGGGTTCGTCGGACCGTTGGCCGAGGCCACGCTCCAACGCGTCACGTTCGATCGCGCGTTTCTCGGCGCGGACGCCGTCACCGCGGACCTGGGGATCTGTGAGGCAGAACTGGAGCAGACGCGCCTCAAGGAGATCATGATCGCCCGCGCCGACGAGGTGTACGTGCTCGCGCACGCGGCGAAGCTCGGGCAACGCCCCTTCCATGCCTGGGCGCCGATCCCCCCGGGAACCACGATCGTCACCGACGACTCGGCCGACCCCGGGGAGACGGCGTCTTTCGAAGCCGCGGGGATGCGCGTCGTGCGCGTCTGACGCAGGACGACGTGGCTTACCGCTTGTCCTTCTTCGCTTGCTGTCGTGCGCCTGCGGCGATGGTGGATGCTTCGAACTTCTTGCGGCCGGAGGATTTCCGGGTGGCGTCGACGCGCGCCTTGCCGGACGAGGCGACCTTGCCGTCACTGTCGCCGAGTTCGCTGAAGGAGGGGGAGTCGCTGCGGGCGCGGGCGAGTCGTTCGTCCTTCAAGTCCTGAGCGCTGGCGCGTGCCGCCGTCGCCAACTGGCGGCTCACCCGGCTGAGTGCTGCTTCGAAGACTTCTGCCTTGTCGGCGTTGCGTACGTTGGCCGCCTTACCGGCCCCACGCGCACCCTTGTCCTCGACCTTCGCTGCGCCTTCCTGGCGGTACAGCTTGACGTGCTTGTTGCGGGCGCGGCGAACACGGGTGTGCAGTTTGATCAGCTTGTCCTCGTCCAAGCCGGCCATCTGTGCCTTCTTGGTCTCGCGGATCAGCACGAACTCGTCCTCGGACAGGGAGTTCATAATCTTCTTCATATCGGCATCTTCTTCATGTCGGCTCCGATCCGGCCACAGGCCGTGAGTTGTAGTCATGGTAGCTGGGAAACGTGTGCATCGGTCCGTTTCGGTGAGGTCGGGGACACCTCCCGGGCGAGCCGCTGATTGGTCTGTGCAAGTTGCCATTCCGTCTGCCCGCGTAACCTGCCGACCTGCTCCGCGTCGAGGCGGTCGCACACGAAGTCCCAGTGCACCGCCACCTGGTCGCCCACGGTGAGGTCGTTCACGAAAGCCCCCTCGGGCACGCGGTAGTCGGCCGGGTCGTCCTGCTCGCGCCCGAGGGACAGCCGGGTGCCGTCCCACGACAAGCGGTGGGATCGGACGACGGCACGATCGGCGTCGATGCCGACCACCTGACCCCAGCGGATGCGGCACGAGTCGAGAACCTGCAGCGGCTGTGGCATTCCGGTACCCAGCAGTCGCGACCACGGATACACGCCGAACACGTGAAAGTTGTGGGTCGGCGCCGCCTCCTCGAGCAGGTCCTCGGTGAGGTGCTTCCAGTAGTGGCCGGCCTGCGGCGCCAGGCGGGCCAGCAAGGCGGCCCCGAACTCGGCGAGGTCGATGTGGTCGGAGAGTTCGTCCGACGTCCAGTAGGCTCGAACAACCCTCTCGTCCAAGGGGTCCGGGATTCCGGCGAGCCGGGCGATCACCTCCTGGTACGGCCAGGCGCCGCTGAACTGCTTCGCCAGCGCCACCACATCGGTGTCCGGCGCCCCACCGCACGCGACCGCCTGCAGTCGCTCCGAACCGGGAGGACCGCAGTAGCCCAGGGCATTCGGGGCGTGCGCATACTGCGCGAACACGCGGTGCCCGGGAGGGGTCACCTGGTCAGCCTCGCTGACCCAGCAATTGGGCCGTCTCGCGGTGGAGCCGGCCGAAGTTGTAGTACGCGGCGCACGCACCCTCGGGGGACACCATGCACGTGCCGATCGGGGTCTCCGGTGTGCAGGCCGTTCCGAAGACCTTGCATTCCCACGGTTTGATGACGCCCTTGAGAACCTCGCCGCACTGGCAGGCCTTCGGATCAGCGACGCGCACACCCGGCATCGAGAACTTCTCCTCGGCGTCGAACTCGGCGTAGTTCCGGTGAACCTTGAGCGCGCTCTGCGAGATGAAACCGAGTCCGCGCCACTCGAAGTGTGGCCGCAGTTCGAACGTCTCGGCCATCAGCTTCAGCGCCTGCACGTTGCCCTCCGCGCGCACCACCCGCTTGTACTGGTTCTCGATCTCGCAGCGTCCCTCACGAATCTGCTGGAGCAGCATGTGCACCGACGCGAGGATGTCGAGTGGCTCGAAGCCCGCGACCACCATCGGTTTCCCGTACACCTCGGACACGAACCGGTACGGCCGAAGCCCCACCACGGTGGACACGTGGCCCGGGCCGAGGAAACCCGACAACCGCAGGTCGGGGGATTCGAGGATCGCCTTGATCGGCGGAACGATCGTGACGTGGTTGCAGAACACACTGAAGTTCGTCACGCCCAGCGCCCGCGCGCGCACCAGCGTCACCGCGGTCGACGGCGCGGTGGTCTCGAAGCCGACGGCGAAGAACACCACCTGGCGGTCGGGGTTGTCGAGGGCGACCTTGAGCGCGTCCAGCGGCGAGTACACGAAGCGGACGTCCGCGCCGCGGGCCTTGGCCTCGATGAGATTGCCCTTGGATCCGGGCACCCGCATCATGTCGCCGAACGTCGTGAAGATGACGCCGGGTTGTTCGGCCAGCCACATGGCATCGTCGACGCGACCCATGGGGATGACGCACACCGGACATCCCGGGCCGTGCACCAGTTCGACCGATTCCGGCAGGAGATGCTCGATGCCGTGACGGTAGATGGTGTGGGTGTGCCCGCCGCACACCTCCATGAATTTGAACTCGTCGCCGCGGGCCAGTTCGGTGATGGATTTGACCAGGGCGCGGGCCGCCGCCGGGTCGCGGAATTCGTCGACGAACTTCATCCCTGTTACCTCGTTCTTGCTGTAGTCACGCGATTTCGGACGAGTTGAACGCGTCGATCTCGTTCACGTAGTCGGCGCCCATCTTCTGCACCTGATCCAACGTCAGCTGCGCCTCGATCTCGTCGATCTTCGCCATCGCGAAACCGACGTGCACGAGCACCCAGTCACCGACGACGAGACCATCTTCGGCGAGCAGTCGCACACTGATCGTTCTCTGGACGCCGTTCACGTCCACCTTGGCCAGATGTTGTTCGGCGTCGACGATGTCGACCACCTGACCGGGTATCCCCAGACACATCGTGGTTCTCCTTCTCGGGCTGTTCTTCAGCAGATTCGGGGGAGCGGGTCACCGACGAGCATGTCGACGATCCGGCTGCCGCCGAACGAGGTTCGCAGTGCGACGATGCCCGGCGGTTCGGCCAGGATCTCGCCCACCACGGTGGCATTGGCTCCCCGCGGGTGGGCTCGCATCGCCGCGACGGCCGCATCCGCCTCGTCCGCCGCGACGACGGCGACGAACTTCCCCTCGTTCGCGACGTACAGCGGGTCGATGCCGAGCATGTCGCAGGCACCCAGCACCTGCGGCTCGATGGGCAGGAACTGCTCGTCGATGATCACGGCGAGCTGGCAGGCGTGGGCCAGTTCATTGCACACGGTGCCGACGCCGCCGCGGGTGGCGTCCCGCATCCACCGCGTCGACGGGGCCGCGTCCAGCAGGGTCTCCACGAGCGAGTTCACCGGGGCCGTGTCGGAGGCGATGTCAGCCTCGATCGCGAGGTCACCGCGGGCGAGCATGACGGCCATGCCGTGCTCGCCGATGGTGCCCGACAACAGAACCTTGTCGCCGGCGCGGACGAGGTCGGGCGACAGCCGTCTGCCCTCCGGGATGACACCGACACCGGCGGTGGAGATGTAGACACCATCGGCGGCACCCTTGCCGACGACCTTGGTGTCGCCGGTGACGATCTGCACTCCCGACAGGACAGCCGCCTCGCTCATGTCGGCGACGATCTCCCGCAGTTCGGCGATCGGGAATCCCTCCTCGATGACGAATGCCGCCGACAACCACCGCGGACGCGCACCGGACACGGCGAGATCGTTCACGGTCCCGTGCACCGCGAGATGCCCGATGGAACCGCCGGGAAACCGCAGCGGCTGAACCACGTACGAGTCGGTGGAGAACGCGAGCCGCTCACCCGAGGGCATGGTGAGCGCGGCCGCGTCACCGAGTTGCTCGAGTTCCTCGTTGCGGAACGCCTCGACGAACACCGCATCGACGAGGGCCGCCGACGACTTTCCGCCCGCACCGTGAGCGAGTGTCACCACCTCGTCGAGTAGCCGGGGCCGGCGTTGCCGGAACTTGTCGATCCGCTCGAGGACCCGGTCTTCGCGTTCCGCCGAGGTCGCCGGTTCGGTTGTGCTCATGAAGCCTCCACGGAGTGGGGAGCGGGCCGCGTCATGTGTTCCTGGGCCACCGACCACAGTCGGTACCCGAGCATCGCGTGGCTCTCCTGGATCCGGTGGATGCTCTGCGAGTGGACGGTGTAGCAGAAATCGAGTTCGCCGGCGGACGCCATCGCCGCCATCCGGCCGCCCTCGTGCCCGGCGAAACCGATGGTCAACAGGCCTCTCTGCTTCGCCTCGGTGAGCGCGGTCATCAGATCGTCCGAGTTGCCGGACGTCGACAGGGCGATCGCGACGTCGCGGTCGCGGGCGTGGGCGATGATCTGCCGCTTGAAGATCAGATCGAAGCCGACGTCGTTGCCCAGTGCCGTCACCACGGCCTGATCGGCGGCGAGTGACCACGCCGCCACCGGACGCCCGCGGGCGGGACGGCTGAACAGCGAAGCCAGGGTGGCGGCGTCGGTGGAGCTGCCGCCGTTGCCGAACGTGTAGAGCCGGCCGCCGCGACGGAACCTGTCGGCCATGTCGATCCCGGCCGCGGTCAGGCCGTCCCCGTATTCGTCGAGGGACTCCTTCTGCAGGCGCGCGCTCTCGGTGGCCTTCCCGCGGGCGGACGCGGCGAGGTCGTCCAGGAGGCTCTGCGCGTCGGTCTCCTCCGCATCGATGAACGGGTACAGGAAGCTGGTGCTTTCCGAGTCGTGTGTGGTCATCGGTTCGCCTCCGGACCCGTGTCGTCGAGGCGCGTGATCGCGGCACCCGCATGCACCAGCACGAGGTCGTCGGGCCGGACGTCGCCGAGAACGCTGACGTCCACCCACTCCTCGCCCGCGGCGGTGCGGACCAGGGCGGGCCCGAGCGGTTCGGCCGGCTCGATCACGACCTCGCCCAGACGACCCTCGTCGCTGCACGTGACGCAGACCGTCTCGTCGCACTCCTCGGCGTCGGGCTTCAGCAGTCCCGAGTGCTCGAAGCAGACGTGGGTGAGTTCCCACAGCAGGTGATACATGAGGACGAATCGCCCGGTGGCCGGCACCATCGGGTCGTCCGAATCGACCCAGAGGATGTGGTTCGCCGCACCGGCCGGTGGTCGGGGGCCCGCCCCGATCCACAATGTCATCGCGCCCCATGCCGGTGCGCGGCGCATCGCGTCGATCACGGCGGGCTCGTTCGCCGACGCCACGGCGAGCAGGATGTCGCCGGGCCTGCTCGCCACCCGGGCCTGCGCGACCGGATCGGGCTCGACGAGTGCCACCGACGGCAGCGCCCGTTTGCCCATGATCACGGGATGGACGAATTCGACGGCGACGTGATGGGCGTGCGGTTCCCACTGGGGTGAGATCACCCAGAGCGTCGCGCCGTCATGGAATCTGCGGGCGAGTGACAATGCTGCGGCGGCGAGATCCGCAGACAGGTCGGTGTCGACAAGGTGCCCGCCCGCCTCTGCGGTGGTGGTCATTCACTAGCTCCCGTCCCGGACCGGCCGGTCGGGGGCTGCCGACGTCACGGTCCGCGCATGGTCGCCGCGGCACCGATCACCGCCTGGCCGAGGGAGAGTCCTCCGTCGTTGGGAGGCACCCGGTGGTGGGTGAGGACTCGATAACCGCTGCTCTCCCAGTGTGCTCTCACCAGTGCGAGGAATAAACGGTTTTGAAAGACTCCTCCGGTGAGTCCGATCGTCGACGCGCCAGTCGCGGTGGCGGCCCGGTCGACGAGGTCGGCGGTGGCGGCGGCGAGGGCATGGTGGAAGCCCAGTGCGAGCGCCGCGGGCGGGGTCCCGTCGCGGAGTCCGGCAACCAGTCCGGACATCAGGACGGCCAGTGTGAGCTGGTCGTTCTCCACGTCCATGGCCAGGGGAGCCGGATCCGGGGCGGTCCGGGCGAGGGCCTCGAGTTCGATGGCCGCCTGCGCCTCGTAGGTGACCCGGTGCCGGACCCCGAGCAGCGACGCGACGCCGTCGAACAGGCGGCCCGCGCTCGTCGTCCTGACGCAGCCGAGACCCGACAGAAGTTGCGATTCCACGGCCGCGCGTTCCGCGGTGGGGATCGCCTCCACGCACGGCAGTCCGTCGACGTCGGTGATCCCGCACTCGTGCAGCAGAGCCAGCGCCACCCGCACCGGATTGCGGACGGCGGCGTCACCGCCCGGCAGCGAGAAAGGCTGGATGTGTCCCACCCGCCGCGTGTCGAGAATGTTCGGGCCGACCAGGAGGAGTTCGCCGCCCCACACGGTGGTGTCGCAGCCGTACCCGGTCCCGTCGAACGCGACCCCGAGCACCGTCGTCCCGACCAGTCCGTGTTCGGCCATCAGAGACGCGACGTGCGCGTGGTGGTGCTGCACGGTGAGCAGGGGGACGCCGGTCCTCTCGCTGTACCTGTGGGCCCAGTGGTGCGTCGAATACCCGGGATGCCGGTCGGCGACCACGGCCTCCGGGGTGATCCCGTGCAGATGCGTCAACTGCCGCACCGACGTCTCGAAGGCGCGCTGGCTCTCCAGGCTGCCCATGTCGCCGAGGTGCGCCGAGCAGAACGCGTAGTCCTGCCGGGTCAGGCAGAAGGTGTTCTTGATCTCCGCGCCCACCGCGAGGATCTCGGGGCCGTGCGCGGGGAGCACGACCGGCAGGGGCGCGAACCCACGGGAGCGGCGGATCGGCAGCACCGCCCCGCCCTCCACCGCGAGCACCGAATCCTCACAGGGCACCGCGATGCGGCGGTCGTGCATCAGGAACACGTCGGCGATGTCCCGCAACCGGGTGCGGGCGTCGTCGTTGTCGAAGCAGAGGGGTTCGCCGCTCAGGTTTCCGGACGTCATCACCAGCACCCGCGGTGGTTCGGCGTCGCTGCCGGGTGTCGGGGTGAACAGGAGATGGTGCAGCGGGGTGTAGGGGAGCATCACGCCGAGGTCGTCGATCCCGGGCGCGATTCCGTCGGCGACCTCCGCGGTATTCTGCTTGCGCAGCAACAGGATCGGCCGCGCCGCGTGTCGCAGCAGTGCGCTCTCGGGCTCGGAGATCTCGCACAGCTCGGCGGCGACGGACAGGTTCGCGGTCATCACCGCGAACGGTTTGTCGGGGCGGTGTTTGCGCGCCCGCAGAGTCCCGACGGCGGTGCGGTCGGCGGCATCGCAGACGAGGTGGAATCCGCCGAGGCCCTTGACCGCCACGATCCGGCCGTCCCGCAACGCCCCCTGCACCGCGGTGAGGACGGCGTCGTCCCCGTCGATCCGCCGACCGTCGATCTCGGCGAACACGTGCGGACCGCAGTCGGGGCAGCACACCGGCTGGGCGTGGAACCGCCGATCCGTGGGGTCGCGGTACTCGGCGAGGCACGCCGCGCACAGCGGGAACTCGGCCATCGTGGTGTTGGGCCGGTCATAGGGCAGGTCGGTGATCACCGTGAACCGCGGCCCGCAATTGGTGCAGTTGACGAACGGGTGGCGATACCGCCGATCGTGCGGATCGGCCAGTTCACGAAGACAATCCGCGCACGTCGCCACGTCCGGCGACACCAGCGTCCGCGCGCCGGGGACGTGCCGGCTGTCGATGATCCGGAACGACTCGTCCCCGCGCACCGGAACGGGCTGGACCGTCGTGTCGACGATCACGGCCATCGGCGGCGCATCCGTGCTGAGCCGGCGCACGAACTCGGACACCGACGCGGACTTGCCCTCGATCTCGATGAACACGCTGACGTCGTCGTTGCCGCAGTGGCCGTGCAACCCCAGGTCGTCGGCCAGCCGCGCGATGAACGGGCGGAAGCCGACCCCCTGCACGACCCCGTGGACCGTGATGCGCGATCGTTCGACCGTCATCCTCGGATGATTCCCCCGTCGAGGTGCGGGGCGCAAGAGTCGTCCGGTGGAGGTCCTGCCGGATTACTCCCCTTCGACGGAGCGTGCGCCGGTGACGGCGTCGATCAACCCGTAGTCGCGCGCCTCGTCGGCGGTGAGGATCCGGTGGTCCCGCATGTCGCCGATCACCGTGTTTACGGGCTGCCCGCAAGAGTCGGCGATGCGCTGCTGGAGCCTCCGCAACTGCTGCTCGTGGTGTTCGGCGGCCGTCGCGATGTCCGACGCCGGACCGGCGCAGGACGTCTGCGGTTCGCGAAGGTGGAACGTGGCATGCGCCGCCGCCGTCCGGCGGTCGGCGGGCGCGAGGAGGGCGATCGCCATTCCGTGGACGTCCCCGCGGCAGTGGACGTGAAGCGGCACCCCCATCAGGTCGAGGGTGTCGAGGAGCGTGGCGGCCGCGTCGACGTCGGCGTCGACGCCGTGTAGCCACAACTGGACCTCGTCGTCGTCCGAGGCGTCGAGCAACGCGAGTGACGCCGCCGCGCGGTTGGTGGCCTCGGCGTCGAGTCGGCCGGTCAGCGACACGATCCGTTTGTCGAACAGGCGCTCGGCCAGCCAGTCGGGACCGGGAGCGGAGACCGACGTGACGTGCGTCGGCGCGGGCGGCTGCCGGGGGTCCGGCTGCCAGGGCGTGTGAAACGGCGGGACCGGTGGTGGGGTGGGTGGTGGCCAGATCATGGTGATGACTCCCGGTGCGCTGAGATCGTCCAGTCGACCGTCCGGCCCACGGCCTCCGCGTACCGTTCGAGTGTCGACAGGCGGGGGTCGACGTCGCCGCGTTCGAGCCGTGCCACGGCCGACTGCGACGTGCCCATGTGGGCGGCGATCTCCGTCTGCGTCAGACCGCGCTCGCGGCGAGTGGTGACAAGCTCGTCCAGCAGCGCTCGACGCCGATCGGACAGGTGCTCCAGTCCGGGAAAAGACGTGCGTCGAGGGGTGGTCGACATACCATCGATGATATCTCGAAAACGGTATACGGAGGGGTGCTCATGGCGAAGATTCGTGCGGCCGTCATCGGCGGCGGCATCATCGGTCTGGCGGTCGCCCGGGAACTTCTGCACCGGATGGACGCCGTCGAGGTGACGCTGTTCGAGAAGGAAACCCGGGTCGCGGCCCACCAGACCGGCCATAACAGCGGCGTCGTCCACGCCGGCCTGTACTACCCGCCGGGCAGCCTGAAAGCGCGCCTGTGCCGCCGTGGTGTCACCCTCCTGCAGCAGTACGCGGAGGACAAGGGCGTGGCCTACGAGGAATGCGGCAAGGTGGTGGTCGCCCACGACTCGTCCGAAGTGGCTCGGATGGACGCCATCTTCGACAGGGCGGTGGCCAATGGGGTCCCCGGCGTCCGCAAGGTCCCCGGGGAGGAGATCCCCGAGATCGAACCGCACGCACGCGGAGTCGCCGCCGTGCACTCGCCGCACACCGCGATCATCGACTACGTGGCGATCTCGGAGGCTCTCGCCGCGGACATCGCCGCCGCGGGTGGGCGCGTGCTCCTCGGCCGGGAAGTCGTGGGCCTGGACAGCCGGCCCGCGGAAACAGTGGTCACCACCCGGAACGGCAGTGAGGCCTTCGACCTGGTGGTCACGTGCGCGGGACTGCAGTCCGACCGGGTGGCCCTGATGTCGGGTGAACCGCGATCGCCTCGGGTGGTGCCCTTCTTCGGCGACTACTTCCTGCTCGAGCCCGGGCGGTCCTCGCTCGTGAAGGGACTGATCTACCCCGTTCCGGACCCGCGGTACCCGTTCCTCGGCGTCCATCTCACCAAGAGGATCGACGGGCGAATCATGCTCGGACCGAACGCCTTTCTGTCCTTCGGGCGGGAGGCGTACGACCGTCGGGGGTGGTCGGCGTCGGACATGATGTCGGCGGTCGGGTTTCCCGGATTCTGGCGGTTCGCCGCCCACAACACCGCGGCGGCGGTCCGCGAGGCCCGCACCGTCCTCAGCACGGGCCAGTTCGTGAAGGAGGCGCAGAAGTACGTCCCCGACGTGCGCCGCTCCGACGTCACCCGTGGACCCCGGGGCATCCGCGCTCAGGCGATGAACGCCGACGGCAGCCTCGAGGACGACTTCGTCATCACCGGGTCGGGACGCGTCATTCACGTCCGGAACGCGCCCTCACCGGGTGCGACGTCGTCCCTCGCCATCGCCGAACATGTCGTGACGGAGGTTCTCGCCCGCGCCTCAGCCTGACACTGCGTCGCCCAATGTCGCACCGGTGCAGTCGAAGTGAACCACGGTGACATCGGGCGCCGGGTCTACGGCGTCGCGCTCCGCCCGAGTGTGAGTCCGTCCTCGAGGAATTCGAGCGCGCGCAGGGCGAGGGGCAGATCCCCCGGAAGCTGACCGACGACACCGAGGACGACGCCGACGATCGCCCCGGCGAGCGCGCGGACCTCGAAGTCGTCGGCGGTGCGCCCGATCCTGCGGGCCATGACGCCCGCGATCATGTCGATGCTGCGCACCATTTCCTGCATGACGGCCCCGCGCAGTTCCGGGACCGAATACAGCAGTTCCTGACGCCTCCGCTCGAAGTCCACGTCTGCCTCGGACAGACCGGCGAACACGGATTCGGCGGCCTTCCGGAACGCGGTGATCAGTGGGACGTCCGCCGGTTGCGCCTCGATGGCCTCGATCATGAGCGGATCGAGGTCGTCGGCGAGGACCAGTTGTTCCTTGGTGGGGAAGTACCGGAAGAACGTGCTCGGCGACACGTCCGCGGCCTCCGCGATCTGCTCGATCGTCGTCTCGGCGTAGCCCTGTTCACGGAACAACCGAAACGCCTCGGAGCGGATGGTCAGCCGGGTGCGCGCCTTCTTCCGCTCCCGCAGGCCTGGTCGAGCGTCAATGGACATGTATCGATTCTGACTCATCCTGCTCCCGGGCCGGGGTATCGCGGGGCGTGAAGCGCGCTGCGAGCACCATCGCGACGGCGCAGATGCCCGCGCACACCCACAGCATGATGCTCATCCCCGACAGGAACGACGCCTGGACGTGCGCGAGCATCGACGGGTCGCCGGTCGCCTTGGCCACCGCGACGCCGGCGTTGACACCGTCGCGGACCGGATCCGCGTCGAGCGCGCCCAGTTCGGTCCGGTAGCGGGTGGCGAGCACGGTGCCCAGCACTGCGACCCCGATCGTTCCGCCGGCTTGGCGCAGCGCTTGGATCAGTGCGGAGCCGGAACCGGCACGTTCGGCCGACAACGCGCCGAGGGCCGCACCCATCGCCGCCGGCATCACGAAACCCATTCCCGCGCCGACGAGTGCGATCCACGTCGCGGTGAACCAGTACGCGGAATCGACGGAGGTCAGGGCGCCGGTCGCGAGTCCCGCCGTGAGGAGGGCGAACCCGATGACGATGACCGGCCGGGCGCCGGCCCGCCGGAGCAGTTGGTCGCAGAGCCGGGTGCCGACCAGTAGTCCGCCGATCAACGGCAGCAGTCGGAGGCCGCTGCCCAGCGCGTCCACGCCGAGCACGGCCTGGAAGTACTGCGGCACCGTGAAGAACAGTCCGAACATCCCGAAGTTGACGAGCGTCGTGAAGATCGTGCCCCAGCGGAATCCGGGGCTGGCGAACAACGACGTGTCGATCAGGGGATGACGCGACCGGCGCTCCCACATCGCGAACAGTCCGAGCACGACCACGGCCGCCGCGATCGACGCCAACGCCAGTGTGTCGCCCCAGCCGTCCTGGCCGGACTTGATGAAACCGTAGGTGAGGCAGAGTAATCCGAATGACGATAGTGCGGCGCCGAGATAGTCGGTTGGCGACTGCTCTTCGCTGCGCGATTCCGGAACCAGGGTCGCGACGGCGATCGCGCCGACGACGACCAGTGGCACGTTGATCAGGAACACCGACCCCCACCAGAAGTTCTCGAGCAACCACCCGCCGAGAATCGGGCCGAGGGGCAGGCCGATCGCGGTGGACGTCACCCAGATCGTCAATGCCCGCGACCGTTCGTCGGCGTAAGGGAACAGCACGGGCAGCACCGCCATCGACAGCGGCATCATCACCGCGGCCCCCAGCCCCAGCAGGGTGCGTCCGGCGATCAGCTGACCCGACGTGCTCGCATAACTGCAGAGCAGCGACGCGACGCCGAACAGGACGAGGGCGCCGAGCAGGAGCTTCTTGCGGCCGTACCGATCACCGAGCGCGCCCGCTGGAAGCAACGCGGCGGCGAGGACCAGGGTGTATGCGGAACTGAACCACTGCAGTTGCGAGTTGTCCGCTCCGAGATCGACCGCCAGCGTCGGCAGCGCCACCGTCAGGACCGTGATGTCGAGACCGATGGTCAGCATGGCCACGGACAGGGCTCCGAGCGCCCACCAGCGGCGGGGGGCGACTTCGATGACCGTCGTTTCACTCATGACAGCTCCACTCGAAAGGAAGTTACTATATTTTGATAGTAACTCTCACTTTGTGCCTGTCAAGGGGCCGGTCAGCGTCGGCGGAGCTGCAGCGTGAAGCCCTCGGGCATGAGGGTGAGCCGCTCGGCGACCTTCAGCCGGTAGCCGGGGTCGCCCACGATGTCGTATCGACGCAGGATCGTGCCGAGAACCAGGACCGCCTCGTGGAGTGCGAACTGTCGTCCGATGCAGGCGCGCTCGCCGGTCCCGAACGGCTTGTACACGTGGGCGGGGCGGGACCTGATGCGCTCGGGCAGGAAATGGTCGGGATCGAACGCCTCGGGATCGTCGCCCCATACGGGGTCGCGGTGCAGGGCGGGGATGAGGACGAGAACCCAGTCGCCGACCTTCATCGGGTACTTGCCGACGAGGGTCGTGTCGACGGTCGCCTCCCTGCCGTACGCGGGGGCCGTCGGCCACAGTCGCAACGATTCGTCGAGCACGCGGCGCACGTAGCGGAGCTTCGCGATCTGCTCGAACGCAGGCTCCTCGTCGCCCCAGATCGCATCGACCTCCGCCTGCGCCTTCGCGAGGACGTCGGGGTGCCGCGACAGGTAGTACAGGGCGAACGACAGCGCACCGGACGTGGTTTCGTGCCCCGCGACCAGGAACGTCACCACCTGATGGCGAATATTCAATTCGTCGATCCGATCGGGGTCGTCCTCGCGCGCTGCCCGCAGCATGAGTTCGAGCAGGTCCTCGGGGCCGGCCTCGGCGCTGTCGCGGCGGGCACGGATCACCTCGTCGACGACCTCGGCCATGTGTTCCAGGTTGGCGACGTTGCGTCGATCCGACCGTCGCGTCAGCAGGCGTCCGAGCGCGCTGGACTTCACGAACGTGGTGCGCTGCGAATGGCTCAGCGCGCCGACCATTGCCTGCACGAACGGGTGCGGCCGCTCGCGTCTGAACGAGTCGAAGGAATAGCTGAAACCGGTGCGGCCGATGGTCTCGAGCGTCAGCTTCGTCATGTCGGAGGAGACGTCGACGGGGGTGCCGTCCACGCGTTCGTCCCAGTGCTCCGTCAGTTCGCCGGCGACATCCAGCATCGTGCGGTGATACGACCGCATCGCCGATTTCGCGAATGCCGGGGCGAGGAGGTTGTGCGCCTTGCTCCAGTTCGGCTCGTGGTTGTAGGCGGTGAACAACCCGTCGCCGCCGACCTCGCGCAGGGACGCGACGCCGGGCGCCAGGTGCTTCGCGAACCGGGATTCGTCGGAGAGCTCCGCGACCATGTCTGCACCGGACGCGAACACGAACCGATTGCCGAGAACGTTGCGCTCGAAGATCGGCCCGAGTCTTCTGCCGATCTCCATCGAATTCTGCACGGGGGTGCGGATGCTGATCCCGAAGACGTCGCCGACGACGGGAAGCCGCCATCGAGGATGCGGGATGGTCGCCTCCGCCGTGGTGTGCAGTGATTCGACGCTCATTGTCGACCCCCGTGTCGATGTGGCCCGCGTTACTGAATTGATGTCTAGTACGCAAGGTACGCCTTACTGAACCGGTGTCAAGCAGTACGGTGACTGGCATGACCAGCGCCCGCCGACGACTCGCCCCGGAGCAGCGGCGCGCGCAGTTGCTCGACATCGGCGCGCGGCTGTTCGCGGACCGCCCGTACGAGGACGTGTGGATCGAGGAGGTCGCGGAACTCGCCGAGGTGTCGCGCGGATTGATGTACCACTACTTCCCGACGAAGCGGGATTTCTTCGCCGCGATCGTCGAACGCGAATCCGAACGACTGCTCGACGTGACGGCCCCCGACTCCACACTCCCCGTCGAGGAACAGGTCGCGGCCGGCCTCGACGCGTACTTCGAGCACGTCGCGAGCCACCGGCACGGAGTCCGGGCCATCAACCGCGGCGCGCTGTCGGCCGACGCCGACATCCGGGCCATCGTCGACCGGGAACTCGACGCCCAGCAGCGCCGCATCGTCGACGCGCTCGATCCCCCCGGCAGCGAGCGGGAACTCGTCGGTGTCGCGGTGCGCGGATGGATCGCTTTCGTCCGCGCCGTCTGCATGGACTGGCTCGACCACCCGTCGATCGCCGAGGGTGAGCTACGTGAACTCTGCCTGCGCTCGCTGCGGGGCATGCTGGGTGGGCGGCTCGACTGAGCCAAAGGGCTGGCACTTAAATAAATCAGTTGATATATTTAAGCCGAAATCCCTTCGGTGATCAAGGAGATCCCGCATGAGTGCACCCACCGTTACGTCGCAGGGCCGAACGAGCCCGGCGAAGACCGAGGCGGAACTGCGTCGTGAACTCGCGGCGGTGTACCGCCTGCTCGCGCATTTCAAGATGACCGACCTCATCTTCACGCACGTCTCGGTCCGGCTTCCCGGACCCGAACATCACTTCCTCATCAACCCGTACGGTCTGCTCTTCGAAGAGATCACCGCGTCCAACCTGGTGAAGATCGGACTCGACGGCGAACTCGTCGAACCATCCGAATATCACGTCAACCCTGCGGGATTCGTGATCCACGGCGCGATTCACGAGGCCCGGACGGACGCGCAGTGCGTGCTGCACACCCACACGAAGGCCGGGTGCGCGGTGGCCGCGCAGGAGCACGGACTGCTGCCGCTGAACCAGATCTCGATGGAGTTCTACAACCGGGTCGGCTACCACGACTACGAGGGCATCGCCCTCAACACCGCCGAACGCGTGCGGTTGGTCGAGGATCTCCGCGACCACCCGGCGATGATCCTGCGCAATCACGGACTGCTCACCGTGGGCGAATCCGCCGCCGAGGCTTTTCTGCGAATGTTCTATCTGGAGAAGGCGTGTGACATCCAGATCGCCGCCCAGGCATCGGGTGAACTGCGCGTTCCGTCGCCCGAGATCGCCGAGCACACCGCGCGGCAGTTCGCCGGCGAGGCCACGGACGACTACACCGACGATCAGGCCTACGAGATGGCGTGGGCGGCGCTGCTGCGGATGCTGGACCGCACCGCCCCCGATTACAAGGACTGACAGAGGCTTACAAGAACTGGCAGAGGCGATCACATCCTCGGTGCGGCAACGACTCCCACCGGGGATGTGCCCGTCAGGACCGCCGCGACATTGCGCGCCGACTGCTGCGCCAGCGTCTGCGCGACCTGCGGTGAGTACCACGCGGCGTGCGGGGTGATCACGAGGTTCGGTATCTGCAGGATCGGATCATCCTGTGCGGGAGGTTCGTTCGGAAGAACATCGACGGCCGCGCCGGCGAGGTGTCCCCTGCGCAGTGCGGCTCCGAGCGCGTCGTGGTCGACGAGTCCGCCGCGGGAGACGTTCACCAGATACCCGCCGCGCTTCATCGTCGACAGCGCGCGCTCGTCGATCAGACCCCGCGTCTCGGGAGTCAGGGGAACGTGCAGGCTCAGCACGTCGGAGCGGCGCAGCAGTTCCTCGAACCCGACCACCTCGATGCCCTCGGCAGCGAGTTCCCCGGCGCGGTCGCCCAACCCGCGGCCGCTGACGAGCACGGTCATCCCCACGGCTCGGGCGCGCAGCGCGAAAGCGCCGGCGATCCGGCCGAAACCGTAGAGGCCCAGCACGGTTCCCGCGATGCGCCGCGGCGGCGCGGCGCTGACGTCCCACCCGCCCGCATGCACGGAGCGGTCGAGTGCGTGGGTGGATCGGAGCAGTCCGAGGGTGAGCGCGAGCGCGTGGTCCGCGACCTCCTCGGTGCAGTAGTCCACTGCCCGCGTGACCCACAGGCCGCGTTCGTGGGCCGCCGACACCGGCAGGTGGTCGTACCCGGCGGACGTGGCCGAGAGCAGTCGCAGGTCCGGGAGGTCCGACAGGTGACGGGGCTCGAGTCCGGTGTTCTCCGGGCCCACGAGCAGGGCGATGACGCCCGGGCCGGACGGGAACTCGGACTGGTGCACGACGTCCGCGGAAATACCTGCGGCGGCAAGCGAATCGGACAGTGCTTCGGCCGGAATGAAGTCGTCGACGACGACGACGCGGTCGGTCATCAGCCTACTGCCCCCGCTTCTTCGGTGGTCCGTCGTACGGCGGCGTCGACGCAGCGGGCGGCCGCGTCCTCCGCGCTGATCGCCTCCATGACGACGGGATCCAGGATGGCCTGCAATGCAAGACCGTCGGTCAGTGCCACCAGCGCGACGGTGACGGCGTCCGCGTCGAGGTCGGCGGAGACGGTGCCCTCCCGCTGCGCGGCGACGACCGACTCGCGCACGACGCCCCGCCAGCGGGCGAGGAAGGCCGCGATCTCACCGCGCGCCGTTTCCTCGGCCGCACCCTCCGCGTAGAAGAACAGGAACACCCGGGTCATCGCCAGTCGGCGTTCGTCGAGCGGCAGGATGCTGGCGGTGATGTTCCGCAGCTTCTCGATCGGGCCGGCGCCCTCCTCGTCGAGAATCGTGCGGTACAGGTCGCCCTGGATGTCGCCGGCCCGGCGAAGCGCCGCGAGGAGCAGTTCGTGCCGGGACCCGAAGTAGTGGTTCAACACTCCGGTCGACCACCCGCTCTCCTCCGCCACCGCTCGTGTGGTGACGGCGGAGATCCCCTCCCGGGCGATCAACGCGAGAACGGCGTCGGCGAGCGCCAGTCTCCGCTCGTCGTGGTCGACGATCTTCGGCACGATCTTTCCTCCCGCTCATGCGCACTCACCCTCGTGCGCCGGTGTCACTCAGGCTATCGGTGTCGAGGTGCTCGCAACGCTCGGTGTCGATGTGCTCGCGACGCTCGGTGCCGGGACCGGAACCGGATCTTCCTCGTCCTTTCCCGACACTCGTGCGTTCCATACGGACATCACGTTCGCCGGGGTGGGTTCGGTGAACAGGCTGGTGGCCACGAACACCACGAGAGCGCTGACGAGCCCGACGTACACCGGCTCGTTCGCCATGACGTCGCCGACGACGAACATTGTCGCGATGGTCGCCACGGTGCCCACCGCCATGGCTGCCATGGCCGCGGTTCCCGTGGCGCGCTTCCAGACCAGTCCACCGAGGATGGGGACGAGGAGTCCGCCGACCAGGATGTCGTAGGCGATCGTCAGCGCGGAGACGATGTCGTTGATGAGTGCGGCGACCACGATGCTGACGAGGCCGATCACGATCACGTAGAGGCGGTTGCCGCGCACGTCGGCTTCCGGGTCGGACGTGTCGAGTTCGGGCCGTGTGCGGCCGAAGATCTGGGCGACCAGCGGAAGGACGTCCTGCCGGGCGACCGTGGCGGTGGCGATCAGCGCGCCGGACGCGGTCGACATCATCGCGGCCACCGCGGCGGCGAGGACGATGCCGCTGAGGCCGACGGGCAGGACGTGGACGGCGACGTCGGCGTACACGTCGTCGGACGATCCGATGTCGGGCATGAGGGCCGACGCGGCCAGCCCGATCAGAGCGCCCGCGACGCCGTACAGCAGGCAGTAGACGCCGGCGGTGACGCCGCCCCACCGTGCGACCTCGGGCGACTTCGCGGTGAACACGCGCTGCCAGATGTCCTGTCCGATGAGGATGCCGAGGGTGTAGACGACGAAGAACGTGACGATGGTGCCGGTGCCGATGGTGCCGAGCCCGAGTGCCTGTTCGCCCACGCGCTCCTTGATACCGGCGTAGCCGCCCGCCTTGCTCCACGTGAACGGGAGAAGCAGGACGAAGACGCCGATGGTCTTGATGACGAACTGGACGACGTCGGTGAGCGTGATCGACCACATGCCGCCCATCGCGGAGTAGGCCACGACGATGAGGCCGCCGAGGACCACCGACAGGGTCCGGTCGAAGCCGAACAGCACGTTGAAGATGGTGGCGTAGGCGATCGTGGAGGTGACGGTGAGCATGAGGGTGTACGCCATCATGACGAGGCCGGACGCACCGGTGGCGTCGATGCCGTACCGGAGTTTGAGCATCCCGGAGACGGTATAGACCTTGAGGCGCTGGATCCGTGCGGCGAAGAGCAGGCTGAGCAGGAGTACGCCGGCGGCGATCGACACGACCAGCCACATTCCGGAGATGCCGTACTTGTAGCCGAGGCCGACGCCACCGACGGTGGAGGCGCCGCCGATGACGACCGCCGCCATCGTGCTGGTGTAGAGGAATCCGCCGAGGCGGCGGCCGGCGACGAGGTATTCGCTGGAGTTGCTCGCCCGGCGTTTGCCCCACCAGCCGAACGCGAGCATTGCGCCCAGGTAGATCAGGATGATGGTGATGTCCATGATGCGTCCTTCACGTGTCCTAGCGGATCGGTGATGACGGGCGCGGTGGTCCCGTCGGTGCCGGTCTCGTCAGACCGTTGCCCTAGACGGTAGGAGAACATTGACGTGAAATAAATCACTTGATACAAATAATCACTTCAGAAAATCGTGAAGTAATGGTGCGAGCCAGCTCACACCCTGTTTTCGACCCCGCCGGAGGAGTGCGATGCGCAGCTCGCTGCCCGATCTGAAGCTCCTTCAGATCTTCGCGGCCGTCGTCCGCCACCAGGGGTTCGCGCCCGCGCAGCAGGAACTCGGACTGTCCGCCTCCGCGATCAGCACCTACATGAGCCAGCTCGAACGCCACCTCGGCATCGTGCTGTGCCATCGCGGCCGGGGCGGATTCGGCCTCACCAGCAAGGGCGAGCTCTACCACAAGGAATGCCTGCGCATCCTCGGCGAACTCGAGGGCTTCGAACGCTACGGCGCCGCGCTGCAGGGGGAGCTCCGGGGCACCCTCACCATCGGCGTTCTCGATTCCACCGTCACCGACGCCACCCTGCCGCTCGCCGACGTGATCGGCGTGTTCAGCAAGGACCACCCCGCCGTCTACCTCGACCTGAAGATCCAGACCCCGCACGAGCTGCAGGTCGGCGTGCTCGACGATCGGATCGACGTCGCGGTCGGCGCGTTCGCCTCGCCGATGAACGGCCTCGTCTCCCAGGCGCTGCACCGGGAGCAGCACTGGCTGTACTGCAGCGACAAGCATCCGCTGTTCGGCAGGAAGCGAGTGCCGCCGGAGGTCATCACGCAACAGAGGATGGTGACCCGCGGCTACTGGTCCGAGCAGGAACTCGCACGCCAGGGGTTTCCCCAGCCGTCGGCGACGGTGGAGAACATGGAGGCGCAGCTCATCCTCGTGCTGTCCGGCGCCTACATCGGCTACCTGCCCGAGCACTACGCGGAGTACTGGGTCGACCGGAACCGGCTGCGCCCGATCCTGCCGGCGTCGTTCGGTTATCAGGCGCCGTTCTCGCTGATCTACCGGCGGGGCCGGGCCCGCGAACCGATGGTCCTCACGTTCCGTGAGTTCGTGCGGACCAGCATGGGTAGCTGACCGCTGCTCAGGGGGCCGGGGAGCCCAGTTCGGCCGACAGCGCACGGCAACGCTCGACGAGAACGAGGCCGTGCTGCGCGCAGAGTGCGTCGTCGAGGCGGAACGTCGGCCCGATGACGCTGAGCGCGCCCACGATCCGCCCCACCGCGTCGTAGATGGGGGCCGCGACACCCGTCGACTGGTTCTCGATGGTCTCGTGGGCGATCGCGTATCCCTCGCTCTGCAGGTCGCCCCGCAGCGCGGCGCCGACGGCCGTGCCCTCGAGCGGCACCGTCTGTCCCACCCATCCCATGTGCCGGATCGCGTGGGTGCCCTCGATTTGCGCGAGATATAGGGCGGTGCCCTTCGGGCCGTGGGTCGACAGGTAGGTGGATTCGCGGGTTCCCTCCGCGATCGCGACCATCGCGGGCCGGGCCCGGGACAGCAGCTGGTTGTCGCTGATCGCCCGGGCGCCGATCTGGAGAAGTCGCGGTCCGGCCCGGTAGACGTTGTCGTCGCCGCGGACCAGGAACTCGCTCTGCTCCATACTGCGGATCAGGCGCAGCGCGGTACTCGTGGCGAGACCGGCGGCTTTGGCGGCGTCGCCGAGCGTCAACCCGCCCTGCTCGGTGATCGCGCCGAGCAGTTCGAAGGTGCGGCTCGCGCTGCGGGTCACATCTCCGGGGGCCATGGGTCGTCTCCTGACGGTCGCGGGTGTCGGCGTGAATCTACCGCGACGCGATCTCGGACAGCAGGGGCTGCCGGTGTTCGTCGAGCAGCGGGCTGCGGCAGACCCCGGGGCGCGCGCTGTCGCCGAACACGACCGGCTGCCGGACGTAGTCGATGGTTCCCGCGACCGGATGATCGAACGACTCCACGAGTCCCCGGTGCCGGCTCTGCTCGGACGACAACGCCTGTTCCACGTTCCAGATCTCCGAGCTCGCCAGTCCGGCCGCGCCGAGGACTGCGACCACCTCGGCGACCGTCTTGTCCTTCGCCCAGATCTCGATCTCTGCGCGCAGGGCGGGTTCGTGATCGGTGCGCGAGGTGTCGTCCGCGAAACGGTCGTCGCCGAGAAGATCTGCACGGTCCATGGTGTGTGCGAGCTTCTCGAATCCGGACTGGCTGGCGACGGCGAGGACGAACAGGCCGTCCGACGCCCGGTACGTGTCGAACGGGGTGGAGACGGGATGGCGATTGCCCACGCCTGCCGGCGCAACCCCCGACGCCTGCAACTGGCTGTGCGCGGTGGGGAGCATGGCCAGCATGCTGTCGAACATGGCGACGTCGAGGTGCTGCCCCACACCCGATGCCCGGGTGCCGACCAGGGCGGAGCTGATGCCCCACGCCGCGAACAGTCCCGCGACGAGGTCGCCGAACGATTCGCCGAGCCGGGTCGGACCGGATTCTGGGGAACCGGTGATGCTCATGATCCCCGACATCGCCTGCACGACGAGGTCGTACGCGGCCGAACCCGCGAGCGGCCCGTCCTGCCCGAAACCGGAGATGGACGCGTAGACGAGCCGGGGGTTGCGGGCGTGGACGGTGTCGTAGTCGATGCCGAGCCGGGCGGTCACGCCGGGCCGGAAATTCTCGACGAGAACGTCCGCCGTGTCGAGGAGGTCGAACAGCACCTTCCGTTCCGCTTCGTCCTTGAGATTGAGTGCCAGCGAACGTTTTCCGCGGTTCAGCACGTTGAAATAGATGCTCTCGCCATCGCGGAACGGGCCCAGGTGCCGCGAGTCCTCGCCGGTGGCGGGCTCGATCTTGACGACGTCGGCGCCGGCGTCCGCGAGCAGCGCCGTGCAGTACGGTCCGGCCAGGACGCGGGAGAGATCGACGACGCGGATGCCGTCGAGGGGAGGCAGGGTAGGCATGAGGGACCCTTCTCAGAATTCGGTCGAGCGCGGGGAGGGCGCGTTGGAGGCGATGGTGAGCAGCTGGATCTGCGAGGTGCCCTCGAAGATCCGGAGGATCCGGCAGTCGCGGTAGAGGCGTTCGATCTCGGATTCGCGCATGAAACCGGCGCCGCCGTGAATCTGCACGGTCTGGTCGACGATCGAGAAGCAGGCCTCCGTGGCCACGTACTTCGACACGGACGCGGCGCGGCGCAGATCGGCCCCGGCATCCTTCACGTCCGCCGCCCAGTCCGCGGTGACGCGGGACGCGACGAGCTGCGCGTCGCACGCACCCAGCAGCAGCTGAATCGCCTGGAACTCGGCGATGGGGTGTCCGAACTGCTTGCGCTCCGCCGCATAGGAGCGGCCCAGTTCCCAAGCACGCAGGGCAATTCCGTTGGCCATCGCGGCCACGTCGATGCGGGCCCGGTTGAGGGCGGTGAGCGCGATGTTGCCGCCGCGGCCCTCCGTTCCCACCATGGCGTCGTGGGGGAGCGCCACGTCGTCGAGGTAGACGGTGTACGTGGGAGCAGACCGGATGCCCAGCTTGTCCTGGGGCTCGGAGTAACTCACGCCGGGAGTGCCCTGGGGGAGGACGAACGCGGTGATGCCGCGGAAGCCCGCGGACGGATCGGTCTTGGCGAAGAGGACGACCAGGTCGGCCTCCTTGGCATTGGAGATGTACGTCTTCGAACCGGACAGGTGCCACCCGTCGTCCTCGCGCCGCGCCGTCGTGCGCATCGAGGCGATGTCGGAGCCGGCGTCCGGTTCGGTGAGGGCGAACCCGGCGAGCAGTTCGCCGGACGCGAGCCGGGGCAGCCACCGGCGCTTCTGTTCCTCGGTTCCACCGACGAGGATCGGCTCGAGCCCCAGGTAGTGCGCGGTGTAGATCGAGGCGAGGGCGGCATCGGTGCGGGCCACCTCCTCGATGGCGATCAGCTGTGTCTTGGTGGACAGGCCCAGTCCGCCGAACTCCTCGGGCACCGAGATGCCCATCAGGTCCTGTTCGCCCAGTCGCTTCACCAACTCCGCCGGAAACTCCCGCGTCTCGTCACGGAAAGCCGCGCCGGGGTGGATCTCACGGTTGGCGAACGCGCGCACGGTGGAGCGAAACTCGGCGGCATCGAGCAGCTGATCGGTCACGGGAACTCCTGTCGGAAGATCGAGATTGCCATCTAGTGAAATAGCAATGCCACTTGGTGGCATATCGACTATGAAGGAGAACGCCGAATTTGTCCAGGGGTGCCGGTGTTCACGGCACGGGACCGGGTACTCGACCACGGACGGGCAGCGCACACCGTCCGGCACTATCAGGGAACGACCACCGCGCCGGTGGGTGGGTTGATCTGGAAGGGCAAGACGTTCCAGGGCGGCACGGTCGTCAACAACTTCGCGTTCGGCCTGACCGGACTCGCGGGCACAACCTCGCAGGACGGGAACGGAGACACCGTCATCGATCACAGCCCATCAGGTCTGGGGTTCCTGACCGACAGGATTTCCCCCAACGCAGACGGGACCTACACCGGGGCCGTGTATGTCAACGGCAACCAGGTGGGAAGCTTCGGCCTCTCGAGATAACTGTCCCGGGGCCGACTACGACAACGAGGCCGCACCGCTCGGGTGCGACCTCGTCGTCACAGTGTCATCGGGGCGTCGGTCAGACGGCCCGGACATTCTGGGCCTGCGGGCCCTTCTGGCCCTGTCCGACCTCGAATTCCACCCGCTGGTTCTCCTCGAGCGACTTGTAGCCGCTGCCCGAGATCTCGGAGTAGTGAACGAACACATCCGCGCTGCCGTCGTCCGGCGCTATGAATCCGAAGCCCTTCTCGCTGTTGAACCACTTCACAACACCCTGCGCCATACCGTTCACTCCCTGCAGTTGCCGCCCGGGACCTCACATCGAGATCCCGTTCGCGTGGATATATCCTGTCATCAAGGCGCGCGTGCTTCCAGTGGTACGCCCACGATTCCTGCGGATCCTGGACGCCGTACCAGGTCTGGGGAAGAAATTTTCCTCGACGACCGATGATTCTGCCCGTCGGCGGCGGTCCTACCTGTGACCGAGAATCACCGCCCCGAACGAGGAGAACTCGATGAAACCCACATCGACCGCCACCGCCCATGCCCGGACCCTCGACGTCCCCGGTGCCAGGCTGTACTACGAGGTACGGGGCACGGGCCCCGTTGTGGTGCTCGTCGGCGCCCCGATGGACGCCGACTCCTTCGCGCCCGCGGCCGATCTGCTCTCATCCGAATACACCGTGCTTACGACGGATCCGCGGGGCATCCACCGCAGCCCGGTCGACGATCGCGACCGGGATTCGACCCCCGAGATGCGCGCCGACGACCTCGCCCGGCTCCTGATGCACCTCGATGCAGGCCCTGCCGTGGTGTTCGGCTCCAGCGGCGGCGCCGTCAGCGCGCTCGCGCTCGTGCAGGCGCATCCCGAGCTGGTCCACACCGTGATCGCCCACGAGCCGCCGCTGGACGAATTGCTCGACGACCGTGAGCAGCTGCGTGTGAAAACCGACGAGATCATCGACACCCACCTCGCCGGGGACGTCGTGGGGGCGTGGAGGAAGTTCCTGGCTCTGGCGAACATCCACCTGCCCGAGGAGGCGTTCCAGCAGATGTTCGCGGGCGAACGGGATGCGCGGACCGAAGCGGACGACTACTTCCAGCACGCGCACATGCTGCGACCGACCACCCGCTGGTGCCCCGACATCACCGCCCTGCGCTCGGCGCCCACCCGCGTCGTGGTTGGTATCGGCGAGGAGTCGGGTGGCCAACTCTGCGACCGAACATCGCGGGCGCTCGCCACCGAACTGGGCGTCGAGCCCACCCTGTTCCCCGGCGACCACATCGGCTTCGCCCACGACCCCGCCGCGTTCGTCACCCGTCTGCGCGCAGTGCTGCCGGAGGGCTGAGCGGACGCTCCCCGGGTGACCTCAGCCCGCGATCGGAATGCGTTTCGTGACGATCCGATGGATCAACCGGGCGGCGGTACGGGCAGTGCGGTTGTCGACGTCGAACGACGGATTGAGCTCGGCCACATCGCACACCGCGAGTTTTCCGCTGGCGGCGACCGCATCGCACACGAATTGGATCGTCTCCGCCGGAACACCGTACGCGGCGGGAGCGCTCACTCCCGGTGCGACCGCGGCGGGAAGGACGTCGAGGTCGATGGTGAGGTAGACGAGATCGACGTCCGACAGGAACTCGCTGACGAAGACGGCCACCCGGTGCCGGTCGGAGACCGAGCAGTCGTCGTCCAGGAGGTACCGGACCCCGTACCCGCGTGCGGTGTCGAACAGTGCGGTGGTGTTGCTCGGCTGGCTGATGCCGAGCACGGAGTACTGCAGGGTGGTGCCCGCTGCATGCTCCCGCTCGAGGATCTGCCGGAACGGGGTGCCCGAACTCGGGACCGGATCGGACCGCAGGTCGAAGTGGGCGTCCAGGTTCAGGATCCCGATCCGTCTGGCCGGGGTCCGGACCGATGCCTGCGCCAGACCGAGGTACGTCCCGAAGGCCACCTCGTGGCCGCCGCCGAGGACCAACGGGAACTGGCCGGCGTCGAGGGTCGCTGCGACCACGGCGCCGAGCGCCTCCTGCCCGGCTTCGAGACGATTGTCGGTGACCGCGACGGTGCCGGCGTCGTACACGCGGAGCGGCTCGGCGAGCGCCATCGACGACAGCGCGCCCCGCAGCGCGTCCGGGCCGCGGGCCGCCCCGCGACGTCCCTTGTTCCGCTCGACGCCCTCGTCGCTCGAGAAGCCGACGAGCACGCAGGCGCCGGGCTCGGAGCCGTCGTGAAGAGGCGTCACCGCCTGGTGCCAGCGGAGGTGGTGACTCGACGTGCCGTCCACTCTGCCGATCCAGGGGGGTGGGGGAATCAGCAGGTTCTCCATCATCGCAGGGCCCTCGCTTTCTCGTGACCGGTGTGCGCGGACCAGGCGAGTTCACCGCCCCGCCACACATCGCTGACCAGGGGGACGCCGGGCCGGTAGGCCAAGTGTAGGTACGACGGCGCGTCCAGGGCGAGGGCGTCGGCCCGCGCTCCGGGACGCAGGACCCCGACGTCGGCACGTTGCAGCGCGCGGGCACCGCCCGCGGTCGCCGCCCAGATGGCTTCGTCCGGGGTCATGTGCATGTCCCGCACCGCGATCGAGATGCAGAACGGCAGGCTGGTGGTGTAGCTGGTGCCGGGGTTGCAATCGGCACCGAGCGCCACCGTGACACCCGCGTCGAGCAGGGCCCGGGCGTCCGGGTACTTGTTCCGGGTCGAGAAATCCGCGCCGGGCAGGAGAGTGGCCACCGTCGAACTCTGCGCGAGCGCGTCGATGTCGGCCTGCGTGGTGTAGCAGACGTGGTCGACGGACGCGGCCCCCAGTTCGACGGCGAGCTGGACTCCGGGGCCCTCACGGAGCTGGTTGCCGTGGACGCGGGGGATGAGCCCCTTCGCCATCCCGGCGGTGAGAACGGCGTGTGCCTGATCGCGGTCGAACGCGCCGGTCTCACAGAACACGTCGATCCATTTCGCCTGCGGTGCACAGGCATCGATCATCTCCGAGCACACCATGGCGACGTAGTCGTCGGCCCGCCCCGCGTATTCCGGCGGCGGAACGTGAGCGGCGAGCAGCGTCACCTCGTCGGTGAGGGACGCCGCGATCTTCGTGCTGCGCAGTTCGTGCGCGACCGTCTGCCCGTACCCGGTCTTGCACTCCACGGTAGTGCTGCCCGACCGCAGGGACTCGTCCAGCAGTCGCCGCGTGTTCGCCTCGAGTTCCTCGTCGGTCGCGTTCCGTGTCGCCTCGATCGTGTTGCGGATGCCACCCGCCGCGTACGGCTGGCCCGCCATGCGCGCCGCGAATTCCTCCGCGCGCTCCCCGCCGAACACGAGGTGCGAGTGGCTCTCCACGAAGCCAGGCAGCACCGCCCGGCCGTCGAGATCGTGCCCGATATCCCCGGCCGGCGCCGAGTCGGCGCTGCCGACCCAGGCCACCACGCCGCCGTCGAAGACGACGGCGGCGTCGCGGATCAGCCCGAGCGGACCTTCCCCCACTGTCGGGTCGTTGGTCACCAGGGTGCCGATGCCGGTCAGCACTGTGGAGCGGGAGGTGTTCGCTGTCACTGCTGTTCCTTCCAGTGGTTCGAAAATACGGTCGCTCGGGCCTGCGGTCATCCTTCGGACATCGGCACGCGCACGCCGCGCTCCTTGGCGACATCGATCGCGTGGTCGTATCCGGCGTCGACGTGCCGGATGACGCCCATGCCGGGATCGTTGGTCAGGACCCGCTCCAGCTTCTCGGCGGCCAGGTCGGTGCCGTCTGCGATGCACACCTGACCGGCGTGGATGGACCGTCCCATGCCGACGCCGCCGCCCTGGTGGATGGACACCCACGACGCTCCCGACGCGGTGTTGACGAGTGCGTTGAGCAGCGGCCAGTCGGCGATCGCGTCGGAGCCGTCGAGCATCGACTCGGTCTCGCGGTACGGGGAGGCCACGGATCCGGAATCGAGGTGGTCGCGGCCGATGGCGACGGGCGCGGACAGCTCGCCGGACGCCACCATTTCGTTGAACTTCAGGCCGGCCTTGTGCCGTTCGCCGTAGCCGAGCCAGCAGATGCGTGCGGGCAGACCCTCGAACGCCACCTTCTCGCCCGCCATCGTGATCCAGCGCTTCAGGTGCTCGTTCTCGGGGAACAGTTCGAGGATCGCCTTGTCGGTGGCGGCGATGTCCTTCGGATCGCCCGACAGCGCGGCCCAGCGGAACGGGCCGAGGCCCTCCTCGAACAGCGGACGGATGTAGGCGGGCACGAATCCGGGAAAGTCGAACGCGCGGTAGTAGCCGGCCTTGCGGGCCTCGTCACGGATGGAGTTGCCGTAGTCGAACACCTCGGCGCCCTTGTCGAGGAAGCCGACCATCGCCGCGACGTGCCGTGCCATCGACGCCCGGGAGTCCTCGGTGAACTTCGCCGGGTCCTTGTCGGCCATCGCCTTCATGTCGGCGAAATCGATCCCGAGCGGCAGGTACGACAGCGGGTCGTGCGCCGACGTCTGGTCGGTGACGATGTCGATGGGGGCGTTCATGGCGAGCAGTTCGGGGAAGATCTCCGCGGCGTTGCCTTCGAGGCCGATAGACAGTGGGCGCTTCGCGTCGCGGGCCTCGATCGCGAGACGCAGGGCGTCGTGGATGTCGGTGGCCTTGGTGTCGAGGTACTTGTGCGCGATCCGGCGGTCGATGCGGGTGACGTCGCAGTCGACGCAGATCGCGACGCCGTCGTTCATCGTCACGGCGAGGGGCTGGGCGCCGCCCATGCCGCCGAGTCCCGCGGTCAACGTGATGGTGCCGGCGAGCGAGCCGCCGAAGCGCTTCCGGCCGACCGCGCCGAACGTCTCGTACGTGCCCTGCAGGATGCCCTGGGTGCCGATGTAGATCCACGACCCGGCCGTCATCTGCCCGTACATGATCAGGCCGAGGGCGTCGAGCTTGCGGAACTCCTCCCAGTTGGCCCAGTCGCCCACCAGGTTCGAGTTCGCGAGGAGGACGCGGGGAGCCCATTCGCTGGTGCGGAACACGCCGACCGGCTTTCCGGACTGCACCAGCATCGTCTCGTCGGACTTCAGGGTCTTCAACGTCCGGACCATCGCGTCGAACGCCTCCCAGCTGCGCGCGGCCTTGCCGGTGCCGCCGTAGACGACGAGGGAGTCGGGATGCTCGGCGACCTCGGGGTCGAGGTTGTTCATCAGCATGCGCAGGGCGCCTTCTTGCTGCCAGCCGAGTGTCGTCAGTTCGGTGCCGCGGGGCGCCGACACGTGGCGGGGTCCGGAAACCGGAGGCGTCGTGGTGGTCATGTCGTGTACTCCTTGATGGTCGAACGAGAGAGTGGGAAGAGTCTGGGTGTCAGCGTGATTCACAGTCGCGAATCCGCCATCGCGGTATTGGCCGGATAGATCATCGACGGGGGTGGGTTGCTGCTGCGCCGCGCGAGCGGGTAGTAGATGGCGGCCGTGAAGACGATGCCGACGATCCACGAGATGTCCGCGCCGCCCAGCATTTCCGTGACGGGTCCGGTGTAGAGCTTCTGGGCGAGGAACGGGATCTGCGCGAGAACGCCGACGGCGTAACAGGTCATCGCCGTCTTGTTCCAGCGGCCGTAGCGGCCCGCCGGGTCGTACAGCGCCGGGATGTCCACGCGCTCCTTGGAGATGAGGTAGTAGTCGATCAGGTTGATGGCGCTCCAGGGGGTGAAGACCATCAGCAGCACGAGGACGAAGTTCTTGAAATTGTTGAGGAAGTCTGCGCTGGCACCGATCGCGATCAGCATCGACACGGCGACGAAACCGATGATGTACAGGCTGCGGGCCCGGGACGAGATACGCGACTGTCCGTTGAAGGCGGTCACCGTGGTGAGGATCGACATGAATCCGCCGTAGGCGTTGAGGCAGTTGACGGTGAGCTTGCCGACCAGGATCACCAGGTAGATCATCAGGGCGATCGCGGCGGGTCCGGCGAGTTCGCCGATGAAGCCGACCTGGTCGCTGAGGAAGGCATCCCCGGCCACGGCGGCGACGAGTGCGCCCAGCGTCATCGACCACTGCGAGCCGATCACGCTGCCCGCGAACGTCGACCAGAACGTCGTCCGCTCGCTGGTCGAGCGCGGGAGGTAGCGGGAGTAGTCCGCGACGTACGGTCCGAACGTCAGCTGCCAGCCGGCACCGAGCGAGATCGCGAGGAGGAACGTGACGATGTCGAAACCCTTGTTCCCGACGAACGCGGCCACGTCGTACTCGGCGAACAAGCGGATCGCGAGGTAGCTGAATCCGACGATGCCCACGACCGTCGCGATCTTGCCGACCACGTGGATGAGTTTGTAGCCGGTCACCGCCACGAACGCGGTCATCGCGCCGAAGATGAGGATGCCGACCGTCGGGCTGTCGATGTGGAGGATCTCGTTCACGGCCTGACCTGCGAGGACGCTGCCGGTCGCGGCGAAACCGAGGTACATCAGGACGACGAGGACCAGCGGGAGCACGGCGCCCAGAACACCGAACTGGGCCCGGCTCGAGATCATCTGGGGCAGGCCGAGGCGCGGTCCCTGGGCGGAGTGCAGCGCCATCACGGCACCGCCGAAGACATTGCCGATCAGCAGACCCACGATGGCCCACAGGGCGTCGGCGCCGAAGACGACCGCGAGGGCGCCGTCGACGATCGCGGTGATCTGCATGTTGGCGCCGAACCAGAGCGTGAACTGGCTGCGTGGAGAGCCGTGGCGCTCGTCGTCCGGGACGACGTCGATGGTGCGACGCTCCGGCGCGAGGCTGATCTCGGGAGGTCCCTCGTGTGTCATTGGCCTGATGTCTCTCTGTGACGAGTCCGGCAGCTGGGTCGGTCCCGGGTGCTCTGTCCCATGTCCTGAATCCAGTGTGCTCTGACTCACGTTTTTTATCGCCTTAGATGTATAGTCCTGTATAGACAACCCCCTGTCAAGCGTTCTCCAAGGACCCAGCCGAGAGGCGTGCCGGCCCGCCACTGCACCAGTCGGAAGTGTCGATGCTTCCGACGGAAGGTACTGACATGAGAGTAATTTCGACGTCCCCACATTCGCTCGAGGACGATGAACAGCAGTTTTCCGCTCCGGAAGCGCCCGAGCGCTTCCGCGACCTCTACCTCCGCACCGCCGGCCATCCCTCCGCCGACGGCGCAGATCCGCAGGCGCGTGATCGCATCGCGAACGCGCATCTCGAGACCGGGTCGAACCGAAACCCCGGGACCGCGGTGGTGCGCGGAATCGACGCCGCAGACCCCAGCGGGATCGGGCCGGCGGTGCAGATCATCACCGACGACATGGCCCTGCTCGTCGAATCGGTACTCCTGACCGCGGCCAGGGTCGGCGCCCCGATCGAGGAGGCGCTGCATCCGGTCCTCGTCGCCCGTCGCTCGGAGTCGGGCACCCTCACCGACCTTCTGCCTGCCACCGACTCGGGGACGGCGGAGTCGTGGATTCACGTGGGTCTGCGCTCCGACACGCCGGGCACCGTCGTCGCCGCATTGGTCGAGGCGTTGAACACCGTCCTCGCCGACGTGCGCCGGGTGGACCGGGATCTGTCGCGCATGCGCGAACTGCAGATTCAGGTCTCCGAACAACTCGACTCGCAGACCGGGCAGGACTCGCTGTCCGAAGAGCTCCGGGAGGCCGCCGATTTCCTGCGCTGGTGCGAAGCAGGCAACTTCACCGTCCTCGGGTACGCGCGCTACGGCGACGACGGCGCACCCGAGGAGAGTCTCGGCGTGCTCCACGACCGGGAGGGCGATCGTGCGCCGGCCACGGAATCCGGACCCGTCCTGGCGATCGGGCAGGCGGCGCTTCCGGTGTCCGTGCACCGTTCGTCGTACCCGTCGGTGGTCGGAGTCCGGGCGGGAGGAGTGGAGCACCGCTTCGTCGGCGCGTTCACCCCGGCGGGCAGGCACGAGAACGTCCTGGACATTCCGGGTGCGGGACGCCGGGTGCGGGCCCTGCTCGACCGTGCCGGTTTCGACATCGAGTCCTTCTCCGGGCAGGCCGTGCTGCAGGTCGTGCAGGCGCTGCCGCTGACCGAGTTGTTCGCGGCGAGCCCGGACTCGCTGCATTCGGCCCTCACCGAGGTCGCCGGCATCACCGCGCGCGAGCAGATTCACCTCTTCCTGCGCACGGACGTCCCGGGCGACAGCATGTCGGCGCTGGTGTTCATTCCCCGCGATCGGTACAACACGCGCACGCGCCTGGCGACGCAGCGCGTCCTGCTGGACGAACTGGGCGGCACCGCAGTCGAATACACCACGAACGTGTCCGAGTACCCGCTGGCGATGGTGCATTTCACAATGCGGGTCCCGGCGGACACGGAGGTGACGGACACGCGGCGACTGGAGATTCAGCGCCGGATCTCCCGGGCCTGCCGGACCTGGGACGACCGGTTCCACGACGAGCTCGACACAGCCGAACGTGATCTCCTCGCACACTATTCGGAGCACTTCCCGGAGGTGTACAAGCACGATTTCGACGGCCGGCGGGCCCATGCCGATCTGGCGGTGTTCGAGAGGCTGACGGACGGTGCGATCGAAACGCGGCTCGACGCGAACGCGGCGGAGTGGCGCTTCACCTTCTTCGTCGGCGGTGCACCCGCCTCCCTCAGCGATGTTCTCCCGATCCTGCAGAGCATGGGGGTCGCGGTCCTCGACGAGCGCCCGTACACGGTCGCGAACAGTCGCGGAACGGTGTGCTGGATGTACGAGTTCGGGATCCGCTACGCGTCGCCGGGGCCGGTGGGCGATCTGCTGCCGCGTCGCTTCACGGAGACGTTCGCCGCGGCCTGGGAGTCCCGGGCCGAGACGGACAGCTTCAACGAACTCGTACTCCGCGCGGGCCTGGACTGGCGTGAGGTGGAGGTGCTGCGGGCATACGCGCGGTACCTCCGGCAGGGCGGATTCCCGTACAGCCAGAACCACATCGCGACGGTCCTCGGTGATCATCCGGAGATCTCGCAGGCACTGATCCGGCTGTTCGCCGCGAGGTTCGATCCGGACGGCACGGCGGAGTGCGGCGAACTGATCGCGTCGCTGGAAACGGCGATCGGCGACGTCCTCGGCCTCGACGCGGACCGCATCCTGCGCGCCTACCTGAACGTGGTCCTGGCGACGCTGCGCACCAACCGCTACGCCCGCCCGGGCCGGGAACGTCAGGTCCTGGCGTTCAAATTCGATCCGCAGCGGATCCCGGAACTGCCGCAGCCGCGGCCCCGCTTCGAGATCTACGTCTACTCGCCGTGGGTCGAGGGCGTGCACATGCGGTTCGGCGCCGTGGCGCGCGGAGGGCTGCGGTGGTCCGACCGCAAGGAGGACTTCCGCACCGAGGTGCTCGGCCTGGTGAAGGCGCAGGCGGTCAAGAACTCGGTGATCGTGCCCGTCGGCGCGAAGGGCGGGTTCGTCGTCGCGCGCCCGCCCGCTCCCACCGGCGACCCGCTGCGCGATCGGGACGCCCAACGCGCCGAGGGTGTTCGCTGCTACTGCAGCTTCATCAGCGGACTGCTGGACGTCACCGACAACGTGGACCTAGCGACCGGTGCCGTGATCCCGGCGCCGCGGGTGGTGCGGCACGACGGCGACGACACGTACCTCGTCGTCGCCGCGGACAAGGGCACCGCGACGTTCTCCGACATCGCCAATGACGTTGCGACGCAGTACGGGTTCTGGCTGGGTGACGCATTCGCGTCGGGCGGATCCGTCGGGTACGACCACAAGGCGCTCGGCATCACCGCCCGGGGCGCGTGGGAGAGCGTGAAGCGGCACTTCCGGGAGATGGGTGTCGACACCCAGTCGCAGGAGTTCACGGCCGTCGGGATCGGCGACATGAGCGGCGACGTGTTCGGCAACGGAATGCTCGCGAGCCCGCACATCCGGCTCGTCGCCGCGTTCGATCACCGGCATGTGTTCCTCGACCCGAATCCCGACGCGGCCGCGTCCTTCGCGGAGCGGGAACGGCTGTTCGCGCTGCCGAGGTCGTCGTGGGCGGACTACGCGCCCGGCCTGATCAGCGCCGGCGGCGGAGTGTGGGAACGGTCGAGGAAGAGTGTTCCGATCAGCGAGGAGGCGCGGCGCGCGCTCGGACTGAGTCCCGGGACCACCGAACTGTCCCCGCCCGACCTGGTCCGCGCCATCCTGCGGGCGCCGGTGGACCTGCTGTGGAACGGCGGCATCGGGACATACGTGAAGTCGGGCACCGAAACCCATCTCGACGTGGGGGACAAAGGCAACGACGGCGTCCGCGTCGACGGTGCCGACGTCCGGGCCCGGGTGGTCGGTGAGGGCGGCAACCTCGGCTTGACCCAGCTGGGACGCATCGAATTCTCCCGCTCCGGCGGGCGAATCAACACGGACGCTCTCGACAACTCGGCGGGCGTGGACTGCTCCGACCACGAGGTCAACATCAAGGTCCTGCTCGACGCCCTGGTCAGCGGTGGCCGTCTCGCCGCGGACGACCGTGCGGGTCTGCTCGCCGAGATGTCCGGGGAGGTGTCGCGTCTCGTGCTCTCCGACAACGTCGCCCAGAACGACGTGCTGGGCACGAGCCGGGCCGACGCCGCCGCGTCCCTCACGGTGCACGGACGGCTCATCGGCCATCTGGAGGGCCGCTACGGTCTGGACCGTGCCATCGAGGTGCTGCCGTCCCGGAAGGAGGTCTCCGTCCGGGAGCGCGCGGAGACCGGACTCACCTCGCCGGAACTCGCGACCCTCATGGCGCACGTCAAGCTGGCGCTGAAGTCGGACCTGCTGGCCGGCGACCTGCCCGACAGCCCGGCATTCTCGGACGCCCTCGCCGGGTACTTCCCGCACCGGCTCCGTGAGTGCTTCGGCGACGCCATCGGCGACCATCCGCTGCGGCGGGAGATCGTCGCGACGGTCCTCACCAACGACGTCGTCGACAACGGCGGCATCACCTACGCCTTCCGGCTGGGGGAGGAGGCCGGGGCGAGCAGCGCCGACGCCGTGCGGGCCTTCGCGGTCGTGTCGGCCGTGTTCGGCCTGCCGTCGCTTCGGCGCGACATCCGGGACGCCGACCTCGACGCCGCGCTCTCGGACGACCTCACGCTGTTCACCCGGCGGCTGCTCGACCGGGCGTCGCGATGGATGCTGACCCGCAGGCCCCAGCCGCTCGCGGTCGGGGCGGAGATCAGCCGATTCCGTGACCGCGTCGCGGACCTGACACCACACGTCGCGGGCTGGCTCTGTGGTGAGGACGCGGAGAATCTGCGGAGCCGCACGGCTGCGCTGGTGGCCCGCGGTGTCCCCGCGGACCTGGCCGGGCGGGTGCAACTGCTCCTGGATCGGTTCGCGCTGCTGGACATCGTCGAGATCGCCGACATCACCCAGCGCGATCCCCGCGAGGTGGCCGAGGTGTACTACCGGCTCGGCGAGTGCCTCGGGTTGGTGCACCTCCTGGTGGGTGTCTCGCAGCTGGGACGGGGAACCAGGTGGAACGCGCTGGCCCGGTTGTCGTTGCGCGACGAGTTGTACGACACGGTCCGGGCACTGTGCCTCGACGTGATCTCGGGCAGTGAAGCGGTCGACACGGCGGAACAGAAGATCGGCGAGTGGGAGGACCGCAACGCCGCCCGGCTGGCGCGCGCCCGGCACACACTCGACGCCGTCACCGAATCGGGGGAACACGACCTGGCCGCACTCTCCGTCGCGACCAGGCAACTGCGCAGCATGGTGAGGTGACACGGGGCGCACCGCGCGATGAGGGCTTACCCGTGCAGTCGGCCGATAGACTGCAACGGCCGACTGCACGGGAAGTTCATCGGTGTTGCAGAGGGATGGGTGTCAGTGGTGGAGATCGCAGTAGTCGACGCGGAGCTTGCCGCGTTGTACAACGGACCGGGGACGGAGTCGGCCCCGGCGTACGAACGCGTCAAGCAGCTGATCGTGTCGCAGATCAATGCCGGCCGCTGGCAGGAGGGCGATCAGTTGCCCTCGGAGAATCAGCTCGTGGGCGCTCTGGGCCTGTCCCGCATGACCATCAACCGCGCGCTGCGCGAACTCAGCGCCGAGGGTCTCGTGGTGCGCCTGATGGGTGTGGGGACGTTCGTGGCGGCCACGAAAACGGCGTCGCCCCTGTTCGAGGTCAAGAACATCGCGGACGAGATCCAGCAACGCGGACACCGCCACCGCACCGAAGTGGTGTACGTGCGGGAGGAAGACGCCGATCCGGCGAACGCCTTCATCCGGGATTCGATCCGCGGCAAGGTGTTCCACTCGCTGATGATCCACTACGAGGACGACACACCGATCCAGCTCGAAGACCGGTTCGTCAATCCCGCCGAGGCGCCCGGGTACCTCGATCAGGACTTCACCCAGCAGACTCCCAATCACTATCTGAGCGTGGAGGCTCCTCTGACGAGGGGCGAGCACGTCGTCGAAGCGGTCCTCGCGTCACCCGAGGAATGCAGGCTCCTCCACATCGAGCGCGCCGAACCGTGCCTGATGATCCGGCGTCGCACGTGGTCCTCGCGGGGGCTCGTCAGTGCCGCACGTCTCGTCCATCCCGGGTCGCGGAATCGGCTCGAAGGGACGTTCGGGACGGGCTGACCGGGGTAGCTGTCTGCGGGGCGGGCCAGGTGAGGCGGCCTGCGTGGATGTCGGAGATCGTCGACGCGATCCAGGAGAGTTCGCCCCGCGCCGCGTGGAGTGCGTAGTCCGCTTCGACGACGAACAGCGCAGGCACTCCGTCGTCGAGCGCTCGGGTGAGCCGTGCCTGGTCGGATTCGATTCTCGCGGTGAGTCGTTCGGCGCGATCGGTGAGTGCGTCGACGGCGCCCTCGCGTCCCAGTGCGCCGAGGTAGCTGATCGCCGCGAAAAACGGTGAGAACTCTCGTGCGGCGCTGCGGATCTGGAGGTCGAGTCGGTTCACGAGTTCCGCGTGCCCGGTGTCGGTGAGGGCATAGACGGTGCGGGCGGGCCGCCCTTCCCGTTGCGCACGTTCGTGTTCCTCGATCCAGCCCTCCGCAGCGAGAGCCGCGACCACATTGTTCAGCGAGCCGCGGTTGAGCGGCCACTGGCCCTCCTCGCTGCGCTCGCTCAGCGTGGCCTCCAGCTGGTAGGGGTGCATCGGCGATTCGAGGAGTAGGCCGAGCACCGGCAGGACGAGGGGATTGTCGAGGGCGCGTGCGGGCATAGTCGAAATATATCGGTCTAAATGAACTATGACGAAATGCGCGGTTCGGACACCGCGACCTCGCCTTTGTCACGATTGGGTCACGGCCCGCTACGGTGGATGGTTGACCACGACGCCGATCATGAAAGAACAAATTCTTGTTACAGAGTGAATCGAAGTTCAGGGCTTATCGTCTCCACGCCGTCGCGCTCCTCGTGGGCGTCCTTTCCCTGGGGGCGGTGGCCTACCGAGAGTTCGATGCGGCGATGGGCTACCTGATGGACCTCTCCGTGTTCCGCGACGCCGGCTACGCCGTCGTCAATGGGCTGCCGCTCTACTCCGCGGACTTCCCGAGCAGTTCCGGGTTCAGGTTCATCTACGCACCCTTCGCGGCGATCCTCTTCGCGCCGATGGCGGAGATCGACCCCGCGGTCCTGCAGGCGCTGTGGTGCGCCCTCAACCTCGGGCTCGTGTGGTGGATGGTCAAGGTGGCGCTGTCGAAGCTCGACGTCGCACGCCCCGAACTTCTCGCTCTGCTGTCGATGGGGCCGGTGCTTTTCCTCGAGCCGATGCGCTCGAACTTCGACTTCGGTCAGATCAACATCATTCTGATGGCGCTCGTGGTCGCCGACTGCACCGGTGTGATCCCGAAGCGGTTCCGCGGAGTCGCGATCGGCCTCGCCGCGGCGGTCAAGATCACCCCGGCAGCCTTTCTCCTGGTCCTGCTCGTCCGCCGCGACTTCCGCTCGTTCGGACGATCCCTCGCCACGATCCTGGTCACCGTCGGCCTCGGCTTCTGGCTCCTGCCGCAGTCGTCGGTGTGGTTCTGGACCAGCGAGTTCTTCGCCACCGGCCGTGCGGGCGCGCCCGACTTCTTCCGGAACCAGGCCGTGACCGGCGTCATCGCGCGGCTCGGGGCGGAGGGCCGGCTGGCCAGCGTCCTGTGGGTGCTCAGCGCGGCCGTCATCGTATCCGCGGCGGCGTGGTCGGCGTATCGCTTCACCCGGTCCGGTGAGCACCTGATCGCGCTGTCGATCGTGGCCCTGGCATCCCTGCTCGCCGCGCCGTTCGCCGTCACCCATCACTGGGCATACAGCATCCTGTTGATTCCGATCCTGATCGCACCGCAGTACCGCAGCTGGCGACCCCTGATCGGCGCCGCCACCCTGATCTTCCTGATCGGCCCGAACTTCGTCCTGCAGTCCTCGTCGTCCGGCTGGGTGGAGGCGGCCGTGCGTGAGGTGATCGGAAGCTCGCAGTGCCTCATCGCGCTGGTCCTGCTCGGCGCGGCAGTCGTGGCCGCGCGATCCCGCACCCCGCTCCCGGACGTCGAGGCGGACGCCGTGCCCGCGGACGACGACGCGCTGGAGCCCGCCCGCAGCTGATACGCGCCGGGCGAATGTACCTTCGATCGCCTCAGGTGCGCCGAAGGGTACATTCGTTCGGCGCCGAGGAGCCGCGCGGAGGACCGGGCGGCGCTATCGTCGAGTCATGTGCCGAAACATCACCGAGCTGCGCGGACTCGAACCGGCGGCCACCGCGGAGGAGATCGAGGCGGCGGCGCGTCAGTACGTCCGGAAGGTCAGCGGAATCCAGAAGCTGACGGACGCCAACCGTGAGCCCTTCGAGGAGGCGGTAGCCGTCGTCACCGAGGCCACCACGAAGCTGCTCGCGGCACTGCCGCCGCGGAAGCAGCCGCCGCAGACGGTGCCCCCGCTGCGGCGGCCGGAGGTCCGGGCGCGCATCGCGGCGAAGGCCGCGTCATCCAGCTGAGCGCGGCGAAGGCCGCCAGCTCCTAGCCGGACGAACGGGACGCTCGTTGCGTCAGATCGAACGAGCGTCCCGTTGGTTCAGACGCGCAGGGCGCCGAGTGCGTCGATGCGTTTGATCGCGTCGGCGACGATGCCGTCGATGAGGTTCTTGCACGTCGGCAGGTCGTCGAGCAGTCCCACGACCTGCCCGGAGGCGAGGACGCCGGCGTGGGTGTTGCCTTCGACGAGCCCGGCCTTGAGCAGCATCGGGGTGTTGGCTGCCATGATGATCTGCTGCCAGGTGCGGTCGCTGGACTTCTTCATGGCGAGGCCGTCCTTGACGAGCGTCGACCATTTCATGCCGGTCATGGATTTGAACTTCGACGCGTTGCGGGCGGCCGCGACCAGGCCGCGGACGTTGCCGGAGTGTTCGAGGCTGTTGACGAGGTCGGTGTTGAGGACCCGGTGGGGCATGCCGTCGACCTTGCGGGAGACGGTGGTGTCCTGCAGTCCCCGGGCGAGGTATTCCTGTTTGACGGAGTCGGGGACCGTCGATTCCTGGGTGAGCAGGAAGCGGGTGCCCATCGCGACGCCGGCGGCGCCGTAGGCGAGGGCGGCGGCGAGTCCGCGTCCGTCGTAGAAGCCGCCCGCCGCGACGACGGGAATGTCGACGGCGTCGAGCACCGACGGCAGCAGCAGTGTGGTGGCCACCGGGCCGGTGTGCCCGCCGCCCTCGCCGCCCTGCACGATCACCGCGTCGGCGCCCCACGACGCCACCTTCTTGGCGTGTTTGGCGGCGCCGATCGACGGAATGACCACCACCCCGGCGGCTTTCAGCTTCGCGATCAGGTCCTGCTTCGGTGCCAGCGCGAACGACGCGACGCGCACGTTCTCCCGGATGAGCAGGTCGATGCGTTGCGGGGCGTCGGAGGCGTCGGCGCGGATGTTCACCCCGAACGGTTTGTCGGTGAGGGTCTTCGTCTTCGCGATCGCCGCTTCGAGTTCTGCGTACGTCATCGTCGCCGACGCCAGGATGCCGAGACCGCCGGCGTTGGCGGTGCCGGCGACGAGCCGCGGTCCGGCCACCCAGCCCATCCCGGTCTGGACCACCGGGTGCTGGACACCGACCAGCTCGGTCAGCGCTGTTCTGAGGCTGCTCATACCGACACCTCCCGGTCGCGCAGGCTGCGGGGGTCGAGGACCTCGCGGATCAGCCGCAGTTCTTCGTCGGTGGGTTCGCGGGTCACGCCGGCGTCGGCCAGCCCTGCCACCTCGAACGAGGTGTTCCCGGCGACCTGTTCGGCGGTGACGCCGGGGTGCAGCGACAGCGCTCGGAACGTGTGGTCGCGACCGCCGAAGTCGAACACCCCGAGGTTGCTCACCACCCGGTGCAGGTGGTGGAAGCGGTATGCGGGGTTCTCCGGGTCGATCTGGTCGTAGCCGACGCCCGAGACGATGTCGACCTTGTCGCAGAACACCCGCGCCGAGTGCTTGCCCACCCAGTAGCTGGTGGGGTGGTTGATCGTGTTGCCGGGCGCACCGCGGACGCCGAACATCTGACGCGTCGGCTGCTGCAGCGCACCGAACGCCGAGAGGTTCTGGTTGCCGTGCCGGTCGATCTGGTTGGCGCCCATCACCACGTGGCGCCGGCCCGAGGCGACGACGTCGAACACCTTCCGGAACGGCATCCAGCCCTCGATCGGGGCCTTCGCGCCGACGGCGGGGGTGTCCGCGAAGATCAGGGCCTCGCCGTCGGTGATCAGCAGGTCGGGTTCGGTGGTCAGTCGCGCGAGCCGGGCGCCGATCAGGGGCAGGGTCGCCATCGGGCTGGCCATGATCTCGCCTGCCCCGGAGAAGATTTCGGCGCACGCGATCGCGCAGTACTCCGCGCGGGTGACTTCGGTGATCGTCTCACTCATGCCTGCTCCTCTGCAAACTTCTTCACGGCGGCCTGGTAGTCGTCCTCGCTGCCGGACAGGTAGGTGGCGACGAACTGCTGCCACGCCTCGGGGGTCTTCGCCGATTCCGCGTAGTGACGCTGGAACTTCTCGTCGCGGCCGTAGCTGTCTCCGGCGAGGGTGAAGTGGGCGCCGTTCGGGGCCTCCACCACGCCGTCCACCATCATGCGGTTGAGGATGAGATTCTGCAGTGGAACGGTTTTCACCAGTTCCTCGGTCTCCACCACCCGCTCGACGGAGACGAACCGCTTCTCGGCGGCCGCGCAGTACAGGTCGTCGAAGTAGGGGTCGACTCCGGTGTAGGCGGCGTTGCCGTGCTTGTCGCCGAGGTTCAGATGGACCAGTGCGGCATCGAGATTCAGGGCGGGCATCGCGATCAGCGTCTCCGATTTGCCGGACGCGTCCGGGTAGGGGGAGGTGACGGTGCGCAGTTCGTCGCCCCAGAAACCCCGGACGTCGGAGCCGAGCCCGGCACGGATCGGTAGGAACGGCAGCCGGGCGGCGGCGGCCTCGAGGCCGCACTTGACCATGCCCTCGTCCATTTCGCGGACCTCGATCTCACCCGCGGTGCGCACCTTCGCGAACCACGGGTCGTAGAACGGGGCCGAATCCAGGGACACGAAACCGTAGTACGCCTTCTTGACCTTGCCCGCCGAGCACAGCAACCCCAGGTCGGGGCCGCCGTAGGTGACGACGGTGAGGTCGGTGACATCCGAGCGGAGCAGCGCCCGGACCAGCGCCATCGGCTTGCGGCGCGAACCCCAGCCGCCGATGCCGATGGTCATTCCGCTGCGCAGTTCCCCGACCGCGTCGTCGAGCGACATCCTCTTGTCGCGCTTGCTCGCCATCGATGTCAGCCTTTCCTGTTGTTCGAGTTGGAGCGGGGCTTTCCGGTTTCGACGAACTCGTCGCGGTGCTCGTCCGAGACGCCGGCCAGGTTGAGTTCGAACGTGTAGCCCTGCTCGAGGCGGTAGCTGGTCTTCACGTCGACGGGATCGATGCCGTTGATGGCTTCCTTGGCGCACCGGATGACCCGGGTGTCCTTGGCCGCGATCTTGGCGGCGATGTCGCGGGCGGTGTCGTCGAGTTTCTCCCGCGGCACCACCTCGTACACGGATCCGAAGTGCTGGAGTTGCTGGGCGGTGACGTTCTGCGCCGTGTAGTACAGAGTGCGCATCATGTGCTGGGGGACGAGCCGGGCGAGGTGGGTAGCGGCGCCGAGTGCGCCGCGGTCGACCTCGGGCAGTCCGAAGACGGCGTCGTCGGACGCGACGATCACGTCGGCGTTCCCGACCAGGCCGATGCCGCCGCCGACGCAGAATCCGTTGACCGCAACCACTACGGGCACGGCGCAGTCGTAGACCGCGGCGAACGCGGCCGCGCAGCCGCGGTTGGCGTCGACCAGCGCGCCGTAACCGTCGGTGGCCTGCATTTCCTTGATGTCGACGCCGGCGTTGAACCCGCGTCCCTCCGCTCGCAGGATCACCACGTGGGTGTCCGGGTTCCGCCCTGCGTCGAGGATGGCGTCGGCCAACTCGAACCAGCCCCGGGACGGGATGGCGTTCACGGGCGGGTAGTCGACGGTGACTGTGGTGATGCCCCCCGGTTCGCTAGCACTCCGAATTCCCACTGTTCTTCTCCCTCGTCATCCGCACAACTTCACTCACCAAGCAATTGCTTGGTAGGGTAGCACGATGGAAACGCGTTTCAATCTGGACGGAGCGGTCGTGCTGGTGACCGGTGGTGTGCGCGGGGTGGGTGCGGGCATCAGCCGCACCTTCCTGCGGGCGGGCGCGACGGTGGTGGCCTGCGCCCGCCGGCCGGGGGAGGAACCGGTGGAGGTGGACGGCCGGGGCATCGAATTCCTGCCCTGCGACATCCGCGATCCGGAGCAGGTACAGGGTCTCGTCGATCGGATCGTCGAGCGGCACGGCCGGCTCGATGTGCTGGTCAACAATGCCGGCGGGGCGCCCTTCGCGCTCGCCGCGGAGGCGAGCCCGAAGTTCCACTCCAAGATCGTCGAGCTGAACCTGCTCGCGCCGCTCGTGGTGTCGCAGATCGCGAATGCGGTGATGCAGAAGCAGGATTCGGGCGGCGCGATCGTGAACATCTCCAGCGTCAGCGGATCGCGGCCGTCGCCCGGCACCGCGGCGTACGGTGCGGCGAAGGCGGGCGTCGACAGTCTCACCGGCAGTCTCGCGGTCGAGTGGGCGCCCAAGGTGCGGGTCAACTCGGTGGTCGTCGGCCTGGTCCGCACCGAACTGGCGCATCTGCACTACGGAGACGAGGCGGGGATCGCGGCGGTCGGGGCGACGGTCCCGCTGGGCCGGATGGCGTGCCCGGAGGACATCGGCAACTGCGCCGTGTTTTTGGCTTCACCGCTGGCGGCGTACGTCAGCGGTTCGACACTGACCGTCCACGGCGGCGGAGAACGTCCCGCCTTCCTGGCGGCAGCTACAGCATCTACAGAGGAGAAGGCATGAGTGGAGTGGTCGACGGTCGCGTCGTCATCGTGACGGGCGCCGGACGCGGAATCGGACGCGCGCATGCACTGGCGTTCGCCGCCGAGGGCGCGAAGGTCGTGGTCAACGACATCGGAGCCGGCATCGACGGTTCCGCCACCGGGGAGAGTCCAGCCGAGCAGGTGGTCGCGGAGATCGTCGCCGCGGGTGGTGAGGCCGTCGTCAACGGCGACGACGTCGCGGACTGGGCCGGCGCCGAGCATCTGATCAACACCGCCATCGACACGTTCGGACGCCTGGACGTGCTGGTCAACAATGCCGGGTTCCTGCGCGACCGCATGCTCGTCGGGATGAGCGAGCAGGAGTGGGACGCCGTCGTGCGGGTGCATCTGAAGGGGCATTTCGCGACGCTGCGGCACGCCGCCGCGTACTGGCGGGCCGAGGCGAAGGCGGGCAATGTCGTCGACGCTCGGATCGTCAACACCAGTTCCGGTGCCGGACTGCAGGGTTCGATCGGGCAGGGCAATTACGCCGCCGCGAAGGCGGGTATCGCGGAGATGACCATTCAGGCGGCCGCGGAATTGAGGAACTACGGCGTCACCGTCAACGCGATCGCTCCGGCCGCCCGCACCCGGATGACGGTCGGCGCGGGCGGCGCGATGGCGGAGGCGATGGCCGCGCCCGAGGAGGGGTTCGACGCGATGGCGCCGGAGAACATCTCCCCGCTCGTCGTGTGGCTGGGCAGCACGGACTCGAAGGACGTCACCGGACGCGTGTTCGAGGTCGAGGGCGGCAAGATCACCGTCGCCGAGGGTTGGCGGCACGGCCCCACCCAGGACAAGGGCGCGCGCTGGGAACCGAAGGAGATCGGACCCGTCGTTTCCGACCTGCTCGCCAAGGCCGAAACCCCGGTCCCGGTCTACGGCGCCTGAGCATGTGAGTGGCGAAGTGTGCCGGGGCACGCTTCGCCACTCACATGGAGAGGTGGCTAAACAGGTGTCCAGTAGTTAGTGTGCAAGAAGGAAAAGGCTCTCGGCCAAGGAGAATTCGTGAAATTCGGCATTACGTTGTTTACGAGTGACCGCGGGATCGGGCCGGCCTCGGCTGCGAGGGGTGCAGAGGCCAACGGATTCGACTCGTTCTACGTGCCCGAGCACACGCACATTCCGGTGAAACGCGATGCGGCGCATCCTCAGACGGGCGACGCGTCGCTGCCCGACGATCGCTACATGCGCACCCTCGACCCGTGGGTGGCGCTGGCCTCGGCGTCGGCGGTCACGGAGCGGATCGAACTGGGGACGTCGGTGGCGCTGCCGGTCGAGCACGACCCGATCACGCTGGCCAAGACGATCGCCTCGCTCGACCATCTCAGCGGCGGGCGGGTGATCCTCGGCGTGGGGTACGGATGGAACCTGGACGAGCTCACCGATCACAACGTCCCGCCCGGACGGCGCCGGACGATGCTGCGCGAATACCTCGAGGCGATGCGTGCGCTGTGGACGCAGGACGAGGCGTCCTACGACGGCGAGTTCGTGAGCTTCGGTCCGAGCTGGGCGTGGCCCAAGCCGGCCCGGGTACCTCCCGTGATCGTCGGCGCCGCCGGCAACGACAAGAACTTCCGGTGGATCGTGAAATCGTCCGACGGGTGGATGACCACTCCGATCGAGCAGGACATCGACGACCGCGTCGCCACGCTACGACGGATGTGGCGTGAGGCGGGCAGGGATGGCGAACCGCGGATCGTCGTGCTCGACGGCAAGCCGGACGTGGACAAGTTGCGGCGGTGGAAGGATCTCGGCGTCACCGAAGTCGTGTACGGACTGCCCGACCGCAGCGAGGAGGACGTCCTGGCGTACCTCGGGCGTCTGTCCGGAAAACTCGAGGGATTGCGCGAGTCGACCGCGGTGGGGTGAGTGAGTGCGGTTGGATGGGATGAGGGCACACTCGAGTAAGAACGTGTTCTAGTATTGCTTGCCAACTGCTCGAGGAGAGGCCGAAGTCCGTGCGCATCGCACTCTTGTCGTATCGAAGCAAGCCCCACTGTGGTGGGCAGGGTGTGTACGTACGCCATCTCAGCCGTGAGCTGGTCGAACTGGGCCATCAGGTCGAGGTGTTCTCGGGGCAGCCGTACCCGGACGTCGACCCGCGGGTGACGCTGACGAAGGTCCCCAGCCTCGACCTGTATCGCGAGCCGGATCCGTTCAGAACGCCGCACCCACGCGAGTTCCGCGACGGCGTCGACGTGCTCGAGGTCGCGACCATGTGGACGGCCGGTTTCCCGGAACCGCTCACGTTCAGCCTCCGCGCCGCGCGACTGCTGAAGGAGCGCGCCGACGAGTTCGACGTGGTGCACGACAACCAGTGCCTCGGCTACGGGCTGCTGCAACTCCAGAAGGCCGGACTCCCCGTCGTCGCCACCATTCATCATCCGATCACCCGCGACCGCGAGCTGGACCTGGCGTCGGCGAAGTGGTGGCGCAAGGTGACGGTCCGACGCTGGTACGGATTCCTGCGCATGCAGAAGCGCGTGGCGCGTGCCATCCCCACGCTGTTGACGGTGTCGCAGTCCTCTGCCGACGACATCAGCGCGGCCTTCGACGTTCCCGCCGGGAACCTGCAGACCATCCCGCTGGGCGTGGATACCGAGGTGTTCCGGCCCCCGGCCGCCGCGCGGATCCCGGGTCGCGTCGTGTGCGTCGCCAGCGCCGACATGCCCCTCAAGGGGGTGTCGACGCTTCTCGAGGCGGTCGCGAAGGTGCACACCGAGCGAGTCGTCGAACTGGTGCTGGTCACCAAGCTCGCACGGGGGGGAGTGACGGAGAAGCTCATCGAGGAGCTGGCCATCGGCGACGTCGTCCGGACGGTGTCGGGTATCGACGACGCCGAGCTGGCGTCGCTGCTGGCGTCGGCCGACGTCGCGTGCGTCCCGTCGCTGTACGAGGGTTTCTCGCTGCCCGCCGTCGAGGCGATGGCGTGCGGCACCCCGCTGGTGGCGAGCCGAGCCGGCGCCATTCCCGAGGTCGTGGGAACGGACGAGGAGGCATGTGTGCTGGTGACGCCCGGTGACCCACAGGAACTCGCGGACGTGCTGGGCGCGTTGCTCGACGATCCGCAGCGCCGGGCCAGGCTCGGCGACGGTGGCCGTCGACGCGTGCTCGAGCGCTACAGCTGGGCCGCCGTGGCCGCGAGAACCGCGCAGACCTATGCCGAAGCGATAGCGCAGACCCGTGAAGGAGGCCGACCGTGCTGACCGTGGACTTCGACCGGCTGGGTGTGAAGCCCGGCGACAAGGTGATCGACATCGGGGCGGGCGCCGGACGGCACTCGTTCGAGCTGTATCGACGCGGCGCCGACGTCATCGCCTTCGACCAGAACGTCGACGAACTCGCGGACGTCGAAAAGATGTTCGTGGCGATGGCCGAGGTCGGTGAGGTCCCGGCGGGCGCGTCGGCTCGGGTCGAGGTCGGCAACGCCCTGAATCTGCCGTACGAGGATGCGACGTTCGACGTCGTCCTCATCTCCGAGGTCCTCGAACACGTGCCCCGCGACGGCCGGGCCATCGCCGAGCTGACCCGCATCCTCAAGCCGGGTGGTGTTGCGGCGGTGACGGTTCCGCGGTGGCTGCCGGAGAAGATCTGCTGGGCGCTGTCCGACGCGTACCACGAGGTGGAGGGTGGCCACGTCCGCATCTACCGCGCCGACGAACTGGCGGAGAAGCTGACGGCCGCCGGGCTGGAGGTCCGGGGCCGGGATCACGCCCACGCCCTGCATTCGCCGTACTGGTGGCTCAAGTGCGCGGTCGGGGTGGAGAACAACGACAACCCGCTCGCGAAGGCCTACCACCAGGTTCTGGTGTGGGACATGATGAAAGCCCCCTGGCTCACGCGGACCGCCGAGAAGGTCCTCAACCCCGTGGTCGGCAAGAGCGTCGTGTTCTACCTCGAGAAGCCGAGGGAACCGAGCGTGGTGAAGGCGCCGCGGTGAGAGCCGCCGGCGTCCCGTCGGTGCCGAACGTGCTGTCGGAGAGCCAGGTCAGGCAGACAGCACGGTCGATCGCGGCAGCGCAGGAGTCGTCGGGGGCGCTGCCGTGGTTTCCCGGCGGGCACGCCGACCCGTGGGATCACGTCGAATCCGCCATGGCCCTCACCGCCGCCGGACTGATCGGGGAGGCGGAGGGCGCGTACGCGTGGTCGCGGCGCACGCAACGACCGGACGGTTCGTGGCCGACGAAGTTCCGCGACGGGGCCGTGGAGAATCACGATTCCGACAGCAATTTCTGCGCCTACCTCGCGGTGGGGGTGTGGCACCACTACCTGATCACCGGTGACCGGAATTTCGTCGACGCTCTGTGGCCGTCCGTGCAGGGCGGTCTCGACTTCGTCGTCGACATGCAGTCGTCGAGCGGCGAAATCTGGTGGGCCCGCGGTGAGAACGGGCAGGACTGCCCCGAGGCGCTGCTGACGGGGAACTCCAGCATTCATCACAGCCTGCACTGCGGGCTGCTCCTCGCCCGGCTGGTCGACGATCCGCAGCCGGAATGGGAGTTCGCGAAATACACGCTGGGCCACGCGATCAGGCAGCACCCGGAGGCGTTCGCCATCAAGGACGAATACTCCATGGACTGGTACTACCCGATCCTCGGGGGCGCCGTCCGCGGTGAGGTCGCGTCGGACCGCATCGCGTCGCGGTGGGACGACTTCGTGGTCGAGGGACTCGGCATCCGCTGCGTGGACCATCGGCCGTGGGTGACGGGCGCCGAAACGTGTGAATTGGTACTGGCCCTCGATGCGATGGGGGAGCACAGCCGCGCGCTGGCGCAGTTCGCCGCCATGCAGCACCTGCGGGATCCGGACGGCTCGTACTGGACGGGCCTCGTGTACAGCGACGGCAAACGGTGGCCGGTCGAGCAGACCACGTGGACGGGCGGGGCGATGATCCTCGCCGCGGACGCGCTGTCCCGCACCACGCCCGGACACGGAATCTTCCGGGACGCGGCGCTGCCCGTGGGACTACCGATCGGCCTCGACCGGTGCGGCGACTACTGTCAGGCCAGCGGTTCGCCCGTCTGACCGCCCACCCGCTCGAGAACACGCAGTGACCCGGTGACGGACGTCTCCTTGAATTGTCCTGTCGCCAGCGCCCGTTCGTAGATCTCGAACGGCGGTCGACCACCGTCCGCCGGGTCCGGGAACACGTCGTGGATCACCAGGGCGCCGCCGACGTTCACCCACGGCGCCCACCCCTCGAGATCCGCCGACGCCGCTTCCGACGTGTGGCCGCCGTCGATGAACACGAAGTTCACGGGAGTGCGCCAGAACGTTGCCACCGTCGACGACCGGCCCAGCACACCCACGACGTACTCCTCGAGTCCCGAGTCGGCCATCGTGTGCCGGAACCGGCCGACCGTGTCGAGCAGACCGGTGTGCGGGTCGACGAACGCCGGTTCGTGATACTCCCAGCCGGGCTGATGTTCCTCGGAACCGTGATGGTGATCGATCGTGACGATGCGGGCGCCCCGCGCCTTCGCCGCCGCTCCGAGGTAGATCGTCGAGCGACCGCAGTACGTGCCGATCTCGACGCCCACCCCGCCGGGGATCAGGTACTGCAACGCGGCCTCGTGCAGGGCCGTCCCCTCGTCCTCCGGCATGAAGCCGGGGGTGGAGTCGGCGAGTCGGAGAAGCTCAGGTGTCAGGTGTTCGGTGCTCATGTGGCCTCTGCATCCGGGGCGGCCGCTCTGGCCGCTTTCTTCCGCTTGTGTAGCACCCCACCGATCATCGAGTCGAGTTTCGTCCCCAACGGCCAGCCCACGTAATGGCACAGGAACAGGGCGATCTCCCGGAGTTGGTCCTCGTCCAGTTCCTCGTTGTGCAGGGCCGCCCCCACCTGGATCTCGGCGACGTCGACGAGTCCCTGCGCGGTGAGCGCACCGAGGAGGAGAAGCCGGCGGTCGCGGATGCTCAGCCCGGGCCGCGACCAGATGTCGGCGAACAGATGGTCGGCGGTGACGGCGAAATGTGCGCCGGGTCCGTCCTGCATCTCGAACCCGTAGACCTTCTCCATCATGGCCAGGCCACGGGTGCGGGTGTCGTCGGTCATGGTTGCTCCTCCTTGTCCACGATCTTGTCCACGGTGCTGTCGACGCCGAGCCCCGGACCCAGACCCGTGAGCGCGAGTCGGGCGAGCGGCAGCGCGACGTCGAGTCGTTCGCCGAGCCCGATCGCCAGCGACAGGTCCTTCTCCCCGAGGTCCCGGACGTGAGTCATGATCGGGTACCAGTTGTCGTTCTCGTCGAGAGCGTCGGTGGTGTCGCGGAGCATGATCGCGCCGGCGCCACCGGTGATCGCGTCGGTGTGCCGCACCACCTTTCCGAGTTCGGTGATGTCGAGACCGGCGGCCTCGGCGAGCCGCTGCGCCTCGGCGGCAGCCGTGAACGAGACGAAGTGCAGCAGGTTGCGGGCCAGCTTCATCCGCGTACCCGCGCCCACGTCTCCGGCGTGGACGACGAGTTCGGCCCAGTGCCCGAACGGCTCCCGCACTTTCTCGAACGCGTCGTCGCTCGCCCCGACCATCACCGCCAGCTTCCCCTTGTGCGCGCCGGGTGCGCCGCCGCTGACGGGTGCGTCGATCAGGTCGACGCCCTGTGCGCGGCAGCGGTCGGCGAGTTCGACGGCGGTGAGGTCGCTGATGGTGGAGTGCACTGCCACGACGGTGCCCGGCCGCGCGGTGTCGAGGATCTGTGTGACGACCGCGCGCACCTGCTCGTCGTTCAGCACGGTCACGGAGATGACGTCCGCGTTCTCCGCCACCTCCCGTGGACTCGACGTCACCCTCGCGCCCGCCTTGCCGAACGGTTCCAGCGCCTCCGGACGGGTGTCGCACACGATGAGTCCGCCGGGCCGGTTCAGCAGCCGCTTGGCCATCGGCGCACCCATGTTGCCGAGGCCGATGTAGCCGACGGATACCTGCTCGGTCGTGGTCATCGTCGACCTGCTGAAAGTCCACCGGCTTCGTTCGCGCGGAGGTGTGGGTGGAAAATTGTGGGACTCACTTGTCGGTGCCTTTCGCTAGATTTGAGCGATGGTCGAGACCGTGCGCTACAACTATCGTCTGCGCCCCGGTGCGCAGGCGGAGTGATACTGGCTGTGGCAGAACGGGGCCACACTAGCGTTGACGACGTCGGTCACTTGCACAACCCCTCCTTCGGGGTGGTCGCTGGTGCAGTCTGAGCTAGGAATCCCAGCCGCCACACACGGGAGCCGCTAAGAGCGGAAGATCTGTCCGCCGTCGACGTTGAAGATCTGCCCGGTAATCCAGCTCGCCTCGTCGGACAACAGGAACAGGCAGGCGCCGACGAGGTCGTCGGGGGTGCCCATCCGCTTCAGCGGCAACGTCTTGACCATGTCTGCCACCATATTTCCCGGCGTGACGGTACGGGTGGCTTCGGTGTCGATCGGTCCGGGCGCGATGGCGTTGACCCGGATGTTCATGCCGCCCACCTCGTGGGCGAGTTGCTGGGTGAGGCCGTTGATCCCGACCTTCGCGAGGCCGTAGAAGCCGGAGTACAGCCAGGCGGCCGTGGACGACTGGTTGACGATGGAGCCGCCACCGCCGCTGTTCATGTGCGGCCACACGGCCCGGGTCACGTTGAGGGCGCCGTCGAAGTTCACGGCCATGAACTTCTTGTAGTAGTCCCACGGCACGGTGATGAGGAGATCGAGCTTCATACCGCCGTAGATCGCGGCGTTGTTCACGAGATGGTCGATGCCGCCGAACTTCTCGACCGTGAACTCGGCGAGTTGCTTCGCCGAATCCTCGTCGGCGACGTCGACGTCCTTGAACACCGCAGTTCCGCCGTCCGCGCTGATCTGCTTGGCCACGGTCTCACCGAGCTCTGCATTGAGATCGGCCACCACCACGTTGGCGCCCTCGCGGGCGAGGGCGCGCGCGTAGCCCTCGCCGATGCCCTGCGCGGCGCCGGTGACGATGGCGGTCTTTCCGTCGAAACGTCCCATATCGATTGACTCCCTCTAGTATTGGGCCGGTTCCGCGACCAGCTTGGTTTCCAGGTATTCCTCGAACCCGGCCACACCCATCTCGCGGCCGATTCCGGACTGCTTGTAACCGCCGAACGGGGCGTCGGCGGAATACCAGACGCCGCCGTTGACGCTGAGCGTTCCGGTGCGCACGCCGTCGACCACTCGCTTCAGGCGTGCGGGGTCCGTGCCCCACACCGACCCGGACAGCCCGTACGGCGAGTCGTTGGCGATGCTGATCGCGTCGTCGTCGCCGTCGTGGGGAATGATCACCAGCACGGGTCCGAAGATCTCTTCCCGAGCCACCCGGGCGGTGTTGTCGAGGCCGGTGATCAGGGCGGGTTCGACGAAGAATCCACGGTCCCGATCGGCCGGGCGGCCGCCACCGACCACGATCGTGCCGCCTTCCTCCCGCGCGAGCCGCAGGTAGTCCTCGACGCGGGCGCGTTGCCCCGCGGAGATGAGGGGACCGCAGATGGTGCCGGGTTTCGCAGGATCGCCCGCGTGCAAGCCGCCGAGAGTCCGGGCCGTGGCCTCGACCGCCTCGTCGTACTTCTCGCGGGGAACGAGCAGCCGGGTGGTGATGGCGCAGCCCTGCCCCGCGTGGGTGGACACCGTGAACGCGGCGACCCCACACGCACCGGCGAGATCGGCGTCGTCGAGCACGATGAACGCCGATTTGCCGCCGAGTTCGAGGAACACCTTCTTCAGCGACTCGGACGCCGCCGCCATCACGGCCTTGCCTGTGGCGGTCGAACCGGTGAACGACACGAGGTCCACGCGGGGGTCGGTGGAGAGCTGAGCGCCGAGGGAGTGGTCGCTCGACGTGACGACGTTGACGACACCGGCCGGGAGGTCGGTCTCCTCGGCGATCAGGTGCCCGACGAGGGCGGCGCACCACGGAGTGTCGGGCGCGGGTTTGAGGACCACCGTGTTGCCGGCCGCCAGTGCGGGGCCGATCTTGGCGAAGTTGATCTGGTGCGGGAAGTTCCACGGTGTGATGGCCCCGACGACGCCGACGGCCTCCTTGAGGACGCGTCGGCGGGTCTTGATGCCCATCGGCTCGGCGATGCCCAGATCCTGTTCCCAGGAATAGCTTTCGGCGAGGTCCGCGAAATACCCGAGGTCGGCGACCGGGCCTTCGAGTTGCGGTCCGCTGGTGAGGAAGGCGGGGGCGCCCACCTCGGCGATGGTGATGTCGCGCAGTTCCTCGACGTGGGACTGCAGCACGTCGCGCAGCTGCCGCAGGCAGCGGGCGCGGAAGGCGTGGTCGCGGGACCACGTGGTGTCGTCGAAGGCCCGCCGGGCCGCGGCGATCGCGGCGTCCATGTCGGACGCGGTGGCGTCGGCGGCTCTCCCGAGTACCTCCTCGGTGGCCGGGTTGATCACCTCGAACGTGCCGCCGGAACCGGGAATCAGTTTGCCGTCGATCAGGAGAGCAGAGCTGTCGGTGGGGCGCAGAGTCATGGGTTTTCGCTTCCGAATCGGGTGAGTGTCACAGCGATCTCCGAAAACTGGACATGTGTCTGGACTATAGTTTGAACAACTGGATGCCGCAATGACGAGTTCGGCGGAGGTGTGATGAATTCACGCGACGACAGACGGCTGGACGGGCGAGGCGCCGTCGTGACCGGCTCGAGCCGGGGGATCGGCCGGTCCGTCGCGCACGCGCTCGCGGCAGAGGGGGCCGGCGTGGTGGTCAACGGCCGTGATCCGGGCGCGGCGGAGAAGGTGGCCGACGAGATCGTGCTCGGCGGTGGCCGGGCGATCGCGGTGGCAGGTTCGGCGGCTGCCGACGGCGTCGCCGAAGCGCTGGTCGACGCCGCGGAATGTGCGTTCGGCCAGGTGGACGTGCTGATCAACTGCGCCGGTGTCGCGGAGCCTGCCGGGTCGTCCATCCTCACCGTCACCGACGAGCAGTGGCGTGAACTCGTCGATGCGCACCTGACGGCGACGTTCCGCACGTGCCGGGCCGCGGCGCCCCTGATGGCGGAACGGCGGCGCGGAGCGATCGTGAACACGAGTTCGTTCGCGTTCCTCGGCGGCTACGGCGGAACCGGATATCCCGCCGGCAAGGGGGCGGTCAACAGCCTGACACTCGCCATCGCGGCCGAACTGGCCGAGTCCGGCGTCCGCGCCAACGTGGTGTGCCCTGGTGCGAGGACCCGCCTGTCCGTGGGCGCGGAGTACGAGCAGCACATCGAGGAACTGCACAGACGAGGGATGCTCGACGACGCAACGCGCTACGGCTCGCTGCATCCAGCACCCGCCGACTACGTCGCCCGGCTGTACGTTTTCCTGGCCACCGACCTCGCCGCCGGAATCACCGGCGGGATCTTCGCCGGATCAGGGTGCTTCGTCGGCAGATTCGACCGGCCGGCTCCGACTGTGCTGGCCTACCGCGACCACGAGACCGAGCCGCCGTGGTCGCTCGACGAGCTGGCGAAGTTGGTGGGTTCCGCTCACGGTGAGCGGTGATTGAATTGTCCGGCATCACATGGGCCACGACTTCGTCGTAGGCGGCCGGCGACGTGTCCCGGAAAGATCAGCCCTACGTCCCGTAGGGATAAGTCTTTCGGATTCCGTGCCGCTACTATGGAATGCATCACGCCGCGGGAACTCGACGCCTACATCGGCAGAACCCGCGTCCCGCACGGGCGAGTGAAATCGTCCCGCCGTACGCGGCGGGCGACGCCGCGTACGAATCAAGGTCGAAAATTACACGAGCGCAACGACTTTCGGTAATCACGTCGCTCTGGCGGCGGATAGCGGCTCGTGGAATCGACTTGTGCCTGGGCGAAAGCGGCCCAATGAAGCTGACGCAGAGGCCCGCGGATAACCGAGCACTCTGTGTCGGAATTACGCACGGAGAGAATGTATGTTGTTTTGCACCAAAATTGTTCGACAGTGTCCTCCCGGTGAATGTGCTGGTGCCGGACGATCGCGGGCAACAATAATTCGACGATCTGGCCGACCATCGACGTTGCCTCCACTGTTCGGTCTGGCACGGTTCGATGTGTTGGTCCGCTGGGGGAGACGGAGGTGGGCGTCGGCAGGGCCGGGTAGGGACAGGCGACGGTCGGCCCCGAACACCCCGCTGGGCTATGTGGAGCAGCTTCCGGCGCTGAGGTTGCTCGAGCGGCTTCCGGTTCCCGCCCTCGCTGTCGATGAAGAGGGGGTGATTGTGCATGCCAACCCGGCACTCGAGCGGATGCTGGGGTACCCCGAGCACTGGTTCGCCGGGTGCTCGGTCGCGGACGTGGTCGTTCCGGCGTCGTCGCCGGGCGGCCCCGCATCGGTGGCGTTGCTGCGGGACTTTGCGGGAAAGGTAATCGAACTCGCCCATCGCGAAGGTTTCGTTGTGCGTGCAGCGGTGAGCAGGTCGGTGTTGCGCCGGAAGGATGACCCCGTCACGTTCGTGTGCTTCCAGGACCTCACAGAGCAGTTGTGGGGCGGTGGGCGGGCCCCCGAATTCGAGTGATGTCGTCGCCCGGTTTCCTCGCAGTACCGAGGGTGAGCATGCGTGGCCAGTTCAGGTGGGCGACGACTCCGAGTCGGTGCCGTCCGAGCCGGGGTTGGCGAACATCGCCTCGATTCGGTTCGTTTACTTTCGGTGCGCAGTTGTGGACCGAGCGGAGCGGCCGGGGCACGGGCACCCCTCCCGGTCACCGCCAGTGTCGCCTGACCACGCGACGGCGGGATAGGGGACAAGGTCATCTCCTCCGACGTGCCGAGCACCAGGGCGCGCGAGGGATTCGCGGCAACCGAACGGTCTCGCCGGCTGTGTCGGGTGGACTCCTCGGCCGGAGCAATCCGAATTCCAGGTAGGTGGGAAACCCCGCGGTTTCGACGCAAACGCACATCGAACCGGCGGACAATGAATGCACCCGGCAGTGGGTTGCGGCGAGGAAGGGGCGTCATGTCCGAAGGTTCGTCGGTCAAACAGGGCGTCGCGGCGGGGACCGCGATGGGGGCAGCGGTCATCATGGTCACCGTCGGACTCCTGCAGTTCTTCCAAGGGCTCGCCGCGGTCTATGAGAACGAGGAGTTCGTGGTGGGGGTGGAGTACCTCTACAAGTTCGACTTCACGGTCTGGGGCTGGATCCATCTCGTGCTGGGTGCGTTGGTCGCGGTGACCGGCCTCGCGTTGTTCACCGGCGCCGCGTGGGCCCGGGTGTCGGCGATCGTGATCGCCGCGATCTCGATCGTGGCCAATTTCCTATGGCTGCCGCACTACCCGTGGTGGTCGGTGCTCATCATCGCGCTCGACGTGGTGGTGATCTGGGCGATCTCGACGTGGCGGCCGAACCCTTCCGACGCCTGGGCCTGAGAACGGCAACAATAGGGGTAATGGCCTTTCAGGACGGGGTGTGCGTTCGCTCCGGCCACCCGACGCTGGACAGTGCTCCGCGCAGCACCGACTCGTAGATCGAGTCCAGGTCGAGCTCGTCGCCGAGGAAGTCGGTGTTCACGAGCATCACGAAGCCGTGCATGGCGGCGAAGATGCTCACGGCCGCGTCGAGGGTGTCCTCGGGCGGCAGTCCGCACGAGGCCAGCATCGTGCGCAGTGCCGTGTTGGCGTCCAATGCGGCGGAGATGAAGGCATCCCGGTCGACGGGTGCGGTGGTGAGCGTCTGGTACCGGTGCGGATGGTCGGTGGCCCACGCGCGGTGTGCGTCGACGAGCGCGCAGAGGCCGTCGGGACCGCTTCGGCCCATGGCGATCTCGCGCAGGTGGGCACCGAGTTCCGCCATGGTGCGCACCTGGACGGCGCCGCGAATGTCGTCGAGGTTGCGGACGTGGTTGTAGAGCGACGCGGTGACCACGGTCAGCCGGGCGGAGAGGCTCGTCATCGACAGTTGCTCCCAGCCGAGTTCGTCGATGATCTCGATCGCGGCATCCACGACCTTGTCTCGAGTGAGTGTGCGCCGTCGGATCGGTCCGCTCTGCCCTTTCGCCATGAGCCCAGCATAAGGGCTTCCATTAGAAATGAAAGTGTGTAGTTTAAGACACATCCCATTCGTTTATCGATCGAGGAGCAGAGTATGACCGCGTCTCGGATTGATCTCAAATCCCCCGACGTCTACGCGGAAGGGGTCCCCTACGCGTTCTTCGACCACCTGCGGGCGAGCGAACCCGTCTATTGGCAGCCCGAGGAGAACGGCACCGGATTCTGGGCGGTGACCAAGCATGCCGACGTCGTCGCCGTGTCCCGCGACAGCGCGACGTTCTCGTCGGCGGTGGGTACCACCCAGATCGACGATTTCGACGAGCAGACCCGCGCGAAGCAGGCTGCCATGCTCGTCAACCTCGACCCACCCGGTCACACGCGGCTGCGGCAACTCGTCAGCCGCGGATTCACCCCGCGCACAGTCAAAGTGCTCGAGGGTCACATCCGCGACATCTGTGCCCGGATCGTCGATCGGCTGCTCGAGGCACGCGACGTCGACTTCGTTCCCGAGGCGGCGGCGCCGTTGCCGCTCGAGGTCATCGCGGCGCTGCTGGGTGCGCCCGCCGGGGACGTCGACAGGCTCTACGACTGGTCCAACCGGATGATCGGCTTCGACGATCCCGAGTACGGCACCACCCAGGCCGACGGCGAGATGGCTGCGGCGGAGATCTTCCTGTACGCCAACGAGCTTGCGGCGCAACGCCGCATCGAGCCTCGCGACGACATCGTCACCAAGCTCGTGCAGCCGGACGAGAACGGCGACACGCTCACCGAGATGGAATTCGACATGTTCTTCGTCCTGCTCGTGGTGGCGGGGAACGAGACGACGCGCAACGCGACCGCCGGTGGGATGCAGGCCTTCATCGATCATCCCGACCAGTGGCGGCGGCTGCAGTCCGAGCCGGAACTGGCGGCGAGTGCGGTGGAGGAGATTCTGCGGTGGGTGACGCCGGTGATGGACTTCCGTCGCACCGCCACCCGGGACGCCTACATCGGCGATCAGTTGGTCAGGGCCGGCGACAAGGTGGTGATCTACTACCCGAGCGCGAACCGGGACGAGGACGTCTTCGACGAGCCGTACCGCTTCGACATCGGCCGGAGCCCCAACCCGCAGATCGCGTTCGGCGGCAGCGGAGTGCACTTCTGCCTCGGCGCCCACCTGGCGCGGCTCGAATTGAAGATCCTGTTCGAGACCCTCGCCGCGCGGATCGACCGTGCGGAACCCACCGGGCCGGTGGCGCGGCTGCGGTCGAATTTCATCAGCGGCATCAAGACGATGCCCGTGCGAATCCACCCGCGCAGTCCGGTGTGAGAGCCCGATTTTCGTTGCCAGCCGTCGGCAACTGTAGTAGCGTCCAGACACGTGTCCAGTAGTATGAATTTCGAGTCCACCCGCCGCCGTCTGACCGAGAAGCAGGCCGACACCGTCGACCGCCTCACCAAAGCGGCAGTCGAAGTACTGCGCGAAGAGGGATTCGCGGGACTCACCGTCCGCTCGGTGGCCGGCATCGCCGGGGTCGCGCCCGCGACGGCCTACACGTACTTCTCGTCCAAGGAGCACCTCGTCGCCGAGGTCTTCTGGCGGCGCCTCGCCGCCTCACCGCAGCCGGTGGACGAGGGACTCGATCGCACCGGACGCGTGGTCGCCGTGCTCCGCCACATCGCTCTCCTGGTGGCGGACGAACCCGAACTCGCCGGAGCCGTCACCAACGCGCTGCTCGGCCGCGACCCCGACGTGGAGCACCTCCGCGCCCGCATCGGGCTGGAGATCCGCGACCGCCTGGCCGCCGCACTGGGTGACGGCCATAGTCCCGACGTCCTCGAGGCGCTGGAGCTGCTGTACGCCGGCGGCCTGGTCCGCGCGGGGATGGGATACGGGTCCTACGCCCAATTCGCCGATCGACTCGAAACTTCCGCCAAGCTGATTCTGGAGTAGATGCCATGACCGCAGCCTCGATGCCCGGGATGTCACACAATCCGGTGACGTTCAACCCGTACGACTATGGCTTCCACGAAGATCCGTACGTCACGTATCGAAGACTGCGGGAAGAAGCGCCCCTCTACTACAACGAGGAACTCGACTTCTGGGCGTTGTCCCGGCACGAGGACGTCGTCGCGGCGTTCCGCGACAACCAGCGCCTGTCGAGCGCGAACGGGGTGTCGCTCGACCCGGCGGCCTACGGCCCGCACGCCCACAAGACAATGTCCTTTCTCGCGCTGGATGATCCGCGGCACATGCGGATGCGGCAGTTGGTCTCTCGCGGCTTCACCCCGAGACGGGTAAACGAACTCGAGGGGCGGATCCTGGATCTGACCCGGCAATACCTCGACCCGGCGCTCGCGACGGGCGAGTTCGACTGGATCGGCGAGTTCGCCGGCAAGCTCCCGATGGACGTGATCTCGGAGCTGATGGGGGTGCCGGAGGCCGACCGCGTCGAACTCCGGCGGCTCGCCGACCTGTTGGTGCACCGCGAGGAGGGCGTCCTCGACGTGCCCCACGCCGCGATGGAGGCGTCCCTCTATCTCTTCGGCTACTACGCCGACATGCTGGCCGAGCGGCGCAGAAAACCGACCGAGGACCTCACGTCCGCCCTGCTCGAGGCGGAGATCGACGGCGACAGGCTCACCGACGACGAGATCATCGCCTTCATGTTCCTGATGGTGGTGGCGGGCAACGAGACCACCACAAAACTGCTCGGCAACGCGCTGTACTGGGGTTTCCGCTATCCGGGCCAGGCTCGGCACGTGTTCGACGATGCGAGCCGGGTGCCGGAGTGGGTGGAGGAGACCCTACGTTTCGACTCGTCCACCCAGGTAGTCGCGCGGACGGCGTCCGTGGACCTGGACTTCCACGACCGGACGATTCCCGCCGGCGACAAGGTGCTGATCCTCATCGGCTCCGCGAACCGCGACTCGGCGGTGTTCGAGGACGCCGACGAGTATCGGATCGGCAGGGACACATCCAACAAGCTCGCGAGCTTCGGCGGCGGCACCCACTTCTGCCTGGGCGCCCACATGGCGCGGCTCGAAGCGCGGATCGCGCTCACCGAACTCGTCTCCCGCATCGACGACTACGACATCGACGAGGCGAACAGTGTGCGCGTCCACTCGACGAACGTGCGCGGTTTCGCCACACTTCCCATGAAAGTGCAGGTTCGCGATGCCTAGGTTCGAGCCCAACCCGCAGCGACGCCCGTCGATCGTCGCCGGGGCCTCTTCGGGAATCGGCACGGCGACGGCCTATGCGCTGGCCGAGGCCGGTCACCCCGTCGCGCTCGGTGCCCGCCGGGTGGCCGAATGCGAGGAGATCGCGGAAAAGATCCGCAGCAACGGGGGAGAAGCGGTCGCGCACTACCTCGACGTCACCGACACCGCATCCGTCGACGACTTCGTCACCGCGGCGGAGAAAGCGCTGGGCCCCACCGAGATCGCGTTGTCGGGGGCCGGCGACCTGGAGTTCTCCGTCGCACACGAGATGGACCCCGACCAGTTCCTGGGCCAGGTCAACGTTCACCTGATCGGTGCGCAGCGTCTCGCGCACCGCATCGTTCCCGGAATGATCGAACGCAGGCGCGGAGACTTCGTCCTGATCGGATCCGATTGCGCCGACTCCCCCCGGCCCCGGATGGGCGCCTACAACGTCGCGAAGGCCGGCGTCGAAATGATGGGCCGGCAGATGCGAATGGAACTGGAAGGCACTGGCGTCCGGGCGTCGGTCGTGCGCCCGGGTCCCACCCAGACATCCATGGGGATGAACACCACCGAGGAGGTCATCGGGCCCGTCCTCGAAGACTGGGCGAAATGGGGATTCGCCCGGCACTCGTACTTCCTGCGCGCCTCTGCGATCGCGGACGCCGTGGTCGCCGCCGTCAGTGCGCCCCGTGGCGCACACATGGTGCTGATCGAGGTGCAGCCCGAGGCGCCCCTGCGAAAGGATGGAGAATGAACCTGGCTACCCCGCAACGTGTGTCCGGCGGTGAGCACGAGCACGGACATCTCGAAGAATTGCGTACCGACCCGATTGCGCTGATGCGCCGTGTCCGGGAGGAGTGCGGCAACGTCGGCGTGTTCCAGCTCGCCGACAAGAAAGTGGTGCTGCTGTCGGGCGCCGAGGCCAACGAATTCTTCTTCCGCTCCACCGACGAGGATCTCGACCAGCAGGCGGCCTACCCGTTCATGAAGCCGATCTTCGGTGAGGGAGTCGTGTTCGACGCGAGCCCCGAGCGTCGCAAGGAGATGCTGCACAACCAGGCGTTACGCGGCGAGCAGATGAAGGGCCATGCCGCGACGATCGCCCACGAGGTCGACCGCATGGTGGCGCAGTGGGGCGACGAGGGAGAGATCGATCTCCTCGAATTCTTCGCGGAGCTGACCATCTACACGTCCTCGGCCTGCCTGATCGGTACGAAGTTCCGGGAGCAGCTCGACGGCCGGTTCGCGCACCTGTACCACGAGCTCGAGCAGGGCACCGACCCCATCGCGTACGTCGACGCCTGCGCCCCGATCGAGAGCTTCCGCCGACGGGACGAGGCGAGAGTGCAGTTGGTGGCTCTCGTCCAGGAGATCATGAACGGGCGCGTCGAGAACCCTCCTCAGGGCAAGGAGGATCGGGACATGCTCGACGTGCTCGTCTCGATCAAGGACGAGGACGGCAACGAGCGCTTCACGGCGGACGAGATCACCGGCATGTTCATCTCGATGATGTTCGCCGGGCACCACACCACGTCCGGCACCGCGGCCTGGACCCTGATCGAGCTGCTGCGGCACCCGGACTACGCGAAGCAGGTGGTCGCCGAACTCGACGACCTCTATTCGGACGGCTCCGACATCAGTTTCGGGGCGCTTCGGCAGATCCCGAAACTCGAAGCGGTGCTGAAGGAGACGCTGCGGTTGCACCCGCCCCTGATCATTCTGCTGCGCGTCGCGCGGGGCGAGTTCGAGGTCGGCGGCTACCGGATCGCCGAGAACGATCTGGTGGCGGCCACGCCGGCGATCTCCAACCGGATCGCGGAGGACTTCCCGAACCCGGACACGTTCGACCCCGAGCGCTACATCGACCCCAACCAGGAAGACATCGTCAACCGCTGGACGTGGATTCCGTTCGGCGCCGGTCGGCACCGCTGCGTCGGGGCGGCGTTCGCGCTGATGCAGTTGAAGGCGATTTTCTCGATTCTCCTGCAGAACTGGGAGTTCGAGATGGCGCAACCTTCCGAGTCGTACCGCAACGATCACAGCAAGATGGTGGTGCAGCTGCAGCAGCCGTGCACGGTGAGGTACCGGAAGCGAAGCACGTGATGAAGGTCGAAGCCGATCTCGACCTGTGTCAGGGTCATGCCGTGTGCGAGATGGAGGCACCCGACGTCTTCGCCGTCCCGAAGCACGGCAAGGTCGGGATCCTCGACACCGACCCACCCGAGAACCTGCGTGCCGAAGTCGAGAGCGCCGTGCGTTTCTGCCCGACCCAGGCCCTGCGGATCCTCGCGGACGACGACTCTGAAGGAGATACCCGATGACACAGTTCGATCGAAGGATCGGCCCGGTGGCACAGTTCGATCGTGCGGAGCTCGACGAGATGGTGCAGCGCTGGGTGGACGAGAACAAGCGGTGCGAATCGCTCGGCGACTGGAAGCCGCTCGCCGAGATGTACACCGACGACGCCACGTACGGATGGAACTACGGGCCGAAGGACGACTTCATGGCCGTCGGCCGGGACGAGATCCGCGACCTGGCGCTCGGGCAGGAAATGGACGGGCTCGAGGGCTGGCAGTACCCGTACCAGCAGTTCGTCGTCGATGATCGCAGCGGCGACGTCATCGGATTCTGGAAGCAGGTGTCCGAACGCACCCGCGGCGACGGCACGCACTATCAGGTCACCGGAATCGGCGGCAGCTGGTTCCGGTACGGCGGCAACTTCCAATGGTCCTGGCAGCGTGACTTTTTCGACTTCGGCAACGTCTCGAGTCTGTTCCTCGAGATGATCACGAACAACGCGATGTCCGACGGCATGAACGTGCGGATCCAGCGCGCGACGTCCGGTCGGCTGCCGGGGTGGTATCCGGTCGGCACGGCCCCGGTCCCGCTGTGGTGAGTACAGTGAAGGTTCCGGCGTCGTTCGCCGATCTGTCCCGCGAGGATCTCGCGATTCTCGTTCCGGAACTGCTCCTGTGCGGTCATCTCATCGACCGCTCCGGTATGCCGCATCTGATCGGGGCGTTCGGTCGCGAGGGCATGACGCAGGTCGCGATCGAGGAGTGGATGGCGTCGAGTCCCCTCTACACGCGACGGATGCAACGCGCGCTGGGATTCGAGGGGGACGGCGTCGTGACGATCTTCAAGGGCCTGCAACTCGACATCGGGGCGCCGCCCCAGTTCATGGACTTCCGGTACCGCGTCACCGATCACGATCACGGCGAATTCTGGCTGGATCACTGCGGGGCGCTGATGGACGTCGAACCGATGGGCGACGAGTACGTCACGGCGATGTGCCACGACATCGAGGACCCGACGTTCGACGCCACCGCCCTGGCCACCAACCCGCACGCGCGGGTGCGTCCCGTGCACCGTCCGCCCCGCAGACCTGCGGACCGGACACCGCACTGCCTCTGGACGGTCACCATCGACGACGCCCACGTGCCACCGCCGATTCCGGACGGGCTGGTGACGGTGGGGAAGTCGAGGGCGGCGACGGTCGAGTTGTCGCCGATCGACAGCGGCGGGCCGGGACGGCCCGACTACGCGGGCGCGCTCCTGAATGATCTGCGGTTCCGGGACTTCTCCCATTCGGCTCTGACCCGGACGGCGGAGGAGGTGTGCGTGCAGCAGCACCTGCTGACCCTCGGTTTCCTGCTCGCGGTGCGGGCCCGCACCGATGCCGCGGCCGCGCTCGACATCGCCCGCAAGCAACTCACGGGCATCGCCGGCCTCACGTCGGAGCGGATCCGGAACGCGCTCGGGCTGCCCGCGGATCTCGAGGGTCTCGCCGTCGTCCTCGCCGTGCATCCGGCGCTCAATCCCCGTCAGTACGTGGACGTCACGGTCACCCTCGGCGACCGCATGCTGCTGACCCTCGGCCGGGACTGCGGAGCCGGGGAGGACGGGGCGTGGCCGTCCATGATCGACGCCGAGCACCTCGGGCCGTTGACTGCGCTCGTGCGCGGGGTATCGCCGCGCTTCGCGGTGCAGGTGGTCGAGGAGACTGATGCGGCGCTCACCGTGGAGGTCGTGATCGGTGAGCCGCCCGCGAAGGAGGCGCCCGAGGTCGCGCTCACCCGGTTCAGCACAGGAGCCGACTTCGCGTTCACCGATCGAGGAATACCCCTACCACTCACAGTCGTCTGAGAGAGGACGCCTCCGTGGCCTACAACCTTGCAGACCTCTTCGAGCATTCCGTCGATGCGATGCCGGAACGGGTCGCGCTGATCTGCGGCGCCCGTCGCGTCACCTACCGGGAACTGGAGGACAGCGCCAACAGGCTTGCCCACCACTTCCGCGGTGCCGGGCTGACCGTCGATTCGCACATCGGCGTGCACCTGCACAACTCCATCGAGACCATGGAGACGTTGCTGGCGGCGTACAAGATTCGCGCGGTCCCGATCAACATCAACTACCGCTACACCAGCGACGAACTCGCCTACGTCTACGGCAACGCGGAACTCGACGCCGTGGTCCACCATCGGATCTACTCGCCGCGCATCGCGGAGGTCCTGCCCTCGCTGCCGAGGATCCGGCACACCGTCGTCGTCGAGGACGATCTCGGCGGCGCCGGTGTGCCCAGCGATTCGGTGCCGTACGAGGAGGCGCTGTCCGGCAGTGGCGACCGGGACTTCGGCGAACGCAGCCCCGAAGACCTGTTCATCATGTACACCGGCGGCACAACCGGTCGTCCCAAGGGTGTGGTGTGGACGCACGAGGCAATCTGGCGCGTCCTCGCGGGCGGTCTCGACTTCTACACCGGTGAGGCGATCGACGACGAGTACCAGCAGTCGCGGGTCGGGTCGCAGGGTGAGCCGACCCTGTGGTTCGCGTTGCCGCCGTTGATCCACGCGGCCGCGATGATGCCGACGTTCACCGCGCTGTTCAGCGGAAACACCGTGCTGCTCGAATCGAAGTTCGATGCCGACCGGACGTGGGAGCTCGTCGAGCGGCACAGGGTGCAGATCCTCATCATCACCGGCGACGCGATGGGGCGGCCGCTGATCGAGGCGCATCAGCCGTCGCGCACCGACACGTCGAGCCTGGGTGTGGTGGCATCCGGGGCCGCGCTGTTCTCACCGGTGATCAAGGACGCCTTCCTCGAGGCGTTCCCGGGACTACTGGTTTCCGATTCGATCGGCGCGTCGGAAACGGGCTTCGGCGGAATCGGTTTCGCGACCAAAGGGGAAAAGCAGGTGGGTGGGCCCCGGGTGCCTGCCGGACGGTACGCCCTGGTGATCGACGAGGACGACGTTCCCGTCGAGCCGGGGTCGGGGAAGGACGGTTGGTTCGCGAAGGGCGGGTACGTTCCCCTCGGCTACTACAACGACCCGGAGAAGACCCGCGAGATCTTCCGGGATGTCGACGGGCGACCCGTCGTCGTCACCGGCGACCGCGCACGGATCGAGGCCGACGGATCGATCACCCTGCTCGGCCGCGGCAACATGGTGATCAACACCGGCGGCGAGAAGGTGTTCGCCGAGGAGGTCGAGAGCGCGGTGAAGGCGTACCGCGACGTGTACGACGCCATCGTGGTCGGCGTCCCCGACGAACGGTGGGGGCACCGGGTCTCCGCGGTCGTGCAGGCGCGCGACGGTCGGGGCGTCGACTTCGCCGGGCTCGAGGAACACGTGCGGCAGAGCCTGGCCGGCTACAAGATTCCACGCCTCGTGTGGGTGGAAGACACCGTCCAGCGGACACCGAGCGGCAAGCCCGACTACCGCTGGGCCCAGGGCGTCACCAAGCAGCGCGACCCCGACCACCGCACGTGAGTGGCGAAGCGTGCTCCCGCACGCATCGCCACTCACGTGCGGGTCAGGCGGGAGCGCGGACGACCAGGACCGTTCCCGGGAATTCCGCGGCGAGTTCCTGACGGCTGTGCTTCACGGCCGCGGTGCCGTAGCCCTTCTTCCGGGCGTCGGGGGAGATCCAGATGGCCACGTCGACCTCGCGTCCCGACAGTTCACCGAACACCATGCCGACGGGCGTGTTCTCCGTGGTGTCCTCACACACGAACCATGCGGCGGACTCGTCGTCGACACGGCTCAGGCCTTCCGTGCGTTCCTTCTCGACCCGCTCCTCGGACCACTGCGTGCCCGCATCGTCGATCTGCTCGACGCAGCGGCGCCGGAACAGGTCGGCGTCTTCCTCGGTTTCGGTGAACGGACGGAGGCGGAAGTTCCGCCCGGTGCTCGCTGGCCGGTCCGTCGACGTCCACTCCAGCGTGGCGTCGAGGTCCTCCAGTTCCGTCTGGATGCGGAGCCGTTCGACCTTGGTGAGACGGCGGAACGTCAGGTTGAGGACGGCTTCCGCGTACGCCTCGGAGGTCTCGAGGAGTCCGGCGACGGTGGTGAGGGCCTCGGCGTGGTCCTCGCTGTCGACGATGGCGTCGAGAACCTCGTGGCGCTGCTCGAGTGCACGCAGCAGGACCGCGGTGAGCTCTCGACGGTCGTGTATCCGATCTTGAACCTGTGTACTCATGTCTGCAATTCCTCGCCCTCGGCCGTCGTACAAGTCCGTACGCGTCAATACTGCAAGATGTCCTCCGACAAGGCACCCGTTACCCGACGGTACATACAAGTGCTATCGACGGTCGCAGACGACGACGGGGATCGTGCGGTCGGTCCAGGCCTGGTAATTGTCGAAATCCGGATACATGTCGACGAGCCGCGGCCACAGGCGCGCGCGTTCCTCGGGATCCGCCACGTGGGCGGTCATCGGCCGAACCCGCGACTTCACCTGGACGGTCACGTCGGGGTTCGCGCGCAGGTTGAGGTACCACATCGGGTGCTTCGGGAGGCCGCCCTGCGAGGCGACGAGGATGATGCGGTCGCCGTCCTCGAGGAACAGCAGCGGGCTGATCCGCGGCTCGCCGCTCTTCCGTCCGGTGGTGGTGAGCAGGCAGACGGGCAACCCGCGGGGGAAGGCGCTGCCCACCCGCCACTTGCTGCCCAGTCGCCCGCCAGTCCGCCGGTACAGCACGACGTTGATCTTCGACATCCACTTGATGAAGGAGACCGTCCACTTCGAGTCGAGGCCGGGCGGTCGGGCGGGGGCGGGTGCGTTCATCGGCAGATCCTAGATCCGCTCGATGATGGTGCCGGTGGCCAGCGCGCCGCCGGCGCACATCGTGATCAGTGCCGTCGACCCGTCGGTGCGCTCGAGTTCGTGCAGCGCGGTGGTGATGAGTCGAGACCCGGTGCTGCCCACGGGATGTCCGAGTGCAAGCGCACCGCCGTTGACGTTGACCCTGTCCATGTCGGGCTCGTGCACCGACGCCCACGACAGCAGCACCGAGGCGAACGCCTCGTTGACCTCGAACAGGTCGAGGTCGCCGATCTTCATGCCGCTGCGTTCGAGGACGCGCGCCGTGGCCTGGACGGGCCCGTCGAGGTGGAATTCGGGTTCGGAGCCGACGAGCGCCTGGGAGATGATGCGGGCCCGGGGCTTCAGGCCGAGCGCGCGTGCCCTGGCCTCGTCCATCAGCATGACGGCGGCGGCGCCGTCGGAGATCTGCGAGGACGTGCCCGCCGTGTGGATGCCGCCCTCGAGAACGGGCTTCAGCTTGGCGAGCGACTCCGCGGTGGTGTCGCGCAGACCCTGATCGCGCGTCACGACCCGGGTTTCGCCGGTGAGGTTGCCTTCCTTGTCCACGACGGGTGCGGTCACCTGCAACACTTCCCGGTCGAAACGCCCTTCGTCCCAGGCCTGCTTGGCTCGTGCCTGTGAACGGACTCCGAGGGCCTCGACGTCGGCCCGGGTGATTCCGCGGCGACGGGCGATGCGCTCGGCGGCCTCGAACTGGTTGGGCATGTCGATGTCCCAGTCGGCGGGCCTGCGCGGCCCGGCGTTCTCGCCGACGTTCGCACCGAGCGGCACCTGGCTCATCGCTTCGATGCCGCAGGCGATTCCGACGTCGATCGCGCCGATGGCGATCAGGCCTGCGATCAGGTGGTTGGCCTGCTGGGCGGAGCCGCACTGGCAGTCGATCGTGGTGGCGCCGACCTGCCAGGGCAAGCCGGCATGCAGCCACGCGGTCCGGGTGATGTTGTTCGACTGCGCACCGGCCTGGGTGACGCAACCGCCGATCACCTGCTCCACCAGTTCGGGGTCGATGCCGGAGCGGTCGAGGATGCCCCGCTGAGCGGCGCCAAGGACCTCGGCGGCGTGCAATCCGGACAGCCAGCCACCGCGCTTTCCGATCGGGGTGCGTACTGCCTCGACGATTACTGGTGTGCCCACGGTGGGCTCCTTTCCTTGTCCTCAGAAAATAGAACAGGTTCTGCTGTCCGGGCAAGGTCTGAATGAGCTTTCCTTTGCTAGTCGCCCGGCTTGTGCTTCAATGCTAGTAGAACGTGTTCCACATCACGGAGTGGTGTATGGCTTAGGGCAGGAGACAGCAGTGGCGCAGCCCAATCTTCCAGAGGGTTTCGACTTCACCGACCCGGACATCTACGCAGAGCGCATCCCCTACCAGGAGTTCGCCGAACTGCGGAAGACTGCCCCGATCTGGTGGAACCCGCAGCCGCCGGAGATCGGTGGCTTCCACGACGACGGCTACTGGGTCGTCAGCAAGCTCGAGGACGTCAAGGAGGTGTCGCGGCGCAGCGACGTCTTCTCCACACACGAGAACACCGCGATCGTGCGCTTCGCCGACGACATTCCGCGCGAGAACATCGAGATGCAGCGTTTCATCCTCATCAACAAGGACGCTCCCGAGCACACCAAGCTCCGCAAGCTCGTCTCCCGCGGTTTCACGCCCCGCGCGATCAACAGCCTGCGCGAAGAACTCACCGAGCGCGCCGAGAAGATCGTGAAGGAGGCCGCCGAATCGGGGGCCGGCGACTTCGTCACCCAGGTGGCGTGTGAGCTTCCGCTGCAGGCGATCGCCGAACTGCTCGGTGTGCCGCAGGAGGATCGCCTGAAGGTCTTCGACTGGTCGAATCAGATGACGGGCTACGACGACCCCGAACTGGACATCGACCCGCAGGCCGCGTCGATGGAGATCCTCGGCTACGCGTACCAGATGGCGGACGAGCGCAAGAAGTGCCCCGCCGACGACATCGTCACGACGCTGATCGAAGCGGATATCGATGGAAATGAGCTTTCTCCCGAGGAATTCGGCTTCTTCGTGATCCTGCTGGCGGTCGCCGGCAACGAGACCACTCGCAATGCCATCACACACGGCATGATGGCGTTCCTGGACCATCCCGATCAGTGGGAGCTCTACAAGAAGGAGCGCCCCAAGACGGCAGCGGACGAGATCGTCCGGTGGGCGACCCCGGTCAACTCGTTCCAGCGCACCGCACTGGAAGACACCGAACTCGGCGGAGTGCAGATCAAGAAGGGGCAACGAGTCGTAATGTTGTACGGCTCCGCCAATTTCGACGAGGACGCGTTCGAGAACCCGGAGAAGTTCGACATCATGCGGGAGAACAACCCGCACGTCGGCTTCGGCGGCACCGGTGCCCACTTCTGCCTCGGGGCCAACCTCGCGCGACTCGAGATCGACCTGATCTTCAATGCGATTGCGGATCACCTGCCCGATATCAGTAAGCTGGGAGATCCGCGGCGCTTGCGCTCGGGCTGGCTCAACGGTATCAAGGAATTTCAGGTCGATTACAAGACTGCGTCAGGCGGTTGCCCGGTCAGACACTGACCCCCTGATTCAGCGGCGTCGGAGGGCACCCTCATCCTCTCCGACGCCGCTGTTCTCTTTCTGTCCGAGGAAGGTGGGAGTAGGTCGTGACTGTGCGGTCCATCGTCCACGACCTGGGTGGCAGGTTCTCGGCGGCGGGAGACCCGGCCGTCACCGCTGCCCTCGGCGCATTCCTCCGCCGACTGGACCCCGCGCCCCGCCTCCTCGGGTTCGGCGAGCCCATGCACGGGGAAGAGAGCTTCCTGCTGCTCCGCAATCAGATGTTCCGGTTCCTCGTCGAACACGAGGGCTATCGATCCATCGCGATCGAAAGCAGTTGCCTGAAAGGGATACTCGTCGACGCCTTCGTGCGGGGTGCGGACCGCCGGCCGCTCGACGACGTCATGGAGCACGGTTTCAGCCACGGCTTCGGTGAGTCCCGGGCGAACCGCGACCTGATCGAGTGGATGGCCGAATACAACCGTCGACGCGAACCGGACGAGCAGCTCCGATTCTTCGGATTCGACGCCCCCATCGAGATGACGTCCGCGGACAGCCCGAGGCAGGCCCTGACCTTCCTCGACACCTACCTGCGGACCCACCTCGACGAGCAGGATCTGCCCTGCACTCCGGACAGGATCTCCGCACTGATCGGCGACGACGACCGCTGGAGCAACCCGGCCGTCGCCATGGACCCGGCCCAGGCCGTCGGTGCCACTCCCGAGGCCGTCGAGTTGCGTCTCATCGCGGACGACCTGATGTCGCTGCTCGCGTCGCAGGCGCCTCGCCTCGTCGACGAAGGCACGCGAGACGAATTGTGGGAGGCCGAGCTTCACGGTCGCGTCGCCACCCGCCTGCTCAGCTATCACGCGGGAATGGCAGAGAACTCTCCACGCCGAATCACGAGGCTCCTGGGAATCCGCGACACCCTCATGGCGGACAACCTGTCCGCGCTGGTGCAGAGGGAGGCCGACCGAGGCCCGACGTTCGTCTTCGCTCACAACGGCCATCTGTCGAAAGGGCAAACCCATTGGAATCTCGCCGGACTGCATCTGCACTGGTGGTGCGCCGGCGCCCACCTGCGCCTGCGGCTCGCGGACGCCTACACGGTCATCGGTGGGGCCGTCGGGGAGGTGCCCGGCCACGGCATCGGAACGCCGCCACCCGACACCGTCGAGGGCCGACTCTTTGCCGTGGGGGAGAGCTGTCTCGTACCGGCCGCGCCGGTGGCCCGCAGGATCGGAGACGTGGAGAAGCGTGCCGACCCGTGGGGCAACTCCACGTACTTCCCGCTGGATCCCGCCGGCCTCGGCGAACTCGACGCGATCCTGTTCCTCCGGCACATCGACGACGCCGACACGTGATTTGGGGCGTTCAGGCCTTGCGCAGTGTCTTCATCGCCCGCTCGACCTCCCAGAAGGCCCGCAGGGACGTGATCTTGCCGTCCTCGTTCACGCGGTAGATGAACACGCCCTCGGCGTCGATCCGAGATCCCGCCACCGTGGACCGGATGGTCCCGATGTTCACGTTCTCGTTCCCGCACACCAGTGAATCGGTGATGAGGAACTCGAGCGATTCGGTGGTCGCGATCGTCATGTCGTAGAACCGGGAGATCGCGTCGAGCCCGCGGTGACCCTTGCCTTCGGGGTCGAAACCCGAAGGGCCGACCGGGTCTTCGACAACCGCGTCGTCGGCGAACAGGGCCAGCCACTCGTCCTTGCGCCTGCCGCTGGCCGCCTCACGGGAAGCCTGCCCGGCGAGGCGGGCGGGATGGTCGGTCATCGTCATGTCCACACCCCTATCCGATGTACTGGTCGGCGAACTTGCGCAGCGAATCCTGCTTGGCCTCGAGTGGTCCGTCGAAGCCGATGCCGTCGAAGACCCACGGGACGACGATCGTGTCGGTCACTCCGGCATCCGCCAATTCGGCGTAGCCGTCCTTGCCGAAACGGTCGATGCACACGGTCTGGATCTCGTAGGGCAGATCGGCTCGGCCGTACTCCTGCCGGAGTTCCCGCAATCGTGCGATGACCTGGACGAGATCGTCGAACTTGATCATCGCGGACGTCCAGCCGTCGCCCACCCGGGCGGCGCGTCGAAGCGCGACGTCGGTGTGTCCGCCGACGTAGAACGGCACCGGCTTCGTCGGCGCCGGGCTCATCTGCAGGCGGTCGAAGTCGAAGAACTCGCCGTGGTATTCCACCATCCCGCCGCCGAGGATCAGCTTGATGACGTCGATCATCTCGTCGACGCGTGCACCGCGCTTCTCGTACGGCGCTCCGCACCATTCGAATTCCTCGGGTGCCCAGCCGATCCCGACGCCGAATCCGAACCGGTTGCCGATGAGGTTGGCGACCGAACCCACCTGGCGGGCGAGGAGTACCGGGTTGCGGGAGCCCAGTTTGAGGACCTGGGTGTAGAACTCGATCTTCGACGTCACCGCACCCATCGCGGCCGCCGCGATCAGCGGATCCACCCACGGGGTTTCCTCGTTCCACATCCGCGAGCCGTCCGGCGTGTACGGGTAGTCGGCGCTCTGCTTCTCCATGAAGAACAGTGAGTCGGGAAGTGCAATGGACGAGAATCCGCACTCCTCGGCTGTTTTCGCGAGAGCCGGCAGTTGGTCGAGGGGATTCATGGCGATGCCGACGGTGAACTTCATCGGTGATGTCCCTACTACTAGTTGTTCGGCCGGTCGGAACCGACCACCCACATCGAGAAGTACTGCGAACCGCCGCCGTAGGCGTGGCCGAGTGCCTTGCGTGCGTCCTTCACCTGATGATCGCCGGCGCGGTGCATCACCTGCATCGCCGACTCGGCGAACCGGATCATGCCCGAGGCGCCGATGGGGTTGGACGACAGAACGCCGCCGGACGCGTTGAGGGGCAGCCTGCCCCCGATCGCGGTCTCGCCCGCCTCGGTGAGCTTCCAGCCCTCACCCTCGGAGACGAAGCCCAGATTCTCGAGCCACATCGGTTCGAACCAGGAGAAGGGGACGTAGATTTCGGCCACGTCGATCTCGTCGAGCGGATCCTTGATGCCCGCGGCCTTCCACAGTGCGGCCGCGGCGTCCCGGCCGGCCTGCGGATTCACCTGGTCGCGTCCCGCGAACGTGGTGGGCTCGGTGCGCATCGCGGTGGCGTGAATCCAGGCCACCTCACGCCCGTCAGCCGTGACCTGCTCGGCGGCTTCCTCGTTGCCGATCACCATCGCGCAGGCGCCGTCCGAGGACGGACAGGTCTCGTCGTAACGGATGGGATCCCACAGCATCTGCGAGGCCTGCACGGATTCGAGCGTGATGTCGGGTTGCTTGAGGTGGGCGTACGGGTTCAGGCTGCCGTTCAACCGGTCCTTCACCGCCACCATCGCGCCGATGTGATCGGGTGCGCCCGACCGCCGGATGTACGAGCGGACGTGCGGGGCGAAGTATCCGCCCGCGCCCGCGCCGACCGGCATGTGGAACGGAATGGGGGTGGACAGCGCCCACATTGCGTTCGACTCGGACTGCTTTTCCCACGCCACCGTCAGCACCCGCTTGTGCACTCCCGACTTCACGAGGCTCGACGCGACCACCGCGGTCGAGCCACCGACCGAGCCCGCGGTGTGCACGCGCAGGAGTGGTTTGCCGTTCGCGCCGAGCGCGTCCGACATCGCGAGTTCCGGCATCATCGAGCCCTCAAACAGGTCGGGGGCCTTCCCGATCACGACCGCGTCGATGTCGTCCCAGCCCACCCGCGCGTCTTCCATCGCGCGGTCGATCGCCTCGCGAACCAGCCCCGCCATGGACACGTCGTGCCGCTTCGCCACGTAGTGCGTCTGACCGGTGCCGAGCACCGCGGCCACTTGATTCGCCATCAGTTGCGTCCCTCCAAGACTGCGACCAGATTCTGTTGCAGCACAGCACCACTCGTAGCGTGCGCCAGCGTGCGCCCGGCGTTGCCGTCCATGATGGCCTTGGCTGCGTAACCTATGCGTTCCAGACCGGCGGAGAACATCGGGTTCCCGCTCAGCGGGCCACCCGACGGGTTGATCACCGTCGCGTCGGACAGTCCGATCGCCTCGCGGAGGATCAGTTCCTGATGGGTGAACGGTCCGTGCAGTTCGGCCACGTCGATTCCGCCGACGTCCCCTCCGGTGGCAGCGCGGGCGGAGGCCGTCGTCGACGGCGAGACCGTCAGGTCGCGGGCGCCGAAGTTCGGGGAATCGATCCGATGCTCGATCCCGGTGATCCACGCCGGCCGCTCGCACAGCTCGCGGGCACGATCGCCGGCGGCGAGCACGACAGCGGCGGCTCCGTCCGTGATCGGTGCGCAGTCGTGGGCGCGCAACGGATCCGCGACGAACGGGCTGGCGAGCAGCGCGTTGATGTCGACGTGCCCCGCCAGCTGGGTGTTCGGGTTGCTCTCGGCCGCGGCCCGGCTGCGCGCGGCCACGGCCGCCATCTCCTCGGAGGTCCACTTCCCGGCATCGAGTCCGAGGCGGGCCTGCAGTCCGGCGAGCGACACGGAGTCGAGGGCGAGTGGTGCGACGAGGTAGGGGTCGAGTTGCATCGACAGGATCTTGCGGAGGTTGCCCGCCGACGACTTCCCGAAGCCGTAGACGAGGGCGGTGTCGACCTCGCCGGTCATGATCTTGATCCAGGCCTCGTAGAACGCCCACGCCGCATCCATCTCGACGTGCGACTCGTTGATCGGCGGTACCGCCCCGATCGAGTCGACGGCGGAGATGAACGAGAACGAACGTCCGGCCAGGTAGTCCGACGACCCCGAACACCAGAAACCGATGTCGGACTTCGTGATTCCGAGCTCCTCGTACAGCTGCTGGAAGCAGGGGACCAGCATCTCGACGCCGTTGGTGGTGCCGGTGGTCTCGCGCACGTGCGGTGCGTGCGCGAACCCGACGACTGCGATATCTGTCATTGTGCCGCGCCCTTACAGGTGGTGTTTGTAGGTGTCGTACTCGGCGTCGGGCTCGCCCGTCGGCCTGAAGTACTCGATGTTCTCGAGGGTGTAGCCCCACTCCTCGCGCGGCTTCCACTTGGCCTCCACGCGCATGCCCATCCGCACGTCGGCGGCGTCGCAGTCGAGGATCAGGTGCAGGAACGCGATGTCCGCGCCGTCGAGCAGCACGTAGGCGGCGACGTACGGCGGCTTGATCCGCTGTCCGAGGAACGGGACGTTCACGATGCAGAACGTGGTGACGATGCCCCTGTCGGGCAGTTCCACCTGCTCCTTCGTCGGGATGCCGTCGGTGGGGTTGGCGCTGCGCGGCGGGATGTACACCTTGCCGTCCGGTCCGGTGCGGCCACCGATCAGCTTGCCCGCCTTCAGCCCTCGGAGGTAGTAGCTCTCCTCTGCGGAGGCGGAGTGCATGTAGTCGAGATCGATCGGCGTCGTGACCATCGTGACCGGTTCCGACTCCGTGGTCGGTTCGGGTTCGCCCGTCGACTCCCCGGGCTCGAAGCACACGATGTCCTGGATGCGCCCGACGCGCTCCTGCGCCCATCTCGCCCGGACCCGCATACCCGTGCTCATTGCGGCGGGGGAGCCGACGTCCACGGCGTGCACCAGGGACGTGTCGGCGCCGTCGAGCTTGATCAGCGCCCACGCGAAGGGCGTGCTGAGTGGCTGTCCGGCAATCGGTTCCGGCATCCACGTCCAGCTCACCACGGTCCCGGCGTCGGAAACCCCGACGAAGTCGGTGAGAGGTTCGGCGGTGTTCGGGTCGAATTCGGGCGGTGGGACGTAGACGCGTCCGTCCGAGCCGCGGGCGCCGATGACCTTGCGGTCGCGCAGCGCGGTCACGAAGGCTCCGATGGTCGGACCCACCGATCGGGTGTAGTCGAATTGAAGTTTCAGCGGGGCGCTCAACGGTTCGTTCGAGAATTTTTCGGCCACCGCGCTCTTTCCCATGCTCACAACTTCGAGTAGAACAGGTTCTAGTGTTTGTGGCAAGGGTCACTTCTGACGACGGTCGATGCGGAGGCACACGATGAAGCTCGGGTTGCAACTGGGATACTGGGGCGCACAGCCGCCGGCGAATGTCCCGGAGTTGATCGCCGCGGCAGAAGCCGAGGGATTCGACGCCGTCTTCGCCGCCGAATCGTGGGGCTCCGACGCCTTCACCCCCCTCGCCTGGTGGGGTTCGAGCACCGAACGCGTCCGTCTGGGCACGTCCGTCGTACAGATCTCCGCGCGCACACCCACCAGCACCGCCATGCACGCACTCACCCTCGACCACCTCAGCGGCGGCCGGGCGATCCTCGGGCTCGGCGTCTCCGGGCCGCAGGTCGTCGAGGGGTGGTACGGGCAGCCGTTCACGAAACCGCTCGCCCGCACCCGCGAGTACGTCTCCATCGTCCGGAAGGTGCTGTCGCGGGAGGAACCCGTCACCAGCGACGGACCGCACTTCCCGCTGCCCTACACCGGGCCGGGCAGCACCGGTCTCGGGAAGCCGCTCAAGCCGATCACCCATCCGCTGCGCGCCGACATCCCCATCTGGCTCGGCGCCGAAGGTCCGAAGAACGTCGCGCTCACCGCCGAAATCGCCGACGGCTGGCTCGCCATCTACTACTCACCCCGCCTCGCCCCCCTGTACAACGAATGGCTCGACGAGGGCTTCGCCCGCCCCGGCGCCCGTCGCAGCCGCGAAGACTTCGAAGTCGCGGCCACCTGTCAGGTGATCGTCACCGACGACCGCGCCGCCGCCATCGCCGGCCTCAAGCCCATCACCGCTCTGTACGTCGGCGGCATGGGCGCCCCCGAACTCAACTTCCACGCCCAGGTCTACACCCGCATGGGCTACGGCTCGCAGGTCGAGGAAATCGGGCGCCTCTTCCGCGCAGGCCGCAAGGACGAGGCCGCCGCCGTCGTCCCCGACGAGATGGTCACCGAGACCATGATCATCGGCAACGTCGACGAAGTCCGCGCCGACGTCAAACGCTGGGCCGACGCCGGCGTCACCATGCTCCTCGTCTCCTGCCGCGACGCCGACCACGTCCGCGAACTGTCCGCGGCGGTCCTCGGCTGACCCCCGATCTAGGCTGACCCCTGCAGCGGGCGAATGTACCTTTCGGCGTACCTGAGGCGTTGAACGGTCCATTCACCCGGGCGCTCCGAGCATCCGGACCTCCGGCCGGGGCCGCGACGACGCCAGTTGGTGGTGCGACCGGAGGTCGGCGATCACGCGGTCGGGGTCGTCGCGGATAGCGCTCGGTAGCGTCGGCAGCACGATGATGCCGTGGTTCTGCATCCGGGTGCGGCGCTCGACGGTCGATTTGTACGCCGCCGGTGCCAGATGCCAGTCGAGTGAGTCGATGTCCCAGGCGAACGCGACCTCGTCGATCCAGCCGTCCGGCATGGCGATGAACTGCCCGGCGGCGTCGACGATCTTGCGGTTGAAGACCATTCGGGGCAGTCCGCTGCGCAACCACAGTCGGCGGGCTTCGGCCTCGGACACCGAGTGGACGTCGGCGCTCACTTCGCGCAGCACCGTCCGGGGGAGTGCTGCGCCCCGCCCGCTACCCGAGTCCAACTCCGCGATCAGCTCGGCGACGCTCACCTCGCCTCGCTGGACCACCTCGGCGATGAGGGATCGAGTGCTGTCCAGGGTGCGGCACCGTCGCGCCGCATCGAGCAACGCGCGCGGAAGCGGAGCGCACGGAAGACCGTTGCGCGTCACCGGCACCGGCAACCGCGTCGTACGTTCGACGAGAACGAAGCCCGTGGACTGCACGCGCCGATGCGTGGCGATCAGAACATGGGCATCCCCGGAGTACGACGTGCCGTAACCGTATTCGTGCAGCGCTGCACGCCCCGTGAGGACTGCCTTCTCGCCGCTGAGCACGATCGCGGCCACCGCACGCTGACGCGCGGTCGGTCGGCCGTTGCCGAGCATCACGACACCCGGAAGGATGCGTTGCCACGGCCCGCCCGGACGGCAGCGGGCGTCGATCGCCGAATTCGACACACCCCACTGCCTCAACTCGGCGGTGCGGATGATTCCGGACCGGCTCACTCCGTACAGGTCTTCGAGGCGATGCCCCCACTCTCCCCGTCGCATGGAGTCGATGATGACGCACCCGATGTCGGCGGCAGGTCTGGTCACGAGGCGATTTGGTGAGGCCTGTGGATAAGTAGGGGCTGTGGATAACCCTCGCACCCTGGGCGAATGTACCTCTCGGCGCCTCAGACGCGCCGAAAGGTACATTCGCCCGGGATCAGTGCACGCGGGGTCAGCGGCCCTCGAACTTCGGCGCGCGCTTTTCGGAGAAGGCGCGTGGGCCTTCTTTCGCGTCGGCGCTCTTGAAGACCTCGGTGCCGAGGGCGGCGTCGATCTGGAATGCCTCTTCCTCGTGCATGCCTTCGGTGTCGCGGATGGTCTTGAGGATCGCCTGGACGGCGAGGGGGCCGTTGGCGGAGATGAGGTCGGCGAGTTCGAGGGCCTTGTCGAGGGCCTGACCGTCGGGGACGACGTGTCCGATGAGGCCGATCTCCTTGGCCTCGGGGGCCTTGATGTGACGTCCGGTCAGCAGGATGTCGGCCGCGACGGTGTACGGAATCTGCCGGACGAGGCGCACGGCGGAGCCGCCGAGGGGGAAGAGGCCCCATTTTGCTTCGGAGACACCGAATTTGGCACTCTCCCCGGCGACGCGGATGTCGGTGCCCTGCAGGATCTCGGTGCCGCCGGCGATGGCGGGACCCTCGACTGCGGCGATGAGGGGCTTCGTGAGACGCCGTCCCTTGAGCAGCGCCTCGATCTTCGACAGGTCCCAGCCCGACGAATTCTTCCCCTCGCTGCGCTCGCCCGCGCCGGAGAACGAGTCGCCGGGGTGCTGCGACACCATGGCCTTGAGGTCGGCGCCCGCGCAGAATGCGCCGCCCGCGCCGGTGAGGATGGCGACCCGGATGTCCGGGTCGGAGTCGACCTGATCCCACGCGTCCCGCATGATCGCCATCATTTCGCCGGACAGCGTGTTCTTCGCCTCGGGACGGTTCATCGTGACGATCAGGACGTGCCCGCGCTTCTCCACGAGGCAGTGCGGCGACTGTGCCGAAATGTCGGATTTCTCGGTCGTTGTAGAGGACACTGAAGTCTCCCGAAGGGTGTGTGAGCTGGCTCTCAAATTGGGTCTTGCCAGAAACGGTAACACGTTCTACTTTGTTGACGTGGCCCTTAATATCGCAGACCTCGTAGAGCACGCAATCGACCTCGTTCCGGACCGTGTCGCGTTGGTGTCCGACGACCGGGAAGTGACGTACGCGCAGATGGAGGAGAGGGCCAATCGCCTCGGCCACTACCTGCGCGAACAGGGTGTTCAGCCCGGCGACAAGGTGGGTATCTACTGCCGGAACACCATCGAGGCAATCGAGGCCATGGTGGCGGTCTTCAAGATCCGTGCCGTGATGGTGAACGTCAACTACCGGTACATCGAGAACGAGTTGCAATACATCTTCGACAATTCGGACATGGTTGCGCTCGTTCACGAGCGCCGCTACTCCGACAAGGTGGCGAACGTGCTCCCCGAGACGCCGCTCCTGAATACCACCGTCGTGGTCGAGGACGGCAGCGATCTCGACTACGAGGGCATCGAATACGAGGCCGCACTGGCGCAGGGTTCACCCGACCGCGACTTCGGCGAGCGCACTGGCGACGACCTGTACATGCTCTACACCGGTGGCACCACCGGAAAACCCAAGGGCGTCATGTGGCGTCACGAGGATGTCTGGCGGGTGCTCGGCGGTGGCATCAACTTCATGACCGGTGAATACGTCGAGGACGAGTGGGACCTCGCGAAGCTGGGCGCCGAGAGCCCCGGCATGACCCGCTTCCCTATCCCGCCGATGATCCACGGCGGCAGTCAGTGGGCGGTGTTCCAGAGTCTGTTCGGCGGCGGAAAGTGCGTGATGCACCCCGAATTCGACGGCCACGACGTGTGGCGGATCGTCGATCAGCACAAGGTCAACCTCATCTTCATCACCGGCGACGCGATGGCGCGCCCGATGCTCGACGCACTGGTGGAGGGCAACGAGGCGAGCGGCGAACCCTACGACCTGTCGTCGCTGTTCCTGATGGCGAGTTCGGCGGCGCTGTTCTCGCCCAGCATCAAGGAGAAATACCTCGAGCTGCTGCCCAACCGGATGATCACCGACTCCATCGGTTCGTCCGAGACGGGTTTCGGTGGCCTCAGTGTGGTCGCGAAGGGCGACTCGCACGGCGGCGGCCCGACGGTGAAGATCGACGCGTCCACCTCCGTCCTCGGCGAGGACGGCAACCCGGTCGAACCAGGCTCCGGCGTGGTCGGCATCCTGGCGCGCAGGGGGCACATCCCGATCGGCTATTACAAGGACGAAGAGAAGACCAAGGCGACGTTCAAGGAGATCAACGGCATCCGATACTCCATCCCCGGCGATTTCGCACAGGTGGAGGCGGACGGCACGGTGACGATGCTCGGCCGCGGCTCGGTGTCCATCAACAGCGGCGGCGAGAAGATCTTCCCCGAGGAGGTCGAGGGCGCACTCAAGTCGCATCCCGACGTCTTCGACGCCCTCGTGGTCGGCATTCCCGACGAACGCTTCGGCCAGCGTGTCGCCGCCGTCATCCAGACCCGGGGTGGGGCGCGTCCGGGCCTGCACGAGATCGCCGACGCGGCACGCAAGGAGATTGCGGGATACAAGGTTCCGCGCAGCCTCTGGTTCGTCGACGAAATCAAGCGCTCGCCGGCGGGTAAGCCCGACTACCGCTGGGCCAAGGAACAGACCGAGACCCGTCCGGCCGACGATCACAACGGCAACGGTTCGCCCGAAAGCAAAGGCGCGTAAATGCACACGAGTTTGAGCGAGAAGTTCGGCATCGAGTACCCGGTCTTCGGGTTCACTCCCTCGGAACACGTGGCCGCGGCGATCTCCCGGGCCGGCGGTCTGGGTGTGCTCGGCTGCGTTCGGTTCAACGACCCCGAGGAGCTCGAGGCCGTCCTGTCGTGGATGGACGAGAACACCGACGGAAAGCCGTACGGCGTCGACATCGTGATGCCCGCCAAGGTTCCCACCGAGGGCACGTCGGTGGACCTCGAGTCGCTGATCCCCGCGGAACATCGCGCGTTCGTCGACCGGACCCTGGCGGAGCTGGGGGTGCCGCCACTGGATTCGGGTGTCGAACACGCGACCGGTGTGCTCGGCTGGTTGCACTCGGTGGCGCGCTCACACGTGGACGTTGCCCTGAACCATCGAATTGCCTTGATCGCCAACGCCCTCGGTTCGCCCCCCAAGGACGTCATCGACCAGGCACACGAGAAAGGTGTTCCGGTGGCCGCGCTGGCCGGCGCCGTCGAGCACGCGCGCAGACACGTCGCGAACGGTGTCGACATCGTCATCGCGCAGGGGTACGAGGCCGGTGGGCACACCGGTGAAATCGCGTCGATGGTGCTGGTTCCCGAGATCGTCGATGCCATCGGTGATTCCGTCGCGGTCCTCGCGGCCGGTGGGATCGGTAGTGGACGTCAGGTCGCCGCTGCGCTGTCGCTGGGTGCGGCGGGGGTGTGGATGGGGTCGTACTGGCTCACCACCTCCGAGTACAAACTCGGCGGCGCCTCGTCCGAGGGTCCGTCCGCGATCCAGCGCGCCCTGCTCGGTGCGACGTCAGCCGACACGGTGCGGTCCCGGATCTATTCGGGTAAGCCCGCGCGACTGCTCAAGACCAAGTGGACGGACGCCTGGTCGAAGCCGGACGCGCCGGCGCCGCTGCCGATGCCGCTGCAGAATCTGCTGGTCAGCGAGGCGCATCAGCGGATCGCCGCCTCCGAGAATCCGGACGTCGTCGCGATGCCGGTGGGCCAGATCGTCGGCCGGATGAACGAGATCCGTCCGGTGGCCGAGGTGATGGACGAACTCGTCAAGGGCTTCGACTCGGCGGTGTCCCGCCTCGACAGCTTCCGGTAGCCCATGTGAGTGGCAAAGCGTGCGCCAGCACACTTTGCCACTCACATGGGGGAGTAGCTGGTACTGTCGCGGACCCACACCGGATCGGTACAGTTCGCCGCCTCGGCGCTCAGTACCCGGGTGAGGACCTTGAACGTGGCGGTCCGCGGGAAGTCGGCGCACACCCGGATCAGGCTGGGGCGCTGCTTCGGCCCCAGATCGGATTGCGCGTCGAGGAATTGGGTGAACGCGACGGGATCGAAGTCGCGAGTCGGGACGACGGCCGCCATCACACGGTCCCCGACCTCGACGTCGGGCACCGCATACACCGACACCTGCGCGAACCCGTCGTAACGCAGCAGGATGCGTTCGATGGGCGCCGAACCGATGTTCTCGCCGTCCACGCGCAACCATCCGGAACTGCGTCCCGCGAAGTACACGAAGCCGGCCGCGTCCCGGTAGGCGAGGTCGCCGCTCCAGTACTTGCCGTCGCGGATCCGTTCGGCGTCGGCCTCGGGGTTGTTGTAGTAGCCCGCGAAGGCCCCCGCCCCTGCCAGGTTGACGAGTTCACCGGTCGCGGCCTCGGCGTTGACCACCCGGCCGGCGGAATCGAACACGGCGGGCGGACAGGCGTTTCCGGTCTCGGGATCGAGGATGGCTATCCCTTCGGGGAGCTTGCCCAGCGAACCGGGGGGAGCCCCGGGTGTTGCGGAGATGGCGACACCGCCCTCGGTGGAGCCGAATCCGTCGACGACAGCGGTGCCGAAGCGCCGGGAGAACGCCGCGACCGCGGGCGCGGACCCCTCGTTGCCGTACATCACCCGCAGCGTGTTGTCGGCGTCGTCGGGCATCTCGGGGGTAACCAGTACATACGACAGCGGCTTTCCGACGTAGTTGGCATACGTGACGCCGAACTTCCGCACATCGGACAGGAAGTTCGATGCGGAGAACTTGCGCCGCAGTGCGATCGAGCTGTGTCCCGCGAGCGCCACGGACCACGCCGCCATCATGGCGTTGGAATGGAACATGGGCATCGACATGTACACGACGTCGTCCGGGGTCAGTCCGAAGCGTTCGGCGAGCATGATGCCGGGGCCGGTGATCTTCGCGTGGGTGCAGCGCACCGCCTTCGGATCGCCGCTCGTGCCTGACGTGAAGATGAGCATGAACAGGTCTTCGGCCGCGGCGGCCCTCGGCGTGAATTCGGGCCGCGCCTCGGCGAGCAGGGCGGACCATGCCGGCGAATCCACGTCGACGACGGGGACACAAGGGTCGAGACCGTCCAGCAGCGCGGACCGCCCGGATTCGGTAAAGACCACCTGGCAGTCGGCCAGCGCGATGTCGCGGGCAAGCGCTTCTCCGCGTCGAGTGGTGTTGAGCCCCACGAGCACGGCGCCGGACAGCGCCGCCGCCCCGGCGAGGAGCGAGAACTCGGGGACGTTGTCCATCAGGACACCGAAATGCCGGGGCCGCTGTGCATCGAGCAGGTCCTCGAGGATCGCGGCGCGCCGCAGGCTCGCCTGCACGTGTTCGGACCACGACAGGAACCGGTCCTCGAAGTACAGGCCCTGGGCGTCGGACTTCGAGACGCCCAGGAGCAGGTCCGATACCGTGCGGGCGAGCGTGGCGGTCATACCGGGACGGTGGCCAGTTCGGCGCCGAGGATCCGCAACTGCTGGGTGGCCGAACCGAGCCGGAACTCGAGGGCCTTGGCTGCGAGGAAGTACCGGTGCACGGGGTGGTCCTCGTCGAGTCCGACGCCGCCGTGGACGTGGACGAGGGTGTGGGCCACCCGGTGTCCGGCGTCGGACGCCCAGAAGTTGGCGGTCTGGATGTCGCCTTCACTGGGTAGGCCCTCACTGAGCCGCCACGCCGCCTGCCACAGCGTGAGCCGGACGCCCTTCACGTCGATGTAGCCGTCGGCGAGTCGCTGGGCCACGGCCTGGAAACTGCCGATGGGCCGCCCGAACTGCACCCGCTCGCGGGCGTAAGCCGCCGTGAGTTTCAGGGCTTCGTCGAGGACGCCGTACTGGTATGCGCAGGCTCCGAGCGAGCCGCGCTCGACGAGCCAGTCCACGATCTCGCCGCCCTGGTCGATGGCGCCGAGCACGCGGTCGTCGGTCAGCGACACTCCGTGGAGGGTCACCTCACCGGTACTGGCCAGGTCGACGGTCTGCTGGCGGGTGACGGTAACTCCGGCGTCGTCGGGACGGACGAGGAAGACGGCCACACCGTCCGGGGTGGTCGCCGGGACCAGGAAGAGGTCGGCGGACGGTGCCGCGTCGACCACGATCTTGGTGCCGTCGAGTGTCCACCCGCCCGCGCCGGGTTCGGCACGCGTGACGGGCGCACCCGGATTGTCATTGAGTTCCTCGTCGAGGGCGACGGTGAGGATCTTCTCTCCACTCGCGGCCGGAGTGCCCCAGTCGGAACGCTGCTGTTCGGTCCCGTATTTCGCGATCGCGCCTGCCGCCATCACGATCGACGACAGATAGGGCACCGGCGCGACGGCGCGCCCCAGTTCGACGAGGATGCTGCACTGCTCGAGGACGCCGAAACCGTCGCCGCCCACCGACTCCGGCAGCGCGGCGCTCAGCACGCCGGACGACGCGAGGGCGGACCAGAGCCGGCGATCGAGGCGGTCCTCCGCGTTGTCGAGTTCGCGCAGCCGGTCGTTGGTGACGAGGTCCGAGACGATTCCTCGGGTGAGGCCGGCCAGGTCGTGCTGGGCCTCGGTGGGGGTGAAGTCCATTGTCGTGGTCCTAACGCTTCGCTGGGGGCAGGCCGAGGGCGGTCATGGCGATGATGTCGCGCTGCACCTCGTTGGTTCCGCCGCCGAACGTGAGGATCAGGGACGACCGGTGCATCCGTTCGAGTCGCCCGCGCAGCAGGACACCGGGGGAGTTCTGCCGCAGCGTGGCCGAAGGGCCGAGGATCTCCATCAGCAGCCGGTACGCCTCCGTGGCGAACTCCGTGCCGTAGACCTTGTTGGCCGACGCCGCCTCCGGGCCCGGCGCGTGGTCGGTAGAGGAGGCGATCTCCCAGTTCATCAACTTGAGGTACTCGGCCTTGGCGTGGACCCGGGCCAGATTGATCTGCACCCATTCCTGGTCGATGACCCGGCGGCCGTCCGGCAACTTGGTGTTCTGCGCCCATTCGCGCACTTCACGCTGGGCGGTGAGGACCGGCCCGGCGGAGGTCAGGGCGACGCGCTCGTGGTTGAGCTGATTGGTGATCAGTGCCCACCCGCCGTGTTCCGGGCCGACCAGCGCGGACGACGGTACCCGAACGCCCTGGTAATAGGTGGCGCTCGTGTCCGGACCCGCCATCGTGTGGACCGGCGTGTACGAGAAGCCTTCGGCGGTGGTCGGGACGATCAGCATGCTGATGCCCTTGTGCTTCTTGGCTTCGGGATCGGTGCGGCACGCCAGCCACACGTAGTCGGCGTACGCGATCAGGCTCGTCCACATCTTCTGGCCGTTGATGACGTAGTCGTCGCCGTCCTTGACGGCGGTGGTGCGGAGGCTGGCGAGGTCGGTGCCCGCTTCGGGCTCGGAGTAGCCGATCGAGAAGTGCAGTTCGCCTGCCGAGATCTTGGGCAGGAAGAACGACTTCTGCTCGGGGGTGCCGAAGTGCATGATCGTGGGCGCCACCGAGTTGATGGTGAGGAAGGGGACCGGGGCGCCGGCGATGGCGGCCTCGTCCGTGAAGATCAGCTGCTCCATGGCCGACCGTTCCTGGCCGCCGTACTCCTTTGGCCACCCGAGCGTCAGCCAGCCGTCCTTGCCCATCTGGGCGACGACGTCGCGGTAGACGTTGCCCTCGCCGTACTCGCCGGTGGTGGCGGCCAGTGCCTCTCGACGCTCCGGCGTCATCAGCTTCGCGAAGTACGCGCGCAGCTCTTCCCGCAGCTGCTGCTGCTGCGGTGTGTAGGTGATGTGCATCGAAATACCTCTCCAGTCCGAGAGCGGAATCAGCTGAAATCTGGCACAGGTTCCAGTCTCTGCGGTGCATTCGCGGAGTCGGCCCCGGCCGGCCCCGAAGCGTGCCCGGTAGGCGTGCTCGCAGTCGTGGAACGAATCATTGCACACGACTGGAACAGGTTCTAGTGTTATCGCAGGAACGGAGTGCGCCACAGCCCGGCGGCACCCGGATCCGCGAGTGACGAGACGAGGAGAAGTGAGGGTTGCCATGGAGGTCAGAGTCGATTTCGACCGTTGTGAGGCCAATGGTGTGTGCGTGGGGATCGCACCCGACATCTTCGAGCTCGACGACGACGATCAGCTGCACATTTCGATTGCCGTTCCTCCCGCTGACCGGGAGGACGACGTGCGTACGGCGATCGCCCAGTGCCCGAGGGCCGCGCTCACCGAGCATCCCTGAGGATTGTTGCCCGGAATGAGAACACGTTCTACAGTGACGTCGACCTACCGCCGTGTCGTGGTTCGCGACCTCCGGCGAGTGCACAGAACCAGGAGAGCGTGTTCATGAATGCTGTGGCTGACCGCGATGTGAACGTGGACGGCAAGGTCGCCGTCGTGACCGGCGCCGGATCCGGTCTCGGAAAGTTCGAGGCGATCGCACTGGCCCGCGCGGGCGCGTCCGTCGTGGTCAACGACCTGGTCGCGAACGACGCCGTGGAGGCAACTCTCGAGGAGATCAGGGGCCTTGGCGCGAAGGTCGAGTTCGTGGCGGGCGACATCGGGGAACGGGCCACCGCCGACGCGATCATGGAGGCTGCGCAGAGCCGGCTCGGCAGCCTCGACATCCTGGTGAACAACGCGGGCATCACACGGGATCGCATGCTGTTCAACATGTCCGACGAAGACTGGGACCTCGTGCTGAAGGTTCATCTGCGCGGCCACTTCCTGCTGTGCCGCGCCGCCGCGTCGTATTGGCGGGGGAAGTCGAAGGAGGCCGGGGCGCCGGTGTACGGGCGCATCGTCAACACGTCCTCGGAGGCGGGACTGCTCGGCCCCGAGGGGCAGGCGAACTACGGCGCCGCCAAGGCGGGCATCACGGCGCTCACGCTGTCGGCGGCCCGGGGGCTGTCCCGGTACGGCGTCCGGGCCAACGCGATCTGCCCTCGGGCCCGCACGTCGATGACGGAGAACGTCTTCGGCGAGGCACCGGACGAGGGGGTCGACCCGTTGTCGCCCGAGCACGTGGCCGCGCTGGTCGCGTACCTCGCATCGCCCGCCGCCGACTCCGTGAACGGCCAGGTCTTCGTCGTCTACGGCCCGATGGTGGCGTTGATGGCGGCACCAGTCGTGGAGCGGCGCTTCGACGCCGCGGACGGTGGGTGGACGCCCGGTGCGCTCGCGGCGGAGCTCGGGAACTACTTCGCGGATCGGGATCCTGCCGCCATGTTCTCGGCCTCCGCGGCGCTACGCGAACTGGGCTGATCTGCGTCTCCGGGGCCGAAGAACCGACACGAAGGTGGTTTCCGTATCGTTTCCGCAGGTAATGCCCCCGCGATGGGCGATACTGAAGGCAACTGAAGAGCGGCGGAGCGGGTGCCGGGTGACCGTGGTGGGGTGTTCGAGAGGTGTGCCGGATATGACTAGATCGTGTTCTAGTTCTGCCGTCGTCGACCAGTTCGATCGAGCCTGCCCGTCCGGCCTGGGGGCTCCCGAGGCCGGCCTCCGTGTGCGGTCGCCGAGAACCGGAGTCGACGACGATCCCGGCGTTCGTCGACAGTTGGTGAATTTCGCTCAAAGTTCTTGTGCTATAACATTTTAGGTCCACGACTCGGTATTCCCGCTCGGCGCGAATCGACGGGTCCGATCGGACGGGGACACGCCCGGCATTTCGGTCGAATTCAGCCCTCGGGTCGTGCTGGATGTGGGACGATTCATGCTGATGAGCGACCACCTTTGACAGGTGAACACGTTCTAGTTAATATGACCTGAGTCACAGACCGTTGGGGGGCTGGGCTCGAACTGACAGTCGGTGCTGGGCGAGATCATGGACGAGGAGGACGGATGGTAGACCTCCTCGAGGTGCCGTTGCGTGCGGTCGGCGGGTTCTTCACGATGTCGGGCGAAACGTTGAGGGCAGTCTTTTCGAGGCCCTTCCAACGTCGCGAGTTCGTCGACCAGGCGTGGTTCGTCGCCCGGGTCTCGATGGTGCCCACTGTGCTGGTGGCCATCCCGTTCACGGTGCTGGTGAGCTTCACGATCAACATCCTCCTCCGTGAGATCGGCGCGGCCGACCTCAGTGGCGCCGGCGCCGCTCTCGGCACCGTGACCCAGGTCGGCCCCATCGTCACCGTGCTCATCGTGGCGGGTGCAGGCGCCACCGCCATCTGCGCGGACCTCTCCGCCCGCACCATCCGCGAGGAGATTGACGCGATGCGGGTGCTGGGTATCAATCCGATCCACCGCCTGGTCGTGCCCCGTGTGCTGGCCTCGACCGTCGTGGCGCTCCTGCTCAACGGGCTGGTCTGCACCATCGGCATCCTCGGCGGCTTCGTCTTCTCGGTCTACATCCAGGACGTCAACCCGGGTGCGTTCGTCAACGGCATCACCCTGCTCACCGGATTCGGGGAGCTCGTGATCTCGGAAGTCAAAGCCGGTCTGTTCGGCATGATCGCCGGCCTCGTCGCCGCCTACCTCGGCCTGAACGTCAGGGGTGGCGCGAAGAGCGTGGGTGACGCCGTCAACCAGACCGTCGTGTTCTCGTTCATGGCCCTGTTCGTGGTCAACGTTCTCGTCACCGCCGTCGGCATCAAGCTGACGGCAGGGTGATCGACATGGTGGTGGAGTAGATGGCACTAGCGGCGGCCGGGCGCTTTCCCCGAACTCGCAAACGATTCGCGTCGGCGTCCCGCTCGATCGACCGGCTCGGTGAGCAGGCGCTGTTCTTCGCGCGTGCCATCGGATGGGCGCCCCGCGCTCTGATGCACTACCCGAAGGAGACGCTGCGGCTCATCGCCGAGATCAGCATGGGCACGGGTGCGCTCGCGGTGATCGGCGGAACGGTCGTCATCGTCGGCTTCCTGACCCTGTTCACGGGTGGCACCATCGCCGTGCAGGGGTATAGCTCGCTCGGCAACATCGGCGTCGAGGCCCTCACCGGCTTCTTCGCGGCCTTCATCAACGTGCGTATCGCGGCGCCGGTCATCGCGGGCATCGGGCTGGCGGCCACCATCGGCGCCGGCTCCACCGCGCAGCTCGGCGCCATGCGCGTCTCGGAGGAGATCGACGCGCTCGAGACGATGGCGATCCCCTCGATCCCGTACCTGGTCAGCACACGCGTGATGGCGGGCATGATCGCCATCATCCCGCTGTATGCCCTGGCGGTGATCGCGTCCTTCATGGCGAGCCGGTTCGCAACGGTCGTGCTGTACGACCAGTCGTCCGGCGTGTACGACCACTACTTCTCGACGTTCCTGATACCCACGGACATCCTGTGGTCGTTCGCCCAGGCCATCGTCATGGCGGTTGCGATCATGCTCATCCACACCTACTACGGTTTCAACGCCTCGGGCGGTCCGGTCGGCGTCGGTGTGGCCGTCGGCAACGCGGTGCGCTCCTCGCTGATCGCCGTCGTCACCGTCACCCTGCTCATCTCGCTCGCCATCTACGGCGGGTCCGGCAACTTCAACCTTTCGGGATAGGAGTGCCGGTAGATGACTGATTCGGGTGGGAAGAAGAAGCTCGCGGCACTCGTTCTCGTCGTGAGCCTTCTCGCGATCATCGGTGTGTCACTGGCCATGTTCAACGGAACCTTCAGCGAGACCACGCCCGTTACCGTCACGTCGGATCGCTCCGGGCTGGTGATGGAACCCGACGCCAAGGTCAAGCTCCTCGGCGTCGAGGTCGGCCGCGTCGGCTCCATCGAACACGTGACGGACGGCGCCGAGCTGAAACTGGCGATGTACCCCGACATGATGTCGCTGATTCCCTCCAACGCCACCGTGGAGATCAAGTCCACCACCGTGTTCGGCGCCAAGTACGTCAACTTCGTGATGCCGGACAACCCGTCGTCCACCCCTCTTCAGGCGGGGGACGTCATCGCGTCCGACAACGTCACCGTCGAGTTCAACACGGTCTTCCAGCACCTGTCCGACGTCCTGACCCAGGTGCAGCCGGAGAAGCTCAATGCCACGCTCGGTGCCATCGCCTCGGCGCTGCGGGGGCGCGGCGACGAACTCGGCGCCCTGCTCGAGCAGAGCGACAGCTATCTGGCGAAGATGAATCCGAGTCTGCCGCAGCTGCAGGAGGATCTGGCGAAGGCCGCGCAGGTCACCGACGTGTACGCCGACACCGCACCGGATCTGCTGCGGGTGCTCGACAACGCGACGGCCACCAGCGGCACCGTCGTCGACGAACAGGACAACCTGGATGCCGTGCTGCTCAACGTCACCGGGCTGGCCGACACGGCGAACACCGTACTGACCGAGAACGAGCAGAACCTGGACTCCGCTCTCGACCTGTTGCTCCCGACGACGGATCTGCTGGCCGAGTACTCGCCCGAGATCTCCTGCTTCATCGTCGGCCTGAACAATGTGATCCCCCTCGCCGAACAGCTCATCGGCGGCAATCAGCCGGGTATCGCACTGAGCGCCAGCTTCATGTACGGGCAGGAGCCGTACACCTACCCGAAGGACCTGCCGAAAGTGAACGCGACAGGTGGGCCGAACTGCCACGGCCTTCCCAACCCCGATCTCAGCAAGCATGCGAACTTCGTCGTGGCCGACACCGGAACGGTGCCGTTCGTGCCGTCGACGGAAGTCCAGGTGCACCTGCCCAAGGTGTTCCAGCTGCTGTTCGCGGGTGTGTACCCCGGGCAGGGTGGGCAGTGACTGTGCGAGCGACCACGGTCAAACTGCTGATCTTCGCGACGGTGATGTCGGTGATCTTCGCCGGACTCGCCCTGGTGTTCAGCCAGTACCGGTTCAGCAGCTCCGACGGCTACCACGCCACGTTCACCGACGTGTCCGGGCTCAAGCCCGGCGACAAGGTGCGCATCGCCGGCGTTCCCGTCGGCGCCGTCGAGAAGGTGAGCATCGACGACGACAACCTCGCCGACGTCGACTTCACCGTCGACACCAAACACTCGCTGTTCGACGGGACCAAGGCCACGGTGCGGTACGAGAACCTCGTCGGCGACCGGTACATGGAACTTCTCGAAGGCGCCGGATCGGTGGAGCCCCTGCCGGACGGTGGATCCATTCCCGTCGAGAACACCTCTCCCGCACTCGATCTCGACCTTCTGCTGGGTGGGTTCAAACCGCTGCTGCGGGCATTGGACCCGCAGCAGGTCAACGACCTGTCCCAGGCCCTCGTCCAGGTGTTCCAGGGGCAGGGCGGAACGCTCGTCTCTCTCCTCGGCAGCACGAGTTCGTTCACGAACACCCTGGCCGACCGGGACCAGTTGATCGGCGAGGTGATCACGAACCTCAACCAGGTTCTCGGGACCATCAACGACCGCGGCGACCAGTTCCGGTCGACGCTCGACCAGTTGCAGCAGCTGGTCAGCGGGCTCTCCCAGGACCGCGATCAGATCGGTGACGCCATTCCCCGCATCGCGGGGGCGACGGGCGATCTCGCGAATCTGCTCGAAGGTGCGCGGCCACCGTTGCAGAGTACGATCGCCGAGGCCAACCGCACTGCAACCCAGCTCCAGGCGGGGGAGGACGACCTCGACTGGGTGTTCCAGAATCTGCCCGACGCCTACCGGAGGCTCATCCGCATCGGCACGTACGGCAGCTTCTTCCAGATGTACGTCTGCACGGTCAAGTTCAAGTTCTCCGGCCCGGACGGATCGGATCTGCTCCTCAACATGCCGGGCGGTCAGACGGCAGGGAGGTGTGCACCGTAGCCATGAAGCGCGAACGTAATCCCGTGCAGGTGGGAATCATCGGCGTCGCCATCGCGAGCATGATCGTGATCGCGACCCTGCAATACGATCAGCTGCAATTCCTTTCGGGCGGAACGCAGTACTCCGCCTACTTCGAGGACGCGGGCGGTTTGATGACCGGCGACACGGTGACCCTCGCCGGCGTCGACGTCGGGAAGGTCGCCGAGGTCGAACTCGACGAGCAGCACGTGCTCGTCACGTTCACGATCCAGGACGGCATCGCCCTGGGCGATGCCACCGAAGCGAACATCAAGACCAACACCGTTCTCGGGCGCAAATCGCTGGCCGTCACCCCGCTCGGGCACGACACGATGCAGGTGGGGTCGACGATTCCGTTGGAGCGCACCAACTCTCCGTACTCTCTCAACGACGCGCTCGGCGATCTGTCGACCACCGTGTCCGAACTCGACACCGACGAGGTCAACAACGCGTTGAACGCGATGTCCGGCGCTCTCGAGAACACACCGCCCGAGTTGCGCACCGCGCTGGACGGCCTGACCCGGTTGTCGGAGAGCATCAATTCGCGGGACGAGACGCTGAGACAGCTGCTTTCGCGTGCCGAGAACGTGACCGGAATCCTCGCCGAGCGCAGCGGGCAGATCAACTCGCTGATCGTCGACGGGAACCAGCTGTTCGGCGAGCTCGACCGCCGCCGCACGGCGATCAGCCAGCTGATCGTGAATATCTCCGCGGTGTCCCGGCAGCTCACGGGACTGGTCCAGGACAACGAGGAGCAGATGAAACCGACGCTCGACAAGCTGAACTCGGTGGTCGACATCCTGCAGCGGAACAAGGACAACATCTCGCAGGCACTCGACGGCCTCGCGCCGTACGCCACTCAGCTCGGCGAGTCGGTCGGTAGCGGCCCGTTCTTCATGGCGTACGTCTACAACATCGGCATCGGCAACCTGTTCCAGGGGCTCAGCGACGCGGTGACGTGGCCGGAGCATCTGCCCAACGACCTCCAGGCCTACCTGCAGACAGGTCCGTCCATCGAGCTGAGGGAACCGCCGCGATGACGACGAACCCGGAAATCACCAACACGCGGAAGAAGTGGGTGATCCGCGGCGGCGTCGCCGCGGTCGTGGTGGTGCTGATCGTCGGCGCCGCAGTGATGTTCGTGCCCAAACTCTTCCAGAACACGATCACCGCCTACTTCCCGGCGACCACGGGGCTGTATTCGGGCGACGACGTCCGCGTCCTCGGTGTGAAGGTGGGGACGATCGATTCGATCGAGCCCGGCGCCGACTTCGCGCGGGTCACGATGAACGTGCGGAAGAGCGTCGAGATTCCGGCCGACGCGAAGGCCGTCATCGTCGCACCAAGCCTGGTGTCGGGACGGTTCGTCCAGCTGACACCCGTGTACGCGGGTGGGCCGACGATGGGCGACGGCGAGAGCATCCCGGTGACGCGCACCGCCGTGCCGGTGGAGTGGGACGAGATCAAGACCGAGCTGAACAAGCTGTCGGAGGCGCTCGGACCGCAGGGCGCCGACCCGCAGGGCTCACTCGGCACGTTCATCGACACCGCCGCCGACAATCTCGACGGCAACGGAGAGTCGTTGCGGAACACGCTGCGGGAACTGTCGGAGACCATGCGGACCCTGTCCGACGGCCGGACCGACCTTTTCTCGACAATCCGCAACCTGCAGACGTTCGTGGCGGCACTGTCGTCGAGTAACGAGCAGATCGTCCAGTTCGAGGGCCGGCTCGCGTCGGTGTCGAACATGCTCGCCACCAACTCGGACGAACTCGGGACGGCGCTGAACGATCTCGACCTCGCCCTCGGCGACGTCAACCGGTTCGTGGTGGAGAACCGGGCCAGTCTCAGCGAACAGGTCGGCCGGCTGGCCGACGCCACCCAGGTGCTCGCCGACAAGAGGCCGCAGATCGAGCAGGTTCTCCACGTGGCGCCCACCGCGCTGGCCAACTTCAGCAACATCTACAAACCGGCGCAGGGCTCACTCGTCGGTGCCATCGCCATGTCGAACTTCGGCAATCCCGTGAACTTCATGTGCGGTGCCATCCAGAGCCTGCAGGCCAACGAGGCGAACCGAAGTGCGGATCTGTGCACCCAGTACCTGTCGCCGGTCCTGAACTCGCTGACGATGAACTACCTGCCCATCCTCACCAACCCGACGACGGGTGTGAATGCGTTCCCGGACCAGATCGAGTACACCCCGCCGAGTCTCGAGGGTTCCGTTCCGCCGCGGTCCGCGCCTCCCGTGACCGGGACCCTCGCCGGGATGCCCACGGTGGACGTGCCCAGAAACCTGAACGATCTGCTGCAGCCGGGAGGTGGGCGATGACGAAGCGCACAGTGCGTCGCGGCGGCATCGCGGCCGTGGCGATCACGCTGTCCCTGACACTGACCGGGTGCGAGTGGGAAGGGTTGAACTCGCTCCCGCTGCCCGGCACCGAGGGACAGGGCGACGACGCCTACACGGTGGAGATCCAAATGCCCAATGTGACGACGCTCTCCCAGAATTCGCCGGTCCGGGTGAACGACGTGACCGTGGGATCGGTGACCGGAATCGAGGTGCAGGACTGGCATGCACTGGTCACCGTCTCGATCAACGGCGACGTCCAGCTGCCTGCCAACGCGACTGCCAAGATCGGCCAGACCAGCCTTCTCGGCTCGCAGCACCTCGAACTGGCTCCGCCGGCCGACGCCGAGCCCGAAGGCACGCTCGAGGACGGCGACGTCATCCCCATCGAGCGGGCGGGCGCCTACCCGACCACCGAGCAGACGCTGTCGTCGTTGTCGGTGGTACTCAACGGTGGCGGCATCGCCCAGGTCCGCGACATCACCCAGGAACTCAACGCCGCGCTCGGCGGCCGGGAGGACTCGATCCGGGACCTTCTCCCGCAGCTCGATCAGCTCGTCACGAGCCTCGACCAGCAGCGCGGAGACATCATCGGTGCGATGGAGGGGCTCGACCGGTTGTCGGGCACCGTGAACGAGCAGAAGCCCACCCTCGACGCGGCACTGGACGGCATCCCGCCCGCGCTGGACGTGCTCGTCGCCCAGCGTCAGAACCTCACCACCGCACTGGTCGAGGTGGGCAAGCTCAGCGACACCGCGAGCCGTCTCGTGGAGAGCAGTGGCGAAGAGCTGAAGGCGAATCTCCGCAACCTCACCCCGGTGCTGCGCGAGCTCGCCAACTCCGGTAGCGCACTGACCGAGGTGCTGACCCTGATGCTCACGTACCCCTTCCCGATGAAGACGATGGACAAGGCGATTCAGGGTGACTACGCGAACCTCATGATGACGATCGACCTGACCAATGCACGCGTCGACAACAACTTCCTGACCGGAACCGGCCTCGGGGGATCGCTCGGCGGCGTCGAGGGCGCTGTGGGATCGCTCGCCGGGGTGGCCGGGCAGTCCGGCGATCCGCTGCAGGCACCCCTGCAACCGGCTCCGAAGCCGGCACCCGCACCGCCGGTGATTTCGGGCCTTCCACAGATACCCGGTCTGCCGCAGATACCGGGCCTTCCGCCGCAACTGGGAGGGGCGCCGACACCATGAGAATGACGAGATTCGTTCGCATTCAGCTGATCATCTTCTCGATTCTCACCGTCATCGGGCTTCTGGTGATGTCGATCCAGTACGTCAAGGTGCCGGTGCTGTTCGGCGTCGGGCGCTACGAGGTCAGTGTCCGGTTGCCGTCCACCGGTGGGCTCTACTCCCACGCCAATGTCGCCTACCGCGGCACCAACATCGGTGTCGTCGAGAACGTGACGCTCACCGGCGACGGTGTGGAAGCGAAGATGTCGCTCGACAGCGACTACAAGATACCGGCCGACGTCGACGCGGCAGTCAAGAGCGTGTCGGCGGTCGGCGAGCAGTACGTCGATCTGATTCCCCGGGACGGCGCCGCCGAGGCCGACGGACCGTACCTCGCGAACGGCGACGTGATCCCGTTGGATCGGGCCACCATTCCGCAGGACGTCGGCGAGATGCTCGACCAGGCCGACGAACTGCTCGCCAGCATTTCGGACACCAGGCTGCAGACGGTGATCGACGAGGCGTTCACGGCATTCAACGGATCCGGGCCCGACCTGCAGCGGCTCATCGACTCGGCCCGGTTGTTCGTCGAGGAGGCCGACGCGAACAGCGACGCGACGAAGGCCCTGATCGACCAGGTCGGCCCACTACTCGACACCCAGACGGTCAGCAGCGACGCCATCCGGTCGTGGACCCAGGACCTGGTGACGTTCACCGACCAGTTGCGGGCGAGCGACCCGAGCCTGCGGTCGGTGCTGGAGAAGGGCCCAGGGACGGCACAGGAGGCCACCCAGCTGTTCCAGGACCTGCAGCCGACGCTGCCGATCCTGCTGCGGAATCTGGTGAGCGTCGGCCAGGTCGGGGTGATCTACAACAAGAGCATCGAGCAGGTTCTGGTCATCTACCCGCCCCTCACCGCGGCGCTCGTGACGGCGGCGACGGGCGGGCCGGTGGAGGACGGCGCGATCGTCGACTTCGCCCTGCAATTGCACGACCCGCCGGCGTGCACGACGGGATTCCTGCCCCCGGAGCAACGCCGGTCTGGAGATCAGACCGACCCCATTGCGACACCGAACGACCTGTACTGCAAGGCCGCTCCGGACGACCCGTCCGTGGTGCGTGGCGCGCGGAACCTGCCGTGTATGGAGTTCCCGGGACGTCGCGCACCGACGGTCGAGGGGTGCCGCGAGGGCTGGGAGGCGTCGGGCAACAACCCGCCGTACGGGCCGATCATGCCGCCGGATGTACCCTCGTACACAGCCGTTCCGAGTTCCTACGAAGGCGCCGCGGGTGCACCGGTTGCGGCCGTGCCCTACGACCCGGCCACCGGTAGCTTCATTGGTTCGGATGGAAAGATGTACACCCAACCGGATCTGGCGGTGCAGGGAAAGGACTCGACGTGGCAGACGATGATGACAGGTCAGCAGATTTGAGTTCCAGCACAGACGAGCGCGCAACCGACTCCGCGGAGCAGGCGACCGAACAGTCACCCGCGGCGAAGGATCGGAGCAGGCGAAGGGCCGTCCGGCACGCTGGCCCGCCGGTGGGGGAGACCGAGGCACCGAAGCCGGTGGTCCTCGCCAAGCCTGGGGACGCGAAAGCCGAGCCCGAGGAAGCGAAGGTCTCGACGACGAAGGCCCCGGCCCAGGAAGCTCCGGCGCTCGACGCGCCGAAGCAGCGTCGTCCACTGAAGTCGTTGCTCGCGTGGGGCGTTACCGCGGTGGTCGTCGTCGCACTGGTCGTCGCGGCGGTGGTCCTGTTGCTCGACCAACGGTCCGCACGCGAACGGGACGATCGCCGTCAGGCCTTCGTCGACACGGCCCGGCAGACGGTGCTCAACCTGACAACCATCCATCCCGAGACCGCGAAGGAAGACGTCGACCGGATCATCGCCGGCGCGTCGGGTCAATTCCTCGAAGAGTTCCAGGGCCGAGAGGATCCGTTCGTCGGCGTCGTGCGGGACGCGAATGTGACCACCGAGGGCCAGGTCATCGAGGCCGGTGTCGAGAACGGGAGCGAGACCCCGATCTCGGCGAACGTTCTGGTGGCCGCGCGGACGATGGTGAGCAGCAAGGAACAGCCGGAACCCTCACCGCGCGACTTCCGTATGCGAGTGACCGTCAGCGACGTCGACGGCAAGTTGACCGCATCGAAGGTGGAGTTCGTCCCATGAGCGACAACAACGAAGACAAGCGAAAGTTCGCCGTCACCAAGCAGGCAGCGCTGAAGATCGCGGCCGCGGTGGTGGTGGTCGCCCTCGCCGTCGGGGTGGGTTTCCTGTGGTACGACCACCGGCAGGATCAACTGTCGGAGCAGGCGCGCACCGAGGCAGTCGACGCCGCGGGCAAGCAGGCCGTCGCGATGCTGGCGTACGACTTCGCCGACGTGGACAGCCAGTTGGCGGCTGCCGCAGACGGACTCACCGGCTCGTTCCGCGACGACTACACCACGCTCGTGCAGGAAACCATCGCGCCGGGCGCCAAGGAGAAGCAACTCACCGTGCAGGTGTCGGTACAGGCCGCCGCGCCCGTGTCGACCACACCCGACGAGGCGGTGGTTCTGCTGTACCTCAACCAGACGACGACGAGCGCCGACGCCCCCGACGCCAGAACGTCGGGCAGCCGCGTGCGGGTGTCGCTGCAGAAGGTCGACGACCGCTGGCTCGTCGATCAGCTGACCCCGGTGTAGCGGTGCCGGACCCCACGCCGACCGTGGCGGAACTGATTGCTGCCGTGGGGCGTTCACCGTCCGCTGTCGCGGTGCACGACACGTCGTGTGCGGATGTCGGGTGTCGTGGGTGTGGCCCTCTGGACTTCGCGCACGATCCCACGAGATCTCACGAGCGCGAATGTTCGTCGAGGCAGCCACCCCCTTCACAAAATGAAACAAGTTCTAGTACTGTCGGGATCTCCTGGCCGATTGCCGACGCACGATGCTGCGCCGCGGGGCCACAACCGAACGGGGAGTCGTCGATGATGGTTGCAGTAACCGGCGCCGCGGGATTCGTGGGCAACAATCTGCTGAATCTGTTGGTCGAGGCGGGGCACGAGGTGACCGCAATCGACCGCGTGCGTTCCCGGTACGCACCAGAATACGGGGTCACGTGGGTGAACGCCGACGTACTCGACGTCGAATCCATGAAGCGGGCGCTGGACGGCGCCGAGGTGGTCTACCACCTGGTCGCGATGATCACCCTCGCCCAGAAGGACGACCTGGCCTGGACCGTCAACACCAAGGGCGTTCGTACCGTCGCCGAAGCTGCTCTCGCGGTGGGTGTTCGGCGAATGGTGCACTGCAGTTCCGTGCATTCCTTCGATCAGAGCAGTTGCGGCGGAACGCTCGACGAGAACTCGCCCCGGTCCGTCGACGCGTCGATCCCGGTGTACGACAGGTCCAAATGGGCGGGCGAGATCGAACTTCGCGAAGTGGTCGAGGCGGGGCTCGATGCGGTGATCTGCAATCCCACCGGGGTGTACGGGCCCGTCGACTACGGACTGTCGCGGGTGAACGCGTTGCTGCGCAACGCCGCTCGCGGCCGCGTTCCCGCTGCGGTGCAGGGCGGGTTCGACTTCGTCGACGTCCGCGACGTCGCCGCCGGACTGATCGCCGCCGGGGAGAAGGGCCGGACCGGTGAGAACTACCTGATCTCGGGGCACATGCTGGGCATGCACGATGCCGTGAGGAGGGCTGCGCGTGCGGCGGGTCGTCGGGGGCCGCTGTACTCGTTCCCACTCAGTGTCATCGAACGCGTGCTGCCGATCGCCGAACCGATCGGGACCCGGTTCGGCTCCGACGTCTTGTCGCGGTCGGCGATGTCGGCGCTGCTCGCGGCGCCCGTCATCGACGGCAGCAAGGCGCGGTCCGAACTCGGCTACGTTCCGCGTCCCGCCGACGAGACGATCCGCGACTTCGTCGGCTTCCTGGTGACGTCCGGTCAACTGAGCCGGAGAGGTCAGTTCTCCCCGGTCGCGTCCTCGTTGTAGTCGGACTCGGAAGCCTCGGCGGGAGCGATCAGCGCTGGGCCGGCGGCGCCGCCGTGAGCAAGGGCGTCGAGGAATGACCTGGCCCACCGGTCGACGTCGTGTGCGAGGACCTGCCTGCGCAGGGCCCGCATGTGGCGTCGCCCGTCCTCCTTCGGCTGGTTGAGGGCCTGCTCCATCGCGTCCTTGACGCTGTCGAGATCGTGCGGATTGCAGAGGAACGCCTGACGCAGTTCGGCGGCCGCGCCGGTGAACTCGCTGAGCAGCAGCGCGCCGCCGAGATCACTGCGGCAGGCCACGTACTCCTTGGCGACGAGGTTCATGCCGTCACGCAGCGGAGTCACCAGCATCACGTCGGCGGCGACGAAGAAGGCGATCAGCTCCTCGCGGGGGATCGGCCGGTGCAGGTAATGCACCACGGGCCGGCCGACCTCGCTGTACTCGCCGTTGATCCGCGACACCTTGCGTTCGATGTCGTCGCGCATCTGCACGTAGCTGTCGACCCGCTCGCGGCTCGGCGTGGCCAGCTGCACCATCACCGTGTCGGCGGGATCGATGCGCTTCTCGTCGAGAAGTTCGTGCAGCGCGGCGAGGCGGACGTCGATGCCCTTCGTGTAATCGAGGCGGTCGACGCCGAGCATGATGTGTTTGGGATTGCCCAGTTCCTTGCGGATCTTCTTGGCGCGGTCCCGGATCGACTTGGACCGGGACTGTTCGTCCAGCTGCCCCGAGTCGATGGAAATCGGAAAGGCGCCGACGCGCACCGTGCGGAACCCCACCTGTACGACGCCCAGCTTGGAGCGGACACCCACGTTGCCGCGGGACGTCTGTTGACCGGCGAGTTTGCGGGCCAGGTAGAGGAAGTTCTGTGCACCGCCCGGGAGGTGGAACCCGATCAGGTCGGCGCCCAGCAGACCCTCGATGATCTCGGTGCGCCACGGCATCTGCATGAACAGTTCCACCGGCGGGAACGGAATGTGCAGGAAGAACCCGATGGTGAGGTCGGGGCGGAGCATGCGCAGCATCTTCGGAACGAGCTGCAGCTGATAGTCCTGGATCCACACCGTGGCGCCGTGCGCGGCCGCCTTCGACGTGGCCTCCGCGAAGCGCCGGTTGACCTCGACGTAGGCGTTCCACCAGTCGCGGTTGTACTCGGGCTTGACGATCACGTCGTGGTAGAGCGGCCAGAGGGTGGCGTTGGAGAAGCCCTCGTAGTAGTCGGCGATCTCCGCCGCGCTCAGCGGAACGGGGAACAGCTCGAGGTCGTCCTCCACGACTGGATCGAGCTCGGCGTCCGCGACCCCCGCCCAGCCGACCCATGCGCCCTTGTTGCGGCGCAGGATCGGCTCGAGCGCGGTGACGAGGCCACCGGGGCTGCGCTTCCAGCGCGTGGTGCCGTCCGGAAGGCGTTCGAGGTCGACGGGGAGTCGGTTCGCGACGACGACGAAGTCGGCTTGCCCGGAAACACGATCAGATGTCGAACGCGATGACGATTCCGAACTGGCAGCCACGGGCTTCCTTCGCAGTCGAAGTGGATGAAATTCTCAGTCGAGCTTGGAGGTGGGTCCGATTCCGAGCATGGAGAGCAGCATCCTGCACTCGTCGGCATCTTCGGCGTATGCAGCGACAACGCGCTGCGCCTGGCGGGCGGTCTCGTCGGCTAGGGGTTCGAGATCCTCGTCCGCGATGTCGTTTTCGGCGGTCGTCTTCGCGGCCATCTTTGTCCTCTCGGGCTTGCTGCTGCGTCACGCGCAGTAGTTCGTATCGGCGACTCTATGAGAACCGGGCATGTCAACGCTAGTTGCCCATCGATTAGGGTTCATCTAGTTAGGGTCTGCTTACTTGGTTGGTGGGTGGGGAAGCATCGGCGTTGGGAGTTACGCGCGTGAAGACTGGTGGCACCGCAATTCTGCGTCGCACGCTGGTGCGGAATCGTGTTCGGCTGGGGATCGGCACCGCACTCGTCTGCCTGCATCAGGTGGCCGAGACGCTGGTCCCGATCTCGATCGGCGTGATCGTCGACCGGGCCGTCGCGACCGGGGACGTGTTCGCTCTCTCGGTGTGGCTGTGCACCCTGGCGCTGCTGTTCCTGGTGCTCACCGCGGCGTGGCGGTTCGGTGCTCGGTTCATCGTCGTGGCGATGCAGAACGAGGCGCACCAGCTGCGGATGGAGGTGGCGCACCGCATCCTCGACCCGCGGGGAGTGCGCACCGACCTGCGCGCCGGTGAGCTGCTGTCCGTGTCGACGTCCGACGCCGACCGCGCGGCCTGGATCGCGGACATCACACCGCGCGCCGCGGCGGCCCTCACCGCGGCGATCGGATCCGCCGTCGCCCTCCTGCTGATCGACGTGCCCCTCGGCCTCGCCGTTCTGATCGGCACCCCCGTCATCCTCGGTCTCCTCCAGCTCGCGGCGCCGCTGATCACCCGCCGGGCCACCGATCAGCAGGCCGCCGTCGCGTGGGCGTCCGCCATGGCCACCGACCTCGTGAGCGGGCTCCGGCCCCTACGCGGGATCGGTGCCGAGGTGTCGGCGTCGCGGCGATACCGGACGGCCAGCCGCGAGGCGCTCGGCGCCACCCTCCACACGGCGAAGAGTTCCGCCGTGTTCGCCGGGGTGTCGATGACTGTCAGCGCCCTCCTCGCCGTCGGTGTCGCGGGTTTCGCGGGCTGGTTCGCCCTCGAGGGGCGCATCACCATCGGCGAGCTGATCACCGTCGTCGGACTGTCCCAGTTCTTCATCGAACCGCTCGGCGTCCTGGCCGGTCTGCCCGGGTTCCTCGCCCTCTCCCGCGCGTCGGCGGACCGTCTCGCCCTGGTCCTGGACGCGGAACCCCTGCTGCCCGCCGGATCCGGCCGGACACTCGACGGCAGCGAGCTCAGCCTGACCGGCGTGTCCTACCGGTCCCTGAGCGCGGTGGATCTCCGGGTCACCCCCGGCGAACTGCTCGGGGTCGTCGCATACCGCCCGCAGGACGCCGAGGCGCTGGCCGCGCTGCTGTCCGGGCAGGTTCCGCCCGACCGGTACGACGGCGAACTGACGGTGGGCGGAGTCCGCCTGTCGGACGCGGATCTCGTGCAGGCCCGCCGGGCGCTGCTCGTCGAACCGCACAACGGCGACCTGTTCTCCGGAACCGTCGCGTCGAACGTGACCGCGGGCAGGCCCGGCGCGACGGCGTCCGAGGTGCAGGCGGCGCTGTCCGCGTCCGCGGCGGTGGACGTCGTCGAAGCACACCCCGAGGGCCTCGACCACGAGGTCGCCGACCGCGGGTCCTCGCTGTCCGGCGGTCAGCGGCAGCGGGTCGCCCTCGCACGTGCACTGGTGGCGCAGTCGCCGGTGATGGTGCTGCACGATCCGACGACCGCGGTGGACGCGGTCACCGAACACACGATCGCGGGCGGCATTGCGGACCTGCGACATCGCGGCTCCGCGGATCGCCAGACGACGATCCTCATCACGAGCAGCCCCGCACTGCTGTCGGTGACCGACCGCGTCGTCGTGCTCAACGACGGAACGGTGATCGGCGAGGGCACGCACTCGCAATTGGCGACCGAGAACGCGAACTACCGTCAGGCGGTCCTGCGATGAGTGAACTGCTGCCCATCGCGAACGCACGCGACACATGGGCGTGGCTGAAGTCCGAACTGAACCGCCGCCGCGGCCGGAGTGTCTTCACTCTGCTGGTCGCCGCCGTCGCGGCGGGCATGGCGCTGGTTCCCGTCTATGTCTTCGGCGTCCTCGTCGACCGTGTGCAGGCCGGTGCGCCGCCGTCCACCATCGGGTGGGTGGTCGCGGTGATCGCGTCGGCCGCGGTGATCGGCGGCGTGTGTGCCGGGTTCGCGTCGTTCCTGATCCGCAGCCTCGGCGAGGGAATCCTGGCGGATCTGCGCGAACGCACCGTCGACCGCGCGCTCCGGCTGCCGATCCAGACGGTCGAACGCGTCGGCAAGGGCGACCTGCTGTCGCGGGTCGGCGACGACGTCGCGGTGATCGGCAAGGCCGTCACCGACGTGGTCCCCAACCTCGTCACGGCTGTCCTGCTGGTGGTGCTGAGCATGGTCACGATGCTCGGCATCGACTGGCGGCTCGGGCTCGCAGGCATGGTGGCGCTGCCGATGTATGCGCTGGCGATGCGCTGGTACCTGCCGCGGTCCGCGCCGGTGTACGCCGCCGAACGCGTCGCGATGGGGGAACGTTCGCAGGCCCTGATCAGCAGCATGCAGGGTGCCCGGACGGTGCGCGCCTACGGTCTGGAAGACAGCCATCTGGGGCAGATCAACGGCGCGTCGGAGAAGGCCCGCGACCTGTCCGTCGGCGTTTTCGCACTGTTCACCCGGTTCGCGGGGCGGGGCAACCGGGCCGAGTTCGTGGGACTCGCCACCATCCTCGCCGCCGGCTTCGCACTGGTGAACGCCGACATCGTCACCGTCGGGCAAACCACCACCGCGGCACTGCTCTTCCACCGGTTGTTCAATCCGATCGGCATGCTCATGTACACGTTCGACGAGGTGCAGTCGGCGGGCGCGAGCCTGGCGCGGCTCGTCGGCGTCGTCGACCTCGACGACGAGTCGAGCACCGGAACCCCGGCCGTTCAGGAGTCCGCGGATTCGACGCTCGAACTCGCCGACGTCCGGCACACCTACGACGGCAGCCACGAAGTGGTGCACGGCATCAGCCTGCACGTGAAGCCCGGTGAACGTGTCGCCCTCGTCGGCTCGACCGGAGCGGGCAAGACGACGGTCGCGGCGATCGCGGCCGGGTCGATCGTCCCGACGTCCGGCTCGGTGCGCATCGGCGGTACCGCGCTGCCGGATCTGGAGCCGGGTGGTCTCCGCCGCCGGGTCGCCATCGTCAGCCAGGAAGTCCACGTGTTCGCCGGACCGCTGATCGACGACCTGCGGCTCGCCGCACCCGACGCCTCCGATGAGGATGCGGCGATGGCATTGAAAGCCGTCGGCGCCGACGGCTGGGTGAGCGCACTGGACGACGGCGTTCAGACCGTGGTCGGGGAGGGCGGTCACGAGCTGACCGCCGCCCAGGCGCAGCAGTTGGCTCTGGCGCGACTCGTCCTCGCGAACCCGGCGGTCGCGATCCTGGACGAGGCGACGGCCGAAGCCGGCAGCGCGGGTGCCCGGGAACTCGAGGCCTCGGCCGAGGCGGCGACCCGTGGTCGCACGACGCTGGTGGTTGCCCACCGGTTGACACAGGCGGCCGCGGCAGACCGGGTCGTCGTCCTCGAACACGGCCGGATCGTCGAGCAGGGCCCACATGCGGATCTCGTCGCCGCCGGCGGTCGCTACGCCGAACTCTGGTCGGCGTGGGAGGGGCGGTAGGGCGTCAGCTGAGGTAGCCGCCGCCGTGGGGGAAGAATTCGGTGCCGGCGAGTTCGGTGCCGTCGTCGAGCCGGACGCGCTGGATCTTGAGGCCCTTGTTCCGACCCGTGCGGGCGTCGGGTCCGGCGACGATGACCATTCCGTCGCCTTCGTGGATGAAGACACGCCCGGGCGTTCCACCGTAATTTCCTTCGGATACGGCGGCCTTCAGTACCCGGACACGCTGTCCCTTGTAATGGGTGAAGGCGTTCGGATACGGGTCGGACTGCGCGCGGACGAGCCGTTCGATCGCGTCGGCGGGCCACGTCCAGTCGATGAGGCTGTCCTCGGGGGCACGCTTGTGGAAGAACGTGGCCTGCGAGCGGTCCTGCGGCGTCCAGTCCGTGCGACCGGACGCGATCAGCTCGAGTGCGTCGAGGGTGATCGGGCCGATCATGTCGACGGTGCGGTGGAACAGATCGGTGACGGTGTCCGTCGGGCCGACGGGCGTCGACCTCTGCAAAACGATGTCGCCGGCGTCGAGTTCCTCGTCCATCAGGTGCGCGGTGAGGCCTACTTCTTCTTCACCGTTGATGAGCGCCCAGATGAGCGGGGAGAATCCTGTGTACTTGGGCAGGAGCGAGTCGTGAATGTTGAGGGTGCCGTAGCGGGGAGAGTCGAAGACGTCCCGTGGCAGCCAGGTGCGCCAGTTGTTGGCGACGACGATGTCGGGGTCGGCCTGCTTCAGCGCGGCCTTGAAGTTCTCGTCCGGCTTGGTGGCGATGTGCACGGGCACCCCGTGCTCGGTGGCCAGGTCGGCGACGGAGTCCGCCCACATCTGTTCGTAGACGTGGTCGCTCTTGGGGTGGGTGATCGCGAGGACGACCTCATGGTCGGACTGGAGCAGGGCCTGCAGGGTACGGTGACCCCAGGTTTGATATCCGAGTGTGGCGACTCTCAACGCGGTCCTCCTGGACGAGCTTGTCGGTCAGCGCCGCATGCGAGCGGCAGCGAAGCCAGCTTAGGCTATCCAATCTATTTCGTTGAGACCGCCCATGGAAGGAAGGCAACATGACGATCGCCACGATCAACGGGATCCCCCTGAATTACCAGGTCAAGGGATCCGGCGATTTAGTGGTGCTCATCATGGGAACCGGAAGTCCGGGACGGGTGTGGGATCTGCATCAGACCCCTGCGCTCATCGACGCCGGTTACCGCGTCTGCACGTTCGACAACCGTGGCATCGCGCCGTCCGGTGAGAGCGTCGACGGGATCACCATGGACGACCTCGTCGCCGACACCGCGGGACTGATCGAGCACCTCGGCGGTGGACCGGCCCGTGTGGTCGGCACCTCGATGGGTGCCCGCGTCGCGCAGGAACTGGCCCTGACCCGGCCAGACCTCGTGCACAAGGCGGCCTTCCTCGCCGGTCACGCCCGCATGGACTACTTCCAGCAGACCCTCACCGAGGGCGAGCGCGCCCTGCACGACAGCGGTGTCGAACTGCCGGCCAAGTACCGGGCCGCGGTGACTGCCGTGATGAATCTGTCGCCCGCGTCGCTCGTCGACCCGCACACGGCCCGCGACTGGCTCGACCTGTTCGAGTTCAGCGGCGGCCGGACGTCGGACGGCGTGCGCGCGCAGATGGAAATGGACCGCAGCTTCGATCGCAGGCAGGCCTACCGGGCGATCACGACGCCGTGTCTGTCGATCGGCTTCGCCGACGACAGGATGATCCCGCCCTACCTCTCGCGTGAGGTGGCCGAGGCGATCCCGTCGGCTCGGTACTACGAGATCACCGATGTGGGGCACTACGGCTACCTCGAACAGCCCGAAGTGGTGAACAAGGTGCTGCTCGAGTTCCTCGCCAACTGACAGTTTCGAGCGGCTGGGGCGCGATCACGGTGACGGCGAGGTTCTGATGGCGTTGGGTATTCCGCGCCTCGGGGTGGGCATCGTCCGGTACGACATCGTGAACGCAGCGTTGTGGTGGGATGAAAAGGCCGCCGCCATCTTCGGGGACGACGGCTCCCGGCCACCGCTCGAATTGTGGCGGGAGCGGGTCCATTCCGAAGACATCGGCGCGGTGCGTCGCATGTTCGGTGACACCGCCGGGTCCGTCGGCGCGGAATGTGTGTTCCGCATCGTGCTGGCAGATCGGTCGACCCGGTACATCCTCACCCGCAGCATCGACGTCACCACCGATGCGTCCGGTGCCCCGGTCGAGCTGACGGGAGTGGTCATCGAACTCGGACACCTGGCCGGCCGGGACGCGCAACTCGCCTCGTTGCTCGATCGGGTGGGTCTGGGGTTCATGGCACTCGACGAGGACCTTCGGATCATCTACGTCAACTCCGGCTGTCTGCGGCACGTCCGGCGGTCGCGGGACGAACTGCTCGGCCGTGTCGTCACCGAGGTTCTCCCCGAAACGCAGGGCAGCTACTTCGACGCACTGTGCCGCAAGGTTCTCGCCACCGGCCGTGAGCAGCAGACCCGGGTGGACTCGCTGTATTCGCCCGGGATGACGATCGAGGTGACCGCCGCAGCCGATTCCGGCGCACTGGTCGTGCATTTCCGGGACGTGACCGCTGAAGTCACGGCCCAGCAGCAGGCGGAGGAGGCGCACGCTCTTCTTCTGCACGAGGCCACGCACGACAGTCTCACCGGACTGCTCAATCGCGCCGCCATCACGGAGCACTTGCAGCGCCTGTTCGAGCCCGGTGCGGGGCCTGCGGTCGCGTTGTTCCTCGACGTCGACGGGTTCAAGGACGTCAACGACACCCGGGGTCATCGCGTCGGAGATCGGATCCTGCAGGGGGTGTCCGAGCATCTGCGCCACGCCATGCGCGCGCCGTCCGCGGTCGGCAGGCTCGGCGGCGACGAGTTCGTCGCGATCCTTCCCGACATCGACGAATACGACGCCGACGACGTGGTCACCCGGATGCTCGCGTCGATCACGACGCCGATCGACGTCGGCGACGAACTCCTCGTCGTGACGATCAGCGTGGGGATGGCGCGCAGCACGTCGGCGCGCACGGTAGACGAGTTGCTCCATCACGCCGACACCGCCCTCTACGCCGCCAAGCGTCGCGGTGGGAATACCGCGGTCTGGCACGAATAGGTTGCTGGGCGGCTGCCCCCGGGATTCGACGCCGCCGCTCGTGTGCCGACGCCGCGGACGCACGGTATGTTTACGTGGGAAAACGCGACGCCGGGACCGCTTTGGTCTGGTGAATGCCGGCGGCGGTTCGGGGGACACGCGTTCGTGGTGATTGAACTCGAATTACCGCCGTGATATCTGGCACCTGTGAAGTTGCTGGCAACCGGGTTGTTGCTAGTGGGTAGCCTAACCTAAACTCCTCGGGTGCCCGTCGTTGGACGGGCACTCTCGACGGACGATCGGATCACCCATGTCTCCGGACCACTCGGCGGCTGCTCGCCCTCAGACCATTTCGGCTGAGAGCGCTCCTTCCTCGGCTCTCTCCGCTTCGACGCGTGTCGCGTTGCCACTGACGGCCGCGCAGTCCGAGGTGTGGGTCGGACAGCAGTTGAACCCGGGCAGCCCGGTCTACAACCTCTCGCTCGTCGTCGAGGTCGCGGGCCGGATCGACCTGGACCGTGCCGCCGCGGCGATCCAGAAGACCGTCGAGCGGGCCGAAGCCCTGCACGTGCGTTTCGAGCGCAGCGCCGGCAACGAACTGCTGCAGGTGCCGACAGCTCCGGGCGGGTGGACGCTCGCTGTCGTGGACCTGGTCGGCGAAGAGGATCCCGAAGCGTCTGCGCGCGCGTGGATGGATCGCGACATGGCGACCGTGGTCGACATCGAGGGCGACGAACCGCTGTTCCGGCACGCCCTGCTGCGCACCGGGGACGAGTCGGTGATCTGGTACCAGCGCTACCACCACAGCCTCATCGACGGATACGGCATCACCCTGCTCGTGGCCGACGTCGTCGATCGATACGACCACCCGGAACTCGAGACGTCCACGGCGTCGTGGCCCCTCGACACGCTCGTGGCGTCCGACCACGACTACCGTGGGTCGACGCGCTTCGAGTCCGACCGCGACTTCTGGATCCAGCAGGTGATCGACGCACCGGAGCCGCCTCGGCTGCTCCCGCATGTCGTCGACCACTCCGGGTCGCCGATCTCCGCCCTCGTCGAGATCGACGCGGACGATGCCGACGCGATCTACACCTTCGCCTCCGACGCCGGGATCAGGCGCACCCGGCTGCCGCTCGCCGCGGTCGTGGCGTACATCCACCGGTTCACCGGCCGCCGCGACCTCACGTTGTCGCTGCCGATGACGGCGCGGGTCGGCCGCGAACTGCGCCGCATCCCCGGAATGTGCTCGACGATCCTGCCGCTCCGGGTGCAGGTCGATCCCGAGATGACGGTGGGCGAGCTCGCCACCCGAATCGACACGACGCTGATCTCGGTGCTGCGGCACGGGCGCTACCGCGGTGAGGACCTCGCCCGCGACCTGCGGTCGATCGATCCGGACCGTCAGATCTTCGGTCCCGGAATCAATTCCATGATGTTCGAGCACTCGCTGACGTTCGGCGGGTTCCCGGCGTGGGTGCGGGGTTCGGCCACCGGACCGGTCCGCGACCTCGATTTCTCCATCCGCGGTGGGCAGGATTCGGAGCCCATCCAGATCGATCTCCGGGCGCCGGCGGGTCTCGTGGCCGAGCTCGAGGAGCATCGCCGCAGGCTCGAGCACTTCGTCGGGCAGTTCGTCACCGACCCGTCGCAGCCCATTGCGTCGCTCGATCCGATGACCGAGGCCGAGCGCAGGCAGTTGCTGGTGGAGTTCAACGACACGGCGTCCCCGCAGGAATCGGTGACGGTTCCGGACCTGTTCCACGCTCAGGTGTCGCGGACGCCGGATGCCGAGGCCCTGATCGCCGGCGACATCCGGCTCACCTACCGGGAACTCGGGGAACGCGTCGCGCAGCTGTCCCATCACCTGCGCGCCCGCGGTGTCGAAGCGGAAACGGTTGTGGCGGTCGGTCTTCCGCGGTCGGCGGAAATGGTGATCGGACTGCTCGCCGTCATGTGTTCGGGTGGGGCGTTCGTGCCCCTCGACCCGTCGTGGCCGGAAGACCGCCGGATGTCGGTCCTCGCCGACGCCGGGGCCGCGCTCGTTCTCACCGGACCCGGCGGAGTCACCGACGCGGGGGAGCGGGCCGTGCCGGTCGACCTCGCGGCGTGGGCATACGCGGAGCAGTCCACCGAGCCGCCCGCGGTGACAGTGCAGGGTTCGCGGCTGGCGTATGTCATCTTCACGTCGGGTTCGACGGGTAGGCCCAAGGGTGCCATGATCCGCCACGAGGCCGTGTGCGCGCGACTGCTGTGGCAGCGCGACGACATCCTGGGGTTCGGGCCCGCGGACGCGTCGCTGTTCAAGGCGCCGCTGTCGTTCGACATCTCCGTGAACGAGATTCTGCTGCCCCTGGTGGCGGGTGGCCGGCTGGTGGTGGCCGAGCCCGGCGGGGAACGGGACCCGCAGTACCTGCTGGACCTGATCGCCCGCGAGTCGGTGACGTTCGTCTACCTCGTGTCGTCGATGCTGGACGTGCTGCTCGACCTGTCACGGGGCACGGATCGGCTGGCGGCGCTGAAGCACGTGTGGTGCGGCGGTGAGGTTCTCACACCGCGTCTGTTCGAGAGGTTCCGATCGCAGCTCGCCATCACGCTGTACCACGGCTACGGCCCTGCGGAGGCGACGATCGGGGTGTCGCATGTGATCTACCGGGAGGACGCCGCGCGGATCGCGACGTCGATCGGACGCCCGAACCCCAACACGCAGCTGTATGTGCTGGACGAACACCTGAACCCGGTGCCGCTCGGCACCGGCGGTGAGTTGTACGCCGGCGGATTCCTCCTCGGCCGCGGTTACGTGGACGCTCCGGGGCTCACGGCGTCCCGCTTCGTCGCCAACCCGTTCACGAATGACGGCTCCCGGTTGTATCGAACCGGTGACCTCGCACGGTGGGCGGCGGACGGTTCCCTCGACTTCCTCGGCCGCGCCGACAATCAGGTGAAGATCCGGGGCATGCGCCTCGAACTCGAGGACGTCGAGGCGGGCATCGTGTCGCATCCCGCCGTCCGGCACAGTGCCGTCGTCGTGCGGGAGACAACTTCGGGGACAAAGTATCTCGCGGCCTACGTCGTGGCGAAGCAGGATTCGGTACCGGACGTCGCCGAGCTGCGGGTCTGGGCGTCGTCGAAGCTGCCGGAGTACATGGTGCCGTCGGCGTTCGTCGTCCTCGATCGGTTCCCGCTCACCCCCAACGGAAAATTGGACCGGCGTGCGCTGCCCGAGCCGGATCTCGGCGCGGCAGGCGAGAACGTCGCACCCCGCACCGCTGCCGAGGAAACCCTGTGTGCGCTGATGGCGGGCGTCCTCGGGGTGGAGTCGGTGGGCGTCACCGACGACTTCTTCGCGCTGGGCGGCGACAGCATCGTCGCGATTCAGCTGGTCAACCACGGTCGGCGGGAAGGGCTTTCGATCAGCCCGCGGGAGATCTTCCAGCTCCGCACCGCCGAGGCGCTCGCCCGGGTCCAGGACGGCCGGACCGCGGCCGCCGTAGACTCCGACGACGTCGCCGTCGGTGACGTCCGCAGCACCCCGATCGTCGCCCGCACCGCGGAGCGGGGTGGCGAGATCGCCGCGTTCCACCAGTCGGTGCTCGTGCAGACTCCGGCCGCCCTCGACGAGCATGCCGCGAAGGCGGCCCTGGCAGCGGTACTCGAGCGGCACGACGCCCTGCGCGCGACGCTCGTCCGCGGCGACCGCTGGACGCTGTCCGTGCCGGAACCGTCCCCGGCGGCGGTCGACGGAATCCTGCGGGTCGTCGAATTCGGCGGCAGCGCCGAGCAACTCGACGTCGAGACGCGGGCTGCCGTCGGCAGGCTCGACCCGGATGCGGGCACGATGGTGCAGGCCGTCCTCTTCTCCGCGGCCGACGGTCCCGGCCGGTTGTTGCTGATCGGCCACCACCTGGTGGTCGACGGGGTGTCCTGGCGCATCATTCTCGAAGACCTCGCCCGCGCGGGAACAGCTGTGGCGGCCGGGGGCGTCCCCGAACTCGCTCCGGTCGGAACGTCGCTGCGCCGCTGGTCCGAGCTGCTCGACGAGCAGACGCGGTCGGGTGCCTTCGACCACGAACTGTCCTTCTGGGCGGACGTGGCGACCACCGAAGACCCACTCCTCGGCTCACGTGCGCTCGACCCGGCCCTCGACCTCGCCGGCGACGCCGAAACCCTCACGGTGACATTGCCGCCGGAGTTCACCCGGCCGCTGCTCTCCACCGTGCCCGCAGCGTTCCACGGCCACGTCAACGACGCACTCCTCACCGGTGTCGCGGTGGCGCTGCAGAAGTGGCGAGACGGCGGGCCGGGCCCCGTGCTCCTCGATCTCGAGGGACACGGACGCGAGGAAGACCTCGTGCGCCGCAGCGACGGACCCGCCCTCGACCTCTCCCGGACCGTCGGCTGGTTCACCACCGTCTACCCGGTGGTGCTCGACCCCGGTGCGGCGGTCGGCGAGACGGGAATCGCCGACGCCCTGAAGGCGGTCAAGGACCAGTTGCGCCGCATCCCGGGTTCCGGGTTCGGCTACGGCGCGTTGCGCTACCTCGGTGTCCCGACGCCGGAACTTGCGCACGCACCGACCCCGCAGGTGCTGTTCAACTACCTCGGGCGGGTGACGTCCGCGGAGGGCGTCGACTGGCTGCCCCGAGCCATGGGCGCCGCCGACGACCCGCGGATGCCGCTCGGACACGCCCTGGCGTTCGACGTGATCGCCGAGGACGGCGCCGACGGCCCCGTCCTGCGCACGACGCTGACGTGGGCGCCCGGTGTGCTCACCCGTGACGCCGTCGTCGCGCTCGCCGACGAGTGGACCGCAGTGCTGCGGGTGCTTGCCGGAATCGACCGTCTCGGCGGTCACACGCCTTCGGACTTCCCGCTCGTGTCGCTGACGCAGCCGGACGTGGACGCGCTGGCGGGGGCGGTCGACGTGCTTCCGTTGACACCGCTGCAGCAGGGCATCTACTTCCAGTCGGCGTTCGAGGACACCGGCACGGATCCGTATGTGGTGCAGCAGGTGATCGAACTGACCGGGCCCGTCGACGCCGCGGCGTTGCACCGCGGGCTGCAGGCGGTCGTCGACCGGCACGCGGCCCTCCGCGTCGGCGTGCGGGCGGTATCGGACGGCCGGGTGGTGCAAGTGGTCGGCGAGGACGTCCGCGTTCCGATGGAGGTGCTCGACCTGACCGGCGTCGCGGACCCGGAGCAGCGCGTGGAACAGGTGCTGGCGGCAGACCGGGCCCGGGGATTCGACTTCGGCCGCGACCCCCTGCTGCGTTACACGCTCGCGCGGGTGGCGTCCGGGGCGAGCGACGCGACGGAAAATGTGCCGCAGAAGTTCCTTCTGCTGCAGTCGATTCACCACATCGTCGCCGACGGGTGGTCGGTGCCGGTGATGTTGCGGGAACTGATGGCCCTCTACAGCGTCGAGGGGAAGCCGCTGGCACTGCCGACGCCCACGCCGTACCGGAGCTATCTCGAATGGCTGGGGGCGCGCGACCGTCAGGCGTCGCTCGCCGTGTGGCGGGACGCGCTCGCCGACGCCCCCGAGCCGGTGGAACTCCCGAAGCCCTCGTCGAAGGGGGAGTCCGGGATCCGCAGTGTCCGGGCGGCACTGCCGTCGGACGACACCGCTGCGCTCTCCGCGGTGGGCCGGGCCCGCGGATTGACGCTCAGCACCCTCGTGCACGGCACGTGGGGTCTGGTCCTCGGCCGCCTCACCGGCCGGGAGGACGTGGTGTTCGGTTCGACGGTGTCGGGCCGCGGCGGGGACCTGCCCGGTATCGAGACCATGGTGGGCCTGTTCATCAATACCGTGCCCACCCGGCTGCGGTACCGGCCAACCGACACGGTGGCCGAGACCCTCGCCCGGTGGCAGCACGAGCAGTCGACGCTGCTCGATCACCAGCACCTCGGCCTGCCCGAGCTGCGCCGGGAAGCGGGACTGCAGAACCTGTTCGAGACGCTCGTCGTGTTCGAGAACTATCCGCTCGGCGACGGCGCGGTCGCGGATCCCACCGGTGCGGTGCAGTTGACCGGCATCCGCTTCGACGAGCACCCGCCGTACCCGATGACACTGATCGTCGTGCCCGGTGACGCGCTGACACTCGAGCTGAAGTACGACGCCGCCCGCATCGATGCGGCGACCGCGACCCGGTTCGCCGAGTCGACTTTGGCGTATCTCGCGGAGCTGACCCGGGACGTCGACCAGAACGTGTCGTCCGTTGCGCTGGCGTCGCGTCAGCCGATCGAGGCGGCACTGCGCGATGTCGAGGTGGAGTTCCCCGAGACGACGGTGACGGCACTGCTCGAGGAGCAGGCCGCACGGACACCCGAGGCGGTGGCCGTCGTGTTCGAGGACGAACACCTCACCTACGCCGAACTGCACGCGCGCGCCAACCGCCTCGCCCGGTTGCTCGTCGACCGCGGGGTTGCACCCGAGTCGAAGGTGGCGGTGGCACTGCCCCGTTCGCTGGACCTGATGGTGGCGCTCCTCGCGGTCGGGAAGGCGGGCGGCGCCTACGTTCCGCTCGACACCGGTTACCCCGCGGACCGGCTGGCGTACATGCTGGAGGACGCGGAACCGGTGTGCGTTCTCACCGACGGCACCGTGCCGTTCTCCGGGTCCGGCGTTCCGCAGGTCCGGGTGTCGGACGCCGACCGGTTCTCGCCCGAGCCGCTGACCGGTGTCGCGCTCACGCCGCAGCACCCCGCCTACGTGATCTACACGTCGGGCTCGACGGGACGGCCCAAGGGGGTCGTCATACCGCACGCCGGCATCGTCAACCGTCTGCTGTGGGTTCAGCTGTTCCGGCCGATCACCCCTTCGGACAACGTGTTCCAGAAGACGCCGTCCAGCTTCGACGTGTCGGTGCTGGAATTCTTCGGGCCGCTGCTCGCGGGGGCGACTCTCGTGCTGGCGCGGCCGGACGGCCACAAGGACCCGGCGTACCTCGCCGACGTCATCATCCGGCAGTCGATCACGCGCGTGCATTTCGTGCCCTCGATGCTCGAGGTGTTCCTCGCCGAACCCGCCGCGGCGCGGTGCACCGGGCTCCGGATCATCTCGTGCAGCGGTGAGGCGCTTCCCGTGGCATCCGCGCGGCGCGTCGCCGAACTCCTGCCGGGAGTGGAACTCGACAACCTCTACGGTCCGACCGAGGCGTCGGTCGACGTCAGTTACGCCGCATCGGTGCAGGGAATCGACGCGTCCGCGCCGTCCGTGCCGATCGGCCTGCCGACGTCCAACACCGGCCTGTACGTCCTCGATCGGTACCTGCAACCGGTGCCCGCGGGCGCTGCCGGTGAGCTGTACCTGTCGGGACCACAGCTGGCCCGCGGCTACCTGGGCAGGCCCGGGTTGAGCGCCGAGCGTTTCGTCGCCGATCCGTTCTCCCGCACCGGGTCCCGCATGTACCGCACCGGTGACGTCGCCCGGGTCGACGCCGACGGTGCGGTCGAATACCTCGGCCGAGTCGACGATCAGGTGAAGTTGCGCGGCTTCCGCATCGAACTGGGCGAGATCGAAGCCCAGATGGCCGCCTGCCCCGGAGTGCGACAGGCCGCCGCCGTCGTGCGCACGGACCGGCCCGGTCAGCAACAGCTGGTCGGGTACGTCGTCGGGGACGCCGACGTCGACGATGTCCGTGCGCGCCTGGCCGCGGCCCTGCCGGAGTTCATGGTGCCCGTCGCGTTCGTGAACGTGCCCGAGTTCCCGCTCGGCCCCAGCGGGAAGCTGGACCGCAAAGCGCTTCCCGCGCCTGACTTCGCGGCGCAAATGACTTCGGGCCAGGCAACCTCCGCGCCGGTCGTGGCGAGCGGACCGGCAGTGGTGCTGGCCGCCCACTACGCCGAGGTTCTCGGTCTCGGGACCGTCGGCGTGGACGACGACTTCTTCGCGCTCGGCGGCGACAGCATCCTCGCCATCCGACTGGTGAATCTCGCTCGCCGGGAGGGAATCACCGTCACCCCGCGGCAGATCTTCGAGCAGCGGACGCCGGCCGCGCTCGCGCGACTGGTCGCGGCCACCGTCGTCGCGCCGGCCCCGCGCGTGGAGGATTCGGGCACCGGCGTCCTGTCGCCCCTGCCGGTGGTCCATCGTCTGTCCGAATGGAGCGGCGGAAAGAACCGCTTCAACCAGGCCGTTCTGCTCCACACGCCGCCGGGCACCAGTGCCACCGTCCTGACGGCCGCCCTGCACTCGGTGATCGGTCATCACGACGGCCTGCGGCAGAAGCTCACCCGGCACGCACCGGGCGTGTGGTCGCTCGAGATCACCGAATCCGCGGACCTGGAACTGCGTCGTGTCGACGTCACCGGACTCGACGCCGCCGCGATGCGCGAGACCGTGGCAGCAGAATCCGACGCCGCGACCGACCGGCTCGACCCCGACGACGGCACCATGCTGTCGGCGGTGTGGTTCGACGCCGGCCCGCAGGAGCTGGGCAGGCTCCTGCTCGTCGCACACCATCTGGTTATCGACGGGGTGTCGTGGCGGACGCTGATCGAGGATCTCGCGATGGCATGGGTGGCGGCCGACAGCGGCCAGGACGCGGCGCTCGACCCGGTGCCCACGTCGCTGCGCGGATTCGCCCGCATCGTCACCGAGCAGGCGCAGGACCCCGGCCGGCTCGCCGAACTCGACCACTGGCTGCGCGTCACCGAACCGGGTGCCGATCTGGTGCCCGACACCGACGGGCACGCGGTCGTGAGCAGCGGCGCACGGCGGTCGGTAGTCCTGGACCCGCAACTCACAACGGCGCTGCTGACCACCGTTCCCGCCGTGGTCGGCGCCGACGTCACCGATGTGCTGCTCGCGGCGCTGCGCCTGTCGGCCGACCGGTGGCTCGCCGGCCGTGGACGCGAGAACGACCTGCTGGTGGACCTCGAGCGGCACGGCCGAGAAGAACTCGCCGAGGGTGTGGATCTCTCCCGGACCGTCGGCTGGATCACCAACGTCACCCCCGTCCGGTTGCGCAGCCGGACGGGCGCACTCGAGACGCTCAAGGACGTCAAGGAACAGCTGCGCGGTGCCCCCGACGGCGGCATCGGCTACGGCATGCTGCGGTACGTCAACGCGCGCACCGCTGGCCTTCTAGCGGCACGGGCGGAATCGCAGGTGCTGTTCAACTACCTGGGCCGCATGCCGCACGCGGTGCCCGGACCCTGGACGCCCGCGATCGAATCCGACTCGCTGGCGACCGATCCCGATGCCGATCTCGGCGGCCCCTACCGGCTGGTGATCAACGCCCTGTGCGAGGAGTCCGAGCGGGGCACCGAACTGCAGGCCGTCTTCGCCTGGTCGGAGGCCGACCTGAGCGAGGCCGACGTCCTCGCGTTGAGCGACGGCTGGGTGGCCGCGCTTCGTGAACTGGCGGACGCCGCCGGAGAACACGACGGACCGGCGATGCTCACGCCGTCCGACCTTCCCCTCGTGGGGCTGACGCAGGAGGAGATCGACCGGATCGTCGAGGCGAGCCCGAGCGGGGTCGACACGGTGCTGCCGCTGTCGCCGCTGCAGGAGGGTCTCTACTTCCAGGCCGGGTTCGACTCCGGCGCCGACATCTACACGGCACAGTTCTCACTCGACTTCGCGCACCGCCTCGACACCGACAGGCTCGCCGCCGCGCTGCGCACCCTGCAGCGACGCAACCCCACGCTGCGAGCGGGATTCGTCAGTGCAGGCCTGCCTGCGCCGGTGCAGTTCTTCGGCGCCGGGCTGGACGTGCCCATCACCGAGTTCGACCTGCGGGAACTCGAGGATCCCGAACGCGCGTCCTACGCCGAACAGCTGACCGCGCAGGACGGGCTGACACCGTTCGACCTCACCTCCCCGCCGCTGTGGCGGGCAATGGTGTTGCGGCTCGACGACTCCCACGACCGACTGGTGATCAACCGGCAGTTCCTGCTCTGGGACGGATGGTCCAACGGCCTCGTCGTCGGCCAGCTGCTCGCCCTCTACGAATCGGGTGGCGACGACTCCGGGTTCGCCGCCCCGGAAGGATCTTTCGAGGACTACCTGCAGTGGCTGGCCACCCGCGAGCCGGACGCCGCGCAGTCGGCATGGACCGGCGCGCTCGGCGGCCTCGACGAACCGACGCTGCTGGCCGCGACGGTCGCGGGGGAGCCGCAGCCGCCGCAGCGCCGGGACGCGGTGCTGTCCGAGGAACTGAGCGAACGGCTTCGTGCCGGTGCCCGCGGTGCCGGTGTCACGTTCAACGCGGTGCTGAACGCCGCGCTGGCCGTCGTGCTCGGGATCGAGACCGGACGCCGGGACCTCGTGTTCGGCACCACCGTGGCCGGACGTCCACCGGAGGTCCCGGGCATCGACGCGGTGGCCGGAATGTTCCTCAACACCGTCCCCGTCCGGACGACGCTGCGCGCCGACGAGACCGTCACCGATCTGCTCCGGCGAACCCAGTCGGAGCGGTTGGCGCTGACCCCGTACGACTACCTCGGGCTTGCCTCCATCCAGCGGGTGTCCGAGCACCGGCAGCTGTTCGACGTGCTGTACGTGCTGCAGAACTTCGTGGACGAGAAGCAGGTGTCGGCGCTCAATGCGGCGCACGACATCAGCGGCGGTGACAGCATCGATCACACGCACTACCCGGTCACGGTCGTCGTGACGCCGGGCGCGAGCGTGAAGGTGAAGTTCGAGTTCCACCCCGAGAAGATCGCGGAGTCGCGGGTCGAACGCATGCTGTCGCGGTACCTGACCGTGCTCGAGGAATGGTCCACCGACCTGTCCGGTGTGGTCGGCGGAATCGCCGGTGCCGCAAAGCCTGTGCCGGTCGAGTGGAAGGCCCTGCCCGACGCGACCATCGCCGATCTGTTCGCCGACGCGGCCCGCGGCCGGCCGGACGAGACGGCCCTGGTGTTCGGGGACCGCATCGTGAGCTACGCCGAACTCGATTCGGATGTGAACCGGATGGCCCGGCTCCTGCTGGCCCGCGGCGCGGGCCCGGAACGGATCGTCGCACTCGCACTGCCGCGGTCGGTGGAGATGGTGACCGCGCTGTTCGCCGTGCTGCGCACCGGATCCGCGTATCTGCCGCTCGAACTGGACCACCCCGCCGAGCGGCTCGTCGCGATGCTCGACGACGCGCGTCCGACGGTCCTGGTCACCACGTCGGAGGTCGACGGAACGCTCGCCGCTGCGACGGTCGACACGCTGACCGTCGACACCCTGGATTTCGGCGCGGTCGCGTCCGCACCGTTGTCGGAGGCCGAACTCGGCGGTTTCGCGCCCGGAGCCCCCGGGCGCCTGGACCATCCGGCGTACGTCATCTACACGTCCGGGTCCACGGGCAAGCCGAAGGGCGTCGTCACCCCGTACCGCGGCCTGACCAATATGCAGTTCAACCATCGGGAGGCGATCTTCGAACCCGTCGTGACCGCGGCGGGCGGTCGGCGACTGCGCATCGCGCACACCGTGTCGTTCGCGTTCGACATGTCGTGGGAGGAACTGCTGTGGCTGGTGGAAGGCCACGAGGTCCACATCTGCGACGAGAACCTGCGGCGTGACGCCGAAGCGCTCGTGGCCTACTGCGACACCCACGCGATCGACGTCGTCAACGTGACGCCGACCTACGCGCAGCACCTGATCGAGGAGGGTCTGCTCGACGACGGTCCGGGGCGGCACCGGCCGCCGCTCGTACTGCTCGGCGGCGAGGCGGTGTCGGATTCGGTGTGGAACCGGTTGCGCGACACGGACGGTACGTGCGGGTACAACCTGTACGGTCCCACCGAGTACACGATCAACACACTCGGTGCCGGCACCGCCGACAGCGCGACACCCACCGTCGGCACCCCGATCTGGAACACGTCCGCCTACGTGCTGGACGCGTGGTTGCGTCCGGTTCCGGACGGTGTTCCCGGCGAGCTGTACATCTCCGGGGTCGGGTTGGCGCGCGGCTACCTCGACCGGTTCGCGCTGACGGCGGAGCGGTTCGTCGCCGACCCGTTCCGGGAATCCGTACGTATGTATCGGACGGGCGATCTCGTCCGCCGACGCGAGGACGGGAGTCTCGATTTCCTCGGCCGCACCGACGATCAGGTGAAGATCCGCGGTCACCGGGTGGAACTCGGCGAAATCGCATCCGCGCTCGAAGCTTTGGACGACGTTCGCCAGGCCGTCGTCGTCGTCGATTCGGGCGCGGGTGGTTTCACACGGCTCGTCGGCTACGCCGTCGTGAGTACTTATCAACCGCGGGACGTTAACAAGTACTCACAGGCGCTGCGCGCAACGTTGCCGGACTACATGGTGCCCGCCGCGGTCATCGAGGTCGACAGCCTGCCCATGACGGTGAACGGCAAACTCGACGTGAAGGCGCTGCCGTCGGCGGACGACGTGCTCGGCCGCAGCGGCGGCGCGCGCACGGAACCGCGCACCGACCCAGAACGGGTGCTGTCCGCGTTGTTCGGGGAGATCCTCGGCGTGCCCGCCCCCGGGGTCGACGACGACTTCTTCGACCTCGGCGGTCATTCGTTGCTGGCGACCAGGCTGATCAGCCGGGCACGGGCCGCGCTCGACACCGACCTCACCATGCGCGACCTGTTCGAGGCACCGACGGTCGCCGAACTCGCCGCCCGGATCGGCGACGACACCGCTTCGACGCGTCCGGTGCTGGTGGCCAGGCCACGTCCCGAGCATCTGCCGCTCTCCGCTGCACAACAACGGCTGTGGCTCCTACAGCAGATGGAAGGCGCGTCAGGTCGGGATGGGGCGGGCCCCGCCGTCGCGTACAACTTCCCGATCGTCCTGCGACTGCAGGATGCACTGGACCCCGGGTTGTTCGAGCAGGCGCTGACCGACGTCGTATCGCGACACGAATCGCTGCGAACGGTGTTCGAGGAGCACGACGGTGAACCGGTGCAGGTGATCCTGGACGATGCCCGCCCCGACGTCGCGGTGGTGGACGGCACCGAGGCCGATCTGGTCCGGCTCGTCACCGAGACCGTCGGCCGCCCGTTCGACCTGGCGACGGAGATCCCGGTGCGCGCGAGCCTCATCCGGGTCGCGGACGAACAGGTGCTGGCCATCGTGTTGCACCACATCGCCACCGACGAATGGTCGGACCGCCCGTTCCTGCGGGACCTGATGACGGCGTACACCGCTCGCGCGCAGGGCTCGGCACCGGCGTGGGAGCCGCTCGACGTGCAGTACGCCGACTACACGCTGTGGCAGCGCGACGTTCTGGGTGATCCGCAGGACCCGTCCAGCCTCGTCAGCCGCCAACTCGACTACTGGGCGAAGACTCTCGACGGGGCGCCGGAGGAGTTGGTGCTCCCCACCGATCGCACCCGTCCGGCGCGGCCCAGTTTCGCCGGCGGTGCGATCGAGACGACGCTCGACGCCGCGACGACACGGGCCCTGCGCTCGCTCGCGCGGACGTCGGGCACCAGCATGTTCATGGTGCTGCACGCGGCGTCGGCGGCGTTGCTGCACCGTCTCGGTGCGGGCGACGACCTGCCGATCGGTGCGCCGGTCGCCGGTCGCAGCGAACAGGGTCTCGACGACCTGATCGGATTCTTCGTCAACAGCGTGGTGTTGCGGACGGACGTGTCGGGCAACCCCACGTTCGACCAGCTGCTGGCACGGGTCCGCGACACCGACCTGGCGGCCTTCTCGCATGCGGACGTCCCGTTCGAAACCGTCGTGGAGAAAGTGAATCCGGCGCGGACCCTGGCCCGGAACCCGTTGTTCCAGGTGATGGTCGGCTACCACAGCCGGACGTCCGATTCGGCGCTCGCACCCGGACCGGCCCTCACCCCGGTGGCGTTCGAGGAACGTACGTCCAAGTTCGACCTGGTGTTCAACTTCACCGAGTATCTCGACGACGACCGGGTCGAACTGCGCCTCGAATACGGTTCGGACCTGTTCGACCGGGCCACCGCGGAGAAGATCGCGCGCAGGCAGGTCGTGGTGCTGGGCGCCGTCGCGTCCGACTCGGGTCGCGCGGTCGGCGACCTCGACGTGTTCCTCGGCGACGAACGTGAACTGGTGGTGTGCGGGTTCAACGACACCGCGCACCCGGTGGCGGAGGAGACGTTCTACGAGGCGTTCGCGCGCCACGTGGCGGCGACCCCTGGCGCCGTGGCCGTCGTCGACACCGACGGTGAGGTGACGTACGCGGAACTGAGTGTTCGCGCCGACCGTGTCGCCGCACTGCTGCATCGCCGCGGGGTCTCCGTCGAAGACGTTGTGGGACTCGCGGTCCCGAGGTCGGCGCAGATGGTCGCGGTCGTGCTCGGGGTGCTGAAACTCGGGGCGGCGTACCTACCGCTCGACCTGAACCACCCGTCCGACCGCATCTCCTACATGCTCACCGACTCCGCCGCGCGGGTGCTGGTGACCACGGTGGGGGAGAGCCCGCGCATCGCGGAGGACGGCGGCCTCACACGCGTTCTCCTCGACGACGCGGCCGTCGTCGCGGAACTCGAGAGCGGGCCCGCCCTGCAGGTGCCGCGGCCCCCGCAAGGCCTGGACCACGCCGCGTACGTCATCTACACGTCGGGCTCCACCGGTAAACCCAAGGGCGCGATCCTCACTCACGACGGGATTCCCAGTCTCGTCGCGACCGCCGAACAGCGGATGAAGCTCGTTCCGGGTTCGGTGGTGATGCAGTTCGCCTCGATCGGATTCGACGTCGCGGTCTTCGAGTTGTCGATGGCACTGTGCACGGGGTCCCGCCTGGTCATCGTGCCCGACGAGTCCCGCGTCGCCGGACCGGAACTCACCGATTTCATGACCGCACACGCCGTGACGCACGCGATCATTCCGCCGTCCCTGCTGGCGGCGCTGCCGACGGGATGCGACGTCCCCGAGGGCTGCACCGTGCTGGTGGGCACCGAGACCGTGCCGCCAGAACTGATCGGACGCTGGGCGGAACGGCTCAACCTGCTGGCCGCATACGGTCTCACCGAGGCCACCGTCAACAACACGTTGTGGCAGGCGCAGCCCGGATGGAACTCGGCTGTGCCGATCGGCATCCCCGATCCCAACGAACAGGCGTACGTCCTCGACGACCGCCTGCAACCGGTGCCGCCGGGAGTGGCGGGCGAGTTGTACATCGCCGGACGCGGACTGGCGCGCGGATATCTCGGCCGGCCCGACCTCACGTCGGCGCGGTTCGTGCCCAGCCCCTTCGGCGACGCGGGCACCCGGATGTACCGGACCGGCGACCGGGCGCGCTGGCGGGCCGACGGCAACATCGACTTCCTCGGACGCGTCGACGACCAGGTGAAGATCCGTGGATTCCGCATCGAACTCGGCGAGATCATCGCGGCCCTCGGAAGCCATCCGGCGGTGAAGCAGTCGGCGGTCGTCGCGGACCGGTCCGGCGACATCGTCCGGCTCGTGGGCTATGTGACACCGGCCGACGGTCACGGAGCCGGGCAGATCGATCCGCAGGCGGTGCGGGAACACGCCGCATCGCGGTTGCCCGACTACATGGTGCCGACTCTCGTGGTCGTGCTGGACGGCGACCTCCCGTTGACACCCAACGGCAAACTTGACCGCAAGGCGCTTCCGCTGCCGGACTGGTCGGCCTTGACCGGGGACGGCACGCCGCAGACGCCGGAGCAGAAGGAGATCGCCGCAGCGTTCGCCGACATCCTGCACCTGCCGTCGGTGGGCATCCACGACAACTTCTTCGACCTCGGCGGCAACTCCATGGCGTCGATGCGGTTGGTGGGACGGATCCGCGGGCGGTTCGCCGTCGACGTCGGTATCCGGGACGTGTTCGACAGTTCCACGGTGGCCGAACTCGCCGCGATCGTCGCGGGGGCCTCGTCCACCGGAAGGCCGATGCTGACGGCGGCGCACCCGAGGCCGGAGGTGCTCCCGTTGTCCGGGCCGCAACGCCGGTTCTGGAAGCAGTTCCGGTCGGCCGGCGCCGAGGCGCGGGCCAGTCACGCGCTGTCGCTGCAGCTTCGCGACACCGTCGACCCCGAGATCCTGGCGCAGGCTCTCGACGACGTCACGTCCCGGCACGAACCGCTGCGGACCGTGTACGTGGAGGCCGAGGGCACCGTCGTCGCGCAGGAAGCGGTGCGGCCCGCCCTCGAACTCGTCGACGTCGGGGACGGAGACGTGCACCGCACGGTCTTCGAATTGGCGCAGGAACCCGTCGATCTCACCGAGCACGCACCGCTCCGGGTGCATCTCGTGACCGGCGCCGACGGCACCCAGGCGTTGCTTCTCGCGATGCACTACATCGCCGTCGACGAGTGGTCCGTGGTGCCGTTGCTCGGAGATCTGATGGGCGCATACGCCGCGCGCGCGCACGGCGAGGAACCCGCGTGGGAACCGCTGCCCGTCGGATACGCCGACTACGTCGTGTGGTCGCAGGCACTCGTCGGCGATCCCGGGGACCCGGACAGCCGTCGGTCGCGTCAGCTCGACTACTGGCGGGAGACGCTGGACGGCATGCCGTCCCGGCTCGAACTGCCCGCCCCGGCCGTTCGCGGACCGCGGACGGCGGAGATCGTGCCGGTCGAGATCGACGCGGAACTCCACAGCGCGGTTGAGAAGCTCGCGAGCGACACGGGCACCAGCCTGTTCATGGTGTTGCAGGCCGCACTCGCCACCGTGCTGACACGGCACGGCGCCGGCACGGACATTCCGCTGGGGTCACTCGTCGCGGGACGCACGGAGGAGGCGCTGGACGCGCTGGTCGGCTGCTTCTTCAATATCGTTCTGTTGCGAACGGATACGAGCGGGGACCCCGATCCCGTGGAGTTGCTGCGGCGTATCCGCACCGCGAATCTCGACGCGCTGGACAACCAGGACATGGCGTTCGCCGACGTCGTGGAGGCAATCGGCGAGACGCCGGTGCTGCGTCCGCAGATCATGCTCGTTCATCACGAGCAGGCCAGGCTCGGTCATCTCGACGCACTGGGCGGCCTGATGCCGGTGCCGGTGGGTGTTCCGGATTCGGACCTGACACTGAGCTTCTACGAGCCGATCGGTGACGGACCCGTCCACGCGTATTTCTCGTTCTCCTCGGATGTGCTGGACGCCGAGAAGGTCTGTGGCTGGGCGTCGGAGTTGTCTTCGCTGGTCACCGCATGGGCGGAAGGACCCCGATGATCAAGAGTGATCTAGATCGCAGTTCCGGGGCGGAGTTCGCCGCCGCGGGGGCCGGAAGTACTTGGTACTGTGCTGGAAATAAGGATAGGCTTCACTATCTTTTCGGAAGGCAGACGGCGGCTGGGTCGGGTGCGGCGCGGCGTCGAGGACGGACAACGAGCTATGAGTGAATCGCCGGAAACGGTCGGTACAGATCTCCCAGTGCGAGATGTCGTGGGTGTCGGATTCGGTCCCGCCAACCTCGCCCTGGCCATTGCCATCGAGGAACACAATGCGAAGTGCCCCCCGCGCGAGCGGATCAGCGCGCAGTTCTTCGAGAAGCAGGATCGGTTCGGGTGGCATCCCGGGATGCTTCTCGACGGCGCGACGATGCAGATCGCGTTTCCCAAGGACCTGGTGACATTCCGGAATCCGCGTAGCGCGTTCACCTTCTTCAATTACCTTTTCGATCAGGGTCGCCTCGTCGACTTCGTCAATCACCAGACGTTCTTTCCGACTCGTCACGAGTTTCACGACTACCTGCAGTGGGCGGCACGCCGAGTGGACGCCGACGTGCGATACGGCACGGCGGTGGAGACCGTACGCGGAATCCGCGGCGACGACGGGGTGATCGACCGTTTCGAGGTCCGCGCCGCCGACGGCAGCACGGTGATCGCGCGCAACGTGGTGATGGGCGCCGGTCTGCGGGAACGAATCCCCGAGTGGGCCAACCCCTCTGCGCGGTGCTTCCACAACCACCAGTTCCTGTTCCGGCTCGGCGAGATGCCGGCCCCGGTCCACCATCGGTTCGTCGTCCTCGGGGCAGGCCAGAGCGCCGCCGAGATCGTGCAATACCTGCACGGAAACTACCCCGAAGCCGAAGTCCACAGCGTCTTCTCGCGCTACGGCTACAGCCCGGCCGACGACAGTCCGTACGCCAACCGCATCTTCGATCCGGAGGCCGTGGACGATCTGCACGGTGCCCCGGAAGAGGAGCGACTGCGATTGCTGGATGTCCATAGGAGTACTAACTATTCGGTGGTCGACATCGAGCTCATCAACGAGCTCTACGCCACCGAATACCAGGAACGCGTGCGTGGGCGTCGCCGCCTCTTCATGCGCCGCGCCTCGGAGATCATTGCCGTCGACGAGACTTCGGACGGAATCGAGGTGGCTGTCCGCAGCGGTGTGGACGGACTCACCGACACTCTCGCTTGCGACGCACTGATTCTGGCCACCGGTTTCACTCCCGCACCCCTCGAGCCTCTGCTCGGCGATCTCGCGCCGAACACCCACCCGCCGCGTGAAGTGGACCGAGATTACAGATTGGCGGTTTCACCGGACGTCACAGCGGGAATCTATCTGCAGGGCGGCACGGAGAAAACGCACGGAATCACGTCGTCGCTCCTGTCGAACGTTGCCGTGCGGGCGGGAGAGATCGTTACATCTGTCGTAACAAGGCGTGGCCGCAACGGCACGCTTGCTAGTGTGAACGCACAGGACACGTATGCGACAAGCGAGGCGAGATGAGCACCAATCCATTCGATGACGAAGAAGGCCGCTTCTACGTGCTGGTGAACGATGAGGACCAGCACTCACTGTGGCCCACGTTCTCTGAGGTGCCGGCAGGCTGGCGCGTGGTTTTCGGCGAGGAAAGCCGGGCCGCGTGCCTCGAGTACGTGGAGAAGAACTGGACCGACATGCGGCCGAAGAGCCTGCGTGAGGCCATGGAGGCCGACGAGAAGTCGGGCGGACGGCACAGCGTCGACAAGAGCTGACCTCCCCGGCGCCGCGTTTCGGCGTCGATGTGCCGGGACGACCGTCCGGTGAGACACCGGCGGTCGTACCCGGCAGACGGCCGGGAGGCCGTCACCTGAAACTGCCTCAGGCCGCCTTCTGTGTGTGTGTTTCGACCGGCTTCCGCCGCCTCGTCTTGAAGACGGGGCGGCGGATGTCGTCTGTGCGCCGCAGGATGCGCGGCCTCCGCAGGGTCCGGGCGATCCATTCGCCGAGCGTGACGCCGGCCGCGAGCGCGCAACCGATACCGAACGCCGCGAGCAGCGAGCTCAGTCCGAGCACCACTTCGTTGTTGAGCAGGGCGTACAGACCCCGGTACAGAGACAGGCCCGGAAGCAGTGGCGTGATACCCGCCACCACGACGACCAGCGGCGGCGTGAGCGCGCGGCGGGCCATCAGACCACCGGCGAAGCCGACCACGGTGGCGGCGAGTGCCGAACCGATGATCGGGCCGATGCCGAACTGGTGCGCCACCATGTAGACGAGCGCACCGGCCGCGCCACCGAACCACGCGGCCGTGAGGGCGCGCTGCTCGGCGTAACAGGCCAATGCATAGAACATCGACGCGAAAGCGCCCGACATCACCAGCACGGGTAGTTGCACGAGTTCCGTGATCTCGACGTTGACGGGTGGCAGGGTCGAACCCAGCACGCCGGTCAGACGCAACGAGATGGCCACACCGGCGATGATGCCGCCGGTCATCATGACCACTTCGAAGAATCGCGCCGCCGCCGTGATCGGTGCTCCCGTGATGGCGTCCTGCACGGAACCGACCAGCGACAGCCCGGACAACAGCACCACCACACCGGCCGAAATGATCTGCGAGGGTCTGATCTCGACACCCAACTGATCCTGGAAGGTGTAGAGCGTCGCCGCCGGGGTCGCCGCCACCAGACCGCCCGCCACCTGCTGGAAGAAGAACGGCAGACCGATGCGGTTGAGGACGCGGTTGACCCGGTAGATCACCATCGTCGTCAGGAAGGCGACGGATGCGACCAGCACCCCACCGCCCATCAACACGGAGACCGACGCGGCCATGGACGCCCAGGCGAGCGTCGCGATCCAGCGGTTGTACGGGTGCGGCGCCGTTGTGACCGCGGTCAGGGCCTCGTGCGCCTCGCTGGGGGTGACGGCTTCCCGGCGGATACGCCGGGTGAGCCGGTCGACCGCCGCGAGCCGGGTGAAGTCCATCGAGCGGTAATGCACGATCCGCATGGTGCTCGCCGGCGGGAGGGTGGGCCCGCGGTACGCGGACAGCACGATGGAGTTGTACGTGACATCCACATCGCATTGGGCGAGGCCGTACGTGGCGGCGATGAACTGCACCTGCTCGGCGGTGTCCATTGCACCGGTGCCCGAGGCGAGGAGCACTTCACCGACTCGCACGGCGAGGTCGAGTACTTCGGCGACGACCGCATCGTCGGTGAGGTCGATCGGCTGCAGCGGTGTGGGTGCAGCGGTGACCGCATCGACCGTTGCGCGACGGTCGCCTGTGAGACGTTGGAGGGATTCTGTGAGCTTGGCCATACTACGTGTCGGAGACAAGGTCTTTCTCGGTCAAATCGGTAGCGGAGAGTGCAGACTCGAGTGTCTCGTGGCGGAACGTGGAGATGACCTGATCGTGGACGACACGGAATGCAGAGGCCAGGATACGCGTCTCTTCGGGGTCCGTGGCCCACGCGGCCTGCTGTTCGACCACCAGCACCCCGTCGTAGTAATACATTCGCTGCGGAATCAGCGTGACGCCCGCGGTAGACGCCCATTCCCGCAGCGCCGCCAGGCCCTGGGTGGCACCCTGCGGCCCACCCATCTCGATGTCGTCGCTCGACAGCGACAGCAGAGTGTCGATGTCGCCGGAGTTGAGGGCGTCGTGCCAAGCGAGGACAGTGGCGATCTCCGAGGTACTCATGGCTCCAACGCTATCCAATGTGGGCGGAAGTAGCCGACGTTCCTGCAATGGATATGATGGGCGCGCGTGTCCGCCTCCTTAGCTCAGTGGTAGAGCACTCGCCTTGTAAGCGAGCGGTCGTCAGTTCAATCCTGACAGGAGGCTCCACCGCGGAATTGCCTCCGCACACAGTGGGCCACCTTCCCCCGGGAAGGTGGCCCACTGTGTTTCCCGCACGCTCACCCCTGGGTGGGCAGTTCGTCACCCTGGGGTCCCTGTCTCCGACCCCGCCGGTCATTGACGATGAGTGCATGCAAGTGAATTCGTGCAGGTCGGCGGTACTGGATGCAGTGGAAGCGCTGCCCGCGCTCGAAAGGGAGACACTGGCCCTCGTGTACTACCGGGGCATGTCCTGCGACGAGGTGGCGGACACGATGCAGATCAGCGTCGCCACCGTCCGGGACCGCCTCCACGAGGGGGCGCGCAGACTGCTCGCTGGTGTCGGCAGCCTCTGATCGGAACCCCCGCCCTCATGTGCCGATCGGCTGACCGAGCAGGCTCGCGATCGTGTCGCCGACGATCGACGACCACACCGGCCACGTCGCCTGGTCGAGGGCCATCGATCCCACGTCGTGGGTGGTGCACCCGACGTCGGCGGGCACCCCGGCGAACCGGTCCCGCAGCCACATCAGGGCGCTCGCGGCCGCGACCGGTTCGAGGGACAGGTGCTCGCTCGCATGGTCGCGGGTGTACGTCACCCGGGCGTTCTGGTCCTGGCAGTAGGTGCCGACGAGTGTGTCGACGGGTCCGACCGGCACCAGCCAGTCCGGGTTCGCCTGGTACATGAACATCGGTACGTCCGGGACCCGGTGACCCATCTTCGTCCGGTCGAGTACCGATTCGACGACCGGATCTCGCAGCGGGTCGCCACTCGGGCTGTCGAACAGGCCCCGCAGGTTCGCGAACGGCAGCAGCGCCGACTGGTAGCTGACGCAGAGGTTGCTCTTGGCGGCCAGGAGTTGCTTGCCGAGTGGATTCAGGTGCGTGTCGAGATACTCGGCGAGCTCGGGATAGTCACGGCTCACGCCGAACACGCCGCCCAGCACGATCCCCGCACCGAGGTTGTTGTCGGCGAGATCGACGAGGGCGCCGAGATCGGCCGGGATGCCGCCTTCGGCCGCGCCGACGATGTTCAGGTCCGGTGCGTAGCTCGCGTGGAGTTCGGCGGCGTGCCCCGTCGCGATCGCGCCTCCCGAGTAGCCCATCACCCCGACGGGAGTCTGCCGGCCCGGCAGCCCCAGTGGGTCGAAGTTCTCCGCCGCCCGGATTCCGTCCAGGGTGATGCGGCCCGCGAGGGGCCCGGCCGCATACGCGGCATTCGGGCCCTGGTGATCCGGCATCACGACGGCCCATCCCTGGGCGAGGGCGGCCTGCGCCTCGAGGAACTGCAGCGGCGCGACGACCTGACCGGTCAGCGGCGCGGGCACGGACCACTGCTGCAGTGCGTACGAGGCGGCGCAGTACCTGCCGAGGGAGTCTTCCGCCGGCTGGAGCGAGAGCAGATTGCGGACGCCGTCGATCGTGCCCCGCGGCTTGACGACCGTCGCGACCGCCGGGATCGCCTCGTCCCGCGAATTGTTGGAGCGATAGGACAGCTGCCACGCGTCGACGTTCACCGGAAGCACCGACAGGTTGGCCAGATGCACTTCGCGGGCGGCGATGATCTCGCCCGGCTCGGCCGCCGCGACCACGTCTGCCGGCGGTTCGTAGAAACCCCGGTCGGCCTCGGGCCAGGCGGGAACGGTAGGGGCCGGCTGCACGTCCACCGACGTTCCGGCGTCGGCGGGAGCCCCGACCGACGGCGTGGCGACGGCGAGCTGCGTGCCCACCACCAACGCTCCCACCAGCAGTATTCGACGTCGCAGCACTCTCGATCCGATCATGTGGTCCTCCCCGGAGCCGAAGTGAGATGTCCATGTCTCACTTTGAGAGCAGACCTTAGATCAGGTGTGACGGGTATCGCAATACTCGCGAGTAAGTTCGGCTCAGGACTGATCGGTGACCAGCGCGATGAGCATCGTGCTCAGGACGTCCACCAGGACCGACGCGGACGGTCGGGGGGAGGCGGTGCTCCAGTGGTGGGCGAGGTCGTTGACCGCCCCGATGAAGGCGATCGACACCATCGCGAACCGCTCGGGCGGGTCGACGACGCCGCCGTCGATCGTGCGAGTGACGGTTTCGAAGAGTTGCGCCCACTGCGTGCGGCGCTCGAGGCGGTACTGCTCGACCCGGGGGCCCGCCCCGACCACCTCCACGAAGATGATCCTGGCCCGCCGCTCGTCCGTGCCGACCGACTCGATGTACGCCGTCATGACGGTGCCGGCGACGGTCCGCGGATCGCGCGACGGCGCCCTGTCGTTCGCGGCGAGCACGGCGTCCCGGGCCTCGTCCTGAATCGTGTCGTAGAGCGCGAGGAGGATGTCCTCGCGGCTGCCGAACTCCTCGTAGAATTGGCGACGCGACAGTCCGGCGTGGGCGCAGATGTCGCTGATCGAACTGTGGGCGTACGTCTTCTCCGCGAAGACCGACAGGGCGGAGTCGAGGAACCGTGCCCGGCGGGCCACGCGACGTTCCGCAACCGGTTGGCCGCTGTACGTCCGATTCGACTCTGCTCGGGACACGATCTCAGCCTACGGTGACGGGACGTTGTGGCCCGCCGCGGCTCACATCAGTTCCCGCATCCGCTCGTGCAGGATGATGCGCCCCGCGGCCTCGATCAGCGCGAGGTGGGAGAACGCCTGCGGGAAATTGCCGAGATGACGGCCGGTGCTCGTGTCGAACTCCTCGGCGTACAGCCCCAGCGGAGAGGACACACTGAGTAGCCGCTCCATCAAATCGGTTGCCGCCTGTACCTGTTCGACCACGGTCAGTGCCGACACCAGCCAGAACGAGCAGATCAGGAAACTGCCTTCCTTCCCCGACAGCCCGTCGTCGGTTTCGCCGGTGCGGTAGCGCAGGACGAATCCGTCTTCGGTGAGGTCGTTCGCGATGGCGTCGACGGTGGCGCGCAGGCGTTCGTCGCCGCGGGGAAGGAACCCGAAGACGGCGGCGAGCAGGGTCGACGCGTCGAGCGCTTCGGTGTCGTAGTGCTGGCGCAGCACCCCGTTCTTCACCCCGTGCTCGAGGATGTCCGCGCGGATCTCGTCGGCTGTGGCGCGCCAGGTTTCCTCGGCCGAGCGATCGCCGCGGATGCCCGCGATCTTCGACGCCCGGTCGAGTGCCACCCAGCACATCAGCTTCGACGACACGTAGTGCTGCGGTGCGCCGCGGGCCTCCCAGATCCCCTGATCGGGGTTGCGCCACACCGCGGACGCGCACGTCGCCTGCTGCTGCACGAGCGGCCACAGCCGGCGGGGGAGGCGCTTGCTGCGCACCGTATGCAACAGGATCGAGTCGAGGACGGCGCCGAACACGTCGTTCTGCCGCTGGTCGAACGCGCCGTTGCCGATGCGCACCGGTCGTGCGCCCGCGTAACCGGACAGGTCGTCGCGGGTCGACTCCGTCAGGTCGCGGGTGCCGTCGATTCCGTACATGATCTGCAGTGCGCCATCGCCGTTCGACTCGAGGTCGGCGACGAACTGCATGAACTCGTCGGCCTCCCAGTCCAGGTTCAGATAGTGCAGCGCCTGCAGGGTGAACGTTGAGTCCCGCATCCACGTGTACCGGTAGTCCCAATTGCGTTCGCCGCCCGGAGTTTCCGGAAGGGACGTAGTGAGAGCCGCGACGGTGGCGCCGGTCGGCATGTACGTGAGTCCCTTGATGGTCAGGGCGGACCGCTGGATCGCCTCACGCCACCGGTGGTCGGGAAAACGTGCGTGGCTGAACCACTGCCGCCAGAATTCCGTTGTCGCATCGAGTTGCCCGACAGCCTCTTCCACGGTCTGCGGTGCGACGAGTTCCGCCGACCACGTCAGGGCGCAGTAGAGGGTTTCACCCTTCTCGAGCACGTGGCGGGCGCGAACCCGCCCCCCTTCGATGCCGAGTGCCATGTCGGTCTGCAGGCGGAGGGTCTGACCCGCGCCGCTCGCGTCGGCGGTGTGCCGGCTGCCGTCCACGAGAACCCACTCCGCCGGTGTGCGCCCGTAGTCGAACACGGGCTCGCACACCAACTCCACCTCCACGCTGCCGTCGAGGCAGGTGACAGTGCGGACCAGCATGTGGTCTGCGTCCTCGTCTGCAGGTGGCCGTGTGTGAGGAGTGACGGTGTCCTCGCCGCGGCTCGGACCCATCGTCAGCGCGCTGCGCACCGTGACCCAGCCGGTCGGCGTGTTCCACACCGCCGAAATGGTGTTGCTTCCCGGCTCGTACTGCCGGGACGCCGGAACGTTGAGCCCGAACGGTCCGATCCGGAACATCCCCGCCTCGCGGTCGAGGAGGGACCCGAACACGCTGGGCGAGTCGAACCGGGGCACGCACAGCCAGTCGACGGAACCGTCCGGCGCGATCAGCGCCCCGGTGTGGCAGTTCGAGAGGAAGGCGTAGTCGGCGATCGGCGGGAACGGCGACGGCGCGGCAGCGCTCTGGGGTGGGGCATCGTCGTCCGAGGCTGTAGTCACGTTCGCGCGCCCCTCTCCCGGCAGTGTCGACCACCTCCATGCTGCTGGTCGGGGCGCGCACGGTCATCACCCTGTACGGGTGACCGGGGTCCCGTCAGTCACCGAGAACCGCGAGATCGAGTCGGCGGAAGCGATCGGGTTCTGCGATGACGTCGATTTCGGTGATCCTGCCGTCCGCGATCGTGAACGCCAGCACCAGGTGCAACCGTCCGTGGAGTGCCATCACGAGCCCGGCCGCCCCGTTCACCAGGGCAACCTGGGTGAACCGGGCCCGTTCCGCGGAGGCGAGCGCGCCCCTGGCCACGACGCGGGCACCCCGGATCACGAGAGGTGCCGGGGTGGGGCCGACAGCCGGATCGGCCCGGAGCACCACGTCCGGATCGAGCAGGGCGACCAGCGCGTCGAAGTCGCCGCCGCGGGTGGCGGCCAGATAGGCGTCGACGACGCGGCGCCGGCGGTCCAGATCCGTCGTGTCCGGCGCCGGCGAGGCTCCTTTCACCCGTCGGCGGGCGCGGCTCGCGAGTTGCCGCACCGCGGGGGAGGAGCGGCCCACGATGGGGGCGACGTCGTCGAAGGGCACGTCGAACATGTCGTGCAGCACGAACGCGAGCCGCTCGGCCGGGGTCAGCGTGTCGAGCACCACCAACAGGGCCAGCCCGACCGAGTCCGCGAGCATCGCTTCGTGTTCGGGGTCGCCACCGTCCTCGTGACCGACGATCGGGTCGTGTGCCAGCACGTCGAGAGGTTCCTCGCGCCGCTGCTCGCGTGAGCGCAGCACGTTCAGGCACACCCGCGACACCACTGTGATCAGCCACGCCTCGAGATTGTCCACATCGCCGGTGTCGGCGCGGCTCATGCGCAGCCACGCCTCCTGGACGGCGTCGTCGGCCTCGCTCACCGAGCCCAGCATCCGGTACGCGACAGCCCGCAGCCGGGGCCGGTGTTCCTCGAAACGCTCTGTCAGCCGATCGCGGTCGTCCACCGTGTCACATTCCTTCCTCGCCGCGTGTCTACGCAGTAGATCCACCGAAAACCAGCTGTCGAGACCGGGAAACCGAGTCCCGCATCCCACGAATCTGGAGAGATCATGACATCACCCATTCTGATCACCGGCGGTACGGGCACGCTCGGACGTCAGGTCGTCCCACTGCTGCGGGCGGCGGGACGGGACGTGCGGGTTCTCAGCCGGCACGGCCGCGAGACCGGCGACGACATCGAGTACGTGACCGGTGACTTGTTCGAGGGCAAGGGAATAGAGCCAGCGCTGGAGGGGGTCGAGACCGTTCTGCACCTGGCGGGCGGCCCCAAGGGCGACGAGGTGGCGACGTGGAACCTGGCGGAGGCCGCCTCGCGCGCCGGGGTGCAGCACCTGGTGTACATCTCGGTGATCGGCGCCGACGGCGTCCCGCTCGGCTGGTTCACGTCCAAGCTGGCCGCGGAACGAGCGGTGGCCGATTCGGGTGTGCCGTGGACGACGCTGCGCGCGGCCCAGTTCCACGACCTGGTGCTGACCATGCTGCAGAAGATGGTGAAACTGCCGGTGATCCCGGTCCCGGGCGGACTGCGTTTCCAGCCCGTCGACTCGGGGGAGGTCGCGGCGCGTCTGGTGGAACTGACGCTCGGGGCACCGGCCGGCCTGGTTCCCGACCTGCCCGGGCCGACCGTGTACGGGATGGCCGATCTGATTCGCGGATACCTGCAGGCGACCGGAAGGCGTCGGCTGACGATGCCGGTCCGGATGCCGGGAAAGGCCGGCCGCGCGTACCGGGACGGCGCGAACCTGTCACTCGACGTCGCAGCGACGGGCAAGCGGACGTGGGAGGACTTCCTGGCCGCCTACGAGAGCATCTGACCGCCGACGTCGGCGAGTTTCCCGCGCAGGTCCGCCAGGGTCTTGGTCAGGAGCCGGGACACCTGCATCTGCGAGACACCCACCCGCGCGGCGATCTGCGACTGGGTCATGTTGCCGAAGAAGCGCAGGACCAGCACGGTGCGTTCGAGGTCGGGAAGTGATTCCAGTAGAGGTTCGAGGACCACGTGGTCCTCGACGTGTGCGAGGGCCGGGTCGAGGTCGCCGATCGTCTCCGACAGCGGGCGTTCGTTCTCGCCGAGCGGGAAATCGACGGAGAGGGTGCTGTACGCGTCGGCGACCCGGAGCCCCTGGACTACTTCGTCCTTGTCGATCCCGAGGGCTTCGGCCAGTTCGCTCGCCGTCGGGGCGCGTCCGAGTGTGGTGGTCAGTTCGGTCGTCGCGTTGGTGAGGGATAGGTGCAGTTCCTGCATGCTGCGCGGGACACGCATGGCCCAGCCCGTGTCGCGGAAGTGCCTGCGGACTTCGCCGGTGATGGTCGGGACGGCGTAGGACACGAAGTTCGCGCCGCAGCGGGCGTCGAATCGGTCGACGGCCTTGACCAGACCGAGGCGGGCGACCTGGATCAGGTCGTCGAGTGGTTCTCCGCGACCGTGGAAGCGCCGGGCGATGTGTTCGGCGAGCGGCAGGCAACGTTCGATCAGTCGCTGTCGCAACACTTCGCGGCGGGGGTCGGAGGCGGCGAGCCGGCCGATGGCCTCGCACTGCGCGGGCACGTCACGGTACTGGTCGCGCTCGCGGCGCGCGAGCTCCGGGCGTTCCCGCCGTCGGTCTTCTGCTGCTGCGACCTCTGCCGCAGGCTTCGTGCGATGCGTCGGCGTCGTCCTCGAGGGGATGCGACGGATTTCGCAGGATGGTGCGACGAGCTGGGTGGACACATTCATGGCTCTGCCCTTCTCTGACCTGCCGGCATCGGCAATGGCGTCGCTATTCGACGAGTGCGGGTGAGGTGTCGGCGGCCTCGTCGGCGAACATCGCCTCGATCCGGGCCTTGATTTCCTCGGTGCTCATCGTTGCTCCGCCTCGCGAGGCAGTAGTGGTGGCGGAAGCGTGGGATGTGGAGCTGGCGGGCATGAGCGTTGTGTCCTGTCGGGTGCGAAGGGTCGGTGGAGAAAAGGTGGGCGGGCCGGCCGTCAGGTCGGCAGGGACGAGAGGAGAGTGAGCGCGCTGAGGGCCAGCGTGGCGATCAGGCCGCCGGCGATCGCTCCACCGCTACCTGCGCGGAGAACGAGGACTTCTCCGTCGTGGGGAGGGTTCTGCGCGTTGTGTGTGGTCATCGGTTCTCCTTGGTGTCCACCTCGTGGTGTGAACTTATCTGCGTTGAAGAATATAGATTTGTTCTACAGTCATAGCGCAGGAAGTTCAAGCGGAGTCAGCAAGATTGCTGCTCGAGGGGGGCGATCGCCGGAGGAGATCCGGATCAGGAAGAGATCAGAGGAAGCCGAGTGGCCGTCCGGGCCGCCGAGAACTGCGATGCGGGAGTGGGGAAAGCGCGGCACATGCAGGGCAGCGCGAACCTGTACCCCCTGCGGCACATTGTGTCCTTCGGGCCTTGATAAGATTGATGCGCCCTGAGAAGAAGGGAGATCCGGTGACGTCCTCTCATGTGCCGCTTCGTTCGCAGCGAGGTGTGTACGGGATCTCGGTAACGTCGGAACTGACGGGTATCGGGCCGCAGACGCTGCGCTTGTACGAGCGGCGAGGGTTGATCACACCGACTCGCACGGGCGGTGGCACACGCCGGTACAGCGAGGACGATGTCGCGCGCCTCCATAAGGTCACCGAACTCGTTGCCGCCGGTGTCAATCTGGTCGGAATCGGTCAGATTCTTCAGCTCGAAGCCGAGAATGCGATCCTCACGGCGCGAAACGCCGAGCTGGAGCAGCTCGTGCAGTCCGAGGTCCCTGGTCGCGCCTGAGCGGCGCTTACCGGCTCAGCTCGTGGACGGGTCGTTGGTGGCGTTGAACTCGTCGAACGATGCGTCGGCCGACTGCCATTTGCCCTCGGCCCGGATGTCGGCGAACGCGAGGTCGAACGCGTCGACCAGCCACGCGTGCTCGGCGGCGGCCAGCAGTTCGTCGGACGTGCCGTCGGTGACGCCCTGGTAGAGGCTGACCCGCCATTCGGACGTGTCCTCGGCGGTCTCGGTCAGTCCGTCGGCGGCGTTGAATGCGAGAAGGTAGCGGTTGTACTCGAAATCGACCCGGATCGCATAGCCCGTACCGGTGTTGACGACATTTGCCGGCCGCTGGGTGGCCGCGGCGAGCGCAGTGAGGGCATCGCGGTAGCGATCTGCGTGTTCCTGAGTGCGGGGCACCGTTTTCTCGTCTCTGGCGCAGAGGCCGTGGCACTGGCGGCCACGACACCTCCACGAACCCTGCCGGAGCGACCTCGGTTCGTGTTCGGTTCGGACCCGAGATTACGTCACCCGCTCCTGGTCCTCGCGGCAGCAGGCCGGGCATGAGCAGCCGGAGATGCAAAATCTATACCTTCAGTTGCAGATTCGTTTCATGCGTTTGTTAACATCAGGTGTTCCTTGAGCAGAAGGGAGCCTGTTGTGACCATCGATGCCTTACCCCGCTCATGTCGCGGGGTCTACGGAATTGCAGTGACTTCGGAGTTGACGGGCATCGGCCCGCAAACTCTGCGGCTGTACGAGCGTCGCGGATTGCTGACGCCGGCCCGGACCAGCGGCGGCACCCGTCGATACAGCGATGACGATCTGGTCAGGTTGGCGCGCATTGCGCAGCTCATGGAGGACGGAGTGAACGTCCCGGGCATTCAGAGGATTCTCGCGCTCGAAGCCGAGAACGTGGATCTGGCGTCCCGGTTGGAAGGGTCGGAGGGCGGCTCGGCCGGAGAGTGATCCGTCAGGTTATGGGGGTTCGACCGATTTTCGGACCGACGTCGGTCTCCGCCTCCGGTTCTTCTCGAGCAGTGGGATCCCGTAGGTGTGTCATCTGCGCTGGTCCCGGGTGGTTTCAGCGCCGCAATCCTCGCGTCGGCCGATTCTCTTGCTCGGACGGGTTGAACTTTACTGCTGAGTAGATAAGATGAAATCTGTATCAGCCAGAGCAGATAAGTTGACGACCCGATACGAGCCGCACGCACACGAACACAGAGTGTGACGCCGCGGCAGGGAGAGAACAAGCAATGGCCGAACCCGACACTGCCCGTGCAGTCGATGTCGTCAGCGCGCTACCGCTGTAAATCGCGAAACCCGGGCCCTGCACGAAGGCGCCGACAGCGTCGTCAGGCGAACGCCCTCTCGTGTACGCCCGCCTCTGGTCCGCACTCGACTCCAGACGGGAAATCGAACCATGACCCTTGCCCACAATGCACTCCGCACACGCACTCCCCGGCACGCGAAGAACCAGCAGGACGAGCCCGACCGCCGTTTCTCGCTCGGGACCGCTCTCGTCGCTGCACTCGTCGCCGCCGTGCCTGCGATGTCCGTGACCGGATCGGCGGTCCTCGCGGCCGTCACTGCCGGTTCCGTTCTGGCCGGCGTCCTACTCGCTGCCTATCTCATCTCCAGCCTGATCTGACCGCACCCCACGAACCGGAAGGACACACCATGACCATCACCACTGTCCCCACACTGATCACCCAGCTGCGCGCCGTACTCGATCTGACCAACACCGAAATCCAGGTTGCCGAAACCCGCGTCGCGCAGGCGCGCACCGAGGCCGTGCGCCGAGAACTGACCGAGAACGCCGAGAACGGACGCCTCCGTGCAGAGGCGATCGAACGCGCCATCCGCGATCTCGGGGGAGTGCCGGAGATCGTCGGCCCGCTGCTCGGCCGGCTGGCAGCGGCGCTGAAGGCAATGGCGGAGCAGGCCCAGCCGTTCGACGAGGCCCTGCTCGGCGACCTCGCCCTCGAACACCAGCTGCTCGATCGCGCGCGGTACGTGAAGGCCCTCGCGACCACGGCCGGGAAGCAGGACGTCGTCCGGTTGGCCGATCGACTGGTCACCGCGCACGCCGCGACCGTCGACTGGTTGACCACGGTGCTCGCGGAGGAGGCGCTCGGTGGACCGGCGGCCCTGCGACGCACCCCGTTCCAGGCGGCGACCGGCGCCACGATCCGGCTGATCAACGTCCCCGTCTCGTGGTCCGCGCGCGGCATCGACCGTGCTCTCGACACGGCCCGCACCACCCCGCCGATGCTGAGCGCGTTGCTCGGGCGAGGCGCCCACGCGGGCGACGTCGCGGTGAAGACACTTGCCGCCTCGCGTGATGCCGCTCTCGAAACGGCCGAGCAGGTCACTCGCAACGAAGGCGCCGACGGAATCGCCGACGCGATTCATTCTGCACGCGCCGCCGGCGGCGTCCTGGAGGCGGACGAACTCCCGATCGCCGACTATGACGACCTCAACGTGTCCCAGGCCGTCGCCGCGGTCAAGGATCTGACCGATCCCTCCGACGTGCGCACCGTCGTCGCCTACGAGGAAGCCCACAAGGATCGTCAGGGCGTGGTCTCCGCGGCCCAGACTCGACTGGCCGGTATCGCCCAGGAGGTTGCCGGTATCGGTAACTGACGCAACACCGTCGGCGAACTCGCCGGTCCCGCAACCCGGGGCCGGCGGTTCGTCGTGTCGCGCTCAGCGGAGTCCGGCGAAGAACTCCCGGATGTCTGCGGTCAACCTCTCGGGCTCTTCGAGTGCGGCGAAGTGACCGCCGCGGTCCTCGACGTCGGTCCACCGTGTGATCGCGTGCTCCTGTTCGGCGTAGCGACGGATGCCGACGTCGTGGGCGAAGACGATGACCCCGGTGGGGATCCCGGACGCGGATTTGTCGGCGCCCCAAGATGATTCCCGCATGTAGCCGACATACGCGGACGAAGACGCGGTGTCGGTGAGCCAGTACAGCATGACGTTGGTGAGCAGACGGTCGATGCCGACGACATCGTGGGGGAGCGCCGCGCGGGGATACGTCCACTCGCGGAACTTGTCGACGATCCAGGCGAGCTGACCCACCGGCGAATCGGCAAGCGCGGCACCGAGAGTCGCGGGTCTCGTGGACTGGATGGAGATGTAGCCGAACTCCTCGGACATGAACCGGGACACCCGGTCCAGGCGGTCCTGTTCCAACGGTGACAGGCTCGCCCGCTCCTCATCGTCCAGCTCGTGGAACGGAACCCCGACGTTGCCGTTGAGATGCACCCCGACCACCGCGTCCGGGGCGATGCGGGCGACCTCGGGTGAGACGCCCGCACCGATGTCCCCGCCCTGGACCCCGTAGCGGTGGTAGCCGAGCCGGCTCATCAGCTCTGCCCACGCCGCGGCGATACGGGCAGTGTTCCAGCCCGATTCGCGGACCGGTCCGGAGAACCCGAATCCGGGCAGCGACGGTACGACCACGTGGAACGCGTCGGCGGGGTCGCCCCCCCGTGCGCTGCGGGGTCGGTAAGAGGTCCGATCACGTCGAGGAACTCGACGAACGAACCCGGCCAGCCATGGGTGAGGACGAGGGGCAGTGCGTCCGGTTCGGGTGAGCGCACGTGGAGGAAGTGGATGTTCTGACCGTCGATCTCGGTCACGAACTGCGGGATGGTGTTGAGCGATTTCTCCTGCGCCCGCCAGTCGAACTCGTCGCGCCAGTACGTGACGAGTTCGACCAGGTAGGACGTGGGCACACCGCTCGCCCAGTCGTCACCCGGGAGAGGTGTGCCGAACCGGGTTCGCGCGAGGCGATCGTCGAGATCGTCGAGTTGCTCCTGCGCGATGTCGATGCGAAACGGACGGATGGTCTTCGTCGTGTCGGTCATACCGAACACGCTATGAAGGATTGAGGACGGTTCCGGTCCTCGATTGCGAAGCCGGGTCAGCAGGCCCCGGTCTTGGCGGCGTCGTAGGCCTGGATCATCTGGTCCTTGCGCTCCTGCGGAGCGTCCTTCCACTCCGCCGTCTCGGCCGACTGGGTGAAGAGGTCGTCGAGGGCCTTCGTGCGGTCGAACGACTCGCCGCTCTGCTGCGCCCGCGCCTCTGCGCCGTTCGCGTACTGGAGCAGGCCTTTGCACAGGTCCGCGACGGCGGGCAGGTCTGCGGAGGATGCCTCGGTGGCCTCGGTCGTTGCGCTCGCCGGGGACTCGGCCTCGGTGGTGGTCGATTCGGAACTGCACGCCCCGAGCAGCAGGGCGGCAGGGATCAACAGCGCAACGATGGTTCGTGTCATGCGAAATACATACCAGAGGCACGTGTCGGGCGTTGTCGGCCGGTCGGTCCTATGCACGAAGCGGCAGTGCTCTCGCGAGCTGCCGGGCCGCCTCGCCCGGCAGCTCCCCCAGTTCGCCGATGACGACGTGATCGGCGCCGGCCGCGAGGTGGCTGTGGACCCGCGCGACGATCGCGTCGGCATCGCCCCAGGCGACCAGGTCGTCGACGAGCCGATCGCTGAGTCCCGAGATGTCGGTGGCATCGAAACCCATCCGCCCGAAGTTGGCGGCGTAGCCGGGGACTCCGGACAGAAAACCGAGAGGGACGCGGGCTGCTTGGCGGGCACGCGCAGCGTCGGTGCCGAGCACCGTCATGAGCGAGACGACGAGCATCGCGTCCGGACCGAGGATGCGGCGAGCTTCCGCGGTGTAGTCGGGGGTGACGAGGAGCAGGACGGCCCCCGCGGCCCTGTCCCGCGCGAGTTCCAGCTTGCGTGGGCCCAGTGCGGCAAGTAGTCGGCGCTCCGCCGGCACCGGTGGGTCGGACCGGTCGAGCCTGTCGAGGTACTCGTTCAGTGCCCGGAGCGGTCGCGGGATCTGCGGGCCGCCCAGTCCGACGACGAACCGGTCCGGCGTAGTGGTCTGCAGATCGGCGTACAGCTCGGCGACCGCATCGGCGTCGTAGACGTCGACCGGGATGATGCCGGTCGCGACGGGAATCGAGCCGGTCGCCCGGACGACGGCCGAGATCCGGTCCAGGCTGTCGATCTGACCGCCCCGCAGCCAGATCGCCGAATAGCCGAGGGATTCCAGCCGGGCCGCCTCGTCGAGGTGCGTCTCGTCCGGTGAGATGTCCAGGGAGATGCCGACGGGTCCGAGGCCTTCGATGCGAGTCATGACCCGACCGTAGAACCTCGAGTCACGTTCAGGTCAAGGCGTCAGGCGGGCCCGAGTGTGTAGTCGACGCCCGGGCGGTCTCCCTTGCCCTTGAGCCACCGTCCCGGCAACTTGCCGGCGAGGTCGCCGAGCGGCCCGACGGCGGCGCTGAGAATCCCCACCGTTTCCTGCAGCAGGTCGATGCTGGCGCTCATCCGCTCGAGGTTGGGCGCCAGCGCCGTCAACGTTTCGGACAGCGCGACGATCTGGTCGAGTGGGCCACCCTCGGCGATGAGACGTTCGAACGCGCCACCCTCCGACAGCAGGGTCTCGAGGATGCCGTTCTCGGCGAGCGCCCGGTCCACGATTCCGCCCGGCGCCGTGAGCCGCTCGACCGCACCGTCCTGCGCGGTCAGCCGTTCGAGAGGTCCCTGCTCGGCGGTGAGACGGTCGAGCAGACCGTCCTTCGCGAGAAGCCGTTCCAGGGTGCCGTCCTCGGCGAGCACCCGGTCGAGCGGGCCGTCCTTGGCGAGCACCCGCTCGAGCGGGCCGCCCGGCTCGAGCAGACGTTCGAGGGTACCGCCCTCCGAGGTGAGACGGTCGACGGGACCGCCCGGAGCGAGGAGACGGTCGAGCGGACCACCCGGCTGAAGGGCCTGCCCGAGCGGGCGGTCATTGGCCGCGAGCGACGACAGTTGGCTGATTACCTGCAACGGGCTCCCCGGGGTGCTCATCCCCGTGACCACACCGGTCCCGGCGACTGCCGTGCGGACGGTCATCAGGCTGGCTTCGGCGATTCCGAGGCCGACATCGGCCGCCGCGAGACCGACGCGCACCGGGAGGGTCATCAACGACACCAGGTTCATGGAATTACTGTAACCCGCGACACACAAGCATCGAGTGTCACGATCGGCTCAGTGCAGAACCTTCAGCCCCACGACGCATCCCACGATGCCGAGGATCAGCAGGATCTTCACCAGCGAGGAACTCTCGGCGCCGGTCACCATCGCGAACCCGACCGTGAGGGCCGCGCCGATGCCCACCCACACCGCGTACGACGTTCCGATGGGGAGACTGCTCATCGCGAACGCCAGACCCGCCATGCTGAGGATCAACGCGACGCCGAATACGACACTGGGTCCGAGTTTGGTGAAGCCTTCCGACCGGCCGAGGGCGGTGGCCCAGACGGCCTCCAGGATTCCCGACAGCACAAGGACGATCCACGCCATGACAAACCTCCGGGCACCGTCTTGTCGCTGGCCGGGTACGGTGCGCTCGTCCGGATGTCGTGTCGACGATTTCCACGGTACCCAACGAGGCACTCCGCGCCTGTGAGTGGTGAGCGAGTACACACACTCCTCGAACGCGCACGGGTCGCGAATGCGCCGATTATCTCGCAGATCGAGGTCGCCTCATTTATTGTCGAGCGAAACAGTGAATTCTGTGCATATACCACGGAAGATAACGAGGCACATCATGATGCTCGGACTGCTCGCCGCAATCAACAGCGCTTTCACCCTCGGGCTCGCCAACACGATCGGGACGTTCGGTGGAGTGGTACTCAACCTGAATGTCGTCGCCTGAACTTCCTGCCTGTCAAGACAACTCCGCTCCCGCAACCCCGCTGTCGGCTCGGCGGCGGGGTTGTCTCGTGTGCGGCGACCGGAGGCGTCGGCACGCGGAGCGCAACTTTCCCATCCTTGCCTATGTGCCGTGAGTTTCACCCTTTTTCGCCAAAGAAGAATGGCTGATTTTATTCAGGAAAATTGCTCGCGTGTGTCGCCGCTAATTCCCCGGAGTTGACCTAGTGTCATCCGCAACGCGCACGGACGGCGCGCAACCACCCCTTCGCAGGGGCGACGATGGAGGTCATGATGCTCGGACTGCTCGGGGCGCTCAACAGCGGTGTCACACTCGGCTTGGCCAACACGATCCTGACGTTCGGCGGCGTAGTGTTCAACCTCAACATCGTCGTGAACTGACGAGCGGAATCCCGCCCGCACGGGCCGGTGGTGCCGGCTCACAGGAATCTCCCAGGAAACCTACAGCGACGATCCAGCGTCACGAGTGATGATGGGTTCCGTGAATGAGAAGCCTGTCGAAGCCCGCGTCCTCGTCGTCGACGACGAACCGAACATCCTCGAGTTGCTCTCCGTGAGCCTGCGATTTCAGGGATTCGAGGTGGCGACGGCGTCGACCGGGGCCGAGGGACTCGACACGGCCCGCACGTTCCGCCCCGACGCCGTCATTCTCGACGTCATGATGCCGGGAATGGACGGGTTCGGGCTGCTCAAGCGCCTGCGCGCCGACGGTGTGGACGCTCCGGTGCTGTTCCTCACCGCCAAGGACGCGGTCGAGGACAAGATCAGTGGCCTCACCCTCGGCGCGGACGACTACGTCACCAAGCCGTTCAGCCTCGAAGAAGTGGTGACGCGGCTGCGCGTCATCCTGCGGCGCGCCGGCAAGGTGTCGGTGGAGGAGCAGTCCGCCCGCATCAAGTTCGCCGACATCGAACTCGACGACGACACGCGGGAGGTCTGGAAGGCGGGCGACCTGGTGTCGCTGTCGCCGACCGAGTTCACGCTGCTGCGGTACTTCATGGTCAACGCCGGCACCGTGCTGAGCAAGCCGCGGATCCTCGACCACGTCTGGAACTACGACTTCGGCGGTGAGGTCGGGGTGGTCGAGTCGTACGTGTCCTACCTCCGCCGGAAGGTCGACACGGGCGAGACGCCGCTGATCCACACCCTCCGCGGCGTCGGCTATGTGATGCGAGAACCGCGGCGATGACCGCGCCTGCGGCTCCGCAGGAGTCGGCCGAAGTGGTCGCCGCTCTCCCGAACGGGCTTGCGCGACGGTGGATTCGCGCGATGCCGCTACGCATCACCCTCGTCGGCGCCGTGCTCCTGCTCGCTGCACTCGGGCTCCTCGCGTCCGGTGTCGCGGTGACGTCGGCGCTCGAGAATTCCCTGACCAACCGTGTCGATCACCAGCTGCACGAGGCGGCTCAGGGGTGGGCGAAGCCCGGCAAATCGCGCCCGCTGCCGCCGCCGGACGAACCGAACCCCGGCCGCCCGCCGAGCCCGTTCTACGTCCGCACGACGCTGGCGAACGGAACGGTCCTGCGCGAGATCAACGACGAATCCGTCTCCCCCGCACTGCCCGAGGACCCCGCGTCCGGGCCCGAGACGGTCGGCTCGACCGACAACTCCGACGTGCGCTGGCGGGTGCTGACGACGACCGCGCCGGACGGAACCGAGACCACCGTCGCGATGACGCTCACCGAGAACGACGAAACGGTGAACCGGCTGGTCGTGCTGCAACTCATCATCGGTGTGGTGGTGCTGATCGCGCTGGGAGTGGTCGCGTACTTCGTGGTCCGGTGCAGTCTGCGTCCCCTCGTCGAAGTGGAGGAGACGGCTGCGGCCATCGCGTCGGGTGACTTGCACCGCCGAGTTCCGGAACGGGACGATCGTACCGAGATCGGTCGACTGTCCGTGGCGCTCAACGGAATGCTCGCCCAGATCCAGCACGCATTCGCCGCCACCGAGGCGTCGGAGGAATCCGCGCGCCGCTCCGAGGAGAAGATGCGGCGATTCGTCGCCGACGCGAGTCACGAGCTGCGCACCCCGCTCACCACGATCCGCGGCTTCGCCGAGCTGTATCGACAAGGCGCGATGACCGACACGGAAACCCTGATGAGTCGCATCGAAGGGGAGGCGTCGCGGATGGGGCTCCTCGTGGAGGATCTCCTCATGCTCGCCCGGCTCGATGCCCAGCGTCCCCTCGAGACCCGGCCCGTCGACCTGCTGTCGGTGGCCTCGGACGCCGTGCACGGGGCACGCGCCGTCGCCCCCGATCGGTCCATCGCGCTCGACGTCCGCCCCGGACCAGGGACACCCGAGGTGATCGGTGACGAGGCCCGGCTGCGGCAGGTCCTCGGCAACCTGCTCGCCAACGCCGTCAAACACACCCCCGCCACCGCGGACGTGACGGTGCGGCTGAGCACCACCGAACACAGCGTCGTGCTCGAGGTGGCCGACACCGGACCCGGCCTCGGCGAAGAGGACGCGGCCCGCGTGTTCGAGAGGTTCTACCGCACCGACGCCTCCCGCACCCGGGAGAGCGGCGGCAGCGGGCTCGGCCTGTCGATCGTGGCGGCCCTCGTCGCCGCCCACCGAGGGTCGGTGACCGTCGACAGCCGGCCCGGCGAGGGTGCCACCTTCCGGGTGGAACTGCCGCGGTCGAGCTGACCGTCAGTCGGGGACGTTGTCCCCGTGCCCGAGTTCGCGCAGCGCGGCCTTGAGCTTTGCCTGCGCCTCGTCGAGCGATTCCCGGGACGGATTCTGCTCGGCGTTGCTGATGTTGAAATCGCCGAGGTCGTACGCCGGGAAAACGTGCACGTGCAGGTGCGGCACCTCGAGGCCGGCGATCAGCAGACCCGCCCGCGGTGCGTCGAACGCGGGGCGGACGGCCTGCCCGATCGTGCGGGCGACGTCCATGACCTTCGTCCAGATCGCACCGTCGACGTCCTGCCACTGGTCCACCTCCTTGCGAGGTACGACGAGGGCATGGCCCTGCGTGACGGGGGCGATGGTGAGGAACGCGACGACGTCCTCGTCCTCCCACACGAAACGTCCGGGCAGATCTCCGTTGATGATGGCGCTGAATACTGATCCCATGGCCGCCATTATGCGGCTTCGCCCCCCGTGAGTACTTATCAACCACCCGCGGTTAATAAGTACTCACGGGCGCGAAGCGCACAGGAAACTCCCAGCCTCCGTCCAGAGTCATCGGAGCGTACGGGACGAATCTTGGACGCATGACGACGAATTCCCTCTCCCGCGCACCGGGCGCCATGGGACGACTCGAGACCCCCGAAACCTCAGAGACTGCGCCCGTGCTCGACGTTGTCGTGCCGGTCTACAACGAGGAAGCCGGACTCGAACGTTGCGTGCGCCGGCTGCGGCGGCACCTCGACGAGAACGTTCCCTACTCCGCCCGCATCACCATCGCCGACAACGCCAGCGTCGACGCCACCCTCGCCGTTGCCCACCGGCTGGCCGCCGAGGTCGACGGCGTCCGCGTCGTGCACCTCGACGAGAAGGGGCGGGGCCGCGCTCTGCGTGCAGTGTGGAGTGCCTCCGACGCCGAGGTGGTGGCGTACATGGACGTGGACCTGTCGACGGACCTCAACGCGCTGATGCCGCTCATTGCGCCCTTGCTGTCGGGGCATTCGGACCTCGCGATCGGCTCCCGTCTCGCCCGCTCGTCGCGGGTGGTCCGGGGGCCGAAGCGCGAGTTCATCTCCCGCAGCTACAACCTCATCCTCCGCAGTGCGCTGCACGCGCGGTTCTCCGACGCGCAGTGCGGGTTCAAGGCGATGCGGGCGGACGTCGCGCAGCGGCTGCTGCCGCTGGTCGAGGACACCGGATGGTTCTTCGACACCGAGCTGCTGGTGCTCGCGGAACGCGCCGGGCTCCGCATCCACGAGGTCCCCGTCGACTGGGTGGACGACCCGGACAGCCGCGTCGACATCGTCGCGACCGCTGTCGCCGACCTCAAGGGCGTGTGGCGGGTGGGCCGTGCCCTGTCCACCGGATCGCTGCCGATCGGCAGCCTCCGCGACAGCTTCGGACGCGAGCCGCTGGTGCCCGGAGTTCCCCGCGGCATGGTCGGGCAGCTGGCCCGGTTCGCCGTGATCGGCGTGGCGTCCACCGTCGCGTACGCGCTGCTCTACCTGCTCCTGCATCCGATCATGGGCGCGCAGTGGGCCAACGCCGTCTCACTCCTCGTCACTGCCGTGCTCAACACGGCCGCGAACCGCGCGTTCACGTTCGGTGTCCGCGGATCCGAGGGTGCGGCCCGGCATCAGATGCAGGGCCTGCTCGTGTTCGCCTTCGGACTGCTGCTCACCAGCGGTTCGCTGTACGTCCTCCATTCGGCGGCCCCGGACGTGTCCAAGCACGTCGAACTCGCCGTCCTCGTTCTCGCCAATCTCGTTGCCACCATCAGCCGTTTCATAGCCCTTCGCTGGGTGTTCCGGAACGCACGCCCCGAAGGAGTTCGTGCATGACGACGACCCTCGAACAGCCAAAGGTCGAACCGGCCGAACCACCTCCCGCCCGGCGGCGGTGGGAGCCCTGGGCGCTCGCCGCACTCCTGGTCGGGACCGCGGTCGCGTACATCTGGGGGCTCGGCGCCTCCGGCTGGGCCAACTCGTTCTACGCCGCCGCGGTCCAGGCGGGTTCGGAGTCGTGGAAGGCGTTCTTCTTCGGATCCTCCGACGCCGCCAACTCCATCACCGTCGACAAGCCCCCGATGTCGCTGTGGCTGATGTCGCTGTCGGTCCGGGTCTTCGGGCTCAGCTCCTGGGCGATGCTGGTACCGCAGGCCCTGCTCGGTGTCGGTTCGGTCGCCCTGCTGTACACCACGGTGAAGCGGTGGTTCGGCGCCCCGGCGGGTCTGCTCGCGGGTCTCGTGCTCGCGCTGACGCCGATCGCGGTGCTGATGTTCCGGTTCAACAACCCCGACGCCCTGCTGGTGCTGCTGATGATCGCGTCCGTGTGGGCGATGCTGCGGGCCGTGGAGGACGGACGCACCCGGTGGATGGTGCTGACCGGCGTGTTCGTCGGTTTGGGGTTCCTGACCAAGCAGCTTCAGGTGATGCTCGTCGTGCCGCCGCTCGCTCTGACCTATCTCTTCGCGGGACCGCCGAAGTTCGGCAAACGCCTCGCCCAGTGCTTCGCGGCGCTCGGCGCGATGATCGTCTCCGCCGGCTGGTGGTTGCTGATCGTCGAACTGTGGCCGGCGTCGTCGCGGCCCTGGATCGGTGGTTCGCAGAACAACTCGATCCTCGAACTCACGCTGGGTTACAACGGTCTCGGCCGGTTGAACGGTGAGGAGACCGGCAGTGTCACGCCCGGCGGCGGCAGTCGCGGGGACGCCGCGACGGCCATGGGTGGTGCCGGTGAGGCGATGGCGGGCGGCGGCATGCCCGCAGGCGGCCCCGGTGGCGGCGGCGGAATGTGGGGCAGCACCGGCATCACGCGCATGTTCGAATCGGCTCAGGGCGGTCAGATCGCCTGGCTGATCCCGGCCGCACTGATCCTGCTGGTCGCCGGTCTCGCACTGCGCGGCAGGGCGCCTCGCGTCGACACCCAGCGTGCGTCGTTCCTCGTGTGGGGTCTGTGGCTGCTCGTCACCGGACTGACGTTTAGCTTCATGGCGGGCATTTTCCACGCGTACTACACCGTCGCTCTCGCACCGGCTGTGGCCGCGCTGGTGGCGATCGGTTCGGTGACGCTGTGGCGTCGACGGGACGCCCTGTGGGTGCGGGCGGTCCTCGCCGTGACACTGCTGGCCACCGCCGCCATGTCCTGGGTTCTGCTCGGACGCAGCGCGTCGTTCGTGCCGTGGCTGAAGTGGGCCGTGGTCGTCGTCGGAGTTGTCGCCGCGGTTGCCGTGCTGATCCCGGCGCTGACCCGAGGCCGGATCGCCGCCGTGGTCACGCTGGCCGCGCTGTTCACCGGGCTCGCCGGACCGACGGCCTACGCCGTCGACACCATCGCGACGCCGCACACCGGTTCGATCGTCTCGGCCGGACCCAATGTCGAAGGCGCCCGCGGAGGCCCCGGCGGAATGGGTGGCCCCGGCGGCATGGACGGTGCCGGACGCATGGGCGGCCGCACCGACGGTGCCGCGGTGCCCACCGCGCCGGGCGGTGTCGTTGCGGGCGCAACGGACGGTGCGGCGGCAGCTGCCACCGACGCCATGGGCGGTATGGGTGCCATAGGCGGCGCCGCCGGGGGACTGCTCTCCGGTAGCGATCCGGGCGCGGAACTGGTGACGTTGCTCGAACAGGACTCCGGCAACTACACCTGGGTCGCCGCGGCCATCGGATCCAACAGTGCGTCCGGCTACCAGCTGGCCACCGAGGACCCGGTCATGCCGATCGGCGGGTTCAACGGCAGCGATCCATCACCCACGCTGGAGCAGTTCCAGCAGTACGTGGCGGACGGCAAGATCCACTACTTCATCTCCGGCGGCCGCGGCGGCGGAATGGGTGGCGACGGCACGGCGTCGGAGATCTCCACCTGGGTGCAGGAGAACTTCACCACCGTCACCGTCGACGGCGTGACCCTGTACGACCTCACGTCCTGATCGAAACCGGCTGTGCGCACTCGTTCACCGTTCGCGGTCGACAAGTGCGCGCAGCTGTTTCAGACGTCGAACGAGATTTCGGGCGTGCGGCAGATGAGCAACCTCCGCACGAGGCCCGAATCGTCGAGCTGTGCCGAGGTGTTGAACGAGGCCTCGAATTCGCCGTTTCGGGTGGTGCGTCCCAGAGCCAGCTCGAGCTCTCCCACACGAGCACCCGCGAGGACCTCGTGTACGAGCACACTCTTCTCGCGTTGCTGCAGGTACCCGATCAGGCCTGCTCGATCCCCGACGAACTCGGCGGCATTACCGTCTCCGGTGGAGAATTGAATCGACATCCGGAAATCGTCGGTGATCATGGTCAGGACGCGGTCGGGATCGTCCGAATCCATGATCGCGAACCACGCGACCAGCGCGGGCGTCGGACAAGTGGTCTCGGTCAGGTCAGTCGCGCTTCCCATGGGCCAACTCCTTTGTGAGAATGCTGAATTCCGTGTCGAAGGACACCTCGTACGCATCGATGGCACCCGCGCTGTCGAGGTGCATCGCGGCGAGGAAGTAGCCGGTTGTCTTCACGTCGTTCTCGACGACGGAACCGTAGGCGAACTGGACGTCGCCGGCGCTGCTCGTTCGGAGCAGCACGTGTCGTCGATCGACCGGGGGCCGTCCCCTGAGGTAGTCGAGCATGTCGGCGCGGCTGTACCCCCGGCGGACGGTACCCGGGAGGACTATGGCGAACTCGATCGATTCGTCGAGCAAGGCAACCGCGTCTTCGGTCCGGCCGCTGTCGAGGATCGCGTAGTACCGCTCGATCACGAGTGCATCGGTCATGAAATGAACTTAGTTCAAACTGCCGGGCGTTGTCGAGAGTCCTTGCCGAAGCGGCTTCGGCGAAACTAAACTGAACTCACGTCAATTTGAGGAGAGTTCCATGCCGTCGCCCCATTCCCGTCCCTGGCCCGAGACCGAACCCCCGGCGATGACGCCTGTCGCCGAGCACGACGATATCCGGGCCGTAGTCCGCCAATTGCTGGATCGGCATTCGACGCTCGAGGCCGGCCGCCTTGCCGCCGAGTCCGAAATCGGCTATTCCCCCGAGTTGTGGTCGCTTCTCGTCAAGGAGATGGACGTCGCCGCCCTGACGGTGCCGGAGGATCGCGGGGGCCTGGGTTACGGCATGGTCGAACTCGGGATCGTTCTCGAAGAATGCGGGCGCGCGCTGGTCGGCGAACCCGTACTCACGTCCGCGACACTGGGAGTGCACGCCCTGCTCGCTGCCGAGAGGTGCCCGCAGGTCGACGAACTGCTGGGGCAAGTCGTCGAGGGCGAGCTCGTCGCAACCGTGACAGCCCTGTGCTCGGAGACCGATTTCGTCGACGCCACCCGAGCCGGAGGCCGCTGGTCGGTGTCCGGCCGCGCGACCAATGTCGTGCAGGGTGGCGCGGCCGATATCGTCGTGCTACTCGGGCGTGGTGACGAGGGGCCCGGCCTCTACGCGGTCGATCTGCGTACAGCCCCGGTACGGCGCTCGGAGCTTCCGGTCATCGACCCCAGTCGGCGGCAGGCGAATCTGCTCTTCGACGACGCCGAGGCGGTACGTCTCGTCGGACCCGCCGACGCACTGCGGACGGCCGCATCGCTGCGGAGCCTCGGAGTGATCGGCCTGGCCTGCGAACATGTGGGAATTGTCGACCGATTGCTCGAAAGCACAAGGGAATACACGGTGCAACGCCACCAGTTCGGGCGGGCGATCGGCTCCTTCCAGGCCGTGAAGCATCGATTGGCGAACACCCTGGTCGAGTTGGAGAAGGCTCGATCGGCGGCGCGATATGCGGCCGCCGTCTTCTCGGAAGACCCGGACTCCGCGGCGCTCCCCGCCGCGGTCGCGGGAGCAATCTGCACCGAGGCCGCGATCGCCACCGCCCACGAGGCCGTGCAATTGCATGGCGGTGTCGGCTTCACCTGGGAACATGCGGCGCATTCCTACGTTCGCCGCGCCCTCGGAGACGAACCGCTGCTCGGGGATTCGCGGGCGCATCGCAGTCGTATCGCGGATCTCGTCGGGCTCTGACGTCGGGTCGCCTGCCGGCGGCTGAATCGAAAACTCTTTTCCCGCGCTATTGACGGAACAACTCCCACCCAGTAGAACTGAAGTGAATCCAGTTCAGTTTATCCCTCGAAAGGACACCGACATGGTGGACACCGACCACATCGTGCTCGAGAAGGACGGCGACGTCGCCCGCGTGTGGCTCAACCGCCCGCACAAGAAGAACGCGGTCACCGTCGAGCTGCTGCATCGCCTCGACGAGATCATCGTGGAGGTCGACAACGACCCCAACCTCAAGGTGCTGGTCCTGCGTGGACGTGACGGCACCTTCTGCTCGGGCTTCGATCTCGACGAACTGCGGGAGAAGTACGTCGGCTCCACCACCGCGATGGACGTCGCCGTGCTGTCCGCCCGGGTGTGCGACCGCTTGTACTCGATGAACACGCCGTCCGTCGCGGTCCTCGAAGGCTTCGTCACCGCAGGCGGTTTCGAGCTCATGATCTCCTGTGACTTCGCCATCGCCGCCGAGGACGCCCGTATCGGCGATTTCCACATCCGTCGCGCGCTGTTCGGCGGGGCAGGCCCGATCTACCGGCTCCCGCGGATGATCGGCATTCGGAAGACCAAGGAGCTCATGCTGACCGGCAAGCTCCTGACCGGCAAGGAGGCGGAGGCCTTCGACCTGATCAACGCCTCGGCGCCGGCCGAAGACCTCGACAAGCTTCTCGCCGAGTTCATCGCCCCGATCGTCGACAAGAGCCCGTTCATGATGAAGCTCACCAAGATGTGCATCGACCGCGGCCTCGACGCGGACATCCAGTCACTGATGGTGATGGAGCACCTCGCCGTCGGCAATGCGCTGCAGTCCGAGGACGCACGAGAAGGCGTGAACGCCTTCCTCGAAAAGCGTGATCCGGTCTGGGTCGGTCGCTGATCCGATACCGACGACGAATCCCGAGGAGAGAATGAGGATGGGCGAGACACATACCGCGCCGGCGCTCGGCGCGAGCCGGTGCTCCCACTGCTCGACTGTCGCGTTCCCGGCCACCAGCCTGTGCTCGCAGTGCTCACGACCGGCGATGTCGCCGTTCACGCTGAGCACACGCGGAACGGTCTGGGCGTACACGGTTCAGCGGTTCGCCCCGAAATCCCCGCCGTACGTCCCGCCGCCGAACGGTTTCGCACCGTTCGCCGTCGGATACGTCGAACTCCCCGAGGGAATCAAGATCGAAGCCGTGCTCGAATGCCACGACTTCGACGAGTTGGACGACGGGGCGCCGGTGACCTTGATCGCCACGGCGCCGGTGCCCCGGTTCGCCACCGATGCCTATCTGAAGGAGATCCGCTGATGTCCACCGTGTCGATCATCGGGGCCGGACTCTCGAAATTCGGACGTCAGCCGGACAAGAGCGGTCGCGGGCTGGCCCTGGACGCGATCGCGTCCGCCTTGACCGACGCAGGCATCGCGTGGACCGATGTTCAGGTCGCATTCGGCGGCAGCGACGGATCCGGGCTCGCCGACACCCTGGTCGCCGAACTCGGGCTCACCGGCATACCCTTCACCAACGTCAAGAACGGTTGCGCGACCGGCGGTAGCGCGCTGGTGTCGGCCGTCAACGCGATTCGCGCGGGCGCCGCCGACATCGCACTCGCGGTCGGCTTCGACAAACATCCGCGCGGCGCCTTCGACCCGGCACCGCAGGATTGGGGCCTGCCCGTCGGTTACGGCGAGGCGGGCCTGATGGTCACCACCCAGTTCTTCGGCATCAAGATCGCGCGGTACATGCGCGAACACGGGATCAGCGCACCTACGCTCGCCGCCGTGGCGGAGAAGGCGTATCGCAACGGCTCGCTCAATCCGAATGCCTGGCGTCGCGAACCGATGTCCGCTGAAGTGATCGCCGCAGCGGACATGGTCAACGACCCACTCACGCGATACATGTTCTGTTCTCCCGGCGAGGGCGGTGCCGCCGTCGTCGTGGCGAGTGAGGCCGCCGTCCGGCGCCTCGGCGGGAGGCCCGTGCAACTGCGCGGAATCTCGGCGGGCACCCGCCGATTCGGCTCCTTCGAGGTGTTCGGTCCGTCGATACAGGGTGAGGGAACCCCGTCGAGCGTGAGCACGTCCACCGCCACCGCCGCATTCGAGCAGGCCGGACTCGGCCCGTCCGACGTCGATGTGGCGCAACTCCAGGACACGGAGAGCGGCGCCGAGATCATGCACATGGCCGAGTGCGGATTCTGTGAGCACGGCGAACAGGAGAAGCTGATCGCCGCGGGCGAGACGGAGATCGGTGGCCGGATCCCGATCAACACCGACGGCGGATGCATCGCCAACGGGGAGCCGATCGGCGCCTCCGGCCTCCGGCAGATACACGAGATCGTCACGCAGTTGCGCGGGGAGGCCGGTGCCCGACAGGTTCCCGGACACCCGCGCATCGGATTCACCCACGTCTACGGTGCGCCCGGAATCAGCGCCTGCACCGTCCTGTCCGTCTGAGGAAGAGCCATGAATCAAGCAACGATGCCCGACATGGACCAGTTCGTGGATGATGCGCGGGCGTGGCTGAGAACTGTCGCCGAACCACGCACCCAGATCAAGTGGGGGGTGGGGTCCGACTCGGTCGCCGTCTTCGAGAATTGGACCGCAGAGCAGGAGCGCGACGAGACCGACCATATCCGGGCGTACGAGCAGACGAAGTTCGACGCCGGCTGGGGCTCGATGAATTGGCCGGACGAGTACGGTGGCCGTGGCCTGCCGATGTCCTACGTTCTCGCGTTCCGGCGGGAGGAGAACGCTTTCGACGTGCCGCGCCGGACCGAAATGTTCTCGGTGACGCAGCAACTGGTCGCGCCGGCGATCGCCCAGTGGGGAACACCGGCACAGTGCGAGCGATATGTGCGTGCGATGCTTCGTACCGATATCATTGCCTGTCAGCTGTTTTCGGAGACCGAGGCCGGATCCGACCTTGCCGCCGTCCGGACGAGGGCAGTCGAACAGGACGGCCGGTGGACCATTACCGGGCACAAGGTCTGGACGTCCGGCGCCCGGGTCGCCGACGTGGGGGTCGCGGTGTGCCGCACCGACCCGGACGCGCCCAAACACGCAGGACTCACGGTCTTCCTGATCCCGATGGACGCTCCCGGAGTCACCGTCCGGCCGATCCGCCAGATGACCGGGGGCAGTTCCTTCAACGAGGTCTACCTCGACGGCGTCGAACTCTCGGACGACTACCGCTTGGGGCCGGTGGGGGAGGGCTGGCCGGTCGCCTTGACGGTGCTGGCAGCCGAGCGCCTCGACGCCGGGAACCTGGGTCTGGCCAACGCCGATCACGCCGTCGAACTCGCCCGTCACCTCGACCGGCAGCTGACCGAAATCGAGCGCGACAAGGTCGCGGATCTCGTGACGCGCAGCTACGTCCAGCGGGTGACCGGTATGCGGGTGGCCGCGGCAGTGGTCGCAGACAAGGACCCCGGTCCCGAGGCATCGGTGGGTAAGTTGCTCGCCACGGACACCATGGCACGTACGTCGGAGGTCGTCCGGCTGTTGCTGGGGCGCGATCTGATTGCCGACTCGGGCGAGTGGGGAACGTTCGCATGGACGGAACATGTGCTCGGCGCGCCCGGGTACCGGATCGCCGGCGGCACCGACGAGATCCAGCGCAACATCCTCGCCGAGCGTGTTCTCGGTCTGCCGAGGGAGTCGCGCCGATGACCACGAACAGCACGCTCGGCGACCGGGTAGCCCACCGCCTGCGTGAGCAGAGCCCGGGCCTGGACGTCGGAACACTCGAGCCGCTGCTCGGCGGGCATTCCGGTTTGACGTACAAAGTGCAGACCAGCGACGGCGACCTCGTGGTCAAGGCGGTTCCCGAGGGGCAACGCCCCATCGGACGACACGACATGGTGCGCCAGGCGCGGATCATGGAAACACTCGGTGCGACCGAGGTTCCGGTGCCCCGGATCGTCGCCGTCGACGAGGACGGGCCTGCGTGGTTCGCGATGGAGTGCGTGGCCGGGGAATCACTCGAGCCGGTGCTCGATTCCCCTCCGGTCGAACCGGCTGTCGCGGCAGCCCGGATGCGCCGGGCCGCCGCGGTCCTGCCGCTGCTGCACGCGGTGCCGGTCGACACGATCCCGGCGGCCGGGGATCCCCTGTCGCCCGGCGCGGAGCTGGCGCGGTGGAAACGCACCCTGGACGCCGTTCCCCCCGACCTGGTCAGCGGCGGCGACGAACTCCTGCGCCTCCTCGCCGCCGATCTCCCCGACGCGCTGGCACCGACGTTGGTGCACGGCGACTACCGGCTCGGCAACATCATTGCGCGTGACACCGAGCCCGCGGCACTGATCGACTGGGAGATCTGGAGCCTGGGCGATCCGCGGGTCGAACTGGGCTGGTTCCTCGTCTTCGCCGACGGTGCGAACTTTCCCGGGGTGGGGCGCGCGGTGCCGGACCTGCCGTCCGAGGACGAACTGATCGCCCTCTACACCGGGGACCACCCGGCGCTGCCGGACATGAACTGGTTCAACGCGCTCGGCCGCTTGAAGATGGCGGCGATCATGGGCCACAACCTCCGCCGGCACCGAGAGGGCCGCCACCACGACCCCGACCAAGAACGGCTGCCCGACACCATCTCGCAGCTCATCCGCAGCGGGACCGCGCTACTTGCCTGATCAACCTCCGTTCACCGCGTGACGCGATGAAGGAACAGAGAGGACCTCACGTGGACTTCGAATACTCCGCGCGCACCGAGCGACTGCTCGAGCAGCTGCGGAACTTCATGGAAGAGCACGTCTATCCGGCCGAGGCCGTGTACGACGAGCAGATCAAGTCGAACGACAACCCACACGAGCAGCCCAAGGTCATGCTGGACCTGCAGGCGAAGGCCCGCGAGCTCGGTTTGTGGAATCTCTTCATGACGCACGGTGGGTGGGGCGCCGGTCTCACCAACCTCGAGTACGCCCCGCTCGCCGAGTTGGTCGGACGCTCGGTGATCGGCAACGAAGCCATCAACTGTTCGGCACCCGACACCGGCAACATGGAGATCCTCGCCATGTACGGCACCGAGCAACAACAGTCGCGGTGGCTCGCGCCGCTCCTCGACTGCACGATCCGGTCGGCGTTCGCCATGACGGAACCGGATGTGGCGAGCTCCGACGCAACGAACATCACCTCGACCATCCGCCGGGACGGCGACGAGTACGTCCTGAACGGCCGGAAGTGGTACACCTCAGGCATTCTCGACCCTGATTGCAAGCTCGTCATCTTCATGGGCAAGTCCGATCCCGAGGCTCCGACCTACCGGCAGCAGAGCATGATCCTGGTGCCTGCGGATTCCCCCGGTATCGAGGTCCTTCGCGATCTGCCCATGTTCGGATACCGGGACCGGCTCGGTCACGGCGAGGTCCAGTTCACGGACGTCCGGGTGCCGGCCGATCACATGCTCGGCGCCGAGGGGGACGGTTTCGCGATCGCGCAGGGCCGGCTGGGGCCGGGGCGCATGCACTACGCGATGCGAGCGATCGGCATGGCCGAGCGCGCCCTCGAGATGATGTGCCGACGAGCTCTGCAGCGCAATGCCTTCGGCGCGCCGCTCGCCGATCGCGGTGTGGTACGGGAGTGGATCGCGCGCAGCCGGATGGAGATCGACCAGATCCGGCTGCTGGTTCTTCAGTCGTCGTGGCTGATGGACACCCGCGGCAACGCCGCGGCCCGCTCGGAAGTCGCCGCGATCAAGGTTGCGGCCATGGAAGTCGCTCATCGAGTGGTCGACCACGCCGTCCAGACCTACGGCGCGGCAGGGGTGAGTGACGACACGATCCTCGCCCGGCTGTATGCGATCACCCGGGCTCTGCAGATCGCCGACGGCCCCAACGAAGTCCATCTGCGCACCATTGCGCGCCTCGAACTGAAGAAGTACGCATGAACGCGACGCGAGAACTGACAGGCAAGGTCGCACTCGTCACGGGGGCCACCCGAGGGCTCGGATACGCCATCGCCAGCGGGCTGGCCGCCGCGGGTGCCACCGTGATCGTGTCGAGCCGCAAGGAGGACGCGTGCATCTCCGCAGCCCTTGCGATCACCCGTGAGACCGGTGGCATCGCCGAACCGCTCGCACTGCACGTCGGGAAGTGGGAAGCGATCGAACTCGCGGTCGACCACATTCTCACGCAGTTCGGCAGCCTCGACATCGTCGTCAACAACGCCGGTATCGCGCCCCTGTCACCGAACCTCGAGTCGGTGTCCGAGTCGCTCTTCGACAAGACGATCGAGGTCAACCTGAAGGGCCCGTTCCGGCTCATGGCGGTGGCCGGTGCCAGGATGAGCGCGGCCGGAGGCGGCTCGATCATCAACATCTCGAGCATCGGCGCGCTGCGGCCCAGCCCGCCGGAAGCGATGTATGCGGCATCGAAGAACGGCCTCAACGCGCTGACGATGGCCTTCGCTCAGGAATACGCGCCCCGGGTGCGGGTGAACTGCATCATGCCGGGCGGATTCGCGACCGACATGGCGGCGGACTGGGACGACGAGTTCGTCGGCAAGATCGTCGACCGACTCCCCGCCGGCCGCCTGGGGCGCCCTGATGAAATTGCGGGCCTCGTAGTGCATCTGGCCGGCGACCGTGCCGGCTACACCACGGGCGCCGTCATCCCCGTCGACGGCGGGCGCACCGCCGTCTACTGACGCGCGCGTGCCATAAACACGAGTAGGAGCCAATTACATGCAGGTACCCGACCTGTTCCAGCTGAGCGGTCGCGTCGCCGTCGTCACGGGTGCATCCTCCGGGTTGGGAACGGGATTCGCGCGGACGCTGGCGTCAGCGGGCGCGACGGTCTTCGCGGCCGCCCGCCGTGTCGAGCGCCTCGCGGCACTGGCCGACGAGGTCGAGGGGGTCGTCCCCGTCGAGTGCGACATCACCGTGGACTCGGACCGGCGCTCGCTGGTCGATCGGGTACTCGCGGAGGCCGGACGAATCGACGTCCTCGTCAACAACGCGGGCAGACCCGGCCGGCCGAACGCCGAGGACGAGAGCCCGGAGGAATTCTCCTCGATTCTCGACGTCAATCTGGCCGCGGGATTTCACCTCGCCACGTGCGTCGCCTCGGCCACACCGGCGGGCGAGGCAGCGTCGATCATCAACATCTCCTCCGTCGTCGGGCTCGTGTCGACGGCACCCATCGGCGGCGCGAGCTATGCGGCGTCGAAAGCCGGCGTGCTCGGGCTGACCCGCGAACTCGCCGGGCAGTGGGGCAGGCGTGGCATCCGCGTGAACGCCATCGTGCCGGGCTGGTTCGACACGGAAATGACCGATGGATTGTTCAGCAACCAGCGCTCGGCGGACTGGGTGCGCCGCAACACGATGCTCGCCCGCGGTGGACGCCCCGGCGAAGTGGACGGCGCTGTCCTCTTCCTGGCGTCGGACGCGTCGTCCTACGTCACCGGCCAGACCCTGGTGGTCGATGGCGGCTGGACCGCCCGGTAGGCAAAGGTGACACTCATGGCAGTTCCGACAATGCAGGCAGTACGCCTGACCGGCTGGGGTGACGGAGCGCGGGTTGTGCGCATCCCGGTTCCCGAACCGCAGGGGCATCAGCTGCTCCTCCGGGTCGAGGCCGCCGGGCTGTGCAGATCCGATCTGCATGTGATGGACGCACCCGCGGGAGTATTCGACTATCCCCTCCCGTTCACGCTCGGGCACGAGGTGGCGGGAACGGTCGTCGGTGCAGGCCCGGAGGCCGACGAGTCCTGGATCGGTGAGTCCGTCGTCGTCCATGGTGTCTGGTCGTGCGGGCGATGCCGCAACTGCCGCCGAGGCCGCGAGAACTATTGCTTCGAACTGGGCCCACGCGACGACGGTCGTCTCACCGCGATCGGCAACGGCATCGGCTACGACGGTGGTCTGGCCGAAACCATGATCGTTCCATCGGGGCGGTGTCTGGTCCGCACCCACGGGCTCGCCCCCGAGAGCGCCGCCCCACTCGCCGATGCCGCCCTGACGGCGTATCACGCAATCCGTACCAACCGGGACCTCCTGGGCGCCGACTCTGTTTCCGTGGTCGTCGGTGTCGGGGGACTGGGCCACATCGCGGTCCAGGTTCTTCGCGCACTGGGCGCGGGAACGATCATTGCGGTCGATCCGCGTGAGAGCTCACGCGACCTTGCACGTCGGCTGGGGGCGGACGTGGCGGTTTCGGACATCGCGGAGGTTGCGACATCTCGGCCCGGCATCGCCCGACGTCACTGCGCTGACGTGGTCTTCGATTTCGTGGGAGCGCCGGACACGATGGAATCGGCGGCACAGTTGCTCGCCCCCGGGGGCCGGCTGGTCACCGTCGGCAGCGCCGGCGGTCGGCTCACGGTGGGCAAAGACGTCGGACTCGCGACGGGCTGGCAGGTGACTGCGCCGTTCTGGGGTACGCGCGCAGATCTCGAAGCCGTGGTCGACCTCGCAAACCGAGGTCTGCTGGCAGTCGAGGCGACTGCGTACCCGTTGGACGATGTCCTCGACGTGTATTCGAAGTTGCGGCGCGGCGAGATCACGGGGAGGGCCGTCGTGATTCCGTGACGGACGAAAGCTGGGTACGGTGCGTGTCATAGTCAATAATGAAACTAGTTCACTTCAATGGAAGGTCGGCGGAATGTGGGAGCTGGCACGCGAATTCGTTGCTCGCGCAGCGAATTCTCCGGATGACATCGCAGTCGTCGATGCAACGGGGGAGCACACGATGGCGGAGGTTGTCGCGGCGGCAACCGGGCTCGCCGCCCAGCTGGACGCCGCGACGGGTGGCTCGCCGACGGTGCTGGTGCAGGCCGACAACACGTGGCGCACACTCGCCGCGGCAATCGCCGTCGGACTGCGCGGCGGCCTGATCGCGGTGTTCAGCCGACATGCCACCCCGTCGGAGTTCGCCGTGGCCCTGAACGACATCGCACCCGACGTGGTGATCGCCGACCGGCAGTCGCTCTCGCACTGGGGTGTACCGGAGGACCGCTTCTGCGAGGAAGCGGCCGCGCCGGCCGGCTGGGTGATGCGCTGGTCGCGATCACCGGTCAGCGACGTCGAGCGGTGGAACGGCGGGATCGCGATCGCGATGACGTCCGGGTCGACCGGACATCCCAAGTGCGTGGTGCAGTCGGAATCCGCAATCCGGTACGCCTGCCGTTGCACGATCGAGGCGGTCGGTCTCCAACCCGGAGATCCGGTCGCCGCGTTCGTGCCGCTCTCGTCGGTGGCCGCATTCTGCTTCGGGCTCTACCTCCCCACGATGCTGGCCGCGCCGATGGTCTGCATGGACGGCTGGAAGCCGGCGACAGCCCTCCACACCGTCCGGGAACACCGGGTTGCGTGGACGATGCTCGTCCCGACCATGGCTCTTCAGCTGGCCGTCGCACCGGACGCTGCGGGAGCGCTCACGTCGCTGCGTGCCATGACCGTCGGCGGCGGTCCGATGGATTCCGGCGCGCTCGGTCGCGCCGAACAGACCCTCGGCACCACGTTCCTGCGTGTGTTCGGTATGTCCGAGTGTCTCGGACACACGACCCCGCTGCCCGCGGACGAACCGGGCGTCCGGCTGGGGCGGGACGGCCGTCCCTTCCCGGGGACCGTCGTCCGCGCGGTCGACGCACACGGCGCCCCCCTGCCACCGGGCCGGGTGGGCGATGCCCAGGTCAAGGGTCCCTCCCTCTTCGTCGGTTATGCACGGGCAGGTGTTCCCGCACCCCCGGAACTCACCGCGGACGGATTTCTGCCCACCGGCGACCTCGTCGAAGTCGCCGAGGACGGCAGCATCCGGGTCATGGGGCGCCAGAAGCAGATCATCATTCGCGGGGGCCGCAACATCGACATCAACGAGGTCGAGGCCGCGATCGCACGCATCCCGACCGTGTCCCAGGTGTGCGTGGTGCCGGTGCCGGACGAGCTACTCGGTGAACGTGCCGCGGCGCTGGTCGTGAGTACCGGCGATCCGATTACCCTCGACGAGGTCGTTGCATATCTCGGAGACGTCGAGTTCCCGAAGTTCAAATGGCCGGAGTTCGTCTTCACGATCGACGATCTGCCGCAGAACCGGGTGGGGAAGCTGTCCCGACCCGACGCGGTGGACCTTGCAACACGCCTGCTCGACGGTACCGACAGCCGCTGATATTGACCTGACTTCACCTCAGTTCAGGTAGTCTGTCAGGTACCGGCCCGAACAAACAGATGGATGGGGGACCCGTGTCCGTAGAAGCCATGACGCTCCGCGATGGTCCGCGTTCGAAGCGCGGGCTCATCCTGACGGCCGCGATCGAACGGTTCGGGGAGGTCGGCTTCGAGCACACGAAGTGGGCGTCGATTGCCGACGAGGTCGGAATCGGCCAGACGGCGCTGTATCACTATTTCGAGTCGAAGGGTCACTGCCTGCTGACCATCATGCGTCTCGAACTGGCGCAGTCACTCGAGCGATTCACTGCCGCGATCGAGGGCGTCGACGACCCGGTCGAGGCGTTGAGTGCCGCCGTCACCAGCGCTCTGGAAGCGACCCCGCGGGACGCGCTGCAGCGGCGCATCCTCCAAAGCCACATGGATCTTCTTGCCACTCCGCGCCAATCGGAGAAGGAAGAGGCCGAGCGCCAGACCTCACGCGCGCTGGTGAACTCGATCGAAGAAGAGTGGTCGCTTCTCATTGCGCGGGGAATGGGCGCGGGTGTATTCGCCGACGGTGATCCGCGATTGATGGCCCGGCTGGTCCTCGGACTCGTCGTCAGTGTGTGGCGGTGGTATCGACCCGGCGGGGACATGAGCCTCGATCAGCTCAACCAGCACGTTCGCGACACCACCCTGCGTATCGTCCGCGCATAGCCCGCGGTGTCCGCGCAGGGGCGTTCGCTTGCTCTCAGTAATTGAACTTAATTCAGGTCAGTAATGGAGTGATGATGTACAACTTGATCGTCTTGGCCGCCCGTCCGCACGACTGGAGCCATGAGCAGTTCATCCAGTGGTGGCGCGGGGAACATGCCGACGTGACCTACCCACTCCCGGGCCTGCGGCGATGGCAGCACACCGAGGTGCTCGACGCGATGGACGACAGGTCCCGGGAATGGGACGGCGTCTCGATTCTGAGCTTCGACTCCCGCGAGGACCTCGACGCCGCGCTCGCCAGCCCGGAATGGCAAGCCGCAGTGGACAACGTCGGCCAGATGCGTGGAAAGCGCATCCTCGTCATGGGTGAGGAGAAGACGATGGTCGAAGTGGGCAGCGGTGAATCATGAGAGCGCACTGGATGGAGCCGGGCTGCTACGAGGTGGCGCCCGGTGTGCATCGAGTGCCCCTCCAGATGCCTGACGACGGCCTCGGAGCAGTGAACGTCTATGCCCTCGAGACCGAGGACGGCCTGGCCCTTATCGACGGTGGCTGGCGAGTCGACACGACTTTCGACGAGATGGAACACGCACTGCTTCGGATCGGTCACAGCACCAAGCAGATTCACGACATCTATGTCACCCACGTGCATCGCGATCACTATACGTTCGCGATCGAACTCCGCCGTCGTCACGGCTCTCGCGTCCACCTCGGTGTCGCCGAGGCTGACGGATTGGCAGCCGTCAGTGCACTCGGCAGTAACGTGCCGACGGATTCTCTGCACGAACTCCGCCGCGCCGGTGCCCCCCTCCTGGCAGACACGGTCGAGGTCATGACCGCCGCGGAGCCGTTCTACCCCTCGGACTGGGAAGAACCCGATCACTGGCTCACCGCGGGGACGATCCGGATCGGACGGCACACACTCGACGTCGTGCACACGCCGGGCCACACGAAGGGGCACATGGTCTTTCACGACGAACAGCAAGGTCTACTCTTCAGTGGCGATCACGTCCTTCCCACGATCACACCGTCGATCGGTTTCGAACTCGGCGAGTGGGATCTGCCGTTGGGGCGCTACCTCGAGTCGCTGACCCGACTGCTCGAACGCCCCGACTCGCAACTGCTGCCGGCGCACGGAGATCCGACGCCGAGCGTGCACCTGCGCGTCGAAGAACTTCTCGCGCATCATGACCGGCGATTCATGGCCATGTGCAACGCACTGGTCTCGCTCGGGCCGGCGACCGCGTCTGCCGTCGCAGAGGCGGTCACGTGGACCCGTCGCGAAAGGCCGTTCTCCACTCTCGACCCGTTCAATCAAATGATCGCCACCTGTGAGACCCTCGCGCACCTCGACACTTTGGTCGATCGCGGCCGGCTCGCAGTCCGAAGACGAGACAGCTCCGACGTCTTCTCCGTCGTCTGAGCGCGGAAGGATTCCCGTGCAGAGTCATGAGCTGAAACTGGCGCGCCATCCCCAGGGGAAGGTTCGGCCGTCGGACTTCCACCTCGACGTGGTGACGGTTCCCGAAGAACTGGCGCCCGGTGAGATTCTCGTTCGCAACTCGTGGTTGTCGATCGACCCGTCTGTGAGGATACGTCTCGGCCCCACCGGCCCGGCAGGCTACTTACCACCGTTCCGCATCGGGGAGACGCTGACCGGGTTGGCTGTCGGCGAGGTACTCGAGTCCCGTGACCCCGGCTTCGAACCGGGCGATACGGTTCTGCACATCAAGGGTTTTCGCGAGTTCGCGGTGGTCCGGCAGGGCAGCGAAACCTTGGCCGGGGCCGGTGGCGTGACACGACTCGACACGAGCGTGCACCCGCCGCAATCGTATCTCGGGGCGCTGGGCAGCTCCGGGCTCACGGCGTATGTCGGTTTACAGTGCATCGGCGGACTCACGAGCGGAGACGTCGTGTGGATCTCGTCGGCCGCGGGTGCGGTGGGCAGTCTCGCCGCACAGATTGCGAAGCTCAGAGGTCACTACGTGGTCGGCAGCACCGGTTCCGGCGAGAAGGTGAGCTTCCTGCTGGACGAACTGAAACTCGATGCCGCATTCGACTACCACAGCCCGGACCTGGCCGGAGCTCTCTCAAGCGCGGCACCGAACGGCATCGACCTGTATTTCGACAACGTGGGTGGAACGCATCTCGAGGCCGCCCTGTATCACCTCAGACCAGGAGGCCGGGTGGCCATGGCGGGCGCTGTCGCCTCCTATGACGCGGACACGGCTGCGGCAAGTCCGAGCAATCTGTTTCAGATCGTGGCAAAGAACCTCACGGTGCGGGGTTTCCGGGCCGGCGCCTACGACCATCTGCTCGGCGACATGCGGGCCGAGGTCGGGAGCTACCTCCGCGACGGTCGTCTCGTCGTCGAGGAGACCGTGTTCGACGGCCTCGCGTCGGCGCCCGACGCCATCGTCGCGATGCTGCACGGCCGCACCGTGGGAAAGACGCTCTGCCGTTTGCGCTGACGCTTCACCGGCTACACAGAAGAACATGGCCTCCGCGTCACGCGGAGGCCATGTTCTTCTGCCTCGCTCAGGCCGCCGTCCACCCACCGTCGGCGTAGATCTCCGAGCCGGTGACGAAGGTGGAGTCGTCGCCGGCCAGGAAGGCAACTGCGGCCGCGATCTCCTCACCCCGCCCGAGGCGACCCATCGGAGTGCCGGCCAGCATCTCGCGGTGACGCTCGCTGCCCTCCCAGCGCTCGAGCAGAGGGGGCGTACCGATGAATCCCGGGTGCAGAGAGTTGACGCGCACTCCTGCCTTCGCCCAATGCAGGGCTGCGTTCTTGGTCATCGTGCGGACTGCACCTTTGGCGGCTGCATAGGCAACGCTGTTGCCCAGGCCGCCCACGGTTCCCAGTATCGAGCACATGTTCACGATCGAACCGCCGCCGCTCCGCTCGATCAGCGGGCCGGCATGTTTCATGCCCAGCCACGTGCCGGTCTGGCCGACCCCGATCACCCGATCCCACTGTGATCGGGTTTCCTCGTCGACCGTTGCGACGCTGCCGATGGCAGCGTTGTTGACCAAGGCATGCAGCGCGCCGAACGTGCTCTCGGTTGCTGCCACGACGTCTTCCCACTGCTTCTCGGAGGAGACGTCGAGGGCCAGCGCCGCATGTCGCTCGGGATGGGTGAGAGTATCGAGCAAGTCTTGGCAGGCCGATTTCTCGAGATCGGTGACGACGATGTGAGCGCCCTCGTCGGCGAGCCGTCGGACGATCTCGGCGCCGATACCACCGGTCGCCCCCGTCAGCAGGACGACCTTGTCGCGAAGTCGGTCAGGGCCGACAGTCATCTTGACTCCTTGTCACTCGTTCGAATCGGGCAGGGCAGATCGACATCAGAGATTGCTCAACACGTTTCGGCCACCGACGAGCATCGCGATCACGACACCGATGCTGGTCACCGCCGTCATGAGAAGGGCCATCGCGGCCACCAGCGGGTAGGAGCCGTTTTCCCACAGGTCGAACAGCAGCGTACCCATCACCTGTGTCGTGGCGGCACGGACGAGCAGTGAGGCGGCGAACTCGTGGGTCAGCAGGATGAACATCAAGGCGACGGAACTGAGCACGGTCGGCCTCATCAGCGGCAGAATCACCCGGATGTTGGTGACGAAGGGGCTCGCACCGCTCGTCGCCGACGCCTCGGCGTAGGTCTCCCCGAGCGACAGCATCGCCGTCATCTGCATTCGGGTGGAGAAGGGCACCATCAGCACGATGTAGACGAGGATGATGACCGCTTTGGTCCCGTAGAGGATCAGCGGAGGCTGGGTGTAGGTGAGCAGGAACCCGACGCCGAAGATCACCGCTGGAATACCCAGGGGGAGCGCGGTGATGACGTCACCGATGGTTCCCAGTACCCGGTGTTTGCGGCCTCGCACGAGCAGCGTGGCGGTGAGGTAACCGATCGGCACGCAGACAGCAACGGCCACCACGGAGGTGAGGAGACTCGTGTACACCGAGTCGACGATGCTCGCCGTCCGGAAGAGCGCCCGGAAGTTGTCGAGTGTGAAGAGGTTCCAGGACAGGGTCTCCGACCAATAGGGAGACACGGCCACGATGGCGAGTCCGATCAGCGGAACCACGAGTGCGAGCATCGCGTATGCCGAGATGCAGACGGCGGCCCAGGCCGAGCGGCCGGTATTCGGCGCGAACGCTTTTCCTCCGTGAGTGACGAAGCGTGACTGATTACCGAGAAGCATCTTCTGCGCCAGCACGACGACGACACCGAAGATGACGAGCGGCGAGCCCGCCGCGGCTGCAGCGGCGAAGTCAGCCGGCGACTCGGATACCCGTCGATACATCTCGGTGGTGAGGACCTTCACGCCGGTGTTCTGCCCCAGCAGGAGCGGTCCGGTGAACTGGCCCAATCCGAGAAGCAGCGCAATTCCACCGCCGTACACCAGGGACGGGCGAAGCAGAGGGAGAACTACACGGAAGAATACCCCGAGCGTCGACGAACCGCTGATCTGTGCTGCCTCGAGGTGCTCGGAACTGATGTTCTGCATTCCCGCGCTGACGAAAAGGTAGACGAAGGATGTGAGTCCGAAACCCGTGAGAATGATGATCCACGGTGTGCTGTAGACATCGATCGGTCCGGAGTCCACGTTGCTCCACCAGGGAAGCTTGCGCAGGAGTGCGTTCAGGTACCCGGGTCCGGGGGAGAGGAGAAAGGCCCACCCGACCACATTGGCTACCGCGGGCATCACGATGGGCAGGATGGGGACGATCCTGAGAAAGCTCAGCCGGCGTGGCAGCCTGGTCGCCGCGAAGGCGAGAATCGTTCCCAGGACCATTGCGATAGCGAGTGACGAGACAGCGAGGGCGATGGTCGTCCGGATGGTTTGGCCGATGTCGTACCGGCCGTACTGGGCTTGATATCCGCGACCGCCGTCCTCGAACGCCAGCGACTGCAATCGGAAGAGCGGAAGCACGACGAGATACGCCAGAACCGCCAGTAGCGCGCCGTACCCGAGTCGGGTACGCCATACCGTACTGACGACGAACGGACGTGCGCCGCGGCTCACGGCAACCGTAGCCATCACGCCTCCGATCGGGCGGCCTGGGCGAGCACGGGAACCTGTAGATTCACGTGACCGTCCGGGTGCGGAAACACCCGCAGCTTGGTGGGGGAGAAGCTGACCACCAGAGGAGATCCGATGGTGGCACCACGCAACCAGCGTCCGTGCCGCTCCGCATCTGCGCGAACGTACAACTGCTCACCTCCGGCATCGACTGTCACGTCGAAATAGCGGCCTCCGTACTCCGAGGTGACGAGTTCGCCGGTGAAGCCGACGTCACCCGCGGGGACCTCGTCGAGTGAACGATGAAGTGCGAGGTCCTCGGGCCGAAGTCGTCCCAGCGCCGTATCGCCGCTCATGTAGTCGCCCTGGATGCCGGCCGCGTCGAGATCGACGGGAGCCCCCGCTCGCGTCGTCCACCCCTCGTGCCGGCGGACGAGTTCGAGTCGGTTCGCCATCCCGATGAACGCGGCGACATAGTCGGAGGAAGGAGACTCGTATACCCGCTCCGGGGTGTCGTACTGTTCGATCTTGCCCGCCTTCATGATGGCGAGTCGGTCACCGAGCGCAAATGCCTCGGCCTGATCGTGGGTGACGAATACGGCAGTGAAGCCCAGTCGTTGGTGTAGTTGATGAATCTGGGACCGCACCTGATCGCGCAGCCGTGCATCGAGATTGCTCAGGGGTTCGTCGAACAGCACCAGGTCGGGTTGGGCGACCAAGCCGCGGGCCACTGCTACTCGCTGCTGCTGGCCACCGCTGAGTTGGGACGGATACCGGTCGAGCAGGGCTCCGCAGTCCACCATGCCTGCCGCGGTCTCTACCTGTCCGGCGGCGATCGCGTTCTTCATCCGTCGAACCTTCAAGGGGTACCGGATGTTCTCTCGTACAGTCATGTTGGGCCACAGCGCGTAGGACTGGAAGACCATGCCGATGTTGCGCTTGTAGGCCGGAACGTTGATACGGGTCGACGCATCGAAGACGGTGTGGTCCTTGAACGTGATCGACCCACCCTCGGGTGTCTCGAGACCGGCGATGCATCGTAACGTGGTCGTTTTCCCGCAACCGCTGGGACCGAGCAGGACGAGAAATTCACCGTCCTGAATGTCGAGGTCGAGTTGATCGACGATGGTGTTGGACCCGAAGGTCTTGGTCAGGTTGGAAACCCTGAATTGCGATGTCACCTTGGCACCTGCTTGGTTGCGAGTGGTTTGTCGAGGAAAGAAAAAATAAAGTGAATTCAGTTCATCTTACGCGGACGTCGGGCGCTTCGGAGTCCTGGCGCCCGCGGAGGTTCCGCCGTCGAGCATGAGATCGGAGCCGGTGATGTAGCTGCTGTCCTCGCACGCGAGGAACAGGATGGCCTTCGCCACCTCGAGCGGCAGGCCCCGGCGTTGCAGCGGAATACTTTTCACGTACGCGTCCATGTCGTCGTCGGCGAAGTCGGAGCCGGCGGTGATTGCCGTCTCGATGCTGCCCGGGCAGACCGCGTTGACCCGGATATTCGATTCCGCGAACTCCAACGCCGCAACGCGTGTCAAGGCGCGGACACCGAACTTCGACGCGCCGTACGCACCGAGCTCGGCCGTCGCGAGGACACCACGCAGCGAGGACAAGTTGACGACGGAACCGCCGGTGGTCATCGCGGTGCCTGCGGCTTGCAGGCCGAGGAACGTGCCCACCAGATTGAGGTCGATCATGCGTCGTAGGTCTGCGAGCGACGTCTGCATGATGGACGCTTTGGATGCGGCGCCTGCAGAGTTGACCAGAACACGCATCGAATGCCCGCGATCCGCCATCTCGCTGGTAACGCGCGTCCACTGCGATTCGTCGGTGACGTCGAGGTGCCGGTAGTGGGCTCTCGCACCGATTTTCGCCGCGACGCTTTCCCCCAGCTCGTCGTCGACGTCACCGAGGTAAACCGTGGCCCCGTGGGCGTGGAAGAGTTCTGCGGTCGCGGCGCCTATCCCTCGTGCAGCGCCGGTGACGAGAGCGCAGGTGTCACGCAGTCGCCCGTCGTTGGTTGTCACTGGATGAATCTCTTTTCCCAGTCGGACTGGTATTCGGTGAGCGATTCGGGCGTCAGATCGGACGGGTTGGGCAGCGCGATGTCCTGGGCTCGTGCGACGCTTCCTTCGATGTCGGGGAGGGCGCTCGCGTAGCCGAGGGACAACGCCTTCTGGCCGGCGGGAGTGACCATGAAGTTCGCCAGCACCTGGGCCGCATTCGGGTGCGGCGCCGCGGACAGTGCGTGCGTGAACCACGGGGTACCCCACGGGGGTGAGGGCAATGCCCAGTCCACCGGTGCACCCGATGCCTTTTCCCGCACCAGGGGTTGCACCACCGGGGTTGCGACGATCTCGCCGGAGGTCAGGGCCTGAGCGACGCCCAGTGCGCTCGGGTAGATGCGCGGTTTCAGTTCGGCGAGTTTCTGGAGATAGTCGGCGCCGAAGTTCTTTTCGAAGAACCGGTAGAAGTCGACGTAAGAGGCGATGCCGGACGGGTTGACGATTCCGATCTTGCCCTTCAACGCCGGGTCGAGCAGGTCTGCCGGCTTCTGCAGACCTCCCGGAAGTGCTGTCGTGTTCCATCCGAGAGAGAACACCGCCGCGCTGGTCAAGAAGAACTTGTCGGAAATGATGCTCTTCGGTGGTTCGTACTCCGGCGCATCGAATGCCGGGCCGACGAGATCGGTCGAGTAGGTGCCCGACTCGGCGGCAGTCTCGATCCACGCGGCGTCCGTCAGCATGTGCACGTCAGCCGTTCCGCGCTTCGTCTGATTCTCGACCTCGACCTTCGGGTTGATGTCGGCGTCGGTTCCCCGGACGTATTCGAGGGAGATCTCGGGGTACTCCTGCTCGAACGCCACTTTGAGTGCTTCTAGATTGGCGGGGTTCTGGCTCGAGTACAGCAGCACACTGCCTTCGCCCTTGGCCGCGGCGACGACGTCGTCCCAACTGCCGGACACTGGCCCAGTGGGTCCGGAGCCACCGGATCCGCAAGCGGCGGAGGCGAAAGCGGCGACCACTGCGACGGCCATCAGCTTTATCGGCATACTTCTCATGGCATGAAAGCCCTTTCGGTATCGGTTCGACGAATGCGAACCCGTGTATTCGGTGACGGATGGAGGAGTCGAACGAGTCCTACGACGCGACACCGTTGAGCAGTGTGGCAATGCGATCGGGAATCGTGACCATGGCCATATGGCCGGATTCGAGGAAGACGGTGTCGCCGCCGACGATGGCAGCCGATCTTTCCTGGAGGTCGGGTGGATAGCAGGTGTCCTTGGTCAAACGTACGTATGTACGGGGTAGGTCCGCGCGGAGACCGGACAGATCGACGGACTCGGTGAGTAGCGCGCCGCAGTCGTCGACCAACTGGTCGATCATCCAGTCCGTCTGCTCCGCGTCCATGTCGTTGCAGAGCATCGCGGCAGCGCCCATCGGATCCTGGCGGTACACGCCATCTTCTATCGAGGCCTCCACCGCGGTGCGGACGTCCGGGTCGATCTGGTCGATCACTCGCGTCCCGTCGGGCGGGACGACGGCGGAGAGGAAGACGACGTGCCGTAGTCGGTGCGCGAGTGCCTGCATGACCCGAGGGGCCGTCACTCCCGCGAAAGAGTGTGCGACGAGGACGACGTCCTCGAGGTTCGCCGCCTCCACGTCATCGATGACGGCGGCAGCACAGTCGTCGAGGGTGACGGACCGTGGATCGACGGAGCGCCGTCGCCCCCGTCCCGGGAGATCGACTGCGAGAGTGTCACCTTCGAGCAAAGGAATGAGAGGCTCCCAGCAGGAGGCACCCATTCCTGCGCCATGGACGAGAACGAACGACATGATGCCCTCACTAAATTGAACTGATATCAGTTTGAATCTAGGGAAATGACCTTGTGATGTCAATCACCTGCTAGCGTGAAGTGAATCCAGTTCAGTTAGGAGCCGGTATGAGAACTCCACGTGCAGCGCAGCCGCTGCAGCTCGGCGCGCTTCGGTTGGCAAACCGTCTCGTCGGTACGCCGCACGCCTCGGGCGCCGTCGCCGGCGGTATCCCGATGCCCGGTGACGAAGACTACTGGCGGCGCTGCGCGGCCGGTGGTGCCGCGATGCTCATCGTCGGCGGCACCGTGGTGTCGCCCGGTTCGACCAATCGCAACGGCAACATCACCGAGGCCTGGCGTCCCGAAGTCCTCGCCGGCCTGGAGGCTCGCGCCCGGGCGATCACCGAGGAAGGAGCCATCGCAGCCTGCCAGCTGGTGCACCTCGGACGCGAAACTCTCGGCGCCGAGATGTGGAGTCATCCCGTCGCGCCGTCCGCGGTCCGCTCGCCCCGCGAACCGACGCGTCCGCGCGCCCTCTCCGGCGCCGACGTCGACGGGATAGTCGACGCATTCCGCACATCCGCGGTCCACGCGTGGTCGGCGGGATTTCCGGTAGTCGAACTGCACGCAGCGCACGGATATCTCCTTGCGCAATTCCTCTCACCGATCACCAACTTCGGGCGAGACGCTGCGACGGTTGCTCAGCGTGTGCAGATCCTCGACCGCATTGCGTCTGCGGTTCGTGACGCCTGCCCCGGTGTCGTCCTCGGTGTCCGTGTGTCTGCTGAAGGCGGCGAAGAGGCAGGCCTGAGCATGGACGGTCTCTGCGACGTGCTTCCGCACCTCTCCGATTTCGACTACGTCAACGTCACGGTCGGCGTACGCACCACCTACGTCCGAGATATGGCCGTCACCGACCCGCCGCTGCTCGATTCGGTCGGACAGTTGCGCGCCGCCGCAGTGACCCCGCTGCTGGTGTCACAGTCCTTCCGCACCGGTGCGTCCATCGAAACCGCGTTGCAATCGGGAGCCGACCTCGTCGGCGTGGCACGACCGCTGATCGCGGACCCGAACTTCCCGAGGAAAATACTGACCGGGCGCGAGGCGTCGATCCGCCCGTGCGTGTCGTGCAACGAGGACTGCAGGGCGTTCGACCCCGTCCTGCTGTGCTCGGTCAATCCCGACCTCGCTCCCCCGGGTTCTTCCGCACGTCCGGCGCACCCGCTGACCCTGGGGCCCACGCGCGGATCGAGAGACCGGCGACGGATCGCCGTCGTCGGTGCAGGCCCCGCCGGGCTCGAGTGCGCGATGCGGCTCGGACCCGACCACGACGTCACGCTCTTCGAACAGCGAGAGCGGATCGGAGGCCAGATTGCGATAGCCGCCGACGCCCCTTACCGGAGCGGCTGGCGTCGCCTCCTCGACTATTACTCCGACAACATGCCGAAGGTCGCACTCCGTCTGGCCCACACCGTGAGCGCCATCGACCTGGAGGACTACGACGAAGTCGTCCTGGCCGTCGGTGCCGTGGAAGAGCTTCCCCCGAGGTTGGCGGGAACGGCGTCCGTGCTTACCTCTCAGGCGTTGCTGGGTGGGGGAGAAGCTCTTCGCGGCGCCGGCCACGTCGTCGTGGTCGACGACGGATTCGGGCTCTGGCCCGCAGCGAGCACGATCGAAGCGGCACTCGCCGCGGGTGCCGGCCGCGTAACCGTCCTGACACCCGCTGCGGCCTTCGCGTCGGGTCTTCCTGCGGAGGGCCGGGTGCAGTATCTGCGTCGGCTGTCGGGGGCGCCGGTCGACGTGCGCGTGCTGTCGCCGCTCGTCGCGGTCGCCGACGGCTCTGTCGAGTTCGAGAGCGCCCTGTCGGGGGAGAAGACTCGTCTCGACGTCGACCGGGTGGTCGTGGCCGGTGAGCGGCGCCCGCGCGACTGGTCGCAGCTCGCACCGGACAGCGCACGCGTGCACGTCATCGGCGACGCGCTCGTACCCCGCAAGGTCGCACACGCCGTCTCCGAAGGCCGTGCTGTCGCCCGTGAGTACTTATCAACCGCGGGCGGTTAACAAGTACTCACGGGGGCGGCAGTGTGGTTGCGCTCACACCCCGGGTCATTTAAGTTACGTGAACTGAAGTCAACTCAATTCGAAATCCGGCCGCCCTCGGAGGCATCGTGGACCAGTTGTTCATCACTTTGACCACCGGCATCGCCAACGGTGCCGTGTACGGTCTCATCGGACTCGGATTGGTCATCATCTTCCGATCCACCGACGTCATGAATTTCGCAATGGCGTCATTGTCGACCCTCGCCATCTACGTTGCCCTCAGCGCGTATGGGGCCGGCGTGGGCATTGCTGTCGCCCTGGTGGTCGCAGTGGTCTTCGGAGCTCTCAGCGGAGTCGTGGTGCGGGAAGCGCTGATTCGTCCGCTGGGGCAAGGCAAGCTCTTCGCTGCGCTCGTCGTCACGATGGGGCTGTCGATCATTGTCGAGCATCTGATCGGTCACTATTGGGGAGAGCAGCCGCGACGATTCCCGCAGCTCGTCGACGGCACGATCTCGATCGGCAACTCGAATCTGTTGCTGCAGGACATCGCCACGATTCTCCTCGCCGCGGTGGCCGTGTCGGCCATTGCGTATCTGTTCACGCGTACGCCGGTCGGATCCGCGATGCGCGCGGTCGCCGAATCTGCTGAGACCGCGGAGATCCTGGGCATCAACGCGCACAAGGTCGCGCGGATCGCCTGGGCTCTCGGCATGGCGCTGGCGGTGCTGGGAGTCTTCTTGTACGCCCCGAAAACCGGGGTTTCGCCGGTGATCCTCGCCCCCGTGTTGTTCCGTGCCTTCGCAGGCATCCTGCTCGGTGGCCTCACCAGCATGTACGGCGCGGTCATCGGTGGGCTCATCATCGGTGTCCTGGACAACCTCGCTGCAGCCTATATCTCCGCCAGCTTCCGCGACACGTTCGTCTTCTGCGTGGCGGTGCTCGTGCTGCTCATCCGTCCCCAGGGCATCTTCGGCCGCCAAACCTTCGAGAGGGTCTGAATCCATGGTCACAAAAGATGGCTCGGCGCAGCGTGCCGGACGCTCCGCCCAGCGGCTGTACAGCGCCGGTCAGCTTCTCGGCGGACCGGCTGCGGCGATCCTGACGATAATGGTGCTGTCTGCCGGACTCGTGCCGGGCTACCAGATTTACACGGTCGGACTTGCTGCGGTGTACGGACTGATCGTCTTGTCCATCTCGCTACTGGCGGGGTGGACGGGGATCTGGTCGATCGGGCATCCCGCGATGGTCGCGATCGGTGCGTATGTGACCGCCTACGGCAGCAGTAGCGGTTGGGGACTGGCCTTCACGTCCGTTGTCGCCGTTGCTTTGTGCGCAATGCTGGGAGGCTTCCTCGGGTTCGCCGGCTCTCGCTTCTCCGTGCTGTACGTCGCGCTTCTCACGTTGGCGTTCACATTGGTGACTCTCGAAATCATCGGTGCGTGGAAGAGCGTCACCGGCGGCGACCAAGGAGTGCCGGTCGACACATTCGACACCGCGTTCGGCGAACTCGTTCCGTCGTCCGACGCAGTCACCTACCTGGCCGTCGGAGTCCTCGGTCTCGCTGTCGCAGTGTCGGTGTTCCTGCGCCGCACGACCATACGTATGCGCATGGTTGCGGCCAAGACACACCCACTGGCGGGCAGATCGATCGGTATCGCTCCCGAACTGCAGTCGGGCCTCGGGTTCGCGATCAGCGCGGGTGTCGCAGGTCTGTCCGGTGTGCTACTCGCCTTGCTGTCGGGCTTCATCAGCCCGGAGGGATTCTCGATGGTCTTCGCGGTCAACCTGATTGCCGCGACCGTCCTCGGCGGGACCGGCAGCGTGATCGGCGCCGTTGTCGGTGGTGCGTTCCTCGCATCCGCACCGACGCTGGCGTCGTCGCTGTCGATCGACCAGCCCTACCTGATCGGGGGTGTCCTGATTCTCACCCTGCTGTTTCTCGCCGATGGAATCGTCCCGACGGCCGGGAGGTTGTTGCGCCGATTCGTCCCGCTCACGCGTGCACTCGGCCGCCCCACGCTGTCCACCTCCCAACCCAGCCTTCTCGACACTGCGGGATCGGTTCCGAATACGCTGGCCGATACCGCGGCGGCGGCCGTGCTGAAGACGGAGGCACTCGGTGTTCGATTCGGTGGCCTTCAGGCCGTCCACAACATCGATCTCCGCGTAGATGCAGGTGAGGTGCTCGCGATCATCGGGCCGAACGGCGCCGGCAAGACCACCTTCGTCAACGCCCTGTGCGGCCTGATCGGCGGCGGTGAACTCGTGGGGACAATGGAACTCGGTGGCCGGCCTCTGCACGGGGTGCGGGCGACTCGTCGGCGCTCGCTCGGCCTCGGCCGGACTTTTCAGCATGCTGAACTTTTCGCGGAACTGACCGTCCTCGAAAATGTCAGTGTCGTCAACCGTTGGGGGCGCCGCGCCGATCGCGACACGGCGTTGCAGGTCCTCGCGAGTGTCGGGTTGGCCGACCACGTGCACCGGCTCCCCACAGAACTGCCGTTCGGGCTGCAGAAGCGAGTCGATCTGGCCCGTGCGATCGCGGCGCTCGCCGACAACCCGCGACTGATCGTGCTCGACGAACCGTTCGGTGGCCTCGACGCCGATGAACGTCACACTCTCGCCGACCACATCCGCCGGCTCTCGCATTCCGGTACCTCCGTGGTCATCATCGACCACGTCCTCGACGACTTGTTCGCCGTCGCAGATCGGGTGGTGGCGTTCGACTTCGGCGAGCTGATCGCCGATGGGACCCCGGACACCGTCCTGCAGAACCAACAGGTCCGCGACTCGTATCTGGGAAAAATCGACACCGCACTGATCGCACCCGACATCGACCGAACGGCGGCCCCATTGATCTCCGTGCGGGGGATCGAGCACCACTACGAGGGTGTGCAGGCATTGTCCGGCATCGATCTCGACGTCCATGCAGGCGGAATCCTCGGCATCGTGGGCGCGAACGGCGCCGGCAAGAGCACTCTGGGGCGGATCCTGCACGGCGATCTGCAGTCGACCGGCGGCACCCGGACGGTCAATGGCACCGACGCATTACGCCTCAGCCTGGTTCCCGAGGGGCGCGCCTTGTTCCGCACCCTGTCGGTGCGCGAGAACCTGGAGGTCGCGGCGTACGCCGCAGGAATCTCCGGCCGTAAGCTGCGGACCCGGCTCGAAGAGTTGCGGCAAGGGCTCCCCGAACGGGTCCGCACCCGCATGGACATACCGGCAGGCTCGCTGTCCGGCGGCGAACAACAGCTTGTCGCCATCGCCCGGGCGCTGATGGCCGACCCCGAAGTTCTGATCCTCGACGAACCGGCGCTGGGCCTCTCCCCGGCGATGGTCGAGGAAGTGTATTCACAGGTGAACGATATGGCGCGCCGGGGCATTACGACCATCCTGCTCGACCAGTCACTCGCCCGCGCGCTCGAAGCCTGCAGCGAGGTCATCGTTCTTCGTCAAGGTGAGGCCGTCGCGCGCGGCAACAGCAGTACTCCGGGCTTCGGCCGCATCGCCGAGGCAGCCTACTTCGGTACAGACGTCCCTGCAGGTGTCGTCGAGGTTCACCAGTGACTGCCGTATGCGGCGGACCGCCGGGGCCTGGAGATACCCGACCTGCTTTTCGCTGTCGCCGAAGACACCCGGCTTGCACATGCGCTTGATCAGACTCTGACGAAGGGACTACCGACGAAGATGGACAGAACAGCAGGACAAGGCAGGTTCGAGGGCTCGGTCGCCCTGGTGACGGGTGGCGGATCAGGAATCGGAGCGGCCGTCGTCGCGCAACTCGTCGGTGAGGGAGCTGCCCGCGTCTACGTGGCCGATATCGTGGTCGAGAAATTGCGCCGACGGTACGGTGACGACCCCACGACGATCGCACGAGGGGTCGACGTCTCGGACCCGGACGCCGTCGATGCCGCCATGGCGGAGGTCCTCGACGCCGAAGGGCGGCTCGACGTCGTCGTCCACGCCGCCGGTGTGGACGACCCGGAGTCCAAGAAGATCATCACGGAGGCGACCGCCGCCGGCGCACCGATCGACCTGACGGCGAACCTCACCGATGCGCAATGGCGCCGAGTGATGTCGGTCAACCTGGACGGCACATTTCACGTGGTGCGCGCCGCCGTACGGGCGATGAAGCCGAAAGGCGGCGCGATCGTCGTGATCGGCTCGTCCTCAGCGTTCGATACCTTGACGGGATACCCGCACTACGCGGCATCGAAAGCTGCCGTCCATGCCTTCTGCCAGGCCGTCGCCAAGGAGGTGGTGGCGTTCGGCATCCGACTCAACCTTGTCGCTCCCGGCCCGACGGAGACCGGCATGGCCGCTCGCACACCGGAAGAACTCAAAGTGCAGTGGGTCAACAACACGCCGGTGCCCTACGCGACACCGGACGAGATCGCGGACAACGTGCTGTTCCTCGCTTCGGAGCAGGCCAGAAACGTGGTGGGTGCGGTGCTACTCAGCAACCGTGGACGATTCACCGTCTGACAGCTCATCCGAGCGGAACAGAAACACGGTATTCGCTACGAGCGCATCCAGGTTGGACTCGCCAACCTGGATGCGCTCGAGGTGCTACTGCGGTGACACGAAGTCTCCGATGGGAACGAACTTGTCGCCCTCGACCTGGACCCGGACCACGCTGTCGGTACCGAGGTGCTCATCCGCGCTGAACGTGAGTGGAGGCATCACGCCGGTGTCGAGGGTGCCGCTCGTGATTATCGCGTCGGTGACGGACTTGGACGTGATCTCGCCGTCGATGCTCGCGAGGACCTGAGCGAACGCTTTCGCCGAGCCATAGGTTGCCAGCGAGTAGAAATCGGGCTTATCGCCAGGCTTGTACTTCGCAAGCGCTTGTCGGTACTCCTCGACCTCGGGGTTGTCGGCGGTGGGCGGCAGCGTCAGTGACACGGCGCGGAACCCTTCCGCGTTCGCACCTGCGAGGTCGAGCAGGCTGTTGCCGACCGTAGGGGAGTAGCCGTAACTGGGGATCTTGACACCCTGCAGGGCCATCTCGTTGAGGTACGCAGCGGCCTCCTGGATCGGCAGGATCGTCAGGACTGCATCGGGTGCAGCCGAACGGATCTGGGACACGAACGGGCTGTAGTCCGTGGTACCGAGCTTGACCTCCACGGTCGAGACCTCCGCCCCGGCCTTCTCGAGTTCGGTCGTGGCGACTGCGCCCACATTCACGAACGCGGCCGGATCGTTGCGGATGATCGTGACCTTCTTGGCACCCTCGTCGAGCGCCCACTGCGCGGCGGCGCGCGCCTGGTTCTCGTAGAGCGTCTGGCTGCCGAACAAACCGTCCCGCGGCGGGTCGTACCAGGCGGTGGAGCCGCCATAGGTTCCGAAGATGGGTATGTCGTTCTGTTCGAGAACGAATGGAAACGTCGCCTCCGTGGTTGCCGTGCCGTTTGCGCCGACGATCGCGACAACCCGGTCGCGAGAGACCAGCTGTCGCGCCACCTGAATCGTCTGCTGCGGGTCGAACGCGTTGTCGACCGGAGTCCACTCGACGGGGCGACCGTGGATCCCTCCTGCCGCGTTGAGCTGATCGAAGAACGCCTGGGTACCGGCTTCCTGGGGAAGACCCCCCGAAGCCTGTGGCCCCGAAAGGGGAAGCCATGCGCCGAGTTTGATCGGCCCGCCCGCATCGCCGTCGCCGGCTTGCGTTCCGCACGCCGTCAACGCCGTGGCGAGGACTACACCGACGGTGAGAAGAATTTTCCGCACATCCACTCCTTGAATCAAGTTCAGTTCAATAGATGCTATAGAGGAAATGCTGTGTCGGCAATCACATTCGTGGACCGAATGTGGATTCCTGCCAGCCGTCGAAGTGGTCGCGAGGGCATTGTGCGGCGACGCCCGGCGAGGGCGGTTGTTCGACGCTAATGTGTGCGATTTACTTGAACTGATTTCAGTTGAGGAACTACGGTGTTGGGGACAATGCAACTGTTCGGAGGATGAGGAGCACCAGATGCCACGAATCGACACCGATCTACTCGTCATCGGCGCCGGCATGGCCGGGTTGACCGCGGCGGCTCGGGCGGTGGCCGGAGGACGGTCGGTTGTCGTCGTCGAGAAGTCTGCAACGATCGGCGGGTCCGCCCAGTTCGCGGGATACGCGTGGACTGCGCCCTCACACGAGGTGATGGACGAGGTCAATCCGAACGGCGACCCCGCGTTACGTCGGGCGCTCGTCGACGGATTTTCGGACGGAATCGCCTGGATCCGCTCACTCGGCGTCGAGTGCGCTGACGCGGTGACAGTTCTCCGCTACGGCACGGGCCACCAGTTCGACACCAACCGATACATCGACGAGTGTCGTCGGCGAATCCGCAGTCACGGCGGTGAGTTGCACACGAACGCCGAGACGCTCTCCCTGATCACACTGGACGGCGGAGTCGTAGGTGCTCGTGTGCGACTCTCGGACGACACCGAATGTGAAATACGTTCCCACGCGACGATTCTCGCCACCGGGGGATTTCAGGCGAACCCTGAACTGTCCGGTGAACACATCCATCCCGCCGCGACCGAGATGCAGCTGCGCTCGAATCCCACGAGCGCGGGTGACGGACTACGCCTGGCCGAGGCCGTCGGCGCTGCCTCCGGCACGGACCGGTCCGGCTTCTACGGCCATCTCATCCCGACCGGGGTGCGTTTCCGCGACCCGTCCGACTTCGTCGCGCTGTCCCTCTACTACAGCGAGCATGCGCTGCTGTTCAACCTCGACAACCGGCGTTTCACCGACGAGACCGTCGGTGACCATCTGACCACGATGGACCTGCTGGAGCAGCCCGAGTCGCGCGGATTGCTCGTCGCCGACGCACGGGTGTACCGCGAGTGGATCACCGGCAGCTACGTCGAGGGCGCCGCCGCGATCGACAAGTTCGACCTCGCGCAGCGCCGGGGTGGGCGGTGCGGAATCGCCGAGAACCTCGACGAGTTCGCCTATCTTCCCGAGGAGTGGGGCTACGACGGTGCCGCGATCGCGGATCAGATCCGGGCACTCGATGCGGCCGGTCCGGACGCTCAGCCGCCGCGTCGCTACGACTCGAAGCCACTTGGTGAGGGGCCCTACTACATCGTCGAGGCATGCCCGGCACTGACATTCCCCTTCCACGGCATCCGCATCGACGAGCACGGCCGTGTACTGAATGCCAAGGGCGGGACGATCAGTGGACTGTTCGCGGCCGGGTCGGACACCGGCGGCCTCTACGACCGCGCGTACACCGGCGGTATTGCACCTGCACTGGTATTCGGTCTGGCCGCCGCGGACTTCACCGCCCCTGTGAGTACTTGTTAACCGCCCGCGGTTGACAAGTACTCACAGGGGGTGTTCCCCGACATCCGCGGCGGCGAGGGTGATGACCAGCAACGGCACCACCTTCGCCGCCGGGATGCGGTAGTGGTTCCTCGACTCCTGCTCGACGATGCGCGCCCCGCCGAGGGTGCGCAGGTGGTGGTAGAGCTGACCGGGCGAGGACAGCCCGACCGCGGTCTGCAGCTCTGCTGCGCCGGCGGGACCGCGCAGCAGCGTGCGGACGATCTCGAGGCGGGTCGGATGTCCCAGGGCGGCGAGCACGTTCGACACGGCCGTGGGGGACAGGTCGAGGGTGGCGCCGGCGTCGTATCGGATCGTCCACTGGATCTCGCCGCCCAGGTCGACGGTGCCCTGATACCCGATCTGCCCGATGCTCTCGCCGACGTCGGCTGTCGGGGGTTCGGCGGGCCGGGCCGATTCGAGGGCGTGGACGCGCGCCTCGAGGTCGGCGAGCCGGGCGTCGCACTCGTCGTTCACGCGGCACAACTCAGCTGTGACGTCGTGTCGGGATCGGTCATCGCCTCGAGAAGCAGTTGCTGGTGCGCGTAGTTCCCGCCGATGACGTTCAGGTAGTCCTCGCTCGACAGGTTCGACGTCAACAGCACCGCGGTGGCGACGGTGCCGTCGGGACGACGGATCGTCATCGCCTCGGTGATCACTCCTGGAAGGTTGCCGCCCTTGAAACCCAGCCCGTCCAGCCCGGGCGGGGCGGGCTGCCATTCGAGTGTTCGGCGCGCGATATCGGAGCCGGGGCCGAAGTCGCCGCTCGCGATCGCGCGGTGCAGCGACGCCAGGCCCGCGGCCGTACCCGCCACCCCCGACTCCTGCACCCGGGCCGTGACCGCCGGGAAGTCGTCGCCGGGCGACATCCGCATCACCTGTTCGCGGTAGGCGCTGTCGTGTGCGTAACGCTGGGCGGCGTCCCACCGGGCATCTCGCGACATCGCCGGATCGAGGAGGGCGATGGTCGAGCCCAGCAGGGTCGGCACCTCCAGGTCGTCCCAGCCGCCCTGAGCGGCGGCGTCGGCGAGGGCGGCGTCGCCGAGTCGGTCGCGCAGATAGTCGGGGACGGCGTTGTCGCTCTCCTGGATCATCGCGGTCACCATCTGCTCTAGCGGGACCGTGGCGTCCGGTTCGGTGACGCCGAGCCGCTGCAGGGCCGTCGGGTGGGCGCCGCCGTCGGTGTTCGGGAGGTACCACCGTTCCCACTCGGACAGCGGTACCGGCTCGGCCGGGTCGAGTTCACCCGATGCGACGGCCCGGGCGTAGGCGGCCAGGTGCACCACCTTGATCGCGGACGCCAGCGGAACGGTGTCGCCGGCGCGGTGCTCGACTGTTCGGCCGCGACCGTCGTCGACGACGAAGGCGACGTCGTCGGGGTGGGAGCCGACGTACCCGACCCATCCCGCGGCGGTCGTGATGTCGGCGGGGGGCAGTGGTGCGCATACGGCCGGCGGCGCAGCCTGCTCGTCCGAGGCGGCGGCGGTGCCGTCGGTGCTGCATGCGCCCAGGCTCACCGCGACCGCGACTGCTGCTGTGACCGTGCCCAGCATCCTGGTCATCGTGAAGATCCCTTAACCTGTGATATTCGATAATTCGGAATTACGGAATTCTAGAAGTAGGGTAACCGGGAGCGGGGGGACTGTCGAGACCGCACGCTCCGAACATCCCGTTCGGCGCGGCCCGTAGGCTGACACCCGTGCGCGTACTCGTTATCGGCTCCGGAGCCCGTGAACATGCCCTCCTTCTCGCCCTCGCTCGCGACCCGGGTGTCAGTGCCCTGATGTGCGCGCCCGGCAATGCCGGGATCGGCAAGATCGCCGAGCAGCACTCCGTCGACATCGCGTCCGGGGAGGCGGTGGCAGCCCTCGCGAAGAAGCTCGACGCAGACCTCGTCGTGGTGGGTCCCGAGGTCCCGCTGGTGCTGGGTGTCGCGGACGCCGTCCGCGCGGCGGGCATCGCCTGCTTCGGCCCGTCGGCCGACGCCGCGCGCATCGAGGGTTCCAAGGCGTTCGCCAAGGACGTCATGGCCGCCGCCGGTGTGAAGACCGCGCACAGCGAGATCGTCGACTCGCCCGCCAAGCTGGACGAGGCACTCGACCGCTTCGGGCCCAACTGGGTGGTCAAGGACGACGGCCTCGCGGCAGGCAAGGGCGTCGTTGTCACCACCGATCGGGACGCCGCCCGCGATCACGCTGCCGAACTGCTCGAGAACGGTCACCCCGTTCTCCTCGAATCCTTCCTCGACGGTCCCGAGGTGTCGCTGTTCTGCGTCGTGGACGGCGAGACCGTCGTGCCGCTGCTGCCCGCCCAGGACCACAAGCGCGTCGGCGACGGCGACACCGGACCCAACACCGGCGGCATGGGCGCCTACACGCCGCTGCCGTGGCTGCCCGAGCAGACCGTGACCCAGATCGTCGACGACGTCGTGAAGCCGGTCGCGGCCGAGCTCGTCGCCCGGGGCAGCGCCTTCAGTGGCCTGCTGTATGCCGGGCTGGCGATCGGCAAGGACGGCCCCGCCGTGGTCGAGTTCAACTGCCGCTTCGGCGATCCCGAGACGCAGGCGGTCCTCGCGCTGCTGAAGAGCCCGCTCGGCGAACTGCTGAACGCGGCGGCCTCCGGCACGCTCGATCAGGTCGCGCCGCTCGAATGGCAGGACGGCTCGGCGGTGACTGTCGTGGTCGCGGCCGAGCACTACCCGGCCACTCCGCGCACCGGCGACGTGATCACGGGCGCCGACGGTGACGGCGTCCTGCACGCAGGCACCAAGCTCGTCGACGATCAGGTTGTCTCCGCCGGCGGACGTGTGCTCAGCGTGGTCGGAGTCGGAGCCGACCTCGAGGCGGCGCGCGCGGATGCGTACTCCAAGATATCCGCGATCAAGCTGCCGGGAAGCCACTTCCGCAAGGACATCGGCCTGGCCGCGGTCGAGGGACGCATCGCCATTCCCTGAGTTCCGAGCGCTTCGGCGCCGGAAACGACTGACAGGCGTGCACCCCCGGATATTCCAGGGGTGCACGCCTTTTCGTCACGTCACCGGGCCGTCCATCCTCCGTCGATCGTGTAGGAGGCGCCGGTGACCATGCCTGCGTCGGCGGACGCGAGCCACGCGACGAGTGACGCCACCTCCGACGGTTCCACCAGTCGCTTGATCGCGCTCTCGGTGAGCATCACCTTCTCGATCACGTCGGCCTCGCTGATGCCGTGCACCTGTGCCTGGTCCGCGATCTGCTTCTGCACCAACGGTGTCAGTACGTAACCGGGGTTGACGCAGTTGCTGGTGACGCCGTGCGGGCCGCCCTCGAGCGCCGTCACCTTCGACAGTCCCTCGAGTCCGTGCTTGGCGGTGACGTACGCGGCCTTGAACGCCGACGCGCGGAGTCCGTGCACGGACGACACATTGATGATGCGCCCGAATCCGGTGGAATACATGTGCGGCAGGGCGGCACGGATCAGCAGGAACGGCGCCTCGACCATGAGCGTCTGGATGCGCCGGAAGTCTTCGGGGCGGAATTCCTCGATGGGACTGATGGTTTGGATCCCGGCGTTGTTGACGAGGATGTCGGTCTCGAGCCGCAGCTCGGTGAGCGGATCGGTGTCGAGGAGGTCGACGTGCCACGCGGTTCCGTCGATTTCGTCGGCGAGGCTCTTCGCGGCCACGTCGTCGAGGTCGGCGACCGTGACGTGGGCTCCGCGTGCCGCGAGCGTCCGGGCGCAGGCTGCGCCGATCCCGCTGGCACCGCCGGTGACGAGCGCCGTGCGTCCGCTCAGGTTCTGCTCGGTCATGCGGGGACCCCGTCCTTCGCGCCGGCAGCCTTCTCGTCCGCCAGGATCTGGGCGTCCGCCTCGTCGACCGATTCGAGCGAGATGCCCTTGGTCTCCCGGGCGACGATGACGGCGACGACGGTGACGAGGCACGCGATCGCCAGGTAGATCGCGATCGGAACAGGCGAGTCGTACTTGCTGAGCAGGCTGGCCGCGATGATCGGCGCCAGCGAACCGGCCACGATCGACGTCACCTGGTAGCCGAGGGAGACACCCGAGTACCGCATGCGCGTCGGGAACATCTCGGCCATGATCGCCGGCTGGCCGGCGTACATGAAGGCGTGGAACACCAGGCCGATGATGATCGCTCCGAGGATGACGGCGTTGTGCCCGCTGTTCATCATCGGGAAGGCGAAGAAGCCCCACGTGCCCGCGGTCAGGGCGCCGATCATGTAGACGGGACGCCGGCCGATGGTGTCGGAGAGCCGCCCGACGAGAGGGATCACGGCAAAGTGCACGGCATGTGCGATCAGCATCCACCACAGGATCTGCGCGGTGTCCGTGTGGACGACGACCTTGAGGTAGGTGATCGAGAACGTGACCACCAGGTAGTACATGACGTTCTCACCGAAACGCAGGCCCATTGCCGTCAGCACGCCGCGGGGGTAGCGCTTGAGCACCTCGAAGACGCTGAACGACGTCTCCTTGATGTGCTCCGCTTCCTTCTGCGCCTGGATGAAGATCGGAGCGTCCGTGACCTTCGTGCGGATGTAGTAGCCGACGAGGACGATCACGGCCGACAGCCAGAACGCCACGCGCCAGCCCCAGCTGAGGAACGCCGCATCGGACAGCGTCGTCGTCAGGATCAGCAGGACGACGGTCGCGACGAGATTGCCCGCGGGTACACCGGCCTGCGGCCACGACGCCCAGAAGCCGCGGGAGCGGTTCGGGCTGTGCTCGGCCACCAGCAGCACCGCGCCACCCCACTCGCCGCCGACGGCGAATCCCTGGATGAAACGGAGGGTGACGAGCAGGGCGGGAGCCCAGTAGCCGATCTGGCCGTAGGTGGGCAGGCAGCCCATCAGGAACGTGGCCGCGCCGACGAGGACGAGGCTGAACTGAAGCAGTTGCTTGCGGCCGAACTTGTCGCCGAAGTGACCGAACACGATGCCGCCGAGAGGCCGGGCGACGAAGCCCACGGCGTAGGTCACGAACGCCGCGATGATCCCGTCGAGTTCATTGCCTCCGGCCGCGAAGAAGACCTTGCTGAACACGAGAGTCGCCGCGGTCCCGTAGAGGAAGAACTCGTACCACTCGACCACGGTGCCGGCCATCGAGGCGCCGACCACCTTCTTCAGCCCGGATGGCGGGGCTTCCTTCACGTGCGGTGTTTCGTCGACGCTCATCTGTCGCTCCTCGTTACACTCCGTACCCCGTTGTGATTGGGGACACAGTTCGTTGTCCTGCCGAGTATTGATGCATATTTGTGCGCACACAATGACGCAACCTGCAGTCGGCATGTGCAAATATGCAGAAATGACCTCCGGAACAGCCATGCCCAGCGCCGACGACCTGCTCGTACTGCTGGCAGTGGGGCGGACCGGCCGCTTCAACACCGCCGCCGACGACCTGGGTGTCAACCACACGACCATCTCGCGTCGGATCGCGAGTCTGGAGAAAAGCCTCGGCGGCCGGGTACTCGTGAAGGCCGCCGGCGGGTGGGAACTCACCGACCTCGGGCGGCAGGCGCTGACCGCGGCCGAACGCGTGGAGGCCGCCGTCCACGGACTCGTCGCCGAACCCGGCCGCGCCGACCACCTGAAGGGCGTGGTCCGGGTATCGGCGACCGACGGGTTCAGCGCCTACATCGCGGCACCCGCCGGCGCGCTGATCCGCAGCAGACACCCCGAGGTGTCCGTGGAGATCGTCGCGATCACCCGCCGGGCCTCGCAACATCGCTCTGGGCTCGACATCGAGATCGTCGTGGGCAAGCCACAGGTGCACCGTGCGGAGGCGCTGTGGCTGGCCGACTACACCCTCGGCCTGTACGGCGCGAAGTCGTACCTGTCCGAACACGGCACCCCGAGGCAGGTGGGAGATCTGGCCGATCATTCACTCGTCTACTTCATCGACTCGATGCTGCAGGTCGACGAACTCGACCTCGCACGCCGCCTCACCGTGTCCATGCGCGAATCGGTGACGTCGACCAACGTGTTCGTACACGTCGAGGCAACCCGGGCGTCGGCGGGTATCGGGTTGCTGCCATGCTTCATGGCCGACCGCCACGACGACCTCGTGCGGGTGCTACCCGGGCAGGTCGAGGCCACGCTGGCCTACTGGCTCGTGGCGCGACCCGAGTCGTTGCGCCGACCGGAGGTCGCGGCGGTGGTGGGGGCGATCCGGGAGACGGTGGAGTCGCAGCGGGACGCGTTGGCGGGGCAGTGAGCGCGTCACGCTAGCGTCAAGGGGTGCGTCCCGAATCCCAGCGGTCCAACATCCAAACCTTCCACGTGATGGACGTGTGGAAGGCGGCCACCGAACGTCAGCGCACCCACGGTGACGTGCTGACGCTCGCGGCGGGGCAGCCGTCCACGCCCGCGCCGCAGCCGGTACTCCGCGCCACGCGGGAAGTGCTCGACGGGCACCTGCTCGGCTACACGGAGACGTTCGGGATCCTGCCGCTGCGGGAGGCGATCGCCGGGTACCACTCGTCCAAGTCCGGTATCGACGTCGACGCCGAGGACGTCGTCGTGACCACCGGATCCTCGGGTGCGTTCACGCTGCTGTTCCTCGCCGCCTTCGACGTCGGCGACACCGTCGTGGTGGCCCGCCCCGGCTACCCGGCCTACCGGAACACGCTCGCCGCGCTCGGTTGCACCGTCATCGAGATCGATTGCGGAGCAGACACCCGCTTCCAGCCGACGGTCGCGATGCTCGACGCCCTGCCCGAACCGCCGGCCGGACTGATCGTCGCCAGCCCCGCCAACCCCACCGGCACGGTCATCGACCCCGACGAACTGGCCGCCCTCGCCCGCTGGTGCGACGACCACGGGACGCTGCTGATCTCCGACGAGATCTACCACGGCATCGGATACGGCGAGCAGGTGATGACCAGCTCGTGGGAGACGTCGCGCGAATCCGTCGTCGTCGGATCGGTGTCCAAGTACTTCTCGATGACGGGCTGGCGGCTGGGCTGGATGCTGGTCCCCGAGGGACTGCGCCGGCCGTTGCAGCGCCTGGCCTCGAACATGACGGTGTGCCCGCCGGCCATCTCCCAGTACGCGGCGATCGCCGCGTTCACCGAGGAATCCAGGGCCGAGCTCGACGGCCACGTCCAGCGCTACGCCGTCAACCGGGAGCTGCTGCTCACCGGTCTCCCGGAACTGGGCATCACGGACCTGGCGCCCGCCGACGGCGCGTTCTACGTGTACGCCGACATCGGGCACCTGCTCGGCGGATCCCACGGCACGACGTCGACGGAATGGTGTTCACGACTGCTGCAGGACACCGGTCTGGCACTGGCCCCGGGCATCGATTTCGACACCGTCCACGGCGACCGGACGGTCCGGCTGTCGTTCGCCGGCTCCACCGCCGAGGTCCGGGAATCACTGGTGCGCCTGGGTCGCTGGCTGTAGCCGGAGTTGCCCGACCACGGCTCTTGCGGCGCCGCCGCAGCAGTTGTTCGATGGACTTGGGCGCACTGCGTGTTCGGGCGTGCCAGGCAAGGAGAACGGCGATGCTGTACATCGCGTTGTTCGCATTCGTGTTGTGGGTTCTGTGCTTCGCCGACGCCATCACCACCGACGACGACCAGTTCCGAAGCCTCTCGAAGGAGGGCTGGCTGGTGATCGTGCTGCTGCTTCCGCTCGTCGGCTCGGTGTTGTGGCTCGTCGCCGGACGGCCGCAGAAGGACCAGGGTGATCGGCTGCCCGCCGACCCGGAGGAGGCGGAGTTCGTGCGGCGGTGCCGGGAACGGGCCGAGGAGCAGCGCCGGGAAGGTTTCCACGGGCACGACCAGGAGTAGAAGGCCTACACTGTGGCTAGGATTACAGTGTTACACACCGGCCCTGAGGCGACGACATGAGCGACATCAGTCATCCACAGCCACCCGTTCCCGGCGGAGTCCGCATCGGGACCGTGGAACGGGAGCAAGCCGCGGCGGCACTCGCGGAACATTTCGCAGCCGGACGGCTCGAGACCGACGAGTTCGACGCGAGGGTGCGCCAGGCGTACCTCGCCAAGACCGCCGCCGACCTCGCGCCGCTCTTCGCGGACTTGCCCCAGAAGCCGCGCTTCGGCGCCGAACCCGAGCGTGTGCGCCGCGATCCGGGACGGGAGGCGGCGGCACTGCGTGTTCTCGTGTTCGTGGTGGCCGTGCTCGCCGCGATCCTGTGGGTCGCCCTGGTCCGCGTCCCCCCGCTCGTCTTCCTGCCCATCGTCTGGCTGGTGCTGGCCCGGCGTGGCTTCGGCAGGCGGTCGTGCCGGGCGTGGTGACGCCCTGGGCTCCGAAGTGAAAACTACCGCGAGGTCGGTTGTCGCTCCCGTACTCTGACAGGCAGGTTGACGCCGTCGAGCGATCGAGGAGCCACGATGACCACCAGAATTGTGCGATGCGCGAGCCTGATCCCAGTTGTCGCGGCCTCCGCGCTGCTGCTGGGCGGATGCGGTTCCGACAGCGGTGACACCTCGTCGACCACCAGTGTGACGACGGCTGCTGCAACGACGACGTCGTCCACCGGGACGGTGGCGGCAGCAGCGATCACCAAGGAACAGGCGGAGCAGATCGCGATCGGGGCAGTCCCGGGCGGCACGGTCGCGAACTCCGAGCAACAACTCCGGGACGGTAAGGCGGTGTGGCACGTCCACATCCGCGACACACGGGGCTACGACTACGACGTCGACGTCGATGCGGCGACCGGCGCGGTGGTGCCCGAGAACCAGAACGGGGGGACCACCGCGGCACCTGCACCCGCACCCGCTCCTCCCGCCGGCGGGGCGGTCACCCAGGAGCAGGCGGAGCAGATCGCGGTCGCGACGGTCCCGGGCGGCACGGTCGCGAACGCCGAGGAGCAACACCGGGACGGTAAGACGGTGTGGCACATTCACATCCGCGACGCCAAGGGCTGGGACTACGACGTGAACGTCGACGCCTCCACCGGAGCCGTCCTTCCCGACAACTGAGCGTGGGTAGAACGACCCATGGTCCGCTCGGCGCGAGATGGGTGAATTGTCCGATGTCCTTGTGGTGACGCCGCTCTAGCGTCGATGCCATGGTCACTACGTCAGTTCTCATGTCGCGTCCCGGCTTCCAGCGGTGGGCTGCCGGTGCGGGCGTGGCGGGTCCGCTCGTCTTCACCGTCGGGTTCGTCCTCCAGGAGACGTTCCTGCGAGACGACTACAGCCCGATCGCCGAACCCGTCAGTGCTCTCGAGGCCGACCCGAGCGGGTGGATCCAGCAGGCGAACTTCGTGCTGTTCGCTGCCCTACTGACGATCTTCGCGGTCGGACTGCACCGCGGCATCGCGGCGACGCGGTTCGGCTGGGCGGGACCGGCTCTCCTCGGCGGCGCGGCGGTGGGACTGGTTCTCGCCGCCATGTTTCCGTTGCGGGAGGACGCGGCCGGGAACGCGTACGACCCCGGCAACCATGTGATCGCGGGGGTCACGTTCTTCTCCTGCAGCGCCCTGGCACTGGTGGTGCTGTCGCGCCGGTTCGCCGCCGATCCGCGATGGCGCGGCCTGGCACGGTACGTCGGGGTCGCCGGGGTGCTCGGCCTGGGATGCTTCGTGATGCTGGGCCGGTTCGCGATGCCGGAGGGTGCCCCGCTGCACGACGTCGCCGGTCTTCTCCAGCGCGGCACCCTGCTCATCTTGACGTTCCCGGCGCTGGTGACGATGGCCCTGCGGCTCCGTCGCCTCGCCTGCCGGCCTCCGGTGCTCATCCGGTCGTGAAGGCCGGCATCTGTACTCGCGCGAGGCAACTCGTGTCGGAGCCGCCGGCCGGCTTCTCGAGGAAGCTGACCGTGACGGCCGGGGCGCAGTCCGAGGACTGCAGCACGTCGTGGCCCAGTCCGGGGAACTCGAGGACCTCGGACCGAGACAGGGATTCGGCCGCGGTGCGCGCCCGCGACGGCGGGGTGACGGCGTCGAGCGACCCGGTGAGGAGCAGCGTCGGCACGTCGCTCGCCGTGGGCTCGTGCACGCGGGCGTCGGATGCGGGCACGTCCCAGACGTCGCAGTCGTCGAAGATCCGGGCCGCCTGCGGCACCAGCGACAGCACGGGGTCCGGGAAGTCCGGGAGCGCCCGCTTCGCGGTGGCGGCAACCTGCTCACTGTCGGTGAACGACGTCTGCTCACCGCAGAACACCCCGAACGTCAGCCCGTAGCCGATGAGGCCCGGCGGTGTCACCGTGCCGAGCAGCGCGGTGGCGGCCGGGACGCCATCGCCGGTGGCGGTCGAGTGGATGAGCGCGGGTAGTCCGGCGTAGTTCCCCGGCGCCAGGCTCTGCTGGATCACCAGATTCGCGAAGGTGTACCCGTCGAGGACGACGCGCCTGCCGGACAGTTCGACGGTCAGCGGCGCGGCGGCCAACCGGTTCACGGTCCTGGTGAATTCGTCCTGCAGTCCGGGGTAGGCGGCGGCGCATGCCGGCTGAGCCGCGCACGCGTCGAACAGTGCGCGGTATCCCTCGGCGGCGCCCGGCCAGAAGCCCTCGATGATGTTGCTCTGCGTCGGCACCACCGAGTCCAGTACGACGCTGCGGATGCCGTCCGGGTGGTCGCGGAGCAGAGTCAGCGCGAGGTCGGTGCCGTACGAGACGCCGTAGACGTTCCACTCGTCGAGGCCGAGCGCCACCCGCAGATCCGCGACGTCGGCGGCGTTCGCGGTGGTGTCGTACGCGCCCAGGTCGTGGCCGCCGCCGGCCACGCGGTCGCGGCACGACCGGGTGGCCTGGACGCCCTGCGGCGCGGTCGCCGGATCGAGCGGACTCAGACCCGTCTGAGCCGACTGGAACTCGTCGATCTCGGGGCACGGCAGGAACGGGTCGGAGTGCATGGTGCCGCGCTGGGCGAGGAACAGGACGTCGCGGTCGCGGTTCAGCCCGAGCGGCTCCACCTGGGCGGCGCTCGCGAGCGCGGGCCCGCCCGGACCTCCCGTCAGATAGACGAGCGGGTCGGGTCGCGGGGTCGGAGACGCGGCAGCCAGTCGCGTCACGGCCAGTTCGATCCGGCGGCCGTCCGGACGCGATCGGTCCTCCGGCACGGTCAGGGTGCCGCAGCTGAAGCCGGGTCCGAGGTCCAGCTGCGGCACCCCGGAGACGTTCGGGGACGGGCACGCCGCGGCGGTGTACGTGGCCGCTGACGAGGTGTCCGGATCCGGTGCGGGGCCACCCCGGGATCCGCACGCCGACACCAGTCCGAGCGGCGCGATCGCCGCACATCCCAGGGCCAGCATCCGCACCGACACCCGCATGGTCCCGACGCTACGCGGGTGGTCTCGACCGCCCATATACTTCGCGGTCTGTCGTCCAATTTGCCCTGGTTCGGCGCCCGCGGCTGGCAGGATGAATTGGTGTCATCTGCGGCAACTCCGAAGGGCGAACGGCGCCGACAGGCGCTGGTCGAGGCCGCCGCCGATCTGTTGCTCGAGGGCGGATTCGACGCGGTCCGGCACCGCTCGGTGGCCACCCGGGCCGACCTTCCGCTCGCGTCGACCACCTACTACTTCGAGTCGCTGGACGACCTGATCGCGAAGGCCGTCGAATGCAACGGCAACCGTGATCTCGCGGTCATGCGCGGTCGCGTCGACGACGTCACGCACCGGCGCCGCGGCCGCGAATCCACCGTCGACCTCCTCCTCGATCTCCTCGTCGGACCGGCCCTGATCAGTGAGGACTGCCGCGAGAGGCTGATCTCCCGGTACGAGCGGTTCACGGCCTGCGCGCGTCGCCCCGAACTGCGCGAGGTGCAGTTGCGGTTGCGCGCGCAACTCGACGACGTACTCACCGAGGCCCTGCGACGCTCCGACCGCGACGTCCGGCAGGAGCAACTCCGGCGGCTCGTCGCCGTCGTCGACGGAGCCCTGGTGACCGCGCTCGGCGAACACGACCCCGACCTGCGGGCCCTCGCCCGGGCCATGCTGCTCGACGTCGTCGACGTCGTCGCGCCGGCCCTGGACCGGCCGGACCACGTCGAGCTGTAGGACCGCCGTAAACTGAGGACTCGTGAGCCGCATCCCGAACGTCCTTGCCAACCGTTACGCCAGCCCCGAACTCGTCGAGTTGTGGTCGCCCGAGCACAAGATCGTCCTCGAGCGTCAGCTGTGGCTCGCCGTGCTGCGTGCCCAGGCGGAACTCGGGATCGACGTGCCGGCCGAGGCGCTCGCCGACTACGAGCGGGTGCTCGAGCAGGTGGACCTCGACTCGATCGCCGACCGTGAGCGCGTCACGCGCCACGACGTGAAGGCCCGCATCGAGGAATTCAACGCACTCGCCGGGCACGAGCAGGTTCACAAGGGTCTGACCAGCCGCGACCTCACCGAGAACGTCGAGCAGTTGCAGATCCTGCGGTCGCTCGAGCACGTGCACGCGCACGGAGTCGCGGTCGCGGCCCGGCTGGCCGAGCGGGCCGCCGAGTACGGCAGCCTCGTCATGGCAGGCCGGTCGCACAACGTCGCGGCGCAGGCCACCACGCTGGGCAAGCGGTTCGCGTCCGCCGCCGACGAACTGCTCGTCGCGCTCACCCGGCTGCGCGAGCTGATCGACCGCTACCCGCTGCGCGGCATCAAGGGCCCCATGGGCACCGCGCAGGACATGCTCGACCTCCTCGACGGCGACGCGTCCAAGCTGGAGGCGCTGGAGCAGAAGGTCGCCGAGCACCTCGGCTTCTCCCACGTGTTCACGAGCGTCGGCCAGGTGTACCCGCGGTCGCTGGACCACGACGTGCTGTCCGCGCTGGTACAGGTGGCGGCCGGGCCGTCGTCGTTCGCGCACACCATCCGCCTGATGGCCGGCCACGAACTGGTCACCGAGGGCTTCCAGCCCGGCCAGGTCGGGTCGTCCGCGATGCCGCACAAGATGAACACCCGTTCCTGCGAGCGCGTCAACGGACTGCAGGTCGTGCTGCGCGGGTACGCGTCCATGGGCGCCGAGCTCGCGGGCGCGCAATGGAACGAGGGCGACGTGTTCTGCTCGGTGGTGCGCCGCGTCGCGCTGCCGGACGCGTTCTTCGCGATCGACGGACTGATCGAGACGTTCCTGACGGTGCTCGCCGAATTCGGCGCCTACCCCGCCGTCATCGAGAAGGAACTCACCCGGTACCTGCCGTTCCTCGCCACGACCAAGGTCCTGATGGCCCTGGTGCGGGCCGGAGTGGGCCGGGAGACGGCGCACGAGGTCATCAAGGAACACGCCGTCGCCGTCGCGCTGGCGATGCGCGAGGAAGGCAGGGAGCCCGACCTCCTCGACCGCCTCGCCGCCGACGACCGCCTGCCCCTCGACCGGGCCGCCCTCGACGAGGCCCTCGCCGACAAGAAGGCATTCATCGGTGCCGCCGAAGCGCAGGCCGCCACGGTCGTCGCGCAGGTGCAGAAGCTCGTCGACTCCGACCCCGAGGCAGCCGCCTACCAGCCGTCCCCGATCCTGTAGGCGCGTAGCGCCCGTGCGCCTTTTTGGTAGCGGGGACTACCGAAAAGGCGCACAAGCACCGGAGGTGCCTACCCCGTGAACTGCATTTTCTGCGAGATCGTGTCGGGTCGATCCGACGCCAGTGTCGTGCACGAGGACGACGACGTGATGGCGTTCATGGACATCCGGCCGTGGACGTCCGGACACCTGCTGGTGGTCCCGAAGCGGCACGCGAGCGGGCTCGCCGACCTCGACCCGGGCGACGGCGCGGCGGTGTTCGCGGTGGGGCAGCGCATCGCGACCGCGCTGCGCCACGGGCCGATGCGGGCTGAGGGCGTCAACCTGTTCCTGGCCGACGGGATCGCCGCCGGCCAGGAGGTGTTCCACGTCCACCTGCATGTGGTTCCCCGGACTGCTGGTGACGGGTTCGGGCTGCGCGGAATGCCGAAGTCGCCGAGCCGGATCGCGCTCGATCAGACGGCGGGCGTCATCCGTTCCTCCCTCACCTGACGTGAGTGGCAAAGCGTGCGGGAGCACACTTTGTCACTCACGTGCGGGGAAGCGGACCTCGCCGGTGGGGCCGTTCTCGTCGAACCGTCGTTCGGTGATGTCGAAGGTGCCGTCCGGCCGGACCCGCAGCAGCGTGGACGCCCGCGTTCCATATTCGCCGTAGTGAATGAACCGGGACGAGAGGGCGCGTTCGAGTTCGGGTTCGATGCCCGTGTCGGGCAGCGATTCCCACGGTGCGGGGTCGCTGTCGGCGAGCACGTCGAAGTATGCCCCCGGATCTGCCTCGGGGCTGCCGTCGTCGGCGGCGAGGGCGGCGGCGAACGCCTGCTTGCCGCCGGTCACCTTCGGCCACGGCGTGTCGAGTTCGGCGTTGGAGAGGCCGTGGACGCCGGGTTCCACCCGCTGCCGTCGGCCGTGGGGCCGGTTGGTGGCCCACCACAGTTCCGTGGGGTCGCCGACGAGCAGGTTGAAGCTGCCGTACTCGGCGCCCGTCGCCGCCACCTGTTCGGCGTGATCGGCGGGTGACAGCCCGCCGCGGAGGAAGTCGACGGGCAGGGCACCGCGGGACCGTGTCCCGGTCGCGGGGGCGCCGTCGCGGACGTTGGTGACGGCCGCGAATCGCAGGGAGTCGGCGATGCCCATCCAGGTGCCGCCGGCGAGCAGATCGCGGCCCGCGACGAACCCGTCGTCCCACCTGCTCAGCGGTTCGGCGGGGCGGGCGTAGAACTCGTCGCGGTTGGCCGCGACGACGAGGGGGAGATCGGGGCGGGTATGCCAGGCGAACAGGACCAGGCACATGCAGATGTCTCCCTCGTTACCCTCGGTCATCCGAACTCGGTTGCACGCCCGAGCGTAGCCGCCCTCGTAATACCTCTGAAACAGAGCTATATTGAATGTATGGCACAGAACGAGGCACCCGACCACTCGGCGCCTGCCGAACAGCTCTTCGCCGCAATCGGATTGCTGCGCCGGCACACGCGCCGTCGGGTCGGGCGGCCGTGGCCGGAGACACCGTTGACGGGGTCGCAGGTGGAGTTGGTGCGCCTGCTCCGCCGCAGGCCCGGCACGTCCGTCGCGGAGGCCGCGGCGGCCCTGGGCCTCGCGGCGAACACCGTCTCCACCCTTGTGCGGCAACTCACCGACGCCGGGCTGGTCGAACGGGTGCGGGACGAGTCCGACCGCCGCGTTGCCCGCCTGGCGCTCACCGACGAGGCGCGGTCGCAGGTCGAGCGCTGGCGCGACCGCCGCAACATCGAGGTCGCGGCCGCATTCGACGGACTGAGCCGCGCGGACAGGCAGGCCATCGAATCCGCCATTCCCGCCATCACCCGCCTCGCCGGAGCACTCCACCCGGATCAGGCCGGGCAGAGCGATCAGGAGGTCGTCAGATGATGTTCCGCAAGGCGCAGACCGCCGCACGACAGCGGCCGTCCCACGACGCGCTGGAACTGTCGCACGTGACGTACTCGTTCGGGGACTACGCCGCGGTGAAGGACCTGAGCCTCGCGATCGAGGCGGGGGAGTGCTTCGGCCTTCTCGGCCCCAACGGGGCGGGGAAGACCACCACGATCCGACTGCTCAACACGCTTCTTCCGCTGCAGGGCGGTGACGTGAGCATCTTCGGGTTCGACGTGCGCACCCAGGCCATGGCCGTGCGACGGCTGCTCGGGTATGTGCCGCAACAGTTGTCGATCGAAGGCGCGGTCACCGCCCGTGAGAACGTGTCGTGGTTCGCCCGCCTCTACGACGTACCCCGGTCCGAACGCCGGCGCCGGGTGGACGAGGTGCTGGAGATGGTGGATCTCTCCGATGTCGCCGACCGGGTGGCGTCGAGTTTCTCGGGCGGCATGGTCCGGCGCCTCGAACTCGCGCAGGCGTTGGTCAACCGGCCGTCGTTGCTGGTGCTCGACGAACCGACGGTCGGGCTCGATCCGGTCGCGCGGGATTCGGTGTGGACCCGCGTCACCGAGATGCAGAAGCAGTACGGGATGACGGTCCTGCTCACCACCCACTACATGGAAGAGGCCGAGGCGCTGTGTGATCGGGTCGCACTGATGCACCGCGGCGAATTGCGGGCGGTCGGTTCCCCGTCCGGACTCGTCGCCGAACTGGGGCCCGACGCGACGCTCGACGATGTCTTCCGCCACTTCACCGGTGACAGTCTCACCGCCGACGAGAAGGGAGGGCTCCGGGATGTCCGTAGCGCCCGCCGCACTGCCCGCCGTATGGGCTGAAGCGCCGACCCGGGGTGTGCTCCGGTTGTTGTCGCGGATCGTCACGTTCTGCCTGGTCGAGCTGCAGAAGCTCCGCCACGATCGAACGGAGTTGGTGACCCGTGCGATCCAGCCGATCCTGTGGCTGGTCATCTTCGGGGAGACGTTCAGCCGCATCCGCGCGATCCCGACCGGCGACGTCCCCTACCTGGACTATCTGGCGCCGGGCATCATCGCCCAGTCGGCGCTGTTCGTCGCGATCTTCTACGGCATCCAGATCATCTGGGAACGCGATGCCGGGGTCCTGACCAAACTGCTCGTGACACCCACTCCGCGTGCCGCTCTCGTGACGGGTAAGGCGTTCGCGGCCGGTGTCCGCGCGGTGGCCCAGGCCGTGGTCGTCGTGGTCGTGGCTGCGCTGCTCGGCGTCGGAATGACGTGGAATCCGGTGCGCCTTCTGGGTGTCGTCGTGGTCGTGGTGCTGGGAGCGGCGTTCTTCTCGTGCCTGTCGGTGGCCATCGCCGGGGTGGTGCTCAAACGTGACCGGCTGATGGGGATCGGGCAGGCGATCACGATGCCGCTGTTCTTCGCGTCGAACGCGCTGTACCCGGTGGAACTCATGCCGGGGTGGGTCCAGGCGATCAGCCGCGTCAACCCCCTGAGTTACGAGGTGTCCGCACTCAGGGGGCTGCTGATCGGCCAGCCGACGAACTACTGGCTGGACTTCGGGGTCCTTGTGGCAGCCGCGGTGCTCGGGATCGCCGTCGCGTCCGCGCTGCTGGGGAGACTGTCCCGATAGCCGGGTCGGGTTACGAAGTCACGAACGTCTTCTCCAGTGCCCGGCGCAGGTCGGACTTGCTGATCTTGCCGACGCCGGTGACCGGGAACTCGTCGACGAACACCACCTTGTCCGGCACCTTGTACTCGGCGAGTCCCCGGCTGCGGACGAACTTCTTGAGTTCGACGGCCTTCGGCTGCTCACCCTGGACCACGACGAACGCGCAACTCCGCTCGCCGAGATACGGGTCGGGCATCGACACCACCGCGACGTCGGCGACGGTGGGGTGTGCGAGTAGATGGTTCTCGACCTCTTCCGCGGCCACCTTCTCGCCACCGCGGTTGATCTGATCCTTCGCGCGGCCCTCGACCACGAGGTAGCCGTCGTCCGTGAGCCGGACGATGTCGCCGGTGCGGTAGAAGCCGTCCTCGGTGAAGGCCGTCGAATTGTGTTCGGGAGCCCGGTAATACCCACGGATGGTGTACGGCCCGCGGGTGAGCAGATGGCCGGACGTGCCGTTCGGGACGGGCTCGCCGTGGTCGTCGACCACCCGGACCTCGTCGTCGGGGCTGATCGGTCTGCCCTGGGTGGTGACGATCGTGTCTTCCGGGTCGTCGAGCCGGGTGTAGTTGACCAGTCCCTCCGCCATCCCGAAGACCTGCTGCAGCGTGCACCCGAGTTCGGGGCGGACCCGCTTCGCCGCCTCGGCGCTGAACTTGGCACCGCCCACCTGCAGCACCTCGAGGCTCGAGATGTCCCGTTCCGTGCGACCACTGGCGGCCAGCCACGCCAACGCGAGCGGCGGCACCAGCGACGCAAGCGTGACGCCCTCCCGCTCGATGAGAGCGAACGCGGTGTCGGGACTCGGATCCGGCGCGAGCACCACGCGACCGCCGGCGTGCAGTACGCCGAGGATGCCCGGTGAGCTCATCGGAAAATTGTGCGCCGCAGGCAGAACGACGAGCATGCGGGTGCTCTCGTCGATGCCGCAGATGCGGTCCGATTCGCGCACCGAGTACAGGTAGTCGGTGTGCGTACGCGGGATCAGCTTCGACACCCCGGTGGTTCCGCCCGAGAGCTGCAGGAACGCCACGGATTCCGGACCCACCGCCGGCTCGTCCGAGATCGGTTCCGCCGCCCGCAGTTCGTCGAGTGACGTGAACTCCTCCGCGTCCCCGGCCACGATGATCCTCGGCGGATTCTCGGCGGACGACACCACGTCGCGGGCGAGTGTGCGGTAGTCGAATCCGGCGTGCGTATCGGTGACGACGTAGGTCGCGGCGTCGGTGAAGCTGCAGAAGTAGGAGATCTCCTGGGCGCGGTGCGCGGGCAGCGCGAACACCGGCAGTGCGCCCAGTCGGAAGACCGCGAAGATCACCTCGACGTACTCGACGATGTTCGGCAGCTGCACCACCACGCGGTCGCCGGGCTGCACCCCCGACGACTGCAGCCCGGCGGCGAGCCGGTCGGCGCGGTCGGACAGTTCCCGGTAGGTGAGGGCACGGTCGACCCCGGACGCATCCGGTCCGGTCACGGCGATCGCGTCCCCGAATTGCTCGGCGCGGACCTCCAGGAACTGCTGGAACGTCTCGTCCGTCCAGTACCCGGCGTCACGGTAGCGTGCGGCGAGGTCGGCGGGATAGCCGACGGTGCTCTCCAGGGGAGCGCGAACGCTCGTGGTCATCGAAAGTCCTTTCACGGGCATGGCTGTTCGGGTCGTCAGGCTCGGAGGGTAGCGCCGCCGTCGACGTAGAGCGCCTGCATGGTGATGTGACGCGCCCGCTCCGACAGGAGGAACTCGACGGAGTCCGCGATGTCGGCGGCGTCGGCGATGCGGCCCAGCGGGATACCGACCTTGAACGTGCCCAGGTCTCCGTCGATCGCTCCGCGCGCTCCGGTGTCGTCGGCGGGGTCCGACCACAGCGAACGCTGCATTGCGGTGTCCGTCGAGCCGGGGGCGACGATGTTGGCGCGGATCCCGTATTCGGCCAGTTCGAGGCCGAGCACCCGGACGATCATCGAGACGGCGGCCTTGGACGCGCCGTACGCGCCCATTCCGGTACGGGGGACGCCCGCGGCGTTGGAACCGACCACGACGATGGAACCGGCTGCACGCTCACGCATTCCGGTGCCGACCGCCCGCAGCACGTTGACGAGGCCGGTGACGTTGACGTCGAACACGCGCTGCCAGCTCGCGGGATCGGCGTCGAGAACCGAGCCGGTCTCGAGTACACCTGCCACGTGTGCGAGTGCGGTGACGGGACCGTGCTCGTCCTCGATCCGGCGGACGGTGTCGGTGACGGCGACGGTGTCGCGGATGTCGGTGACGGCGATGCCGAGCGGCGGGGTGTCGAGCAGTGCCGCGGTGGCGGCGAGGCCGTCGGCGTCACGGTCGAGCAGCACCAGGCGGTGGCCGGACCGCGACAGTGTGACGGCCGTGGCCCGCCCGATGCCCTGGGCTGCCCCGACGACCAGTGTCGTGCCGCTCATCGGGGGAGCCCCAGTGCGGTGAGGACGGTGTCCAGTTTGGTTGTGGTCTCGGCGAGTTCGTCGTCCGGTTCGGATGCGGCGACGATGCCGCCGCCGGCGTACGCCGTGACGGTGGTGCGGTCGGCGTCGATCCGCGCGCACCGGATGGTGACCATCCATTCGCCGTCACCGTCGGCGTCGGCCCAGCCCACGGCGCCGGCGTAGAAGCCGCGGTCGCCCTCGAGTTCGCCGATCAGCGCCCGCGCGGCGTCGGTGGGGGTGCCGCACACGGCGGGGGTCGGGTGCACGGCGACGGCGAGGTCCAGTGCGGTCACCGAGCGGTCCCGCAGCCGTCCCGACACGGGCGTGCCGAGATGCCACAGTTGCGGTGTGCTGGTGAGGGTGGGCCGGTCCGGGATGTCGAGTTCGGTGCAGAACGGTTCGAGGCTCGCTCGCAGTGCTTCGACGACGAGGGCGTGCTCGCGCAGATTCTTCTCCGACGACGCGAGGTTCTCCGCGGTCAGCCGGTCGATCTCCGGATCGGTGTGCCGGGGAGCGGAGCCGGCGAGAGGATGGCAGGTCACGGTGTCGCCGCGGCGACGGATGAGCACTTCGGGACTCGACCCGACGAGGTGCCGTCCCGCCCAGCCGGTGCCTGCGGCGCTGAGATCGACGCTGAAGCCGTTGCCGCCGAGGTCGTTCGCCACAAGTTGCGCGAGCACAGCGTGCGGATGCAGCGGTTCGTCGGTGTGCAGGACTACCGATCGGGCGAGCACCACCTTGTGCAGTGTGGCCTCGGGTTCCCGCAGCACGTGAATGGCGGCGGCGACCCGGGCGACGTGCTCGTCCTCCGGGGGAATCGACTTGCCGGCGCGCACGTGCGGGAGGGCCTGCGGACGAGGGGTCCAGCTTCCCGGGTGATGATGCAGCGTCTGTGGTGCGATCAGCGCGGCGGGATGTGACGGGTCGAAGGCGAGCGCGCCGACCACCGAGGTCGCGGCGCCGCTCCGGAGGGCCGCGGCGGCGGCGCTGGCGGAGTCGTAACCGGTGCGGACGCCGTCGGCGATCACGGTGCCGTGCGGGCGGGACAGAACGAACGGCGTGCCCGGCGGGAGGTCCGCCGAAGTCCCTGCGGACTCGGCAACGGCAGTCGATTCCATGTGTGCTCACCTCTCATAGCGGACAACTGCGGTGCGCGTGGCGATGCGTACCCTCACGCATCGACCATATACGGTTAGCCTAACCTTTGGCGGGTCCGCTTCTCGGTCGGTGGTTCCAGAGCGAGGCGTATCTCCCTGCAGGCCAGTGGTTTCGAGTCTCGACGCGAGGGTGCAATATCGCCTGCAACCGGATCGGGATTCTCACCGTCATCGACTGGCCTAACATCGCATGCACACGTGGCACGGAGGGCAGGTCTCTGCAATGACCGAACGCAGGTTCTCGCTCGATCAGCGGATCGTCGCTGCCCTCCAGGTCGACGGGCGGTGTTCCTGGAGCCGAATCGCCCAGGCGCTCGGCGAACCCGAACGGAACGTGACCCGGCACGGCATCGCGCTCCTCGAGTCCGGCCGGGTGGCCGTCACCGCCGTCGCGAACAGCGGCGGCACCGCGATCGTCCGCCTCCAGTGCTCCCCGGGAACGGTGCGGGTGGCGGCGAGCGCCCTCGCTCAGCGCAGCGACTGCATCTTCGTGTACATCCTCACCGGCACCGCCGACTGCGTGGCCGAAATCCACGTGTCCCGGGACCGCCTCCCCAAGCTCGTCATGGACGAACTGCCCGCGACGATGGGCGTCGTCCGAAGCTGGACCGACCCCGTGCTGCGGTACTTCCGTACGGTCCGTGAATGGGAGGCCGGGGTGCTGACCCCCGCCGAGAAGGAAGCGATCGGCGGGGTGGCGCCTCCGGCGTCCTTCCTCACCGACCTCGAACGCGGCACCCGCGACCCCGTCGACCGGACGATCATCCGCGAACTGATGCAGAACGGGCGGGTGGGCACCACGGCGCTCGCCCGGACCTCGGGTGTGTCCGAGGCGACGGCCCGGCGACGGGTCCAGTCGCTGCTCACCGAGGGCGCGATCAGCCTTCGGGTGGTGGTGGATCCGGCCCTGTTCGGGCTGCGTGCCGAGGCGATGCTGTTCATCAAGACCCAGCGCAACCGGATCGAACCGCTCGTCCGGGGGATGCTCGAGATGCCGTACGTGCGGTACGCCGCCGGCACGGCGGGCGAGTACCAGGTGGTCGCCAACATCGCCGCCCCGGACGAGTCGGTGCTCTACGACTACATCACCACCGCGCCGTGGGTGGCGGACGCGGCGGCGCTGGAAACCAACATGGTGGTGCAGGCGGTCAAGCGCAGCGGCCGGGCGATGTGACGGATTTCGACATCGGGCGGCTCCTCCGGCGCACCTGATTGCGATCTCCGACAGGTTGGTGGCCGATTTCGCCGAACCTCGTCCAGCTGTTGAGTGCTGTGATCCGCACCACGCATGCTTCCTCTACTCCCCGGATGGAAGAAGGAACAGCATGCAACGAGACGCCATTCTCGGGGCGATCGAGGATTCGCCGCAGCGCCGCTGGCTGCTGCTCGTCCCGGTTGCCCCGGTGCTCGCACTCGTCACCGCCGTGTGGCTGCCGTTTGTGAACACGGCCGATCTGTGGCTGGGGATGCCCCGGCTCCTCGTCTGGTGCTCGGCCTGGGTGCTCCTCCTGCTGCCCGCGCTGGCGGCGGTGGAGTTCGGCCTCGTCCGGCCGCACGAGGAGGCGACGCTATGACGAACTCGGCACTGTGGATCACCCTGGCCGGCATGATCGGTCTGGCCGTGATCGCGGTCGGTGGGCGCCGGAAACGGGCTCAGAACCTGAGCGAGTGGACGGTCGGCACGCGGAACTTCGGTGTGGTCACCAGTTTCTTCCTGCAGGCCGGCGAATCGTTCACCACGTTCACGTTCCTCGGTGTCGCCGGTATCGCATTCACCGCGGGCATCGGCGCCACCTACGCCATCCCGTACATCCCGCTCGGCTACGTGGCCCTGTATTTCATCGGACCGCGGATCTGGAAGCTCAGCAAGGACCGCGGCTACATCACCCAGGCCGACTTCTTCGCGGACCGGTACCGCAGCCCGCTCCTCGGGCGGCTCGTCGCCCTGTGCGGCATCATCTTCCTGCTGCCGTACCTGCAGTTGCAGATCACCGGTCTCGGTCTGATCGTCCGTCTCGTCACCGGCAGCGCGAGTTCGGGCACGCTGAGCATGATCGTCGCGACCGTCCTCGTCGTCGGATTCGTGCTGTGGGCCGGCATCCACGGCCTCGCGCGCACCGCCTATGTCAAGGACGTCCTGATCCTGCTCGCCGTCGTGGTGCTGTCGATCGTGATCCCGTTGCACTTCGCCGGTGGCATCGGCGACGTGTTCGGCCAGATCGCCCAGACCCACAGCGAGATGCTGACCGTGAACCCCGGCGACTACGACAAGGTCTGGTGGACCACCAGCCTGCTGATCTCCGCGATCGGCTGCGGGTTCCTCACCACCCCGCATCTGTGGCCGCCGCTGCTGGCCGCCAAGAACGGTCGAGTGATCCGCTCCAACAACACTTTTCTGCCGATGTACCAGGTGGTCATGATTCTCCCGATCATGCTGGGCTTCGTCGGGATCCTCGCGCTGAATCCCAACACCAGCAGTAACGCCGTCCTCCTCACGCTGGCTGGGGGAGCCCTGCCGAACTGGGCGCTCGGACTGATCGCGATCGCCGCCGCCTCCGCCGCGATGCTGCCTGCCGGTGCCATCTGCATCGGCATCTCGACGCTGGCGTCGCACAACCTGGTGAAGATTCAGAGCGAGCGCACGAAGCTCCGGTTCAACCACCTGGTCGTGATCGCGGCTGCCACCACGGCTCTGGTGCTCGGCCTGACGCGCCCCGATCTGCTGGCCAATCTGCTGCTGCTCACGTTCGGAGGGCTCAGCCAGCTGGCTCCCGGTCTGGCGCTGGCCCTGCCCGAGAAGCCGTTGCTCGCCAAGCAGTCCGTGTTCGCCGGTCTCGTCGTGGGAATGCTCACCGTCATCGTGATGACCGTCTTCGACCTGAACCTCGCCAACATCGACGCCGGCATCTGCGGCCTGGTCCTCAACCTCGCGGTGATCGCCGTCGTGGAGGCCGTCGTCCGCGCCACCCGTCCCCGCACCCCGACCCCCGCGCCGTCGGAAGACCTTCCCGCCACCACCTCGATCCTGGGGACCTCGAAATGACCATCGATCACTACTCGACCGCGCGAGAGATGCTCGCCGCACTCCGTAGCAAGGACATCTCGGCCCGCGAGCTGCTCGACCTGCACACGGATCGGATCGCGCAGGTGAATCCGACGGTCAACGCGCTCGTCAGCCTCGACCTGGACCGCGCGCACGCCACCGCTGCCACCGCTGACGCACAGACGGCCGCCGGAAGCCCGGTGGGTCCGTTGCACGGACTGCCGTTCGCGTTCAAGGACACTCACGACGTCGCCGGTTTCCCCACGGTCGCGGGCTCACCGCTCCTCGTCGACAACGTGCCCGAGACCAGTGAGCTGATCGCCGAACGTGTCATCGCGGCCGGGGCCGTCACGATCGGCAAGACCAACGTCCCCGAATTCGCCGCCGGCTCGCACACGTTCAACCCCGTCTTCGGGACCACCACCAACCCGTACGACCCCACCAAGAGCGCGGGTGGCTCGAGCGGCGGCGCCGCGTCCGCGCTCGGTGCGGGACTGGTCGCGCTCGCCGACGGCAGCGACATGGGCGGTTCGCTGCGCAACCCGGCGTCGTTCTGCAACGTCGTCGGATTGCGCCCCACGCCGGGCCGCGTACCGTGCTGGCCCAACAGCGCCCCGTGGGACTCACTCGTGACGCAGGGGCCGATGGCCCGGAACGTCGACGACCTGGAACTGCTGCTGTCGGTGATCTCCGGACCCGACGCGCGCATCCGCAGCTCGCTCAGCGCCGATGCCCTCGCGCCGCGCCTCGGTGTCGCCGGCCTGCAGGGTCTGCGCGTCGCGGTGTCCGCGGATCTGAACGGCATCTTCCCCGTGGACCCGCCGGTCCGCGAGATCCACGACCGGCAGTCGTCGATCTTCGCCGCCGCGGGTGCGGTGGTGGCCGAGGACGCACCGTCGATTCCCGACGCCGAGTGGGTGTTCCGCACGCTGCGGGCGTGGCGGTTCAAGATCGACCTCGGTGACCGCGCCGACGCCACCCCCGACCTGCTGAAGCCGTCGCTGCTCGACAACATCCGGCAGGCAGACCGGCTTTCCGCCGACGATGTCGCGAAAGCCATGGTGGCACAGGCGGAGATCCAGTATCGCGCCGTCGAATTCTTCACCCACCACGACATCCTGGTGATGCCGGTGTCGCAGGTGCTCCCGTTCGACGCCGAACTCGAGTACCCGGCAGCGGTCGACGGTCGTCGCTGCGACGACTACCTCGACTGGATGACGTCGGCGTTGACCGTGACGGTCCTGGGATGCCCGTCGATCTCCGTTCCCGCCGGATTCAGCGCCGACGGTCTGCCGGTCGGTGTGCAGATCGTTGCCGCCCCGGGCAACGACCTGTTCCTGCTCGACGTGGCGCGGGCCTACGAGCGGCTCAACCCCGTCGGGGCCATACGCCCGCATCTGCTCGACGGGGCAGCAGCGTCTCGCCCGTCGTGAAGTCGTCCTCGCCGACCCGGTGGACGTGGATGAGGTTGGTGGATCCGACGGTGTGCGGGGGAGAGCCGGCGACGATGACGACGAGGTCGCCGCGCCGGTAGCGGCCCAGCCGGAGGAGCGCGGTGTCGACCTGGCGGATCATCTCGTCGGTCGACTCGACCGGGTCGACGAGGAAGGTTTCGGTGCCCCAGGTGAGGGCGAGTTCGTTGCGTACCTGGGGTACCGGGGTGAACGCCAGCAGTGGCAGCGGGGTGTGGAGCCGGGCGAGGCGTCGCACGGTGTCCCCGGACTGGGTGAACGCCACCAGCGCGGTGGCGTTCAGGCGCTCGCCGATGTCCCGGGCGGCGAACGAGAGCACACCGCCGTGGGTACGAGGGATGTGCGTCAGGGCGGGAACGGTGGTGGACTCGCGTTCGACGGCGGAGAGGATCCGCGCCATCGTCGCGACCGTCTCGATCGGGTATGCACCGACGGAGGTTTCACCGGACAGCATCACCGCGTCCGCGCCGTCGAGGACCGCGTTGGCCACATCGGACGCCTCGGCCCGGGTGGGACGGGAATTCTCGATCATCGACTCGAGCATCTGCGTCGCCACGATCACCGGTCGGGCGTTCTCCCGTGCGATCTGCACGATGCGCTTCTGCATCAACGGCACCTGCTCGAGGGGGACCTCCACCCCGAGATCGCCGCGCGCGACCATGACCGCGTCGAAGGCACGCACGATCGCCTCGATGTCGTCGACGGCTTCGGGCTTCTCGATCTTCGCGATCACCGGCACCCGCCGGCCGACCCGGTCCATCACCTCGTGGACGCGGTCGATGTCGGACGGGGCGCGCACGAACGACAGGGCGACCAGGTCCACCCCGAGCCGCAGGGCGAATTCGAGGTCGTCGATGTCCTTGTCGGACAGCGCGGGAACGGAGACGTTCATCCCGGGCAGACAGACGCCCTTGTTGTTGCTGATCGGGCCGCCCTCGGTCACCCGGCACACCACGTCGTTGCCGTCGACGTCGAGCACGGTCAGTGCGATCTTGCCGTCGTCGACCAGTAGGCGGTCACCGGGCCGGGCGTCCTGGGCGAGTTGGTTGTAGGTGGTCGAGACCCGGTCGTGGGTGCCCTCGCACTGCTCGACGGTGATCCGGACCTGTTCCCCGGCCGCCCACACCGCCCCGCCGTCGGCGAAGCGGCCGAGGCGGATCTTCGGTCCCTGCAGGTCCGCGAGGATTCCGACGGCCCTGCCGGTGCTGTCGGCTGCGGCACGGACGCGCCGGTAGTTGGCTGCGTGGTCGGCGTGGTCGCCGTGGCTGAAATTCAGTCGGGCGATGTCCATCCCGGTTTCGACGAGGGTGCGGGTGCGTTCGTCGGTAGCGGTGGCAGGCCCGAGGGTGCAGACGATCTTCGCCCGGCGCGGCGACAGCAGCGACGCCGCGTCGACATCGGCAGCGAGTGGCGAATGGATGTCGGTGAGAGTCACAGTGGTCCTTCGGTGTGCAGAAGTGAGCCGCGGCCGATGTCGCGCCCGATGTGGGTGAGGAGTTCGCCGGTCAGCTCCGGGTCGGTGGCGGTGTTCCGGTCGGTGTAGTCGCCGAGGGCGTGGATGTGATCGAAACCGGCAGGTGCCCAACGATTTCGGGCGAGAGTGTTGCGGCCGGCCACGGCGATCACCGGGACCGGGTGGGCGCGGCGGGCCAGGACGGCGAGGAGTTTGCCGTGTTCGGTTTGCTCGTCGATGCTTCCCTCGCCGGTGATCACCAGGTCCATTCCCGCGAGGTAGCCGTCGAAATCGAGCAGGTCGAGGAAGTATTCGGCGCCCGAGACCATACGTGCACCGAGCATCATGGCGGCGAATCCGATCCCACCGGCGCTGCCTGCGCCGGGGGAGTTCGCCACCGCACGCGACTGCGGGTAGCCGCTGCGGGTGAACGCCTCGACGAGGTTGTCGAGGCCGGCGTCGAGGTAGCGCACGGCCGCGGGGTCGGCGCCCTTCTGAGGGCCGTACACGGCGGCGGCACCGTTCGGTCCGGTCAGCGGGTTGGTGACGTCGCCGGCGATCACGATCTCGATTCCGGACAGGTTCACCGCGCGGGAGGAGTCGATCGTCGCGACGTCGGGAAGAGTTCGCCCGCACGCCCGCAGGGGTCGTCCCGTGGTGTCGGAGAACGTGAACCCGAGGGCGGCGAGCATCCCCATCCCGCCGTCGGTGCCGGCGCTGCCGCCGAGGGCGAGGACGAGGCGACGCGGGTGGTGGCGGAGGGCGTGCCCGATGGCCTGCCCCACCCCGAGGCTGGAGGCGTCGAGGGGAGCGGTGCGCCCGCTGGGGAGGGTGGCCAGTCCGCAGGTGTTGGCGACTTCGACCACCGCTGTGGTGCCGTTGACTGCGATGCGTCCGCGCTGGGGTGTTCCCGTGGCACCGGCGACGGTGACCGGGTGCGGAGTGAACCCGACTGCCACCGCCGCGTCGACGCTGCCGTCGCCACCGTCGGCGAGAGGAAGTTGCCTGCTCTCGATTCCCGCCGAGGCGAGTCCGGCCGAGAGATGTTCGGCGACATCGACTGCGGAGAGGGAGCCCTTGAACTTGTCGGGGGCAACCAGAACCCTCATCGGCCTTCCTTTCTCGCGTGCAGTGCGGGGTGCGGTCATCGCTGTGCGGAGTGCGCGGGCGTTGTCGCGGCGTCGAGTCGCTCGTGGTCGATCCGTTCAGGCCGTGGTTCCTGTTCCAGGATCTCCATGTCGAAGTCGTTCTCGACGTCACCGTCGGGTGCGGGAAGTACCTCGCCGGAAAAGACGCGGCGGGCGCGGTCGACGTCGAGTTCGTGGTTCCATTTGGCGACGAACAGGGTGGCGACGGCGTTGCCGATGAAGTTCACCAGGGCGCGGCATTCGGACATGAACTTGTCGATACCGAAGATGAGCATGATGCCGGCCGCAGGGATGGTGCCGAGGGTGCTCAATGTTGCTGTCAGCGCGATGAATCCGCCTCCGGCGACACCCGCGGCGCCCTTGGAGGTGAGCAGCATGACGCCGAGGAGGCCGAGTTGCTGCGGAATCGACAGGTCGGTGTTGGTGGCCTGCGCGATGTACAGCGCCGCGAGGGAGAGGTAGATGGCGGCCCCGTCGAGGTTGAAACTGTAGCCGGTGGGCACGACGAGACCCACCGTGGGCTTCTTGACGCCGGCGTACTCGAGCTTCCGCATCAAACCGGGCAGCGCGGGCTCGGCAGTGGAGGTACCGAGAATGAGCAGGAGTTCTTCCTTGAAGAAGCCGAGCATCCGGAAGATGTTGAGCCGCAGGTACGCCATCACCGATCCGAGGACCACGAAGACGAAGAACGCGGACGTGGCGTAGAACAGCAGGATGAGGCTGCCGAGGCTGGTGAGGGTGGAGACACCGTACTTGCCGATGGCGAAGGCCATGGCGCCGAACGCACCGAGGGGTGCGAGCTTCATGATGAAGCTCAGGACCTTGAAGACCACCGCGGTGAGGCGTTCGACGGCGTCCCGGATCGGGGCGGCGATCTGTCCCACCGCGTTGATGGCGACACCGAAGATGACGGCGAGGAAAATGACCTGGAGGATGTCGCCCTCGACGAACGGGCCGAACACGCTGTCCGGGACCAGGTGGGTGATGAACTCCCACCACTGTTTCTCTTCACCGGTCTGAATCAGTTTGTTGGCGGAGTCGGTCGTTTCCAGCGAGGCGGCATCGGCATTCACCCCGTCCCCGAGGCGGAAGAGGTTGATCGCGACGAGGCCGGTGAGCAGTGCGAGGATCGTTCCGACCTGGAAGTAGGTCAGCGCCTTGATTCCGGTCAGCCCGACCTTCTTCAGGTCCGCGACACTCGCGATCCCGCCGACGATCGTCAGGAACACGATCGGGCAGATCAGCATCTTCATCGCGGTGATGAAGGTGGTGCCGATCGGCTCCATCGCCTCGCCGGTGTCCGGCCAGAGCCACCCGACCAGGATGCCGAGCACGATCGCGATGAGAACCCAGAAGTACAGTTGCCTGTACCACGGTTTCTTCACAGTCGCCGGTTGGTAACTCGCTGCGCTGCTGGGTATTTCCATGACATTCACCTCGGGTGAGAGTGTTCAGGTGTGAAGACGGGGTGGCCGAGAGTTACCGACCGTTCGAGGGGGCCCGACCCGGCAGATCCTGCCGAGTCGGGCCGGCTGCGCAGGCGGGCTGGGGTCAGGCTGGGGTCAGAGCGGTCTGCAGAGCGTGCACGATCGCCTCGGTGACGGCGTCGGTGTCCGACGAGCCGCCGATGTCGCGGGTCAGTGCTCCGCTTGCGGTGGCGGCTTCGATGGCGGCTTCGACGCGGCGTGCCTCGTCGTGCAGCCCGAAGTGGTCGAGCATCAGGGCGGCGCTGGCGATCGCGCCGATCGGGTTGCTGATGCCCTGGCCGGCGATGTCGGGTGCGGAACCGTGGACGGGTTCGAACATGCTCGGGAAGCGGCGCTCCGGGTTGAGGTTCGCGCTTGCCGCGATGCCGAGGCTTCCCGCCAGCGCGGAGCCGAGGTCCGAGAGGATGTCGGCATTGAGATTCGACGCCACCACCACGGACAGGTCCTCCGGGTGCAGGATGAACTTCGCGCTCATGGCGTCGACGAGGACGCTTTCGGTCGCGACGTCGGGGTAGTCGAGGGCGACGCGGTTGAAGACCTCGTCCCACAGGACCATGCCGTACTGCTGGGCGTTGGACTTGGTGACGCTGGACACCTTCTTCACCGTGCGGGTGCGGGCCAGGTCGAACGCGAACCGCATGATGCGCTCGCAGCCCTTCTCGGTGAACAGTGCGGTCTGCAGCGCGACCTCGTTGCCCGGTCCGCGGCCGCTGAGGTTGCGTCCACCGAGGCCGGCGTACTCGCCCTCGCTGTTCTCCCGGACGACGACCCAGTCGAGTTCGGTGTCGTCGGCCTTGCGCAGCGGCGACTGCACACCGGGGAGGAACTTCACGGGCCGCACGTTGGCCCACTGGTCGAAGTTCTGGGTGATGTTGAGCCGCAGCCCCCAGAGACTGATGTGATCGGGGACGTTCTCCCATCCGACCGCTCCGAAGTAGATGGCGTCGAATGCCTTCAGGGTGTCGAGGCCGTCGTCGGCCATCATCTTCCCGGTCTGCTCGTAGTACCCGCATCCCCAGGGAAATTCTTCCCACTCGAAGGCGAAACGCCCACCGGACTGTTCTGCGAGGACGTCGAGCACGCGCCGTCCGGCAGCGACGACCTCCTTGCCGACGCCGTCGGCGGGGATCGATGCAATCTTGAACGTCTGCGGTGCCATGTCGTTGCCTCCATCGTGTTGTGCTCGTCACAGTGTGTGATGCATTCATTAACCCGTCACAATCGCGCAGCGTCCATGACCAAGAGTCGATCCGGCTTATAGGTTTCACCTAATCGAGTTGTGTTTTCGCAGGTAGAGTGAGTGTCCACGCATAGGCCGCCGAGGTCACAGTCGAGGGTTCGGCGCAGATCGACGGAAATGAAGGGGTTCGGATGGATGCGCGTCAGTTGCGGTACTTCCTGGCTGTGGTCGATCAGGGAGGCATCAACCGCGCAGCGGAAACACTGCTGATCGCGCAGCCCTCGCTGTCCCAGTCGATATCCGCGCTCGAACGGGAACTCGGGGTACCGCTCTTCCACCGCGTCGGGCGCCGGCTGGTGCTCAGCGACGCCGGCGAAACGCTCGTCGGTCCTGCCCGCGTGGTGCTGCGCGATCTCGAGGACGCGAAGGCGTCCGTCGATGCGCTGAAAGGGCTGCGCTCCGGTCGCGTGGACCTGATCACGATGCCGTCACCCGGGATCGAACCCCTCACCACGATCCTCACGAGCTTCAGCCGCACCTATCCGTCGGTCACCGTCAATGCCGAGGCGGCGTTCACTCCCGAAGAGGTTCTGCACGCCGTGCGCACCGGCGTCTGCGAGGTCGGGATCCTGGGTTCACCCGCCGCAGTGCGTGCCCCCGAACTCGACGTCGTCGCGCTCGAAAGCCAGCCGCTGATCCTCATCTCCGGGCCGGGCGCCGAAACGCCGGCCCGCCCGGAGATTCGGAGATCGGAATTGTCGGGCTTCCGCCTGATCGTCTCGCAGCGTGGATCGTTGATGCGAACCCTCGTCGACGAGGTCCTCGCCAGCGGCGTCGCAGCCACCATCGTCGCCGAGGTCGCCCACCGGACGTCGATCCTGCCGATGGTGCTCAGCGGATTCGGGCAGGCCGTCATGCCGTCGTCGTGGGCGCCGTCGGCCAGGCAGGCCGGCGCCACCGTGCACCGCATCGTCCCCGAGTCCTACCTGCACGTCGCCGCAGTCTGCCGCCGAACCCACCTCACGCCACCGGCACGGACGCTCATGGACGAGGCACGAAAGTACGCAGGACGCACAGTGGCCGCCTGGGAAGCACCCGCAGCGGAGAACCCGCAAGACTCCTGAACGACGGTCGTGCCCACGACCCGTGCGGTTTCGACGCGTTGGGGGACTCAGCCCAGGTCTGTCCCTTCACCGGAATTCTGCGGGCTGGGATCCGGTATGCGCCTCATGCGGAACGAATTGAACACCCCGATGAGGCCGGCGAGGATGGGGATGAGCAGTGCGACCTGAAGGGCGAGGGGTCGTGCGTCCGTGTTGATGCGGATGATCTCGTCCTGAATCTCCGGGGGTTGGTCGACCAGCAGTTGTTCGAGTTGGGTGTTGCTCATGACCTGGGCGTCGTCCTCGAGCACCTGCGCGACCTGTTGCTGCTCTGCCGGCGGGAGCACGGTGCTCGATTCCGCCATCGCCGTGAAGGTGAGGGACAGCGTTGCCAGCATGATGGCGCCGGCGAACGCCAGCCCGAACGACAGACCGAACGATCCCGCCGCAGAATTGACGCTGGCGGCTTCGCTGATCCGCTCCTCCTCGATCGGGGCGAGCGTGTAGTTGTTGAGTTGAGACACCAGCAAACCCAACCCCGATCCGGCAACCATCAGGGGGATCAGGAGGCCCCAGCCGAACTCGGCCCGGGGCACGATCGGGATCAGCACCGCTATCCCGATCGTGAGAAGCACGAATCCCCACCGGATGATGCTGCTCGGGCGCCGATCGGCCGCCTTCTTGCCCGCGAGCAACGCCACTGCGAACATGCTGAGGGAGAGGGGTGCGAGGGACAGGCCTGCCTGCATCGCGTTGTACTCGAGTACCATCTGCAGGTAGATCGGCAATGCGATCATCGTGCCACCCAGGGCGATCTGCTGGAGCATCTGCCCACTGATGCCCAGCCGGAAGATCTTGGAGCGGAACAGATCCGGGTCCAGCAGTGCCGGCTTCCCGCCACGTTTGCGTCGCACGAGCCAGTAGGCCAGCCCGGCCAGCGCGACCGCACCGGTCACCAGGAGCGCGGCAACGGATTCGCCCCCTTCCTGCCACACCAGGATTCCCAGCACGATGCCGCCCATCCCCAGAACGGAGAGGACGGCACCGACCGTGTCGATGCCGCGCGGTCCGGTGTACGGGACGTCGCGGATGAGTCTGATGCCGGACAGCACGACCCCGATGATGACGACCTCGAGCACGAATCCGATGCGCCACGAGAGGTAGGTGGTGATGAAACCTCCGAGTAGCGGTCCGACGGCAGCGGCGATCGCGGCCGCCGCCCCGACCAGGGCGTAGACCTTCTTCTGAGCGTCTCCTTCGAAGTTGCCGTGGATGAGGGACTGCATCGCGGGCAACAGGAGTGACGCGCCGATTCCACCCAGCACAGCCCAGAAGATGACGATCGCGATGAGGCTTTGTGCGAGTGCCATCGCCGACGCACCGATTGCGTAGCCGAGCAGACCCAGCACATACGCCCGCTTGCGTCCGATGAGGTCGCCGACCTTGCCGCCGATCAGGATGAACGCGGCAGATACCAGCGCCTCGAGCGCGATCGCCGCCTGGACGCCGCTGACGGTCGTGTGGAGGTCGCGAACCACCGACGAGATCGACACGTTCATCAGCGACGTGTCGACGACGAGCACGAACATCGCCATCGCCAGCAGAATCGCGAGCGCGCGTCGGGGGCCCGCTGCCCGCTCGGAATCACCGGTAGTCGGTTCTTCGGTCATAGGAGGCCCACCGTCCGTCCATTCCGCTGCCCTGAGTGTCCCATGTGTGCGGGGACGGCGAAGCTACATCGGTGTTTGTCATCGTTCGATCCGGACACCGGTCTCGCGACGGTTACGGTGATGAGACACTGCACCGAGGTGAGGAGTCGCCGTGCCCAAGCTGGAGATCAAGAGGAAGTCCGAGCTCTCCCGGAAAGAGGTGTCCGACCGGCTCATCGCGCTCGGACAGGCCCTCGCGAGCGGCTCTGAGGTGGAACTGGGCTCCGGTGGCGACTCGATTTCGGTCGTCGTGGGCGACCGGGTTCAGTGGGAGCTGGAAATCGAGGTCGACGGCGACGAAACCGAGATCGAGATCGAAATCAGTTGGCGCGACGATCCGTCCGAGGAATCCACGGACGACGCGGAACCGGAATCGGAGACACCGCCTCCCGTCAAGACTGCGCCGCCGGCCAAGACTGCGCGTCGTGGGCGGCCCCGCAAGAGCACCGCCAAGTGAGCTGCGCCAAGTCAGGTTGGTGAGATCGGTTCGAAGGGCCGGATTTCGTCTTCCCCGGGTCGGACCACGCCGGCCGAAGATTCCGGCACTTCGTTCCACGCGCCTTCGAGGTCGCGGAGGGGCTCGGAGACCACGAAGCGGGTCTCCCCGCTCAATTCGCGCAGCACCTCGACCTCCGGGTGCAGTGCGCGCACCTTCGCGACCTCGGTGGAGAAGAACAGCGACCTCGACTGCCGCTCACTCGAATAGCGAAAGACCCACAGCGATTCACCGTCGGTGGTCGCGACGGTCATCTGCACCGGATGCTCGACCCCATACGTGCGCCCGACATCCTCGACGAAGCCGACCGCACGGGCCACAGCACCGAACGGATCGTCGACGAGGCCGAACGTCAGTGCGAGGAAGAACAGGGCCTCGGAGTCCGTCGACCCCTCGATGTCGGAGAACAGCGTCGGGTCGACGGCCATCACCAGGTCGCGCCTGATCTCGTGAAACCCGCGCAGTGCGCCGTTGTGCACCCACAACCACCGCCCATGCCGGAAGGGGTGACAATTGCTGCGCTGCACCGGCGTCCCGGTCGAAGCCCGCACGTGCGCGAGCAACATCTGCGTTCGCACCTGACCGGCGATCTCCCGCAGATTGCCGTCGTTCCAGGCCGGTTCGATGCTCTTGTACACCGCCGGCTCACTGCCTTCGCCGTACCAGCCGACACCGAACCCGTCACCATTCGTGGTCGTCGCCCCGAGACGCGAGTGCAGACTCTGATCGATCAGCGAATGTTCAGGGCGGAACAACAGGGCCTCGGCGAGGATCGGCTCACCCGAGTACGCCATCCACCGGCACATACATCAATTCAAGCAGAACGGGACCGGCGAGCCCACCCCCGTTTCCCGACGAACCTGCTGGTATTTGCCGCCAACGACTTCCGGGCGGAGGAGAATGGGAACCAACCGGCCATATCGCGTCGCTCGAGGAAGGCAGACAGCCATGTCCGAGGAATCGACAGCGGATCTGACGGCCGCCCGATGACGAACTCCGCAGAACACGACGAACCGGTGGCACATCCGAGCCGGGCCGAGCGCGCACAACGCGGGGCGGCAGCCCGCCGAGATACCCCGCCGGCTGCGCTCGCGGAGCACGGTGTTGCCGATCGGCGCGACCCGGTGGGCCTCCTCGAAAAGCAGGCGACGGAGAGAGTCACGGAACTCGTTCCGATCCGGTACGGGCGCATGTCGGCGACAGCCTTCGCCTTCTACCGTGGTGCCGCCGCGATCATGGCCGACGATTTGTCCCACTCGCCCACCACGGGCCTGCGCACGCAGCTCTGCGGCGACGCGCACCTGAGCAACTTCGGAATCTTCGCCACCCCGGAACGCCGGCTGGCATTCGACATCAACGACTTCGACGAGACACATCGCGGTCCCTTCGAGTGGGATGTCAAACGCCTGGTCGCGAGCCTCGCGATCGCCGCGCAGGAGAACGAATTCAGCGCCAAGAAGCGCAGGAAGATCACCCACTCCTGCGTCGCCGAATACCGCGAAACCATTGCCAGACAGGCGCAACTGGGAAACTTGGCCGTCTGGTACTCCCACATCGAGCCCACAGCGGAACTCGTGGGGCTTCGAGACGAGCTGGACAAGTCGCAGACGAAACGCGCCCGCACGGCTCTGGAGAAGGCGTGGCGCCGGGACAGCGTCCAAGCGCTCTCCAAGCTGACCGCCGTCGTGGACGGCGAGAGGCGGATCATCAGCAACCCGCCACTGTTGGTCCCGGTCGAGGAGCTGTACGCGGGCGAGGACCGCGAATCGTTGTACCGAGACGTACGGCACCGCCTGGACGTGTATGCGCAGTCTCTGCGTTGGGACCAGCGTGTCCTCTACGACCAGTTCCGGATGGTGCAGATCGCCCGCAAGGTGGTCGGCGTCGGCAGTGTGGGCACCCGCACCTGGATCATCCTGATGCTGGGAGCAGACGACGACGACGACCCGCTGTTTCTCCAGGTCAAGGAAGCGGGTCCGTCGGTGCTGTCGCGTTACGTCGACGGGCCGTCGTTCGCGACGGAGGGCGAGCGGGTGGTCAGTGGACAGCGACTGATGCAGGCCGCGAGCGACATCTTCCTGGGCTGGGAACGTGGTGCGGGTCCCGACGGCGTCGAGCGGGACTTCTACGTGCGCCAATTGCGGGACGGCAAGGGTTCGGCGGTGGTCGAATCCCAGACACCCGCCACCATGATGCTGTACGGGCGATTGTGTGCCCGTGTCCTCGCCTATGCGCACGCGCGGGCCGGCGACCGGATCGCGATCGCCGCCTACCTGGGGGACGACACCGAATTCGAACACGCGATAGCAGAATTCGCCGAGACCTACGCCGAGCAGAACACCGCAGACCACGCGGCGCTGCTCGAGGCCGTCGCCGGAGGCCGCATCGTCGCAGCCACCGGATTCTGAACAGCTCGTTCGCCCGCTCCGGAGAACCCTCCGGCAGCAGTGCGCACTAGAAGATCAGCCCGTGCGTTTCGACGAGCGCCATGGTCGCCTCCATGTCCGCCGAGCAACCGTAGGGTGCGATCAGTTGCTCCCATTCCGTGGGGCTCAGGTCCTCGGTCAGTCGGTCGAGGCATCGGAACAATTCTTCCAAACCTCCGGGAGAGATGATTTCGAGTAACCGTGCCGGTGTCTCTCCGGCATTCCAGAACGTGTGCCACTCCCCGCGGGGTTTGAAGATGAGATTCCCCGGACCAGCGCTGACCTCCTGGTCTCCGAATTTGGCGCCGACCGTGCCTTCCAGGATGAAGCTGAACTCATCCTCGCGGGTGTGCTTGTGAAGTGGAGCCGCAAGGACTTTGGCGGGCAGGCGATGCTCAACCATGGAAAACCCACTACCCCACTCTCGACTGTTCACCAGGAAGCGGTCGCCACAGGCACCGGCGGGCTGGTAGAGCTCGCCTTCCTCTGGGCCTAGAATCCGACCATTCGGCATTTGCCCGCACACTTCCGACCGAGTAAGGGATCTTCAAGCGACGATACGCCGACGCGCTGGTCATCGCGTTTTTCCTGCGGTATCCGACGCACCGGGAGCGCTCAGGCTCGCGCGGGCGGTGGGCCGCTGAAGCCGCGGAGGTCGCGTGCGGTGGCACCGGGTTCGAAGGTGCTGCCGCCGGGGCCGAATCGTCCGATCACGGTGTGCCGGCTGTCCCAGTGCACCCCGCGGGTGGGGAGTGCGCACCGGGTCGAGAAGGCGGACGCGTCGTCCGCGGATGGGTCGTGCGCCGATGCGATGTGCGCGGCGTAGACGCGCAGCGCGACTGCGAAGGCGTTGGGTTCGCGGCCGGTGTCGAGGAAGTGCGCTCGGTCGCCGCATTGCGGGCAGTGCCACGACGCGCGGTCGCATCCGCCTGCAAGGCCCACGGCCGGTGATTCGTCTCCGGGCGGACCGGAGGTGCGGTACGTGTCGAACGGGTCCGGTTGCCCGAGCGGTTCGGGCGCCTGCCGTGCCGCCGCCACCATGTCCCGCCAGGCGGCATGTACATCGAATCCCCCGAGCATCAGCACTTCTTCGGGCATCGGCCCGATGAATGGCGAACCCGCGCACAGCACCCTGGTGTGATCGCGGGCGTAGTTGTATTTCGGGTCGAGAGCCCGAGCGTGCCGCATCTGCTGTATGCGCTCGGTGATCGCGAGTCCGTGCCATTCGCGTCCGCAGTGCGGGCACGAGTCCTGGTTCACGTTCGAGTCGTGCTCGGATCGGTTGTCGTGGTTCGCGAGTTGGTCCTGCACGAGCCGGTCGATCCGGTCGACGAGGTCACGGTCGGTCATGGTGGATACCCACGGTAGCGGCGACGGCCGTTCGGCGCAGTCAGTATCCCGCGTCGAAGTCGAACTCGTTGAGCAGCGCGGCGTCACCCGACAGGTAGCGTCCGAGGTTCTCGACGAACAGATCCACGATCTTCCCGTTTTCGGACGGCACGTTGGCGGCGCTGTGCGGGCTGAGGATGACGTTGTCGGCCGTCCACAACGGTGAATCCTCCCGCAGCGGTTCGGTGGAGGTGACGTCCAGGACCGCCCCGCCCAGCCGGCCCGTCGACAGTGCTTCTGCGAGAGCGTCTTCGTCGATGATCGGTCCCCGTCCGAGATTGACGACCAGCGCGCCGTCGGGGAGGGCGGCGAGTTCCGGGCGTCCGATCAGCCCGCGAGTGCCGTCGGTGAGGGCGCAGGAGATCACGAGAATGTCTGCGGTGGGCAGGTGCTCGGCGATCCGGTCGGTGGTGGTCATGCTGTCGAAGGGGGCGCCGGCAGGTCGTGGGTTGCGGACAACCCCGTCGGCGGTGACGGAGAAGCACCGGAGAAGTTCCGCTGTGCGCCTGCCGATCTTGCCGGCGCCCACGACCAGCGCGTGGCGTCCTGCGAGCTCGGTCGTTTCCTGTTTGCGCCAGGTCCGGGTCTGCCGGTCGGCGATCAGCCGGGGGAGTCCGCGCGCGAAATGCAGAATGCCGGCGAGCGCGAACTCCGCCAGCGGATCGGCGTGGACTCCCGCGGCGGTCGTCACCGTCAGCGGTGCCTGCGACAGCCCGAATTTCTCGATCAGTTGCCCGGCGCCGGCGGACGTCGCCTGGATCCATTTCAGATTCGGCGACTGGTCGAGTGTGCGTTCGGGGTGGCGCCAGTCGAAATCGAACATCACATCTGCGGTCCGCAGCATCGACGTCCACCGGTCGTGCTCGCCGGCCGTCAGCTCGCGCGGCACCCCGACGTGATCGCTCTGCCATCGAGGTCGGGGGAGCAGTTCGGGTGCATACGACACCCGGATCCGAGGGTCGCAGCCTGCGATCCTGTCGACCAGGTCCTGCTCGAGATACGACGCGACGAGTACGTCGACGCAGGCGTCGGGCACGGTCACTCCTTCACAGCCGGGTCGGACGTCGGTGCGCTCGGCTCGACCTCCGGCGCGGAGGCGGACTTCGGCATCGCCGCCGCGGCGACGACGAGTACGACGGCCGCGCCGAGGGCGGCCACGAACACCAGATGCAGGGCGCCGGCCAGATCGCCCGGGGCAGGGTTGTCGGCGCCGCCCAGTCGCGCGTTGACGAGGGCACCGAACAGGGCGACCCCGACGGCGCTGCCGATGGACCGGGCGAACATGTTGGTCGACGTGACGACGCCGCGCTCCGACCAGTCGACGCTCGACTGCGCCGCGATGAGGGTGGGACTCGCGACGAGTCCCATGCCGCCGCCGATGACGAAGCAGCAGATCGCCACCTGCCACACCGCGGACTCGATGGACAGGCTCAACGTGAGAGCGGTGCCCGCCACGACCAGCAGGCTGCCCGCGGTGGCCGTGACCCGGAAGCCGAAACGCAGGTACACGCGCCCGGACTGCGACGCGGCGATCGGCCAGCCGATGGTCAGGGTGGCCAGCGCGAACCCGGCCACCAGTGCGCCCGTCCCGAGGACGCCCTGGGTGAAGGTCGGCACGTAGGTGGTCAGCCCCAGGACGATCGCGCCGACCAGCAGTGACACGACACTGCTCGCGGCGAGAACCCGCCGGGTGAACACCCACAGCGGCAGCACCGGTTCGGCGGCGCGCCGTTCGACGAGGACGAAGACGATCAGGAACACGAAGCCCGCCGCGAAGATGCCGAGGCTGATCGGTGAACTCCACGCCCAGGCCTGCCCGCCTTCGAGGAGTCCGAGGATGAGCAGTGTCGCCCCGACTGCCAGGATTCCGGCGCCGGCGTAGTCGATGGACCGCTGGGTGCGCACCTGCTTCTCGTCGAAGCTGCGGATCAGCATCACGGCCGCGAGCAGGCAAAGGGGGATGTTGACGAAGAAGATCCACCGCCACGACAGGTACTCGGAGAACACCCCGCCGACGGTCGGGCCGACCACCGCCGACATGCCCCACACGCTGGCCAGATAGCCCTGGGCCTTGGCGCGTTCGGCGAGCGTGTAGATGTCTCCGGCGATGGTCATGCTCATCGGCTGGACGGCTCCGGCGCCGAGACCCTGCACCGCACGGAACGCGATGAGCGCGGGCATGCTCCACGCGATCCCGCACAGCACCGAGCCGACACCGAACAGCGCGATGCCCAGGAGCATCACCGGCCTGCGGCCGAAGATGTCGGCCAGTTTGCCGTAGATCGGCACCGACACGGCCTGGGTGAGCAGGTAGATCGAGAACAGCCACGGGAACTGCGAGAAGCCGCCGAGGTCGCCGACGATGGTGAATACGGCGGTGGAGATGATGGTTGCATCGAGCGCGACCAGTGATGTCGTGAGCATCAGCGACACCAGAATCGGTCCGCGTTCCGAGCGGAACCCGACGTCGACCGGGGCCGTGTCCGTCGCCATTACCCACCCTTTCCGGTTACCGCGCTCACAAGAGTTCCTGACCAACGGTAACGACAACGGGAGACGAAGTGTTCCGCGGCTGTGCCCGCGAAGGCGCTACGCGGTCGCCGAGGATCCGCGGAACGCCGCGCGGTAGGAGTGGGGGCTGGTCCCCACGACGCGCTTGAACCGATCGCGGAACGCGGTCGGCGACCCGAACCCCACCTGCACGGCGATGCGGTCGACGGAGTGAGCGGTGGTCTCCAGGAGGTACTGCGCCTGATGAATCCGGACGCGGTGGAGCCACTGCAACGGTGTGGTGCCGGTCTGCTCGCGGAATCTCCGATTGAGGGTGCGGGTGCTCATCCCGGCTCGCCGGGCGAGGTCGTCGAGCGTCAGGTCTTCGCGGCTGTTCTCCTGCATCCACAGGAGCAGCGGTTCGAGGCTCGTCAGCTCCGCGGACGGTGGACGTTCGTGAACGATGAACTGAGCCTGTCCGCCTTCGCGTTCCAACGGCATGACCGACAACCGGGCAGCGTCGGCGGCCACCGCCGACCCATGATCCGAGCGGACCATGTGCAGACACAGGTCGAGGCCTGCCGCGGCACCGGCCGAGGTCAGGAACTGGCCGTTGTCGACGTAGAGCACGGCCGGGTCCACGTCGACCAGAGGGTGACGCGAGGCGAGGAGTTCGGCGGCCGCCCAATGCGTCGTCGCCCGTCTGCCGTCGAGTAGTCCCGTGGCGGCCAAGGTGAACGCTCCCACGCAGATCGACGCGATTCGGGTTCCACTGTCGGCCGCCCGGCGCAGCGCCTCGAGTACGTCGGTTGCAAGCGGCGCGGTGGGGTCGGCCAGCCCCGGCAGGATGATCGTGTCGGCGGCGTCGAGAGTGCTCAGATCCCAGGGCGCGCGGAGTGTGAATGCGCCGGCGTCCACGTCACCGTCCGGGGCGCACACCTTCACCCGGTAGGCCGCGCGTCCGTCCGGCAACCTGGTGCGGCCGAAGACCTCGACCGGGGTGGCGAGATCGAACGCGATGACACCGTCGAGCGCCAGGACTGCCACCGTGTGCATGGCTACAACTTACGGAGTCGATTGATTTCCGCCAAGAGTGCATGACAGCGGTGAATGCCGTTGCGCATCGGGAAAATCTGCAGAAATGGAGTGGCGAGAATCCGTTGGAATATGGCGAAAATGCCAGTTCTCCGGTCTCGGCCGGCTGGCTAGCGTCACTGACGGCCCCGTGTACTCGGCACGAGGCAGACAGTGAAAGGCACCACGGATGCATGTCCAGATCGCGCTGTTCGACGGCTTCGACCCGCTCGACGTCATCGCCCCGTTCGAGGTACTGCACGCGGGTGGCCTGTACGCCGACGGCGCGCTGACCGTCGAACTGGCCTCCGCGGAGGGCGTGCGTGAGGTTCCCAGCGGAACAGCGCCGCTGAGTCTGCGGGCCGCCGCGACGCTCGACGCGGGCCGGGCCGATGTGATCGTCGTGCCGGGTGCCTCGGGGCGTGTGGAGGAGCGCACCGAGGGCGACGACACCATCCCGAAAATTCTCGGGCGGACCCTCGAGACGCGGCTCCCCGACATACTGCGGGAGGCCTGTGCGGACCCGGACCTGATCGTCGCGACCGTCTGCGGCGGCTCGCTCGTACTCGCGATGGCAGGACTCGTCGAAGGGCGCCACGCCGTCACCCATCACCTGGGGATGGATCTGCTCGACGCCACCGGGGTGGTCGCCGTGGACGCCCGCGTCGTCGACGACGGTGACCTCGTCACCGCGGCCGGCGTCACCTCGGGTCTGGACCTCGGACTGTATCTGCTCGAACGGGAGCTGGGACCGCGCATCGCCCACGCGGTCGAGACGTTGTTCGCTTACGAGCGCCGCGGCACCGTCTGGTGTGCCCGTGGGCTCGAACCCACCACCATCTAAGGAGCACAACCATGTCTGTCGACGGCACCTGGAACGTCGTGATCGCCACACCCATCGGGAAGCAACGAGTCGAATTGACCTTCGTCACGCAGGACGGCGAACTCCGCGGCATCGCTCGCGGAGCCTCCGAGGAAGTGCCGCTCACCGACCCGACGCTCGACGGGAACCGGCTCACCTGGGCTCAGTCCATCACCAAGCCGCTGCGTCTCCACTTGCAGTTCGATGTCCTCGTCGAGGGCGACGAGATGACGGGGAAGTCGACGGCGGGACGTCTGCCCAGCTCGAAGGTCAGCGGCCGCCGGTCGGTGCCCGACCGATAGGCTGGGTCACCGTGCGCCCCTCACTCGATTCATACGCCCATCTGGCCGGTGGCAAGGTCCGCGACCTCTACACGATCGACGACGAGCACCTCCTGTTGGTCGCGAGCGACCGGATCTCCGCCTACGACCACGTCCTCAGCACCCCGATCCCGGACAAGGGTCGGGTGCTCACCGCGATGAGCGTCTTCTTCTTCGGCGTCCTCGGTGGCAACAACCATCTGGCGGGGGAACCCGACGACAGCCGGATCCCCGAAGAGGTCCTCGGCCGCGCGCTGGTGGTCCGGAAGCTGGACATGGTCCCCGTCGAGTGCGTGGCCCGCGGCTACCTCACGGGGTCGGGACTGATCGACTACAACGAGACCGGCGCGGTGTGCGGAGTCGCACTGCCCGAGGGTCTGGTGGAGGCGAGCCAGCTTCCCGACCCGATCTTCACGCCCGCCAGCAAGGCCGAGCTGGGCGAGCACGACGAGAACATCAGTTTCGAGGCCGTGGTCGAGAAGGTGGGCCAGGATCTGGCCGTGAAGCTGCGCGACGACACCCTCGACGTCTACGGCCGGGCGTCCAACTTCGCCGCGGACCGCGGCATCATCCTCGCCGACACCAAGCTCGAGTTCGGACTGGACCCGAAGGGCAACCTGGTTCTCGCCGACGAGGTCCTCACCCCCGACTCGTCCCGGTACTGGCCCGCCGACGGGTACGAGGCAGGGAAGGTGCAACCGAGCTTCGACAAGCAGTTCGTCCGCAACTGGCTCACCGGCCCCGAATCCGGCTGGGACCGCGCGTCCGACACTCCGCCGCCGCCGCTGCCCGCGGAGATCGTGGAGGCGACCCGCGAGCGGTACATCGAAGCGTACGAGCGGATCTCGGGTCTGTCGTTCGCGGACTGGGTGGGCTGAGACATGACCTCCGAAGGCGCGAAACTCACCCCGCCGGTCGCGAAGAAGGTCCCCACCGAACGCGTCCACCACGGTCACACGTTCGTCGACGAGTACGAGTGGCTGCGCGAGAAGGAAGACGCCGAAGTCGTCGCGTACCTCGAGGCCGAGAACGCGTACACCGAGCAGCAGACCGCGCATCTCGCGCCGCTGCGCGACCAGATCTTCCAGGAGATCAAGTCCCGCACGCAGGAAACCGACATGTCGGTTCCCACCCGCATGGGCGACTGGTGGTACTACGCCCGCACCATCGAGGGTAAGCAGTACGGCGTCCAGTGCCGGGCGCCGATCGCCGGCACCGACGACTGGACCCCGCCGGAGCTGGCTCCAGGTGTCGAACTCACCGATGAGCAGGTCCTGCTCGACGGCAACGCCGAGGCCGAGGGGCACGACTTCTTCTCCATCGGCGCCTTCTCTCTCAGCCACGACGGCACGCTCCTCGCGTACTCGGTCGACGTGGTCGGCGACGAGCGCTACACGCTGCGCTTCAAGAACCTCGTGACCGGCGTACTGCTGCCCGACGAGATCCCCGACACCGCGCCCGGCGCTACCTGGGCCATCGACCACAGTCACGTCTTCTACCTCACCGTCGACGAGTCCTGGCGCCCCGACACCGTGTGGCGGCACAAGCTCGGCACCGACCGCGCGCAGGACGTCACCGTGTTCCACGAGCCGGACGAGCGGTTCTGGGTGTCGGTCGGGTCCACTCGGAGCGAGAAGTACCTCATGATCTGGGTGGGGTCGAAGATCACCAGCGAAGGCTGGGTGCTCGAATCGGAGAATCCCGAGGGCGAGTTCCGGGTGGTGCTGCCGCGACGCGAGGGCGTCGAGTACGGCGTCGAGCACGCGGTCGTCGCGGGGGAAGACCGCTTCCTGATCATGCACAACGACGTCGTCGACGGGGAGAAGGCCGAGAACTTCGTGCTCGCCGACGCCCCGGTGTCCGACCCCACGTCGCAGACCATCCTCATTCCGCACCGCTCCGACGTGCGGTTGGAGGAGGTCGACGCATTCGCCGATCACCTCGTGCTCGGCTACCGCCGGGAAGCGTTGACCCGGCTGGCCATCTGGCCCCTCGGCGAGGGCGGCTACGGCGAGTTCACGGAGATCGCATTCGACGAGGAACTCTTCAGCGTCGGGCTCGGGGCCAACCCGGAGTGGCGGCAGCCGACACTGCGGATGGCGTTCACGTCGTTCATCACGCCCGGCCAGGTCTACGACTACGTGCTGTCGACGGGTGAACTCGCCCTGCGCAAGTCGCAACCCGTGCTCGGCGAATTCGACGCCGGCAACTACGAGCAGCAACGCGACTGGGCCGTCGCCGAGGACGGGACGCGCATCCCGCTCTCGATCGTCCGGCGCAAGACGAACGGCGTCGACGACCCCGCCGCCACCCTCCTCTACGGGTACGGATCGTACGAAGCCAGCATGGATCCCGCGTTCTCCGTCGCGCGGCTGTCCCTGCTCGACCGCGGAGTGGTGTTCGTGGTCGCGCACGTGCGCGGCGGCGGCGAGATGGGCCGGCACTGGTACGAGACCGGCAAGACGCTCACGAAGATGAACACTTTCACCGACTTCGTCTCGAGCGCAAGGCATTTGATCGACACCGGACGCACCACGCCGCAGCAGATGATCGCCGATGGCGGCAGCGCAGGCGGCCTGCTGATGGGTGCGGTGGCGAACCTGGCACCCGAACTGTTCGCCGGCATCCTCGCCAACGTTCCCTTCGTGGACCCGCTGACGTCGATCCTCGACCCCTCACTGCCGCTGACCGTCATCGAATGGGACGAGTGGGGCAACCCGCTCGAGAACCCCGAGGTCTACGAATACATGCGCTCGTACAGCCCGTACGAGAACGTCGAGGCCAAGGACTACCCGGCGATCCTCGCGATCACCAGCATCAACGACACCAGGGTGCTCTACGTCGAACCGGCGAAGTGGGTCGCCAAACTGCGCGCCACCAAGACCGGCGACTCGCCGCTCCTCCTCAAGACGGAGATGAGCGCCGGGCACGGCGGTGTCAGCGGACGCTACGAGAAGTGGAAGGAAGTAGCGTTCGAATTCGCCTGGGTGCTCGACACGATCGGCGAATAGGTACTGCGGCACCCCCGCCGAGGATCCGATCTCGGCGTGTGAAAGGCATCGGTGGGCGGGCGGAAATCGGAGTGTCAGGGGACTTCCGCCTCGCACGGCTCAGATGCAGAAACTGATGCTGGCCGACCCCAGTGGCAGGTTGAGGCAGACGGCGATCGAACCGACTGCCGGGGTCGGTGAGGGTGCAGCCGGTGCGGCGACAGCTGCGGGAGCAGCCAGAGTACCGAGTGACAGGGTCAATGCGATTGCGGCGAGTGTGGTGGCAATTCTGCTAGACATTGTGAAGGTCCTTGACTGAGTTACTGCGAGCCGGAGGTGACTCCTCTACAATCGTCCACCGATGTGATGCAGGTCACAACCCCGGTTCGGGACTTTCTCGTCGCGGTTCGGGTACCGGGTCAATACGGCTGTGCCGCAGTGGCAGTCGGATGTCAGTTCTGGAGCCCGACGGTTCGGCTGTCGCGGTGCCGAGATATGCATTTTCGCGGACGAACCGCATGGGCTCGCTCTCTGCAGGTCAGCGCAGCGCGTACCGGATCTGCGGACGCCCCGCCCTGCCGTACTCGGTGTGCCGGGTGAGCACCCCGTCGTCGGCGAGACGTTCGAGATACCGCCAGGCCGTGACCCGGGAGACCCCGATGCTGGCTGCCACCTCGGCCGCCGTCAGTGGACCGGCAGCGTCGCGGATGCATGCCGAGACGTGGTCGAGTGTCTGCGGTGCAACGCCTTTCGGGGACGCCGCGCGCTCGTCGGAAGTGCGCAGTGCGGACATCGCCCGATCGATGTCGTGCTGACTCAGCGCGTTGCTTCCGGCGGGCAGGGCGTCGCGGAATTCCCGGTACCGCTCGAGTTTGTCGCGGAACGCCGCGAACGTGAACGGCTTCAGCAGATACAAGGCGATTCCGCGCGCCACGGCGGTGCGGACCATCTCGAGGTCGCGGGCCGAGGTCACGGCGATCACGTCGGGACTCGGTCGCACGCCGCTCAGTGCCGCCGCCACGTCGAGGCCGCTGGCATCCGGCAGGCCGATGTCGAGGAGGACGAGGTCGATGGGGTCGTCGCTGCCGTTCGCGGCGGCGACCGCGCGCATGGCGCCGTTGCCGTCGTGAACGACGGTGTGGACCGAAAAACCCGGAATGCGTTCCACATACGCCCGATGCGCCTCGGCGATGAGTGGTTCGTCCTCGACGATCATCACGCGGATCACGAGGCGTCCCCCTCGATCGGGATCTCGACGACGATCATCGATCCGAGCGACGGCTCCGTGTGGATCGTCCCGCCGTGCCGCGCCACCACCTGGGCCACCAACGCCAGTCCGAGCCCGCGCTGACCCGACTTGGTGGAATAGCCGCGCGTGACCGCCTTGTCGAGTTCGTCGGCGGGAATACCGGGGCCGCTGTCGGCCACCCGAACCACCATCATCGAATCCTCCTGACGGACGGTCACTTCCACCCACGCATCCTCTCCGGGGGATTCCGTCGCACCGCGGGCGGCGTCGATCGCGTTGTCCACGAGATTACCCACCAGCGTGACGAGTTCACGCGCACTGAGCGGCGCCACGGGGCCGAGGGCGGTGTCTTCGGTGACGGTCAGGTCGACTCCCCGTTCGGCGGCCACACCCACCTTGCCGAGTAGCAGTGCGGCCAGGGCGGGTTCGTGCACCGCCGTCATCAGGCGGTCGATCAGTTCCTGCGACAACCGCAGATCCTCGGTGGCGAACGCGATCGCGTCGTCGTAGCGGCCCAGTTCGACCATCGTGATGATCGTGTGCAGACGGTTCGCCGATTCGTGGGCCTGCGACCGCAGCGATTCCGCGAATCCGCGCACGGAATCGAGTTCGCCCATGACGCTTTGTAATTCGGTGCGATCGCGCAGGGTCAGCACCGTCCCGAGACGCTGTCCCTCCCACGTCACGGGCTCCCGGCTGACGAGCAGCACGCGATCCGGGGTCACGTGCACCTCGTCCCGGGAATCGTCGTCCTGCGACTGCCGCAGCGACTCCGGCAGCGCGGCCAGCGGGACGGGTCCCTCCGGGAGATCGAGGAGGCGGCGCGCTTCGTCGTTCACCACTTCGGCCTTCGCGGTGTCACCGCTGTCGCGGCCGAGCACCACCAGGCCCTCGCCGATCGAGTGCAGGACGGCGTCGTGATGCTCGTACATCTGCCGCAGCTCGTCCGGCGCCATTCCCAGCGTCTGACGGCGCAGGCGCCGGCTCAGCAGGAACGATCCGGCCGCCGACACCGCCAGACCGATCGCGGCGACCGCGAAGATGGTCGGCAGACTTGCGGCGAACTGGTCGCCGATCTTCTCGCGCGTGACGCCGACGGACACGAGACCCGCGATCCGGTCGCCGTCGTACACCGGGGCCACGGCCCGGATCGACGGTCCCAAGGAACCGGCATACGTCTCGGTGAACGTCTCCCCGCGGAGAGCGCGCTCGATGTTCCCGGAGAACACACCACCGATCAGCTCCGGGTTGGTGTGGGTGAAGCGGATGCCTGCGGGCGTCATCACGACGATGAAATCGGTGCCGGTCGCGGCACGGATCCGCTCGGTCTGGGGTTGGAGCACCGCCGTCGGGTCGGGGGACCGCAAGGCCTCGACGGTGCCGTCCGACAGCGCGAGCGTGGTCGCGACGGCCGTGACGGCACGTCGGGTGGTCTCGTCGCTGTCGCGGCGCTGGTCGACGATGGCCAGCGCGGTCCCGGCGCCGATGACCAGCACCAACACGACGAGCTGCAGGAGGAAGAGCTGCCTCGCGACGCTCATGGGCCCTCTCGGCGGATGGTGCGGCAATGCATTTCTCCTGAACGTAATGAACACAAACTTCTCCAGCCAAGCGATCGCTTAGAAGATTCTTCCAAGACGTGATCGCGGTCACTAACCGGCCTCACCGATCAGCTTGCCACTCGAATTGGAGGACAATCCCATGAGTACTGCGACAGGGAAGACCAAGAAGCGCGACCGGACACACTGGTTGTACATGGGGGTCATCGTCGCCGTCGTCGCGGGCATCCTCGTCGGATGGCTGGCTCCGGGAGTCGGCAAGTCGCTCGGCGTGCTCGGCACGATGTTCGTCGACCTCATCAAGATGATGATCAGCCCGGTCATCTTCTGCACCATCGTGCTCGGCATCGGATCGGTGAAGGCCGCCGCCAAGGTCGGCAAGGTCGGCGGACTCGCCCTCACCTACTTCATCGGCATGTCCACGGTCGCGCTCGGCATCGGTCTGGTGGTCGGGAACCTGCTCAACCCGGGCTCCGGCCTGAACATCAGCGCCGACACCGCGGGCACCGGAGCGGCGCTCGCCGAGAAGGCCCACGGCGCCGGCGGCACCATGGACTTCCTCCAGTCGATCATCCCCACCTCGCTGATGTCGGCGCTGACCGAGGGAAGCGTGCTGCAGACCCTGTTCGTCGCGCTGCTCGTCGGCTTCGGACTGCAGGCCCTCGGCAAGCAGGGTGAGCCGATCCTGCGCGGTGTCGCCTCCGTGCAGAAGCTCGTCTTCAAGATCCTGTCGATGATCCTGTGGCTCGCACCGATCGGGGCCTTCGGTGCCATCGCGAACGTTGTCGGTCAGACCGGTCTCAGCGCCGTCGTTCAGCTCGCCACGCTCATGCTCGGCTTCTACCTCACCTGCCTGATCTTCGTGTTCGGTGTCCTCGGATCCGTGCTCCGCGTCGTCGCAGGCGTCTCGATCTTCAAGCTGGTCAAGTACCTGGCCCGTGAGTACCTGCTGATCTTCGCCACGTCCTCGTCCGAGTCGGCCCTGCCCCGTCTGATCGCGAAGATGGAACACGTCGGCGTCGAGCGCACCACCGTCGGTGTCGTTGTCCCCACCGGCTACTCGTTCAACCTCGACGGCACGGCGATCTACCTGACCATGGCGTCGATCTTCATTGCCGACGCAATGGGCCAGCCGCTGTCCTTCCCCGAGCAGCTGTCGCTGCTGGTGTTCATGATCATCGCGTCCAAGGGTGCTGCCGGAGTCAGCGGCGCCGGGCTCGCCACCCTCGCAGGCGGCCTGCAGAGCCACCGTCCCGAACTGCTCGACGGCGTCGGCCTCATCGTCGGTATCGACCGGTTCATGTCCGAGGCCCGCGCGGTCACGAACTTCTCCGGCAACGCCGTCGCCACCCTGCTCGTCGGTTCCTGGACCAACACGATCGACAACGAGCGCGTCCGCACCGTCCTCGACGGCAAGCTCCCGTTCGACGAGTCGACGATGGTCGACGACGGCCACGGCGAGGTCGTCGAAGAGCAGGTCACCGAGACCCCTGCCGCCGACGAGCCGCGGGTGCTCGTGAAGAGCTGACACCCACTCCGAAGTAAACCTCTGTGCGCCCGGGCGATTCGAAGCCTGGGCGCACAGAGGTTTGTTGGCTACGTTGGTTCGCATGACGACACCTGTTCAGAACATCGGAATCAACACACTCGGCGGCACGCCGACCTCACTCGGCGAATACGACGGTCGCGCCGTCCTCGTCGTGAACGTCGCCTCGAAGTGTGGACTGACCCCGCAGTACAAGGGCCTCGAAAAGCTCGCCACCGACTACGCCGACCGCGGGCTGACCGTGATCGGCGTCCCGTGCAACCAGTTCATGGGTCAAGAGCCCGGCACCGCCGAAGAGATCGAGACCTTCTGCTCCACCACCTACGGCGTCACGTTCCCGTTGCTAGAGAAGATCGAGGTGAACGGTGAGAACCGGCACCCGCTCTACGACGAACTGACCAAGGCCGCCGATGCCGAGGGCGCCGCGGGCGACATCCAGTGGAACTTCGAGAAGTTCCTCGTCGCACCCGACGGCACCGTCGTGAACCGGTTCCGTCCCCGCACCGAGCCCGAGGCACCCGAGGTCGTCGAGGCCATCGAGGCGGTCCTGCCCAAGTAGGCGGCTCCGCCGCTCGTGCGCCTTTCTGGTAGCACCCACTACCGGAAAGGCGCACGAGCTTTGCTCGCCGTTCACGTTCACCTGTCACGCTGGGGCCATGACCGGACAGCTGATCGTGTCGGTGTCAGGAATCAAGGACGAGACACGCGACTTCGCGGCCGCGTTCGCCGAGGAGATGGATGCGCGCGGCGTGCCGCTGTCGCTGCTCGTCGCCCCGCGCCTGAAAGACAAGTATCGACTGGTCAACGACCCCGCGACGCAGGACTGGGTCCGCGCGCGCCGATCCCGAGGCGACGCCGTCGTCCTGCACGGATACGACCAGGCCGCGACCAAACGTCGCCGGGCCGAGTTCGCGTCGCTTCCCGAGCACGAGGCGCGGTTGCGACTGCTCGCGGCGGACCGGGTGATGGAGCAGACCGGACTGCGCACCAGACTGTTCGCTCCTCCCCGCTGGCTGGCGTCGCAGGGCGCTGTCGCGGCTCTGCCGTCCGCCGGGTTCCGGCTGCTGGCGACGATGACCGCCATCCACGACCTCGAACGCGAGACGTCGGTGCGGTCGCGGGTGCTGGGGATCGGTGAGGGATTCCGCGCCGAACCGTGGTGGTGCCGGGCGCTCGTACTCGGCTCCGGACGGACCGCCAGGCGCGGGGGCGTGGTGCGCCTCGCCGTCACCGCCAAGCAACTGGGCACGTCGGGACCGCGGCAGGCGATGCTCGACGCCGTCGACCTCGCGCTCTACCACGACGCGCAACCGCACGTGTACCGCTGGGAGCCGCGGATCCCGCAGATCGGTGCCGCCTGACCCGTGAGTACTTATTAACCGCGGGCGGTTGACAAGTACTCACAGGGCCGTCAGGCCACTTCGATGCTCGACTCGCTCGGCATCGTGCGGAACTCGGTGCCCTCGGGTGCCATGTCCGAGTAGCGGCCGTAGAAGATGCCGGTTGCCTCGTTCGCGATGATCGCCTGGTGGATGGGCACCGCGACCCGCGGTGCGACGGCGCGCAGGTAGTCGATGGCCTCGGAGATCTTCAGCCACGGCGCCGCGGCGGGCAGGGCCAGCACGTCGACCTTCTGTTCCGGGACGAACAGCGAGTCGCCCGGGTGCATCAGCCGGGCGGGGTTGCCGGCGTCGCCGAGCAGGAACGCCGTGTTGTCGATCACGGGGATGTCGGGGTGGATCACCGCGTGCCTGCCGCCGGTGCCGGTGACGTGCACGTCGCCGATGTCGAATTCGTCGCCGGCGTGCACCCCCGTCCACGCGCCGCCGAGTTGGGCCGCGGTCTGCGGGTCGGAGTACAGCGCCGCGCCGGGGTTCGCCTCGACGAGGGCGGGCAGTCGTTGCTGGTCGACGTGGTCGGGGTGCTGGTGGGTGATCAGGATTGCGTCCAGTCCGGTGATGCCCTCGAATCCGTGGGAGAAGTTTCCCGGATCGAAGAGGATGGTGGAACCGTTGAACTCGACGAGGACGCAGCTGTGGCCGAAGTGAGTCAATCGCATGAATTCGAGTATGCGCCTGCGTGCATGGCTCGTCCCGTTCGTCCGATGCGAACCGCAGGCAGGTAGCCCGGTAAACTTCCGGGTGCCCGGTGTTCCACTCTGGGCTCGCGCACAACAACAAGGAGCAGCACGTGGCCCGTGTCGTCGTCGAAGTCATGCCCAAGGCCGAGATTCTCGACCCCCAGGGGCAGGCCATTGTCGGAGCGCTGCCGCGGCTCGGCTTCGCTGGAGTTTCCGATGTCCGTCAGGGCAAGCGGTTCGAGCTCGAGGTCGACGGCAGTGTCGACGACGCTCAGCTCGAGAAGATCGCCGAGGCCCTGCTGGCCAACACGGTGATCGAGAACTGGACCGTGAGGCGCGTCGAAGCATGAGCGCCCGCGTCGGAGTCATCACTTTCCCCGGCACCCTCGACGACGTCGACGCCGCCCGCGCGGTGACCCTCGCCGGCGGCGAGGCCGTGAGCCTGTGGCACGGCGACGCCGACCTCAAGGGTGTCGACGCCGTCATCGTCCCCGGTGGCTTCTCCTACGGCGACTACCTGCGGTGCGGCGCCATCGCCCGGTTCGCGCCCGTCATGGGCAAGGTCGTGCAGGCCGCGCAGGGTGGCATGCCCGTCCTCGGTATCTGCAACGGCTTCCAGGTTCTGTGTGAAGCGGGCCTCCTGCCCGGCGCGCTCACCCGTAACGAAGGCCTGCACTTCATCTGCCGCGACGAGTGGCTGAAGGTCGAGGCCTCGTCGACGGCGTGGACGTCCCGCTACGAGTCGGGTGCCGAGATCCTCATCCCGCTCAAGTCCGGCGAGGGCCGCTACCAGGCGTCGGAGAACGTCCTCGACGAACTCGAGGGTGAGGGCCGCGTCGTGTTCCGCTACGTCGGCGACAACCCGAACGGTTCGCAGCGCGGCATCGCAGGCATCTCCTCGGCCAACGGCCGGGTCGTGGGCCTCATGCCGCACCCCGAGCATGCCACCGAGGCCCTCACCGGCCCCAGCGACGACGGGCTCGGCATGTTCTACTCCGTCCTCGACAGCGTCATCTCCGCCTGAACCGACCGGCACCGTGTGTGGCCGAGGGCCTGCACGGTGCCGGGTCAGACGGCGACGGTTCCCTCGCCGTGCTGTGAGATGCCGCGGCGTTCGGACGCGGTGAGCCCGCCCCAGATTCCGAACGGTTCGGTCACGTTCAGGGCGTGGTCCCGGCATTCGACGAGAACTGGGCAGCGTCGGCAGATCGCTTTCGCGCGACGTTCGCGGTTGCTGCGGGCATTGCCCCGCTCGCCGTCGGGATGAAAGAACACGGACGATTCGACGCCGCGGCACAGGGCGTGTATCTGCCAGTCCCAGGCCTCGGTGTTGGGGTTGGGAAGGCGAGTGGATGACGGCATATCGGCTCCCTCGGAGTGTCGTCGGCACTGAAAAGCGTTGTGGCACACATTCGATCCCTACTTGACGGCGCGGATCACCACGATCTCTTCGCGGGTCTGGCCGGCCTCGATGAGCCCTCGCCGCTCGAGCATGCCTCTGCGTTCGACGAGGACCGGTCCGAAGGGGATCTCGGCGGTCGCGGCGACGTCGACCCGCATGTTCTGTTCCTCGAGCATCGTCAGCGTCTTCTCGACTCCGCTCAGGCTGGACTGTGCCAGCAGCAGGACGCCACCGGCGACCAGAACGTCGGGGGCCTGGCAGCAGATCCGATCGAGCAGTGCGCGACCGTTCTTACCCGCGTCCCAGGCCCGCGCCGGACCGCGGTCGGGCACGGCGTCGACCAGCGCCGGAACGTACGGCGGGTTGGACACGACGACGTCGAACCGTTCCTCGCGAACCTGCTCGATGAGATCTCCGTGAATCACCCGGATCCGGTGTCCTCCGACAAGGGCATTGAGTCTGATGCTGATCGCCGCTCGCCTCGACACGTCCACCGCGGTCACCCGGCCCGCGCCGGCGGCGGCGGCGCGCACGCTCAGCGCGCCGGTCCCCGCGCAGAGGTCGAGTACCCGGGAATGGGGACCGAGAGGCTCCGCCGCCAGGACGTCGGCCAGCAACTGCGTATCGTGTTGCGGGCGATAGACTCCGGGAAGACGTAGCAGCATCGAAAACTCCTCGGTCGCCGGTCGCATCCTGATGCGTCCACGGCATGCCTTTGGGGCTCACCGTGGACGCCGTGCGTCTCATCACTCCACAGTTACCCCGCGGGGCGCAGGGCCAATCACGCCGATGCGCTCCGACCGCCGTGGCACGGGTCGGAAGTCGCGCAGATTCCGAGGTGAACTGGCACGATCGACGGGTGACGTACACCGAGCAGTTGCGTGACCTCGCGGCCCGGCACGGGGTGGCGACGTCGTACCGGGGTTGGGATCAGCAGCGCCACGACGTGCGTGACGACACGCTCCGCACTGTCCTCTCGGCCTTGGGCGTTCCCGCAGGAACGGAAGACGAGGTGCGGCGCGCCCTGTCCGAATGCGACGTGGCACCGTGGCGGCGAATGCTGCCGCCCGTTGTCGTCGGTAGGGACGGATCCGAGACCCGTTTCGTGGTCCACGTTCCGCACGGCGAGTCAGTGGACGTCACGATCGACACGGAGTCGGGCGGGACGGTCCCGGCACGCCAACTCCAGGTGTGGGTCGATCCACGGGAAGTCGACGGCGCCCTGGTCGGCCGCGCGACGTTCGTCGTCCCATCCGACGTTCCGTGCGGGTGGCACACGGTGCGGGCGTCCACCTCGCTCACGTCCTCGTCGTGCACGCTCGTGGTGACACCGGCACGATTGTCGACGTCCGACGCACTGAGCGCCCGCCGACGCTGGGGTGTGCTCACACAGTTGTACTCGATCCGGTCGCGTCGTTCCTGGGGTGTTGGGGACCTCGGCGACCTCGCGGATCTCGCGTCGATCTTCGGTTCCGTTCACGGCGCCGACTACGTTCTGGTCAATCCACTGCATGCCGCGCAGCCCCGGCCACCGATCGAGGCGTCCCCATACCTGCCGACCACCCGCCGCTACGTCAACCCGATGTACATCCGTGTCGAGAACATCCCGGAGACGGCGTACCTCTCGACGCGACGCCATGCGCGGATGCGTGACGCCGCAGCGCGATTCGAGAGGGCGAACGACCGGTCCGACCGGATAGACCGCAACCCGTCGTATCGGGCCAAACTCCGGGTGCTCGAACGGGTCTTCCGGATCGAGCGCAGCCCGAGCAGGCAGCACGCGTTCGAGGAGTTCTGCCGCGTCGAGGGGGACGGACTGCAGGACTTCGCGACCTGGTGTGCGCTCACCGAGAAACTGCCGCCCGGCGACCCGCGATGGACGACGAAGGCCGGTGCGCCCGACAGCGACTGGGTGCAGGCGCAGCGGCGCAAGCTCGCGCCGCGAATCGAGTTCTACTCGTGGCTGCAATGGGTATGCGACGAACAGCTTTCCGACGCACAGGACGCGGCGCGCGCGGCGGGCATGGACATCGGGATCGTGCATGATCTGGCGGTGGGGGTCCAGCGCGGGGGTGCGGACGCGTGGTCGCTGGGAACGGCTCTGGCGGAGGGTATCACCGTCGGCGCTCCTCCCGACGATTTCAATCAGCAGGGTCAGCAATGGAATCAGCCGCCGTGGCGACCGGATCGGCTGGCCGAACTGGGGTACGCCCCGTACCGCGACATGCTGCGCACCGTGCTGAAGCACGCGGGTGGGCTGCGGGTCGATCACATTCTGGGGCTGTTCCGGCTGTGGTGGATCCCCGCCGACGCGGAGTCGCCGGCGGACGGAACGTACGTTTCCTACGACCACGAGGCTCTCGTCGGGATCCTCGCGCTCGAGGCCGAGCGCGCAGGCGCCGTGGTGATCGGCGAAGATCTCGGGGTTTTCGAACCCGCGGTCCAGGACTACCTCGCCGAGCGCGGGATCCTGGGGACCTCGATCCTGTGGTTCGAGCACGACGGCGAGCGGCCGACACCGCCGGAGCAGTACCGGACCCTGTGCCTGACATCCGTTACCACGCACGATCTTCCGCCGACCGCCGGATACCTGGCCGGCGAACACATCGAATTGCGCTCGCGGCTCGGGCTCCTCGAGCGCGACCTCGAACTCGAGAAGGAACACGACGCCCAGCAGCGCGAGGCCGTGCTGCAATTGGCGCGCGACCGCGGGTTGCTCGCCGACGACGCGTCGATACCCGACACCGTGAAAGCGTTGTACCGGCTGATCAACCGCAGTCCGTCGTTGCTGTCGGGTGTCGCTCTCGCCGACCTGGTGGGGGAGTACCGCGTCCAGAATCAGCCGGGCACCGACGAGACCCAGTACTCGAACTGGAAGATTCCCCTCGCCGACGCGTCGGGGCGTGCCGTCCACGTCGAGGACCTGGCGGACGGCGATTTCGGGTTCGTCGACGACGCCGGCTGATCCCGGCCGTCAGGGTGCGAGGGCGCGCATCGCCAGGTCGACGACGGCGTCCGCGTGGTCGTGGGTGAGGGGATGCGCTCCGCTCTGCCAGCGGTAGAACATCGGCGCCATGAACAACTCGAACGCGAGAGCGAGGTCGACGTCGGGCCGCACCTGCCCGGCGTCCTGCGCGGAGCGGAACCGCGCCGCGACGAACTCGAACTGCGGCCGGTAGATCCGCTCGACGATCTGTTCCTGCAGTGCGGGGTCCTGCAGCGATTCGATGGACAGCGCCCGGAACAGCGGTTCGAAATCGGGCGAGGTGAACTCGTCGACTGTGGCCCGCAGGACCAGGCGCATGTCGGCGGCGAGGTCGCCGGTGTCCGGCAGGGCCATGGTCGACCCGCGTTCGACGGTCGGCACCCCCTCCTGGGCGCCGGCCGCGTTCTGTTCGTGCAGGGCGTCCACGACGAGCGCGCCCTTGGACCGCCACCACCGGTAGATGGTCTGTTTCCCGACCTTGGCGCGCGCGGCGATGCCTTCGATGCTGATCGTCCCGTAGGGCTGTTCGCGGATCAGTTCCTGCGTGGCCTGCAGGATCGCGGCACGGGACCGTTCGGAACGGCGGGGATTGTCGGCGGACGGCATGAACGGATCGTAGACCAGACGAGACGTATCGTCTTGACTCAACTTCTGCCATGTGCCAGTCTTGAACGAGACGGACCGTTCCGTATCGGAAAGGATGAAGATGACCCGCTCGCACATCGCCATGGTCAGCATTCCGGCGCCCGGGCATGTCAACCCGAGCCTGGAGATTCTCCGAGAACTCGTTACGCGCGGACACCGCGTGACGTACGCCAACGACGTCGCAGTGAAGGGCGTCGTCGAGAGCGCCGGGGCGGAGTACAAGGAATACGCCTCGACGTTGCCGCGGGTGAACACCGCGGGTGCGACGGAGGAGTTCGAGAAGTCCTGGGACGGCGACACCATCGATCAGCTCACTCTGTTCCAGGCCGAGTACGAGTCGATGCTGCCCCAACTGCGGGCGCTGTACGAGGACGACCGCCCCGACCTGTTCCTCTACGACATCGCGGGAGGCCCCGCCCGCGTCCTCGCCGAGGAATGGGGCGTGCCGATCGTGCAGTTGTCGCCGACGTACGTGGCGTGGGAGGGCTACGAAGACGACATGAAGTCGTTCGTGGACACGATGCGGGCGGACCCACGCGGGGCGGCACTGTACGCGCGGCAAGGGAAGCTGCTGCGGGACAACGGTGTCCAGACGGACCCGGACGAGTTCTACGGCCGCCCGGCCCGGGCGGTCGTACTGATCGCGAAATCGATGCAGCCCAACGCCGACCGGGTGAACGAGGACGTCTACACGTTCGTCGGACCGGCTCTGCCCACCCGGCGACCCGCCGACGGCAGGTGGCAGCGCCCGGCAGACGCGGGCAAAGTGCTGCTCATCTCGCTCGGCACCGCGTTCACCGATCACGCCGACTTCTACCGTCGTTGCATCGAGGCGTTCGGCGACCTCGACGGCTGGCACGTCGTTCTGCAGATCGGGCAGCACGTCGACGTCGCCGAACTCGGGACCGTTTCCGCCAACGTCGAGGTCCACCGGTGGGTGCCCCAGTTCGACATCCTCGGGCAGGCCGACGCGTTCCTCACCCACGCCGGCATGGGCGGGTCCAGTGAGGGAATGTTCACGGGAACCCCGATGATCGCCGCGCCGCAGGCCACCGACCAGTTCGACAACGCCGACGCGCTCGTCGCTGCGGGAGTCGCGGTGCGAGTCGACAGTTCGGACGTGTCGGCAGCCGAGTTGCGGGACGCGCTCGCGCACGTCGACGCCGAGCCGGTCCGGCGCCGCAGCGCGGAGCTCGCCGCCGAGTTGCGTTCTGCGGGTGGAGTGGACGCCGCCGTGAGGGTGATCGAGAAGTTCCTCTGAAGCCGCGAAACGTGTCGGTGGTCACGTCTACTGTGCGGGCATGGCACTCACACTCGGCATGATCACGTTCGACACCACGGATCCGGGGCCGCTCGCGAAGTGGTGGGCGAAGCAGACGGCGGGCACGATCGAGCAGGAGAACGACGGCTGGTTCTACGTCGTCGCACTCCCGGAGTCCGCGCAGAAACTGGCGTTCCAGAAGGTCGGCGACCCCACTCCGGGGAAGAACCGCATCCACCTCGACCTGGCGTCCGACGACCTCGACGGCGAGGTGGGCAGGCTGAGTGCCGAGGGCGCGACGGAGGTCGCACAGCACGAAATGGGCGATTTCCGGTGGGTCACGCTCGCCGATCCCGACGGCAACCAGTTCTGCGTCTCGGGTCCCCACACGTGACAGCGGGTCCTGCATGATTGACCCCATGCCTTCCACTACGTGGGCCGACGCCCAGGGACTCTGCACGTTCGTCGATGCATCACCGTCGCCGTTCCATGTGTGCGAAACGGTGTCGATGTTGCTGACCGGCAACGGATTCACCGAGTTGCACGAGACCGACTCGTGGCCCGGCGAGCCCGGCCGGTACTTCCTGGTGCGCGGCGGATCCCTCATCGCGTGGAGTACCGAAGGACTGGGCCGGACGGCGCCGTTCCGCATCGTCGGCGGGCACACCGACAGCCCGAACCTGCGCGTCAAGCAGCACCCCGACCTGTCGTCGGCAGGGTGGCAGCTGGTGGGTCTCGAACCGTACGGCGGCGCGTGGCTCAACTCGTGGCTCGACCGCGACCTGGGCATCTCCGGGCGGCTGAGCGTGCGGGCCGGCAACACGGTCGAGGAGAAACTCGTCCGCGTCGACGAACCGATCCTGCGCGTCCCGCAGCTGGCGATCCACCTGTCCGAGGACCGCAAGGGCGTCCACCTCGATCCGCAGCGCCACCTCAACGGGGTGTGGGGCGTGGGGTCCGAACGCCGCTCGTTCATCGACTTCGTGGCCGACCGGGCGGAGGTGCCTGCCGGCGCGGTGCTCGGGTGGGAACTGATGACCCACGATCTCGCGCCCAGCGCGATCGTCGGAACCGAACAGGACCTCGTCAGTGCGCCGCGACTCGACAACCAGGGCACCTGCTACGCGGGCACCCAGGCGCTGCTCGCGGCGGCCGAGAACCCCGGGGATCGGGTGCCGGTGCTCGCGCTGTTCGACCACGAGGAGGTGGGGAGCATGTCCGATCGGGGCGCGTTCTCCGATCTCCTGAGCACCGTGCTCGAGCGCATCGTCCTCGGCCGCGGCGGCGGTCGCGAAGAATTCCTGCAGACAATGGCCGGATCGATCTGCGCGTCCGGAGACATGGCGCACGCGACGCACCCCAACTACCCGGACCGGCACGAGCCCGCGCACCACATCGCCGTCAACGGGGGACCGGTGCTCAAGGTCAACCAGAACCTCCGCTACGCCACCGACGCGGCCGGAGCCGGCGCGTTCGCCCTCGCCTGCGACCAGGCCGGCGTGCCGCTGCAGCGGTACGTGCACCGCGCCGATCTGCCGTGCGGTTCGACCATCGGCCCGATCACCGCATCCAGGACCGGGCTGAGCACCGTCGACGTGGGTGCCGCCCAGCTCGGAATGCACTCGTCGCGGGAGCTGATGGGCGCCCGTGACGTGCGGGCCTATTCCGACGCACTTGCGGCCTTCCTCACACCGACGGCGTGAGGAAGCAGGGCGAGCAGCGCCAGGTCGGTACCGGAACGAGCCGCCGGATAGACTGACGTACGGCTCGTCGCCACCCGGCTTGCGCCGACCGTGACTCCCGGCTTGCCTCTCTTGACTCCCGTAGGGAAGGGACCCCACCTCCAGTGTCAGCACACCCGGTCGATACCGTCACCGCCGCCACCGCGACCCCCGACGTCCCACAGCCCTTCAAGGAACTGGGTCTGAAGGACGACGAGTACGCCCGTATCAAGGAGATCCTGGGCCGCCGCCCCACCGAGGCCGAGCTCGCGATGTACTCGGTGATGTGGAGCGAGCACTGCTCCTACAAGTCGTCCAAGGTGCACCTGAAGTACTTCGGTGAGACCACGACCGACGAGATGCGTTCCTCGATGCTCGCGGGCATCGGCGAGAACGCCGGCGTCGTCGACATCGGCGACGGCTGGGCCGTCACGTTCAAAGTCGAGAGCCACAACCATCCCTCCTACGTGGAGCCCTACCAGGGCGCGGCCACCGGCGTCGGCGGCATCGTCCGCGACATCATGGCCATGGGCGCACGGCCCATCGCCGTCATGGACCAGCTGCGCTTCGGTGCGGCGGATGCCCCCGACACCCGACGCGTCGTCGACGGTGTGGTGCGCGGTGTCGGCGGGTACGGCAACTCGCTCGGCCTCCCCAACGTCGGCGGCGAGACCGTGTTCGACGAGTCGTACGCCGGTAACCCCCTGGTCAACGCCCTGTGCGCCGGCGCGATGCGCGTCGAGGACCTGCATCTCGCGTTCGCGTCCGGTGCCGGCAACAAGATCATCCTGTTCGGTGCGCGCACCGGCCTCGACGGCATCGGCGGCGTCTCCGTCCTCGCGTCGGAGACGTTCGACGGCGACGAGTCCGGAACCGGGCGGAAGAAGCTCCCGGCTGTGCAGGTGGGTGACCCGTTCACCGAGAAGGTGCTCATCGAGTGCTGTCTCGAGCTGTACGCCGCGAAGCTCGTGGTCGGAATCCAGGACCTCGGCGGCGCCGGCCTGTCCTGCGCCACGTCCGAGCTCGCCGCGGCCGGCGACGGTGGCATGCACATCAACCTCGAGCAGGTCCCGATGCGGGCCACCGGCATGACTGCGGCCGAGGTGCTGTCCAGCGAGTCCCAGGAACGCATGTGCGCGGTCGTCACCCCCGACAACGTCGACGCGTTCATGGAGGTCTGCAAGAAGTGGGACGTCCTCGCCACCGTCATCGGTGAGGTCACCGACGGCGAGCGGCTCACCATCTCCTGGCACGGCGAGACCGTCGTCGACGTGCCGCCGCGCACCGTCGCCCACGAGGGCCCGGTGTACGAGCGCCCCGTGCAGCGTCCCGCGAGCCAGGACGCCCTCGTCGCCAACACCACCGCCGGACTGAAGCGTCCCGAGTCGGCCGACGAACTGAAGTCCACCCTGCTGAAGATGCTCGCGTCCCCGGCGCTGTGCAGCCGCAAGTGGATCACCGAGCAGTACGACCGCTACGTGCGCGGCAACACCGTCCTGGCCGAGAATGCCGACTCGGGCGTGATCCGCGTCGACGAGAAGACGGGCCGCGGCATCGCGCTCGCCACCGACGCGTCCGGCCGCTACACCGCGCTCGACCCGTACGCCGGCGCGCAGCTCGCGCTCGCCGAGGCCTTCCGCAACGTCGCCGTCACCGGCGCCACCCCCAAGGCCGTCAGCAACTGCCTGAACTTCGGGTCCCCCGAGGATCCCGGCGTCATGTGGCAGTTCCAGCAGGCCGTCCGCGGCCTGGCGGACGGCTGCGCGAAGCTCGGCATCCCCGTGACCGGCGGCAACGTCAGCTTCTACAACCAGACCGGGTCGACCCCGATCCTGCCCACCCCGGTGGTGGCAGTGCTCGGCGTCATCGACGACGTGCACCGTCGGATCCCCACCGGTCTCGGACTGGAACCGGGCGAGACGCTCATCCTGCTCGGCGACACCCACGACGAGTTCGACGGGTCCATCTGGTCGCAGGTCGAGCACGGCCACCTCGGCGGCGTTCCGCCGAAGGTCGACCTCGAGCGGGAACAGTTGCTGGCCGACATCCTCCTCGCGGCGTCCCGCGACGGACTGGTGTCCGCGGCGCACGACCTGTCCGAAGGTGGTCTCGCGCAGACCGTCGTCGAGGCCGCGCTGGCCGGGGAGACAGGCTGCCGCATCCTGCTTCCCGACGACTCCGATCCGTTCGTCACCCTGTTCTCCGAGTCGTCGGGCCGCGTGCTCGTCGCGGTCCCGCGCACCGAGGAAACTCGCTTTACCGGCATGTGCACGGCCCGTAATCTCCCGTGGGTGCGCATCGGTGTCGTCGACGAGGGGTCCGATTCCGTGGAGGTCCAGGACCAGTTCTCGGTCTCGCTGGCCGAGCTGCGCACAACGTTCGAGGGAACTCTGCCGGCATTGTTCGGGTGATGAATGGTCGAATCGGGGGCATTGGAGAGGGTTGACAGGGGGCCGCGGGAACTCTCGCGGCTGGTTGATCCTGCACTCCTCCACGGTCCCCGACTCGACCGGACCTGGCGTTTCCTTCGGCTCGACTTCACCGGCATCGCGTTCGCGACGCTGTTCTTCTGCTGGTCGCTGACGCCGTCGCTGCTGCCCCGCGACTGGTTGTTCCAGGGGCTGATCGGCGGCATCAACGCCGCGATCGGCTACACGGTGGGAACGGCGATCGGCTGGCTGGTGCGCCGCTACTTCCTGCGGCACCGGTCGTGGTGGCCGTTGCCGGAACCGTGGTCCACCGGTCTGCGCGTCATCGTGACGGTGACCTGTGTGGTCGTGAGTCTCGTGATGCTCGCGTACTCCGCGGCATGGCAGCGCGAGCTCGCCGCGCTGATGGGGGCGGAGGGAACCACCACCACCGGCTACATCCGCACGGGCGGTTTGAGCCTGCTCGTGGGCGCCACGATCATCTCGGTGTGGCGGCTGCTGCGCGAACTGGTGCGGTGGATCGCGGCACGACTGATCCGGCGGTGGCACCTCGCGATCCCGACGGCCACCACCGTCGGCATCCTCATCGTGACGGTGTTGTTCTTCCTGCTCGTCGACGGCGTTCTGATGCGCGGCATCTACGCCGCCACGAATGCAGCGTTCAGCCTGCAGAATTCGACCACCCGCGACGGCACCGAGCAACCACTCGACCCGGAGAAGTCGGGCAGCCCCGAGTCGCTCGCCCCCTGGGACACCCTGGGGTACGAGGGCCGGAACTTCGTGTCCCGAGGGCTCGACGCCGACGAACTCACGGCAGCCAACGGCACACCGGCCAAGGACCCCATCCGCGTCTACGCAGGACTCGAGACCGCCGAGGACCCGGACGCGCGCATGGATATCGTCATCGACGAACTCGAGCGGACCGGCGCGTTCTCGCGCAAGGTCCTCGTCGTCATCCCCACCACCGGCACCGGCTGGATCAATCCGACTGCGGCGCAGGCGATCGAGCTGGTCCACAACGGCGACACGGCGTTGGTGGCCAGCCAGTACTCGTTCCTGCCGAGCTGGATCTCGTTCCTCGCCGACCGCGAGAAGGCCGCGGAGGCGGGGAAGGAACTGATCGACCGCGTGCACGAGCGGTGGCTGCAGGAACCCGAGGCGACGCGCCCCAAATTGCTGGTCTACGGCGAAAGTCTCGGCACGCAGGCGGGGGAGGGCGCCTTCGACACGCTCAGCGATATCCGGCAGACCGTCGACGGCGTGCTGTGGGTCGGACCGCCCAACTCGAACCGCCTGTGGGGACAGCTGATCCAGCGCCGAGACCCCGGCACTCCCGAGGTGGACCCCGAGTACGCGGCGGGTCTGGTGGTGCGGTTCGCCGACGACTCCGCCGACATGGTCGAGAACACCGGCGAGTGGCTGTCGCCGCGCATCCTGTACATCCAGCATCCGTCCGATCCCGTCGTGTGGTGGTCGCCCGACCTCGCGTTCACCCGGCCCGGCTGGTTGAAGGAACCACCGGGCGAGGATCGTTCGCCGTCCATGAAATGGTTTCCGTTCGTGACCTTCTGGCAGGTCTCCGCCGACCTCACCAACGCCGCCGGGGTGCCGGACGGGCACGGCCACAATTACGGGACTCTCGTCCTCGACGGCTGGATCACGGTCGCCCAGCCCGAGGGGTGGACACCAGTCGACACCGAACGCGTCCGGTCCACTCTCGAATCCCTCGCCGGAACAGAGGGTCCGGAGAAGTGAGCAGGCGCGCCTCCGTTGCCGGTGCGACGGCGGCCGTGCTGTGGAACAACGTGGTGCTGCCCGGTTCGGGGCTCGGCCCGTACGGGCGGGCCGTCGCGGGAGGCGCGCTCGGACTGTCGGTCGTGGGAGCCGCGCGTGCCGCAGGGTACGGCGTCGACGAACTCGGCCTGTCCGCGTCGAAGGTGCCGTCCGGGCTGCGGTACGGCGCCCTGGCGTCGCTGATTCCGCTCGCGGGATACGCCATCACACTGAGCGTGCCCGCACTGCGTAGACGCGTGCCGACGGGCGACGGCGTCACCGCTTTTGTCGGCTGGGTGGGGTTCCGGATCCCGGTGGGGACCGTGGCGCACGAAGAACTGATGTTCCGCAGCGTCCTGTCCGCGATGCTGCGCCGGGCCTGGCCGCCCGCGCCTGCCCACGTCCTGCACGCCGCCGCGTTCGGGCTGTGGCACGTGCGCGCGGCCCGGATCGCCGGTGACGGTGTCGCCGCGAGCGTGCTGCTCACCGGTTCCTCCGCGTGGCTGTTCGAGTGGTTGCGTCGACGCAGCGGCAGCGTCGTAGCCCCTGCACTGCTGCACCTTTCGGTCAATGTCGGCGGGGCGGTGGCCGCCGAATTCGTGCGGGCCCGCACAGTAGATTGAGCGTATGCCGCCGCGCCGAGCCGTAGATCCCGCCGAACTGAGGGCCGCCGTACTCGAGGTCGGTCCGTGGCTGCGCGGCGATTCCGAGGAGAAACCGTCCCGCACCCAGCTGGCTGCGGCGGTCCGGCTCAGCGCGCGGACGCTCGAGCAGGTCGCGCCCGGTTCGAGCGTGGAGGTGCGGGTTCCCCCGTTCGTCGCGGTCCAGTGCATCGAGGGTCCCCGGCACACCCGCGGCACCCCGCCGAACGTCGTGGAGACCGACCCCCGGACGTGGCTGCTGCTGGTGACGGGACTGCTGGAGTTCGACAGCGCGACCGCCTACGGCGGAGTCTCGGTGTCGGGGAGTCGCGCCGGGGAGATCGCCCACTGGCTGCCGCTGCTGCGCGTATAGCTAGCCCAGCCACAACGCGCGGCAGGCCCGCTCGACCCGTCGTCGGACGGACGCACGGCGAGCACCTGACGGGTCGTCAGCCGGTCCTTCTCCTCGAACCCCAGGGCGCTGGCCGCGACGTCGGGGCACCTCCACCGACGTCGGACGGAGACCGAGGCCGCCGAGCCGGACGAATGTCGACAGTGACTTCAGGACGGTGCCGCGGTCGGATCCGCGGACTCTGAGAGTGCCCAGCCGGTCGACGAGATCCGGAAGCGTCAGCAGCCGGAAGACGTCGCCCTCGATTTCGAGGTCACCGGACGTGCACGGGAATGGTGATGCCCATCGCACCTTCGAAGGCGCTCAGCAGGCGTTCTGCGCCGGTCGGTGCCGTGCTGCGGACGTTCATCGGAAGAGCCCCCGCGCTGTGGTTCGAGGATGCTGATCGACACCGAAACCAATCCATTTTCGGCCGTCCGTCCGCCAGTCGGGCCGGTTCGATCGGCACCGTGGGCGAAGCGACGGCGAAGGGCACGTAGACTGACCTTGCCCCTCACACGCCCATCCCCAGGGAGCACCCCGGTGACCAGAGCCGATCTGTCGGTCCACAGTCCTAATCTTCTCTCTTCGAACCCGTCCGACGAGGACGAGAACGAGCCCCGCGAGGAATGCGGAGTCTTCGGCGTCTGGGCGCCGGGAGAGGATGTGGCGAAACTCACCTATTACGGACTTTATGCTCTGCAGCACCGTGGGCAGGAAGCGGCGGGCATTGCCGTCGCCGACGGTTCGCAGGTGCTGGTCTTCAAGGACCTCGGGTTGGTCAGCCAGGTGTTCGACGAGCAGACCCTGGCAGCGATGCCGGGCCACGTCGCCGTCGGCCACTGTCGCTACTCCACCACGGGCTCGACCACGTGGGAGAACGCGCAGCCGATCTTCCGGACCACCGCCGCGGGTAGCGGCATCGCCCTCGGGCACAACGGCAACCTCGTCAACACGGCGGAGCTGGCGCAGCGCGCCCGTGAAGCCGGCCTGGTCAACGACAAGCGCCCCGGCGGCGCCACGTCCGACTCGGACGTCGTCGGCGCCCTCCTCGCGCACGCCGCCACGGACAGCACCATCGAGCAGGCGGCCATGAAGCTCCTGCCGACGCTGCGCGGCGCGTTCTGCCTCACCTTCATGGACGAGCACACGCTCTACGCGGCCCGTGACCCGCACGGCATCCGCCCGCTGTGCCTCGGACGCCTGGACCGCGGCTGGGTCGTGGCCAGCGAGACGGCCGCACTCGACATCGTCGGCGCGTCCTTCGTCCGCGACATCGAGCCCGGCGAACTGCTCGCCATCGACGCCGACGGTGTCCGCTCCTCCCGCTTCGCGAACCCCGAGCCCAAGGGCTGCGTGTTCGAGTACGTGTACCTGGCTCGCCCGGACAGTGTCATCGCCGGACGTTCGGTGCACTCCACCCGCGTCGAGATCGGCCGCCGCCTCGCCACCGAGCACCCCGCCGAGGGTGACCTCGTCATCCCGGTCCCCGAATCGGGCACTCCGGCCGCGGTCGGGTACGCGCAGGGGTCGGGCATTCCGTACGGCCAGGGTCTGATGAAGAACGCCTACGTCGGCCGCACCTTCATCCAGCCGTCGCAGACGATCCGCCAGCTCGGTATCCGCCTCAAGCTCAACCCGCTCAAGGAAGTCATCCGCGGCAAGCGCCTCGTGGTGGTGGACGATTCGATCGTCCGCGGTAACACCCAGCGCGCCCTCATCCGGATGCTCCGCGAGGCCGGCGCACTGGAGATCCATGTCCGGATCGCGTCGCCGCCGGTCAAGTGGCCCTGCTTCTACGGCATCGACTTCGCCTCACCGGCCGAGCTGATCGCCAACGGCGCGGGCGGCGGTGGCGAGCCCGGCAGCTTCGACGAGATGCTCGAAGGGGTGCGCCGTTCCATCGGCGCCGACACCCTCGGCTACATCTCCACCGAAGGCATGATCGCCGCCACCGAGCAGCCTGCGACGCGACTGTGCGCGGCCTGCTTCGACGGCACGTACCCCATCGCGCTCCCCACGGAGACGTCGATCGGAAAGAACGTTCTCGAGGGAATGCTCGAGAGCGCGGCAGGCGGTCCCGCGACGCGGGAGAACGACAACGCGAACGCCCTCAGTCGGCCGTAGGCCGGACCATCGGGATCCGGCCGGAGAACGTACTCCGGTACCGTAAGGACGCAATCACAGCACTCGATTGCCCGACCGACACGATTTTGACGAGCAACAGAAGGCTGGAGTAACAACCACATGACCGAGGATCCGACAAGTCGCCCTGGCGCGTCCTACGCCGCCGCAGGAGTGGACATCGCCGCAGGCGATCGGGCGGTGGAACTCTTCGCTCCCTTGGCCAAGCGCGCCAGCCGCCCCGAGGTTCTCGGTGGTCTCGGTGGATTCGCGGGTCTGTTCTCGCTCAAGGGTGACTACAAGGAGCCGCTGCTCGCGGCGTCCACGGACGGTGTGGGCACCAAGCTCGCCGTCGCTCAGGCACTCGACAAGCACGACACCGTGGGCCTCGACCTGGTCGCGATGGTCGTCGACGACCTCGTCGTCTGCGGCGCCGAGCCGCTGTTCCTGCAGGACTACATCGCCGTCGGGCGAGTCGTCCCGGAGCGTGTCGCCGAACTCGTCAGCGGCATCGCCGAAGGCTGCATCCAGGCCGGTTGCGCGCTGCTCGGTGGCGAGACGGCGGAGCACCCCGGTGTGATGGCGGACGGCGACTACGACCTGTCCGCGACCGGCGTCGGTGTGGTCGAAGCCGACCAGGTGCTGGGGCCCGACCGGGTCCGTCCCGGCGACGTCGTGATCGCCATGGGTTCGTCCGGACTGCATTCCAACGGTTACTCGCTGGCCCGCAAGGTTCTGCTCGAGATCGACCACATGAGCCTGACGGCGCATGTCGACGAGTTCGGCCGCACCCTGGGCGAGGAGATGCTCGAGCCCACGAAGATCTACGCCAAGGACTGCCTGGCCCTCGCCGCCGAGACCGATGTGCGCACGTTCTGCCACGTCACCGGCGGTGGATTGGCCAACAACCTCGCGCGGGTCATGCCGAAGGGTCTGGTCGCCGAACTCGACCGCGGCACCTGGAGCCCGGCTCCGATCTTCGCGATGATCGCGCAGCGCGGACGCGTGGAGCGGGCCGAGATGGAGCAGACGTTCAACATGGGTGTCGGCATGGTCGCGATCGTGGCGCCCGAGGACGTCGATCGTGCGCTGGCCGTCCTGACGGCGCGGCACATCGACTGCTGGACGCTGGGCAGCATCAAGAAGTCGCACGACGTGTCGGCCGAGCGCGCAATTCTCGCCGGCGATCACCCGAGGTTCTAGGGTCGGACGCCGTCTGTCGGAACGGGGCGAGCTAGTGGCCCCGACCGGCTGAAGATGTGGAAATGAGGGGGAGCCGGTACCGGCTCCCCCTCATTTCGTTGTCTTCAGATCTCAGCGCCGCCAGTCGTCGTCGTCCTCCCGGGAGTGACCCTCCCTGTCGGCACGCTGGTCAGCGAAGACCTCGTCCCGATGCGAGTTGGACGACCCACCTGAGAGCTCTCGTTGCAGGCTGTCGAAATCCGTGGTCGGTACGCTGTACTTCAGCTCGCGTGCAACCTTGGTCTGCTTTGCCTTAGCCCGGCCGCGGCCCATGGCTGACCCCCTCGCGCTTTCGCGGGGCGGCCTGGGGAATTTGGCGGCCCCGTTTGAGTGTGTAAGTTCCTGCCCCACACTCTAGCGTGGAAAAGTCCCTCGCGCTTCCATCCACACCCCGAAGCGGTGTCGGTTTAGTCTCACCGGGCTCGCGAGCTGCCCCGATGCCGGTATTTCGCCTTCAGAAGACTCCCGGAATTGCCCGGACCGTCCCCACTCGGACGCCGCCGCCGAGCACCGGCTGCGATGCGAGGGCCGCCAGATCCTCGGTCCACTCGGCGCCCATCCGGTGGAGAAGTGCTGCGGCGAGGGGTAACCGGGCCCGTTCGTGGCCGTCGTCGATCTTCAGCGCGAACGCCGAGCCGTCGGGAAGAGCGCCGGCGTAGACACCGTCGGCTCCGGCCTTCGTCATCAGCCCGGGCACGACCGGCATCAGCCGCGCGTCGTCCTTGCCGGTGCCCGAGACGAGGTACGGGTGCTCGCGGACGGCGTCGGCGACGGCGAGCTCGGGGGAGTCGGGCTCGGCGGTGACGAGCCGGGCGAACGCCCGCGCCAGATGCGTCAGCGACAGCGGGACGATCGGCAGCCCGCATCCGTCGATGCCGAGCTCGGCGTCGACGTCGCCACTGATCGACCCGAGCGTCTCGACGACCGCGAGTTGCAGCGGATGCGTCGGCTCGAGGTAGCTGTCCAACGGCCAGTCGTTGGCCAGGCACGTGGCGAGCATCGCCGCATGCTTGCCGGAGCAGTTCATGTACACCGGGCGGGGGAGCTCACCGGCGGCCAGCAGTTCGGCCCGCGCGAGTTCGTTGGAGGGCAGATCGGCGGGACAGCGGAGCTGGTCCTCGTCGAGGCCGTACCGGGCGAGCAGCCGCTCGACGAGTTCGATGTGATCCGACTCGCCCTCGTGGGATGCGGTCGCGATCGCGAGCTCTTCGGAACTGGACGGCTCGAAGCCGTTCCGCAGCATCGTCACGGCCTGCCACGGCTTGTTCGACGACCGCGGGTAGATCGGCGTGTGCACCTCACCGAGGGTGAGCGCGATCTCGCCGTCCGCGCGGAGAATCACCGCGGAACCGCGGTGGACGCACTCACGGAATCCGGAACGGACGACCTCGACCAGTTCAATGCTCAATACCTGACCTGCACTTCCAGTCCGGCGATCCGTCGGCGGGCCTTGTCCGCGACGGTCGGAGAGAGGTTCTCCTGCTGTTCGAGCAGCGCCACGAACCGTTCCGGGTCGCGGCCGGTGAACAGATCGCGCACGGTGACGCCGTGGCCGGGCACGTGGATGCGCTCGACGGTGTCCCAGGCGGTGACCGACCCCTCCGTCACCACCCGCAGGTACGCGCCCGTGTCCGCACGTTCGGAGAACCGCTTGACCCACCGGGGCTCGGCGGCCCAGACGCCGAACGTGCCACACGGTGTCCGCGGGCTGGTCACCTCCAGTTCGGTGGTGCCGATCCGCCAGCGCTCGCCGATCACGGCGTCGCTCGCGGCGATCCCGTCGAGGCGGAGGTTCTCGCCGAACCATCCCGGGGGCAGTTCGCGGCCGAGCTCCGACGCCCAGCGCTGCGCCTCGTCCTCCTGGTAGGCGTAGACGGCCTTGAACGGGCCGCCGTGGTATTCGGTGTCGCAGACGCGGTCGCCGACCAGTCCGGCGGCCGTGACGCGCACGGGGCCGTCGACGGGGCGCTTGTCGATCGCCGTGCGGGTCACCCTCCGGGTGCCGCTGTCCCGCTCGGTGTGCAGCACGCAGACGGCCAGCACCTCGCCGGCCGTCGCGGTAGCCTCGCTCATCGTCCCCGGAGCCGGTCGACGGCGGCTCGGCCCGCCTGGACCGTGTCGTCCGCGGGCACCGAGTCCGGGTCGATGGACGCGGCGCACGAACCGACCACCAGTTCGGTGTCGGTGGGGATGGACCGTTTGACGAGGGCCAGCGCGATGGGTCCGAGCTCGTGATGGTCGATCACCGTGCCGATCCGTCCGACCGCACGGCCTCCCGCCGTCACCGGGTCGCCCGGTTCGGGCCGGCCTTCGGCGCTGCCGTCGAGGTGCAGCAGGACGAGGTGGCGGGGCGGTTTACCGAGATTGTGGACGCGGGCCACCGTCTCCTGGCCGCGGTAGCAGCCCTTCTCGAGGTGGACGGCGCCGTGCTCGGCGGGACCGCCGATCCAGCGGACCTCGTGCGGGATGGTGCGGTCGTCGGTGTCGAGTCCGATCCGGGGCCGTGCGGCGGCTACCCGGAGTGCCTCGAACGCCCACGTTCCCGCGGGAGCGGCGCCGGCGGCGGTGAGCCGGCCCCACCACGTCGCGAGTCCTTCCCGCGGGATCAGCAGGTCGAAGGAGTCGGCGGTCGGCCACGGCATACGGCGGACGAACCCGCCCCCGGGCACCGCGGCGGCGGCGTACGGCTCGGCGGGTGCCCCGACACCGGCTGCGTCGAGGACCGTCACGGCGTCGGGGCCGATCACGCTGAGGACCGCGAGCTCGTTGCCCTCACGGGGCTCGGCCTTGGACCAGAACACCATCTTGGTGAGGAAGGACAGGAGGTCGGGTCCGCGGTCGGCCTCGGTGTCGATCCAGGTGACACCGTCCAGGTCGGTCTGGACGAAGTGGTGCTCGACGCGGCCGTTGACGTCGAGGCTGAGGTTCTCGGCGCTCGCGCCGTCGGGGAGCGCGGCGACGTGCTGGCTCGAGATGGTGTGCAGCCAGGTGAGTCGTTCGGGTCCGCTGATCGCGATGACGAACCGATGGGAACGGTCGACGACCACCGCGGAACGTTCCGCGGTGCGTTGTTCGCCGAGCGGATCGCCGTGATGCCAGGCGACGCCGGCGTCGGGAGAGCCTTCGGGCGCAGGAACCGCGCCCGGGGCCGTGACGAGTGGACTGGGTGAGACGGGCAGTTTGTCGACCACGAACCCAGTCTAGGGACCATGGACCACAGGTGGCGGTCAGCAGGGTCGATAGGCTGGGTGTCATGTCTGATCGAGTGCTGGTGACGCTGGACCACGAGGTGCGGGACGCGGATGCCCCCCTGCTGCACGCGGACGATCTGGCGGTGGTGCGCGGCGACGGTGTCTTCGAGACGCTGCTGGTGCGCGCCGGTCGCGCACTGAAGGTCGAGCCACACCTCACTCGTCTCGTCGCGTCGGCGCGCGCCCTCGGATTGCCTACCCAGGACCTGGACGACTGGCGGCTGGCCCTCGAGCTGGCCGTCGAGGAGTGGGGGTCCGAGCGGGAGGGCGCCATGCGACTCGTGCTCAGCCGCGGCCGGGAGTCCGGTGGCGACGCGACCGCCTTCGTCACCGTCGGGCCGGTTTCCGAGCGGATCCTGGAGGCACGGCGCGACGGAGTGTCGGTACTCACACTGGCCCGTGGCTACTCGGTGGATCTGTCGGCGAGCGCGCCGTGGCAGCTCCTCGGGGCGAAGACCTTGTCGTATGCCACGAACATGGCGGCGCTGCGGTACGCGGCAACACTCGGCGCCGACGATGTGATCTTCGTCAGTAGTGAGGGGAATGTGTTGGAAGGGCCACGTTCCACGGTGGTCATCGCCCGCGAGAAGACGCTCCTCACGCCGCCGCCGGAGCACGGAATCCTGCCCGGCACCACGCAGCAGGCGCTGTACGAGGTGGCGTCCGGCAAGGGGTTCCGCTGCGAGTACGCGGCGCTGCGTCCGGCGGATCTCATTACAGCGGAAGGTGTTTGGCTCATCTCCAGTGTCACCATGGCCGCGCAGGTGCGCAAGATCGACGGGCTGGCCCTGCCTGTGGCGCCCCTCGCTGACGAGATCGTGGAGCTGGTCGACCTCGCGGTCGAGACGGCGGGTACCGAGTCCGCGGAGGCTTGACAGGTCTACTACATTTCGTAGTAGCAAAGTCCTGCGGGGGAAACGACCCCGCAGTACGTTGTTTTCAAGGGTCGGGCGGAAGCCCACGCTCCGGCCCTGAAGCCTGTCCTACGGGCCCAGTTTCGGAGTAGCCATGGATGCCTTGGATGTCTCCCGGTGGCAGTTCGGCATAACCACCGTCTATCACTTCATCCTCGTTCCGCTGACGATCGGGCTCGCCCCGCTGATCGCCGTCATGCAGACGATGTGGGTGGTCACCGGAAAGGACCACTGGTATCGGCTCACCAAGTTCTTCGGAAAACTCTTCCTGATCAACTTCGCGCTCGGCGTGGCCACCGGCATCGTGCAGGAATTCCAGTTCGGGATGAACTGGAGCGAGTACTCACGCTTCGTCGGTGACGTGTTCGGCGCACCCCTCGCCCTCGAGGGACTGGTGGCGTTCTTCCTCGAGTCGACGTTCCTGGGCCTCTGGATCTTCGGCTGGGGACGGCTGCCCAAGCTCGTCCACCTCGCCACCATCTGGCTCGTCGCGATCGGTGTGAACGCGTCCGCGTACTTCATCATCACCGCCAACTCGTTCATGCAGCACCCGGTCGGGGCCATTTACAACCCCGAGACCGGACGCGCGGAACTCACCAGCATCTGGGAACTGCTCACCAACAACACAGCTCTCGCGGCCTTCCCGCACGTCGTGGCCGGAGCGTTCCTCACGGCAGGCACGTTCGTGGCCGGCGTCGGCGGCTGGTGGATGGTGCGCAGCATGCGCAAATCGAAGGAAGCCACCGAACCCGAAGTGGCGAAGAAGCACGAGGAGACCGCCCGGACGATGTTCCGTCCGGTCACCATCCTCGCGCTGTGGGTGATGGTCGCCGCGGGCATCGGACTCGCGATCACCGGCGACATCCAGGGCAAGCTGATGTTCGAACAGCAACCCATGAAGATGGCATCGGCCGAATCGCTGTGCCACACCGAAACCGGTGCCGACTTCTCCATCCTCACCGTCGGCACCCAGAACAATTGCGAGAGCATCACCCAGCTCATCAGGATCCCCGGGCTCACCTCGTTCCTCGCGGACGGCACCTTCGACTCCACCGTCGAGGGCGTCACCGAGATCCAGGCCCGCTACGAGGAGATGTACGGGCCCGGCAACTACAAGCCCAACCTGTTCGTCACCTACTGGACGTTCCGCGCGATGATCGGCTGGGCCGCCGGGTCGGCGCTACTCGCCGTGGTCGGTCTGTGGATGACCCGCGGCGGCCGCGTCCCGGACAAGAAGTGGTTCGGCTGGCTGTCCATCCTCGTCATCCCGACGCCGTTCCTCGGGAACAGCGCGGGCTGGGTGTTCACCGAGATGGGCCGCCAACCGTGGGTCGTGGCACCCAACCCGACCGGTGTCGACATGATCAGACTGACTGTCGACCAAGGCGTCTCGAATCACTCCGCGTGGACCGTCTGGGTCTCGCTCATCACGTTCACGGTGGTCTACGGGGCGCTGGCCGTCGTGTGGTTCACGCTCATCCGCCGCTACACGATCGAGGGACCGCTCGAACACGACGCGCATCCACCGGGCGACGACCACGACGAGCCCGAAGAACCGGGCAAGCCCGAGCAACTCTCGTTCGCGTACTAGGGAGACGGTCATGGGACTTCAAGAAGTGTGGTTCATCCTGATCGCGGTGCTCTTCATCGGGTACTTCGTCCTCGAGGGATTCGATTTCGGTGTCGGCATGCTGATGCCGGTGCTGGGCAGGCGCAAGGACCCGAACGGGGACACTCGACGGCGGGTGGTGCTCAACACCATCGGCCCCGTGTGGGACGGCAACGAGGTGTGGCTCATCACCGGTGGCGGCGCGTTGTTCGCGGCGTTCCCGGAGTGGTACGCCACCCTGTTCTCCGGCTTCTATCTGCCGCTGCTGATCATTCTCGTCGCGCTCATCGTCCGGATCTGCGCCATCGAGTACCGCGGCAAGATCGACGACGACACCTGGCGCAGGCGATGCGACTGGGGCATCGTCTTCGGGTCCTGGGTGCCTGCCGTGCTGTGGGGTGTCGCGTTCGCGAACATCGTGCGGGGTGTCGACATCGACGCCGACAAGCAGGTCACCTCGAACCTCTTCGATCTGCTCAATCCCTATGCGCTGCTGGGCGGTCTGACGACCGCACTCGTGTTCGCACTGCACGGCGCGGTGTTCCTCGCACTCAAGACGGCCGACGAAGTACGCACGGACGCCGTCGAACTGGCGTCCCGGCTCGCCATCCCGGCCGTTCCGGTGGCAGGCGCGTTCGTGCTGTGGACACAGCTGGCGCACGGCAAGGGCTGGACGTGGATCCTCGTCGCGATCGCCGCAGCCGCACTCCTCGGGGTGGTCGCGTTCACCCGCGCCGAACGGGAGGGCTGGGCGTTCCTGCTCACGTCGATCGCGGTCATCGCCACCGTGGCCCTGCTGTTCGGCTCGCTGTTCCCCAACGTCATGCCGTCCACGCTGGACGCCGCGTACAACCTGACCATCGACAACGCCTCGTCGAGTCCGTACACGCTGAAGGTGATGACGTGGGCCGCAGCCTTCCTCACCCCGGTGGTGCTGATCTACCAGGGCTGGACGTACTGGGTTTTCCGCCAACGGATCTCGACCAAGCACATCCCGCCGTCGATCGGTCTCCCGCTCGAGCGCAGATGAGCACAGCGGTAGGCGACGCACCCCGCCCGGTCGAGGAACGCCCGGGCGGGGAGCGAGGTTCCCGGCGCCCCGTCGATCCCCGCCTCTGGCGCTACTCCGCGGCCGCCCGCGGGTATCTCGTCCTCACGGTCGCGCTGTCGATCGTCAACGTCGCGATGGTCATCGTGTCGGCGCTCATGATCGGCCGCGTGCTCGGCGGAGTCATCGTCGACGACGCCACCGACCTCGGCCGGTGGTCCACCGAACTGGGGGTCCTCGCCGCCGCGGTGGGAGTGCGGGTGCTCGCCACCTGGCTGCAGTCCCGGTTCGCGCACCGCTCCGCCACGCGGGTCGTGGCGGAGCTGAAGGGGGAGGTCCTGGGCGTCGCCACCCGCCTGCGACCGCGCGAGCTCGATCCGCGGCGGGACGAGATCGCCACCGTGCTCACCCGCGGAATCGACGGTCTCGTGCCGTACCTCACCGGGTATCTTCCGGCCCTGGTCCTCGCGGCGACGCTCACTCCTGCGACGTTGGCGGTCATCATGTTTCAGGATCTGACGTCGGCGGCGATCATCTTCGTCACGCTACCGCTCATCCCGATCTTCATGATCCTCATCGGCCTGCTCACCAAGGGCAAGGCCGCCAAGACACTGACGGCGATGACCACGCTGTCCTCCCAGTTGCTCGACCTCCTCGCCGGACTGCCCACGCTCCGCGCGCTGGGCCGCGAACAGGGACCGGCGACTCGGGTGCGCGAACTCGGCGACGCCCACCGCCGCACCACGATGTCGGCGCTGCGGGTGGCGTTCCTCTCGTCGATGGTGCTGGAACTGCTGGCCACGCTCTGCGTCGCACTCGTCGCCGTGAGCATCGGACTGCGGCTGGTGTACGGGGAGATGGGACTCGAAGCGGGAATCGTCGCACTGATTCTCGCGCCCGAGGTGTACCTTCCGCTGCGGATGGTCGGAACCCAGTTCCACGCTGCCGAGGACGGAATGGCCGCGGCGAGCCGGGCCTTCGCCGTCATCGACACCGATCGTCCCGACGCCGCCGACGGTGCGGTCGTGGTGGACGCGGCCGGGGCGCGTCTCGAATTCGACGGCGTCGACGTCCGGTCCCGGCACGGCCTGGCGCCGCACGGACTGACCGGGACCCTCGAACCCGGCGCGGTGACCGTGCTGACCGGGCCCAACGGGTCCGGGAAATCGACTGCGGTGCAGGCACTCCTCGGCCTCGTCGAACCCGAAGGTGGGGAGGCGCGGGTGGCAGGCGCCGCCGTCGCTTCGCTCGACCGGTCCGCGTGGTGGTCGCAGGTGGCGTGGCTCCCGCAGCACCCCGTCCTCGTTCCCGGCACCCTGGACGAGAACCTTCGGCTCATCGGCGAGGTCGTCGACCTCGAACAGGCCTGTGCGGCGACGGGTTTCGACGAGGTCCTCGCGGAACTCCCCGACGGCTGGAACACGCGCGTCGGATCCGGCGGAACGGGACTGTCGCTCGGCCAGCGGCAGCGGCTCGCCCTGACCCGCGTGCTGGCCACCCGGCGTCCCGTCCTGGTGCTCGACGAACCCACCGCACACCTCGACGACGCCTCGGAGCGGACCGTGCTCGATTCGCTGCGGAGCCTGGCCGCCGCCGGCCGGACGGTCGTGGTGGTGGGGCACCGGCCGACCGTGCTCGCGGCCGCCGACCGGGTGATCGAGGTGAGCGCCGATGTCGCGTGACCCGCTGATCCAGGCATTGCCGCTCCTCGACCTGCAACCGGGACGGGTACTGCGGGCCGTCGCCGCCGGCGTGGCCACACTGGGCAGTGCGCTCGCGCTGGCGGCGCTGTCGGCGTGGTTGATCACGAGGGCGTGGCAGATGCCGCCCGTCCTGGACCTCAGCGTCGCCGTCGTGGCGGTGCGGGCACTGGGCATCTCCCGCGGCGTCTTCCGCTACCTCGAGCGGCTGGCCACCCACGACACCGCCCTGCGCGGGACCACATCCGCCCGCACCCAGCTGTACCAGCGGCTGGCCGACGGCGACCCCGCGGCCGCTGCCGGCCTGCGCCGCGGCGAACTCCTCGCCCGCACCGGGGCCGACGTCGACACCCTCGGTGACGTCGTGGTGCGCGCGGTCATTCCCATCGCCGTGTCCGTCGTCCTGGCCGTGGCCGCCGTCGGCATCCTCGCGGTGATCTCGCCCGCTTCGGCGCTCGTGCTCGCGGTGGCGCTCGCGGTGTCGGGGGTCGCGGCGCCCTGGTTGTCCGCGCGGGCCGCCCGCCTGGCCGAGACGTCCGGCGCCGACGCGCGCGCCCGGTTCAGCGAGGACGCCGTCACGGCGCTCGATCACGCCTCGGAACTCCGCGTCGCGGGTCGCCTCGACCGGACCGTGTCGCGGGCGGTCCGCTCCGAACATGCCGCGGTCGCGGCCACCGACCGCGCCGCCGCACCCAGCGCGTTCGCGGACGCCGCCACGCCGCTCGCGGTGGGCGTGAGTGTGATCGCGTCGCTACTCATCGGCACGGACCTATACGCGTCGGGGACGATGAGCCCGATGGCGATGGGCATCCTCGTGCTCCTGCCGCTGTCCGCGTTCGAGGCCACGGCCGCGCTGCCCGCGGCAGCGGTCGCACTGACCCGCGCCCGGATCGCATCGCGCCGCATACTCGCGGTGCTCGACGCCGCCGTCGCGGATCCGCACCCCGGAGACCGGGAACTGGACGGACCCGCACAAGTCGTCGCGAAGGACCTGCGGTGCGGCTGGCCCGGAGGGCAGGTCACCGCCCCGCTCGACCTCGACCTGCGGCTGGGCGCGCGGGTCACGATCGTCGGCGGCAGCGGGTCCGGGAAGACGACCACCCTGATGACCCTGGCCGGGTTGCTCCCACCGGTGTCGGGGACGGTCCGGGTCGACGGACTCGACCTGCACCACGTCAGGTCCGAGGTTCTCCGCCGCAACGTCGGATTCTTCGCGGAGGACGCGCACCTCTTCGACACGTCCGTGCTCGAGAATCTGCGGGTGGCGCGCGGCGACCTCGAGGAGGCGGAAGCAGTGACCGTCCTGGAGTCCGTCGGGCTCGGGGGATGGGTGTCGGGGCTGCCGGAGGGCGTGCACACGACCCTCGCCGGCGGTGCCAGGGCGGTGTCCGGCGGACAGCGTCGCCGGCTGCTCCTCGCCAGGGCGCTGCTGTCGCCCGCCCGGGTGCTGTTGCTGGACGAACCGACCGAACACCTCGACGCCGACGCGGGCGCCGACCTGCTCCGGCGACTGCTCGCGCGCGACGGCGGACTGGTGTCGCCGCAGCGCACCGTCGTGGTGGTCACCCACCAGCTTCCGGAGGATACCAGCGCTGACCTGGTGATACGGGTCGAGAAAGCTGAGAGCGAAAATGCGTTGCCGACTCCGTGAGTGCGGCGTACGTTCTTCAGTACACGAGGAAGGAGGTGGTCTGAAATTGAATGACAGACGGACACGTGAGGTGGCTGCCAGCTAGCCGCTACCGCTGACGGAATTCACTGACCGCGCGAGCGGCGAGCGAATCCCAGGCAGCTACCCGGCCCCCGAGCCCCCGGTCTGGTCCAGATCGGGCCCGGTGCGCAAGCACCGGAAGGCTCGGGGGCCGTTGTGCGCTCCGCGCCCGCGAGTACTTGTCAACCGCCCGACGTTAATAAGTACTCACGGCACTGCGGGCACGGATTCGGCCCACTCCAGCCGCCCCGCTCGAGCACCGTCCGCACCTCGGCCGCGACGTCGCATGAGCGCCGCGTCACCTCCTCCCAGCCGTAGACCAGCGCCGCCTTGCCGGCGAGTTCCGCCGCGTTGCCGCGACGCCGGTCGCGCAGCGCCACCGACCGCGACGAGTGGTACCGCAGTCCGTCCAGCCGCACGAGGAGCGGAACGCCGCTGTCCGAGTAGTCCACGTCCTCGTAGAGGGTCTTTCCGTCGACGAGCACAGGCGACTGTCGTCGGGCGGCCGGTAGTCCGTGCGCGAGTTCGACGTCGACGGCGTACCGGTGTTCGAGAATCGACTGGACTCCGTCGGAGACGAACGTCAGAGCATCGGTCAGAGCCTTGCGGTATCTGCGCGGTGGACGCTCCTCGATCCGTCGAAGCAGCTCGTGGACCGCAATGTTGCTGCCGGTGACCGCCGACACGAGGACCCGTGCGGCCGCCACTGCCGAGGGCTCCGCGACAGCGAGATCGACGACGGTGTCGGCCTGGGACGTTCGGGGCGGAAGCGTCGGGACGAGGATGTGGGCGTGCGCCCGGGATCGGTGCACCACGACCCCGGGGTGAAGGAGATCGCCCTCGCGGGGGACGGGACGGTCGGATCGCCGGCCGACCTTCCGATACGTCGGTCCCTGCGGCTCGGCAGACAACCCGTAGGGCACGGTGACGTGAATCGGCCCTTCGGGGTCGACGGGCATCAGCCCCCACTCTTCGGCCGCCGTCCGATGACTGAGAATTGCTCGGGGACCGCCGAACAGCAGCGCCGCCCACAGCCTCATCGGCCGGTCGAGCGGACCGTTCGTGACGGCGTAGACGCCGTGCAGAACCGCCGACCACTGGCCGGACTCCACCATGTGCTGTATCTGCCGGGTAGAGATACCCAGTCCGCGCAGTTGCCGGGCCGTGACGAGGCCGTGCTGATAGTCGAGGACGCGTTGGAATTCGGGTCTGAAGTCGATCGTCGCAGTCGTCATGGACGCGACGGTGTGTACGCCGACCGACAGGATTTGCCCGAAACGGACCGATCTCAACTGGCCTGTGGATGAACCTCAGGTTGTGGATAACCCGAGCCGTGAGTACTTATCAACCGCCCGTGGTTAATAAGTACTCACGGGCGCTAGCCAACGTAGCGGGACAGCCGCGCGGAGAGGTGGGGGCGCAGCTCACCGTCGGCGATGATGCGTTCCTCGACGTAGGCGAGGTCGCCACCCTCGACGATGCCGTAGAGGCGCTTGGCGCCGCCGACGAGAACACCGGAGGTGCTGCGGATCACGACGTCGGTCGCGAGCTCCCACGACGACTGCGTGAGGGCCTGGCCGTAGAACAGTTCGACGATGCCGGAGCTGTGGGCGAGGAGGAATTCGACGACTTCCTCGTTGGTGCTGCCGGGGATGCCGTCTCCGCTGATCCGCCAGAAGCCGGTCTCGTGGAGGTCGGGGCGCACGTAGTTGCCGTCGGCGTCGAGAACCCAGGTCTGGGATTCCCACTTGAGGTAGTTGCCACCGTTGTGGGAGACGATGATCTGCTGCCCGAAGGGGTAGTCGCCTGTGTCGGGGTCGTGGCCTTCCCCTTCACCGCGCCACACACCCACGAGGGGCAGTACTGCGAGGAGTTCGTTGTTCAGATCCGGGCCGAGCCGCAGATTTGCGGTGTCCTCGGGCAGCGGAAGGTCCGGAAGCTGCGGGATGTTCCGCGACGCCGTCGTCTTGGAACGCTCGATGGCGTCCGCGACGGCTGCGTCACCGCTACCACGACGCACAGCAGGGGGGTCCCCAGCGGGCGCGCTCGTAGTCGGGTGCTCGGAAGGCGGATCTGCGCCTGCGTCCGGGTTCTGACTCACGACTCGTCGGTGACCAGGCGGTAGATCGTGTAGAGCGAGAACCACGTGATCAACACGGCGGCAAGGACAAGAAGTACCTCGAAGAAGATAACCACGGGGACATCCTAAACCGAACCCGTCGAACGGTCGAAACGGGAGGCGACTTACGGTGACTGCGGCTACGGTTTCTCGAAGGCGACCACCCGGTCGGGTTCCGAACATCCCCATGCGGTCGTCTTGTCTCCCGTCCCTCCCGGAGGTCCCATGCATCGATCGAGTACTGCCGTCACCGGTCTGGTGCGGGCCGCGATCACGGCGACGGTGCTGCTGCTCACCGTCTCCGCGTTCGGCGCTCCCGGACTCGCCGTCGCCGCGCCGGACACCGGCAGCGCCGGTTCGGGGAGTGCCGACACGGACCGTGTCGATCCGAACAACTACGCCGTCGACTGCCCGGACATCCTCATCGTCGCGGTCTCGGGCGCGACGGATTCGGAAGAAGACCGCAACCCCCTCGCGGAGAGTGGCGAGGTGTGGTCGAACTGGGTGGGCAACGTGACGGTGCCGACCGGTGAGGCCAGCAAGGACGAGCCGGGAACGGTGGGGTGGATGTACGTGTCCTATCCGTCCACGTATGGCCTGGGTCTGCTGCAACCCGTTCCGACATACCAGGATTCGATGGCCGCGGGTGTCGCGTCGACGAACAGGATCCTCGACGAGAACAAGGCGAAGTGCGGCGACGACACCAAGTTCGTGCTGCTCGGATACAGCGTCGGCGCCGAGGTGGTCGAAAGGGTGGCGCGCGAACTCGGCCATCGCGACAGCAATGCTCTGGTTACCGCCGACGACATCGCCGGCGTCGCGTTGATCGGCGACCCGTACCGTCCCGCGGGCACCCCCTCGATGGGCGAACCCGGCCCACCCGGGGGTGGCTTCATGTCATCCGAGCCGGCCGACTACGGCGCTCTCGACGGCAAGATCACCTATGCGTGCCGCCCCTACGACATCGCGTGCGACGCGCCGCAGGAGATCGCCGTCCTCGAGCTGGCGCTCGGGGTGCTGGGACAGATGCACTTCACCCTGCTGAACCCGGGCCAGACCGTCTCCGACTTCGCGAATGCGGTATCGAGTATGGCGGCGCGGTCGATTGTGCACATCGTCACACACGAAGACTGGTTCGCCTCGGACGAATCCTTCCTGGATGTTCTCCGCAAGGTCGCCGATCAGACCTACGACCCCGACGGCCCGGACCGGAACATCCAGCTGTCCCAGGAGCAGATCGTCGAGGCGCTCAACTGGGCGATGGGCCCCGGTTCGGAGGTCGTGAAGGCGAAGCTCGCCGACGAGGGCCCGGGGTTCGTAGAGGACAACAGGGACGTCTTCGAACTGGTGATCAAGCCGTACATCTTCCTGGGCTTCATCCAGCACCTGTTCTACTGGAACAACAATCCGAACGACCCCTGGTACTGGGAGAGCGAGAAGGTCGTCGACTGGATCACCGCGCTCGCGCATTCGGAGAACGATCGGAAGGCCCCGGCTGCCCCGTCCGCACCGGGCAACTAGATCCCTGCACGACAGAAGGGCCCCGCTCCGGATCCGGAGCGGGGCCCTTCTGGTGCTCAGCTGGTGACTACTCGCCGACCGTGACGTCGACGTTGTGCACGCCTGCGCTCGTCGGGCTCACCGTGGAGGTGCCGTTGCCGGAGCTGGACAGTGCACGCACGGTCCAGTCGCCGGGGGCGGCGAAGAAGCGGAAGTCTCCGGTGCCGGAGGCGACGACCTCGGCGGTGAACTCTCCGCCGCCGTCGAGGAGACGCACGAACGCTCCACCGATCGGCTGGCCGTCAGCGGCGAGAACGCGGCCGGTGATGACCGTTTCCTTCTCGACGTCGACGCCCGCGGGCAGGGTCTGGGTCTGTACAGGTGCTCCACACATGGCTCAGTGAACCTCCAACTCGATGGGTGCGCCGACGAGTGAGCCGTATTCGACCCAGCTGCCGTCGTAATTCTTGACGTCGGACTTGCCGAGGATCTCCTTGAGCACGAACCAGGTGTGGCTGGAGCGCTCGCCGATACGGCAGTACGCGATGGTGGGCTTCGACTCGTCGTAGCCCTTCTCCGAGTACAGCTTCTCCAGGTCGTCGTCCGACTTGAACGTGCCGTCCTCGTTTGCGGTGGTGCTCCACGGGATGTTGATGGCCGTGGGGACGTGTCCACGCTGCTGCGCCTGCTCCTGCGGCAGGTGCGCGGGAGCGAGGATCTTGCCGGAGAACTCGTCGGGCGAACGCACGTCGACGAGGTTCTTGCTGCCGATGGCGTCGATGACCTCGTCGCGGAACGCGCGGATCGTCAGGTCGGGTGCGTCGGCCTTGTACTGGGTGGCCTCGCGGGTGACGGTCTCCTTGGAGAGGGGACGCCCGTCGAGCTCCCACTTCTTGCGGCCGCCGTCGATCAGCTTGACGTCCTGGTGGCCGTACAGCTTGAAGTACCAGTACGCGTAGGCCGCGAACCAGTTGTTGTTGCCGCCGTAGAGAACGATGGTGTCGTCGTTGGCGACGCCCTTGGCGGACAGGAGATCGGAGAACTGCTGCTGGTTCAGGAAGTCACGACGGACGCCGTCCTGCAGGTCCTTCCGCCAGTCGAGGCGGATGGCGCCTTCGATGTGGCCGCCGTCGTATGCGCTGGTGTCCTCATCCACCTCGACGAAAACGGTCTTGGGGGCGTTGAGGTTCTGCTCAGCCCAGTCGGCGGAGACTAGGACATCGGAGCGAGCCATGGTGTTCCTTTCGATGTGTTCTTACTTGTGTCGGGTGGATCGAGCAGTGGTTCTCGGTGTGAAACTTTCAGGCCGTGGTGCGGAAGCGTGCGACGAGTGGATAGATCTGGCAGCCGAGGCAGAAGCCGAACGCGGCGTTGAGGAACGCCGCGAACAGGGCGAATGCGGTGGCCACAGCGCCGACGACGCCGGAGCCGGCGAAGAAGCCGACGGTGCCGACGGCGGCGAAGACGAAGCCGACGAGCTGCGCGAAGCGGAGCGGTGCGACGGGTTCGCGCTCACTCGCCGGAGCGAGACGCGGCGCGACGAGGGTGCCGAAGATCCGGCCGTATGGGCTGCGTCGCGGCCCGGTGGCTGCGCCTGCCGCGAAGACGACCGCTTGCAGCGCCAGGAGAATTCCAGCTGCGACCAGCGAGAACGTCGACACGACGAGCACGGCGACGAGAGCAGCGGTGGTGACCCAGGCGGCGAACCGGGGGCCACGAACGTCGACCTGCTCGAGCTCGAGTGTTGTGGACATGAGAAGTGCTCCTGCGGTGAGTCCTGAATGCTTGCCTGGCGCCGAACGACGACGGAAGACGTCGAATCGGGTTTCGATCACGTGCGCGGAGTCCGCGGTGTCAGCAGAAAGCGACAGCCCTGGTGATCAGCAACAGGTACAGCAACAAGCCCCGAGGCGGCACAGGTCTACCGTGCGGCGACGGGTGAGCATGAGCTCGTGGCTGGATTGCACGACGACGAGTTTACCCGGTTCTTCAGGAATTTGAAGCCGGGGGCCGGGTGAGGGGTCCCAGCGCGGCCCGCAGGTCGGTCGCGGCGGGCACTCCGGACACCCGGAAGCGTTGCTGCAGGTCGGCGTCGAGAATGAACGTCGTCGGCAGTGACAGAACGCCGAGTTCCTTGGCGAGAGCGGGATACTCGTCGATGTCGACCTCCACTTCGACGGGAGGTTCCGGCTCGCCGGCGAGGTCTGCGACGACCTGTCCCACCACCCTGCGCACCGCCGCGCAGGGTCCGCACCAGTCGGCGGAGAAGTGGAGAACGGTGGCCCGTCGAGGGTGCTCGGGCGACCCCGGCCCGACGCCCGCCGCCTCGAGGAGCAGTCGGCGTTCGTCGCTCACGACCGCGGTCGTCTCACCGGTGCTCCGGACCGCGCCTTGGCGACGTTGCCAGACGAGCCCGAACGCGACGGCGGCGAACAGTGCGATCAGTAACAGTGTGATTCCGGTCATCGGCTCTGCAGTTCGTTCAGGTCGATCGTGACGTTGTTGCCGACGCCCTCGATGACGATCTGCGAGCCCTCCGCGTAGACCTCCGTCGGCTGGACGCCGAACGGGAGTTCCCGGGGGTCGATCGTCCGGGTGAAGAGGCCGAGGATCGCGGGGGCGAGGGGATCGGGGATGGTGAAGTCGGCGTGGCCCTCGGGCCCGAAGTAGAAGTCGCTCGCGACGATCTTCACCTGACCGCCGTCGAGTACCAGGTCGGCCTGCACGCTGACGGTGGTCTCGATGGGCCCGACGGGGACGGTGCCGGTGAGGACGACGCCGCCCGCGGTCGGCATCCCCGATCCGCCGGAACCGCCGGTGCCGTCCGACTTGCTGGCCGGCGGGGCCGAAACCTGCAGGTCGGGGATGTCGAGGAAGCGTCCCAGGTCGGTGGCGTCGATGAGCATGCGGCCGGAGAGGTGATCGACCGGAAGGGTCTTCACGGAGCCGTCGACGAGGTCGGACAGCGGCGCAGAGACGCCCAGGAGGGTGGACTCGATCGTCACCTCACCCACGACGTCACTCTGTACTCCCTGGGCGCGGATCTCGATGTTCTCGTACTTTCCGTTCCACGCCTGGGTGAGGAACGGAAAGCCGTGAACCGTCACCTCGGGATCCGCGGTGAGGGACGCGCCGGCCCGCAGTTCCCGCGATACCCGGTACTCCGCGTAGGCCGCCGAACCGAAGTCGACGACGAGACCGAGAGCCACGAGGAAGACGATTCCGATGATGAGTTTCCGCACGGCCCCATTGTGACGGACACCGTTCGGGGGAGTGTCGGTGCAACCTCCGCGCCGGTTGCCGGGGGTTCGGTGCAACGGACGCCGACGTCGGCGCGCTACTCTGTCACCGACAAAAGTGTCGATACCTTCAGTGTCGATCTACCTGGACCGGCGGATGAACGATCCGTCGGCCGGCCGGGTACGACGGCGACGAGATGGGAGGCTGTGTGGAGCTACTGCTTCTTACCTCCGACCCCAACCCCGAGGCAGTGCTGCCTGCCCTCGCCCTGCTGGCGCATTCGGTGCGGCCTGCCCCGACGGAGGTGTCCTCTCTCCTGGAAGCGAGCTCCGCCGACGTCGCCCTGGTGGATGCGCGCACCGACCTCGCGGCTGCTCGCGGCCTCTGCAGGCTGCTGGGCAGCACGGGTTCCGCGGTTCCCGTGGTGGCGGTGCTCACGGAGGGCGGCCTGGTGGCGGTCAATTCCGACTGGGGTCTCGACGACATCCTGCTCCCGGGCACCGGACCGGCCGAGGTGGACGCCCGCCTCAGACTGCTGGTCGGACGCGCAGGCGGCGTCGCCAGCCCGGAGGCCTCGGGCAAGATCACGCTGGGCGAACTGGTCATCGACGAGGGCACGTACACGGCCCGTCTGCGCGGCCGCCCCCTCGACCTCACCTACAAGGAGTTCGAACTCCTCAAGTACCTGGCGCAGCACGCGGGTCGCGTCTTCACCCGCGCGCAGTTGCTTCAGGAGGTGTGGGGATATGACTTCTTCGGTGGCACCCGCACGGTCGACGTCCACGTGCGTCGTCTGCGCGCCAAGCTGGGCAGCGAGTACGAATCCTTGATCGGTACAGTTCGCAACGTCGGCTACAAGGCGGTTCGTCCCACCCGCAGCAAGTCGGGTGCGCCGGTGCCACCCGTCGACGACCTCGACGCCGACGACGCGGACTTCGAATCCGCGGAAGGGCCTGCGTTCCAGTGAGTGCTTCGGTGCAGTCCTGGGCTGATCGACTCGACGGCAAGCAGGCCGCGGACGTGTCTGCCCTGCTGGAACGCGCGACGGCGGCGGACGGAACCGCGCCCGTGTCGGAGCAGGGCTTACACGCCGTGTCCGGCGGAGGCGACGGTGTGCGTCACCTCGTGGAGACCGACGCCGATCGGATCGTCGGGTATGCGCAGCTGCAGCCGGGTCACGGGGATCATCCCGCGATGGCCGAACTCGCGGTCGACCCCGAAGCGCGTGGCCGGGGAATCGGTGGCCGGCTGGTCACCGAGGTCCTGTCCGAGGGTGGTCCGGACGTCCGCGTGTGGGCGCACGGCAATCTGCCTGCGGCGCAGGCGGTGGCGCAGCGTCTGGGGCTGACCGGTGCGCGCGAGCTGCTGCAGCTCCGGCGTCCGCTCGCCGATACGGCCCTCCCGGAACTCGTTGTGCCGGAAGATATTTCACTCCGCGTGTACCGAGGCGTCGAAGACGATCCCGAGGTGTTGCGTGTCAACGCTGCCGCCTTCGCCTGGCATCCCGAGCAGGGGTCGTGGACCGAACGTGAAATGGCCGAACGTCGCGCGGAGGCCTGGTTCGACCCGGCCGGCCTGTTCATGGCGTTCGCCTCGTCGGACGAGAAGCGGCTGCTGGGATTCCACTGGACCAAGGTGCATCCGAAGCAAGGCGACGAGCCCGCCATCGGTGAGGTCTACGTGGTGGCGATCGGTCCCGACGCCCAGGGACGTGGACTCGGCCGGTTGCTGACGCTCGCCGGGCTGCACTACCTGCGTGACCGCAGGCTCGGTGCGGTGCTGCTCTACGTCGAGGGCGACAACGCGTCGGCGCTGCACACCTACGACCGGCTCGGGTTCGAGCGGTTCCACACGGACGTCGCGTACGCGCGAGCCTGAGGCACTCCTCTACTGCGGCACCCGCCGTTCGTCTGGGAAATATGGACAAATGCTCGGTCTGTTCACCTTCCGTTCACCGATCGTGGTCCAACTGGACATTAGCTACCCCTAGGTTTCTCCATGGGCAGCGCCGTGTTGCCTGGTGCAGATTTCAACGAAGCGCACCTCATGTCGCCGCCCGATCGCGGGCGAGACGGTATTTCCGGAGGACTAGGTGAATCTCAAGCGCAGTGGCGCCCTGCTCGGTGCAGTGGCCCTGGGTGCCATGACCTTGGCCGCGTGTGGCAGCGACAACAACGCAGCGTCGAGCGGCGTCGACGCAGCCGCGTCGACCTCGACGTGCGAGGGCAAGGCCAACCTCTCCTCGGCCGGTTCCTCGGCTCAGAAGAACGCCATGGACCAGTTCGTCTCCACCTACATCTCCGTCTGCCAGGAAAAGGGCAAGACCGTCAACCTGGCGTACAACCCCAGCGGTTCCGGCGACGGACGTACACAGTTCATCGCGAGCCAGATCGACTTCGCCGGCTCCGACTCGGCGATCAAGGCCGAGCAGGCCGAGCAGGCCAAGGCCCGCTGCGTCGGCGGCGAGGCCTGGAACCTTCCGCTCGTCTTCGGACCCGTCGCGGTCGCCTACAACCTCGACGGCGTCGAGGACCTGGTGCTGAACGGCGAAGTGACCGCCAAGATCTTCAACGGCACCATCAAGAAGTGGAACGACCCGGCCATCGCCGCCCTCAACCCGGGCGCCACCCTGCCGGACCAGGACATCACCGCGATCATCCGCTCGGATTCGTCGGGAACCACCGACAACTTCCAGCAGTACCTCACGGCCGCCTCCAACGGTGCCTGGACCACCGGTGCCGGCTCCGACTTCACCGGCGGAATCGGTGAGGGCGCCAAGGGGTCGGCCGGTGTCGCGCAGGCAGTGGCCTCCGCCCCCGGCTCGATCACCTACGTCGAGAAGTCCTACGCCGACCAGAACAAGTTGTCGGCCGCGCAGATCGACACCGGCTCGGGCCCCGTCGCGCTGTCCGACGAGTCGGCGGCGAAGGCCATCGAGGGTGCAAAGTTCAAGGGTGCGGGTGTGGGTGATCTGACCCTCGACCTCGGCTCGATCTTCGGTACCAAGGAAGCGGGCGCCTACCCGCTGGTGCTCGCCACCTACGAGATCGTGTGCTCGAAGGGCTACGACGCAGACACCTCCGCAGCGGTCAAGTCGTTCCTGACCAGCGCCGCCAACGAGGGCCAGTCCAACCTGGCCGAGCAGGGCTACGTGCCGCTGCCCGACTCCATGAAGGAGAAGCTGAACGCGTCGGTCGCCGCCATCGGCTGATCGCACCGTTAGTCGTTCGGACCCGCCCATGACTCGATATTCTGACCAGGAAAGATTGCGAGCGCAGATGAGTGACGCGCACATCGAATCAGCACCTCGCGCCTCCGGCTCCGCTTCTGGCGGAGTCGGGGTGGGCGGTCCGAACGGCACCCCGGAGGCCGAGTTGAGTACGACCAAGGCCGAAACCCCGACTCCGACAGGTGCACCCCGCGGCAAGTCCGTCGCCAGGCCGGGGGATCGGATCTTCAAGTCCCTCGCGACCACCTCGGCCGTCTTCATCTCCATCCTCATCGCCGCGATCGGCATCTTCCTGATCTGGCGCGCAGTTCCCGCACTGAGCAGGAACCAGGTCAACTTCCTCACCAGCCGCGAGTGGGTCACCCAGAACATCAACGCCATGGCGTTCGGTGTGCTCGACCTGTTCCAGGTGACGGTGCTCGTCTCGCTGTTCGCTCTGATCCTCGCGATGCCGGTCGCCCTGGGCATCGCGATCTTCCTCACCGAATACTCGCCGAACTGGCTCAAACGTCCGCTGGCGTACGTGATCGACCTGCTGGCGGCCGTGCCGTCGATCGTCTACGGCCTGTGGGGTCTGCTGGTGTTCGCTCCCGCGATCACACCACTTGCCGTGTGGCTCAACGAAAAGCTCGGCTGGTTCCCGCTGTTCGCGACAGGAAGCGGTTCCATCACCGGCGGTGGCACCATCTTCACCGCCGGCATCGTGCTCGCCGTCATGATCCTTCCCGTCATCACCGCGGTCACCCGCGAGGTGTTCGTGCAGACGCCGACGTCCCACATCGAGGCGGCGCTCGCACTGGGCGCCACCCGGTGGGAAGTGGTGCGAACCACGATCATTCCGTTCGGCAAGTCCGGCTACATCAGCGGATCGATGCTCGGCCTGGGCCGCGCGCTCGGTGAGACCATGGCGCTCTACCTGATCCTGCGCACCACGTCGCAGCCCTTCGGATGGTCGCTGTTCGACGGCGGCGCCACCATCGCCTCCAAGATCGCTCTCGGCTACGCGGAGTTCAACAACAACATTCAGGCCGGCGCCTACATCGCCGCAGGCCTGGTGCTCTTCGTGCTCACCTTCGTCGTGAACGCCGCGGCCCGCGCCGTGATCGCAGGAAAGAAGGACTGACCCATGACCGCGACCCTCGACAAGCCGGTCAAGGCCCCCACCTTCCAGGGGGTCGGTGTCCGCCGGCGCATCACCGACCTCGCCGCCACCGTCCTCGTGACGCTGGCAGTGCTCGTGGCGCTGGTCCCTCTGGTGTGGGTCCTGATCACCGCTGTCATCAAGGGCCTTCCTGCCCTGACGTCGGCCACGTGGTTCACCCACTCGCTCAGCGGATTGACGTCCTCGGCCGAGGGCGGCGGCATCTATCACGCGCTCATCGGCACGATCCTGCAAGGACTCGTCTGCGCGGTGCTGTCCATTCCGCTCGGACTGTTCGTCGCGATCTATCTCGTCGAGTACGCCGACCGGAAGTCGCGGCTGGCGAAGCTGACCACCTTCATGGTCGACATCCTCAGCGGTGTCCCGTCCATCGTGGCCGCCCTGTTCATCTACGCCCTGTGGATCGCGACGTTCGGTTTCCCCAAGTCCGGCTTCGCCGTGGCGCTCGCCCTGGTGCTGCTGATGGTCCCCGTCGTCGTCCGCAGCACGGAGGAGATGCTCCGGATCGTTCCGCAGGACCTGCGGGAGGCGTCGTACGCGCTGGGCGTTCCGAAGTGGAAGACGATCGCCAAGATCGTGCTGCCCACCGCACTGCCCGGCATCATCACGGGCGTCATGCTGGCGCTGGCCCGAGTGATGGGCGAGACCGCGCCGCTGCTGATCCTCGTGGGTTACGCACCCTTCATCAACTTCAACCTGTTCGGTGGCGAGATGGGCACGCTGCCCGGCGTCATGGTCGCCGAGATGAACAACCCGACCGACGCCGGCACCAACCGCATCTGGGGTGCGGCGCTGACGCTGATCCTCCTCATCGCCATCCTCAACATCGCGGCCAAGGTCGTCGGTCACTTCTCACAGGTCCGCAGCAAGTGACACATACACTCGAATTCGAACACCAATCAGTAGGGAGCCGGTAATGGCCAAGCGTCTGGATCTCAAGGACGTCAACATCTACTACGGCAAATTCCACGCCGTCGCCGATGTCGGGCTGTCCGTCCCCCCGCGGAACGTGACCGCTTTCATCGGCCCGTCCGGTTGCGGCAAGTCGACCGTGCTGCGCTCGCTGAACCGCATGCACGAGGTGACTCCCGGTGCGCGTGTGGAGGGTTCGATCCTGCTCGACGGTGAGGACATCTACGGTTCCGGCATCGACCCGGTCGGCGTCCGCAAGACGATCGGCATGGTGTTCCAGCGTCCCAACCCGTTCCCGACGATGTCGATCAAGGACAACGTGGTGGCCGGACTGAAGCTGCAGGGCGAGCGCAGCAAGAAGCGTCTCGACGAGGTGGCCGAGCGGTCGCTGCGCGGCGCCAACCTGTGGACCGAGGTCAAGGACCGTCTCGACAAGCCGGGTGGCGGACTGTCCGGCGGTCAGCAGCAGCGACTGTGCATCGCCCGGGCCATCGCCGTGTCGCCCGACGTCCTGCTGATGGACGAGCCCTGCTCGGCGCTCGACCCGATCTCGACCCTCGCGATCGAGGACCTGATCACGGAGCTGAAGAAGGACTTCACCATCGTGATCGTCACCCACAACATGCAGCAGGCGGCGCGGGTGAGTGACCAGACCGCATTCTTCAACCTCGAGGCCACCGGCAAGCCGGGACGCCTCGTCGAGATCGACGACACCGAGAAGATCTTCTCCAACCCGACGCAGAAGGCCACCGAGGACTACATCTCGGGCCGCTTCGGATAGAGCGACGAACACGGGAACGCCCCGGCCGGATCTCCGGTCGGGGCGTTCCCGTGTCCGCGGACGGTGACCTCGGGCGAACGAACGGGACGCTCGTACGGTCAGACCGTACGAGCGTCCCGTTCGCGCGAAAAGTGTTGGGGGAGTTCTACAGTTCGGGGTACGAGGTGAGGGTGTCGGCATCGACGGCGGGCGTCTGGGTCTCGTCGGGCAGCTTGCCGGTGACGAGGAAGATCACCCGACGGCCCACCTCGACGGCGTGGTCGGCGAAACGCTCGTAGAAGCGGCCGAGCAGGGTGACGTCGACCGCAGCGGCCACGCCGTGCTTCCACTCGCGGTCCATGAGCACGGTGAACAGGTGACGGTGGAGGTCGTCCATCGCCTCGTCCTCTTCACGCAGGCGCGCGGCCCGGTCGGGATCGCGCGTCTCGAGCACCTCGCGGGCAGCGGCGCCGATGGAGACGGCAATGCGTCCCATCTCGGCGAAGTAGCCGTTGACCTCTTCGGGAAGCACGTGGTTGGGATGTCGGCGGCGCGCGATCTTGGCGACGTGGAGAGCCAGCGCACCCATGCGGTCGATGTCGGCGACGATCTGGATTCCGCTGACGACCGAGCGGAGGTCGCCGGCGACCGGTGCCTGCAGGGCGAGGAGGGCGAACGCCCGCTCCTCGCAGATGGTGCTGAGCTCGGTGATCTTGTCGTGCTCGCCGATCACCTGCTCGGCGAGGGAGAGATCTGCCTGGAGCAGCGACTGGGTGGCTCGCTCCATGGCGACCCCCGCAAGCCCCGCCATCTCACCGAGCAAGTCGGCAAGCTCGGTCATCTGTTCGTTGTAAGCCACGCGCATGAGGTCACAGCCTACGGTGCACTGGAAACCAAGTCACGATCACACGGTAAACGCAGAGTGAACGACGCGGCTCGGCCGGCGCTCAATCGCAGGACGTGTCGCCCGCGTTCACAACCGCCAGGTCCGCGGGGATTTCCACGTCCTCCGGCTGGCCGACTCGCACGTCCGACATACTGAGCGGTGTGTCGATCGGGCTCGGCGTCCGGACGGTCCCGGAGAAGCTCGAACCGAGCGCGACCTCGACGAGCGTCCCGAGTCCGGTGGTCGATTCGAGTACCGCACCCGGGAACGACGACGCCAGGGTCGCCGCCTCGGCTTCGTGGCCCGGCGAGAACCGGATGACGGTCTCGCTGCTGGTGCCGGTGTAGTTGCCGACGTTGTAGATCTGGAACCCCTCGGCGGCCAGCGAGTCGGCCGCGGTCGCGGCCAATCCCGACTCACCCGATGCGTTCGACACCTGCACGGTCACGCTGGACGGGTCGACGGCCTGGACCGACAACGGTGCCGGCGCAGCCTGCGGTTCGCTGTCGGACGAGGGCAGCGGTTCGGCACGCTTCTCGCCGGGCAGCGCCTCGTCGTCGATGATGGCGCGGAAGATGGCCTTGATGTCGTCGGTGCGGGGAATCTCGTTGCCCCACTCGGTGGTGCCCGCGGTGGGCACCGTCAGGAACGTGACCGCGCCCGCGTCGACGTTCTGCAGTGAGCGCCCGAGCGTGACCAGCGATTTCGTGTCGATGTTCTCGACGAACGTGTCGCGGGTGAAGGCGTTGATGAAGCCGTTGAGTTTGCCCGGATTGAGCAGGACCTGACTGGACAGGGCGCCCCGCAGGAGGGCGGACAGGAATCTCTGCTGACGGTTGATGCGGCCGTAGTCGCCGTTGCCCTCCGCCTCGACATGTCTGGCGCGGACGAAGTTCAGTGCGGTCTTGCCGTCGAGCATCTGGGTGCCCGCCTCCGGCAGAACGGTGCCGAGGACGCCGTCCTCGAGCGGCTGGGTGGTACAGACCTTGACCCCGCCGATCTCGTTGACCATCGATTCGAAGCCGGCGAAGTCCATGCCGACGAAGTGGCCGATCTTCAGACCCGACATCTTCTGGATCACCTTCACCAGGCACTTCGGTCCGCCGAGTGCATAGGTGGCGTTGAGTTTGTCGCCGTCGGCGGCGGGAAAGGTCTCCTCGGTATAGGTGCCGCTGGCGTTGTCCCAGCCCTGGCAGACCGGCCGCTCGACGTCGAGGTCGCGAGGGAACGACACTGCGACCACCCGGCTCCGGTCGGCGGGGATGTTGACGAGCATCACCGTGTCGGCGCGGGATCCCTCGGCGTCGTCGATGGTTCCGGCACCCACCTCGCCGCTCGCGCCGGCGCGGGTGTCGCTGCCGACGATGAGATAGGTTTCGTCACCGGTCTGCCCGACAGCGTCGACGATGTCGGTCGACTCGGTGTCGAGTGCCGCGATCTGGTCGAACTTGCCCTCGGTGGAGCGGAGGTATCCCCAGACGATGCCGGTTCCGGCGAGTGCGACCACCGCTACGAGCGCGACGACGGCGCGTCCTACGGCACGGAGACGCTTGCGTTTACGGGTCTTGTTGAGGGCCAGGCGGGTGGTGCCCGGGGTGCCGACCACCTGCGGTACGGCGGTGGTCTCGGCGGAATCCGCGACCCACTCGGGCTCGGGCGTGCTCTGTGGCGGCTCCGGCGGAGGCGCCGCAGGGGTCTCGCGCGGCGGAACCCCGGGGGGCGGCGGCTGCCGCTCGTCGATCGGGGGGATGATCTCCGTCTTGTCCGGATCGTCGGGTCTGTTCGGTTCATCTCCGGAGACCTTCTTCACGAGGTCTGCGACGGAGAGCGCTTCGGTGGGTCCACCCGCGGCTCGGCGGCCGATCCGGCCGCTGTCGTGGCGGGACGGTTCGGTGCGTTCTACCTGCGCACGGTGCTCGGGGGGCGCGGTCCGTTCGGGAGGGCGCCGTTCGGGCGGTGGCTGCCGTGGTGGGAGTCGGCGCGGCCGTCCCGACTGGGCTTCCCGGTAGCTGGGATCCGCGAGAGGACGCTCCCAGGGGGCGCGGGATTCGGGGGTCGGTGAGTCCGAGCTGTGATCATCACCCACCGATGCAACCTGACCTCTCCGCCGACTCGGACATCCGTCGGCCTCGACGGATTCCAGCCATAGTACTTATCGAACGTCGAGGCTCCACACATGTAGCGAGGTGACGCGCGCTCGTGCTGCTAACCACCAGAGTGCATGAGGTCGGCGCCGGCGGGCACCAGGCAGTCGTCGGGGTCGTCGAGCCACCCCTCGGGGAGCGCGACCGTGCCGGGTGACCCCTGCCGTCCCCGCGGTCCCTCGGCGTCCTTGGGGAACGGAATGGTCGGATCGAGCTGGACGAGGAGGTCGTCGAGTTCGGTGAGGGTGCTCACGAGGGCCATCGCGACCCGCAGCTCGGGCCCTGCGGGGAAGCCCCGCAGGTACCAGGACACGTGCTTGCGCAGTTCACGCAGGCCCTTGTCCTCGCCGTGGTGATCGGCGAGGAGTTCCGCGTGACGGCGGATGATCGTGGTCACCTCGCCGAGATCGGGGGGAGTGGGCTGCGGTTTCCCGTTCAGTGCCGCGCTCAGCTCGGCGAACAGCCACGGCCGGCCGAGGCATCCGCGCCCGACGACGACGCCGTCGCAACCGGTCTGGTCCATCATGCGGGCCGCATCCTCGGCGGCGAAGATGTCGCCGTTCCCGAGCACGGGCACGTCCGTGACGTGTTCCTTGAGCCGGGCGATCTCGTTCCAGTCGGCCGTGCCGGAGTACCGCTGCGAGGCGGTACGCGCGTGCAGTGCTACGGCGGCGGCGCCTTCGCCGGCGGCGATCCGGCCGGCGTCGAGATGGGTGTGGTGCTCCGCGTCGATGCCGACGCGGAACTTGACGGTCACCGGGATGTCGGTGCCCTCGGTCGCCTTCACGGCCGCCGCGACGATCCGGCCGAACAGGGCGCGCTTGTACGGCAGCGCCGCGCCGCCACCCTTGCGGGTCACCTTGGGAACCGGGCAGCCGAAGTTCATGTCGATGTGGTCGGCCATGTTCTCGTCCACGATCATCTTGGCCGCGGCGTACGTGGTGTCGGGGTCGACGGTGTACAGCTGCAGCGACCGCGGTGTCTCGGTCGGGCCGAACGTCGTCATGTGCAGGGTCGCGGGCTGCCGTTCCACCAGCGCACGCGCGGTCACCATCTCGCAGACGTACAGGCCGGACGTGCTGCCCGCGCGCTCAGTCTCGAGCTCACGGCACAGCGTGCGGAACGCGACGTTGGTGATCCCGGCCATGGGGGCCAGAACCACCGGACTGCGCAGCTCGAGCGATCCGATACGAAGGGATGACATTGACGACCTCTGCGAAAGTGCTGGAAAAAAATGTGCCCGGTACCGAATCCGGTACCGGGCACAGGATAACTGTTTACGTCACGAAGCCTTCTGCTCGCGCTTCTTGGCCTCGCGGGCCAGCATGCGGTCGCGCTGCTCCTCGAACTTGGTGGCCTGGCCCTCGAGGTTCTCGAGGAACTTGCCGAGGCTCTCGCGGATCTCTTCGCCGCGGGCGGTGAAATCGGTGCGCTCGAAAATGTTCCACTTGCGCAGGACGGGCATCACGACCTCTTCGAGGTGCTGACGCAGGTCGTAGATGCCGTGCTTGGCCATGAGCACACCGTTGCGTCGGAAGTTCGGCATGCCGGCGCCGGGCATCTGGAAGTTCTGGACGATCATGTTGATGGCCTCGAGCGCCTGATCGGGCGCGAGGTCGAGGGCCGCGCCGCACATGTTGCGGTAGAAGATCATGTGCAGGTTCTCGTCGGCGGCGATGCGCTGCAGCATCTTGTCGGCGATCGGGTCCTTGCACGCCTTACCGGTGTTGCGGTGGCTGACGCGGGTGGCGAGTTCCTGGAACGTCACGTATGCGACGGAGTGGAGGAAGCCGGCGTCGACGTCGGCGGGGGAGGCGAAGCCGTTGGTCATGTGCTCCATGCGGAAACGCTCGAGCTGGACGGGGTCGACGGCGCGGGTCACGACGAGGTAATCGCGCATCACGATGCCGTGACGGTTCTCCTCGGCGGTCCAGCGACCGACCCACGTTCCCCACGCGCCGTCCTGCGAGAAGTTCTCGGCGATCTCGCGGTGGTACGACGGCAGGTTGTCCTCGGTGAGGAGGTTCGTGATCATCGCGGCCTTGGCGACCTCGTCGAGCTGCGACTGCTCGGGATCCCAGTCGCTGCCGCCCATCGCGGCGAAGTTGCGTCCTTCGTCCCACGGAACATAGTCGTGGGGATGCCATTCCTTGGCCATGGAGAGGTGGCGGTTGACGTTCTCTTCTGCAACCGGCGACAACTCCTGCAGCAGTTCGAGTTGGGTCAGATCCCTCGCCATGTGTAATGCCTCCATGTAGCTCAATTTGACTTTGTTCAGCCTACGGCACCGTAAGTACGTTGGTAAACGCCGTCGGCGGCCCGGGAACCGTCCAAGTTACCGATCCGTAATGGATCTTCCGGGATGTGTCGCCGCGACGCGGCGAACCGTTACATGACAGTGTACTGATGAGGTTGCGTATGCGGTGACCAGCGTAATCATCGCAGGGAGAGATCATCACAGCGACGCGCGGGCAGTTGTGGACGATCACAGATTTGTCGGTCTCCACAGATTCCCCGCCGTAACTCGAGCCGTGTCGGCGGTTGCGCGGAGGCCCGTTCGTCCGGGCTGTCGGTCTCCTGGGAATTCGATCCACCCCAGGTGTGAATATCGCCACCCGTAGGGGAGCGGCGGCCCCGCCGCCCCCCGGGACCTACTTCTTTCCGCCGCCGAGCAGTCCGCCGAGTACGTCGCCCAGTCCGCCGCCCGCACCCTTTCCGAGCAGGCCGCCCAGGACCCCGCCGAGGCCGCCGGAACCGCCGCTTCCTCCGAGGAGCCCGCCGAGGACGTCCCCGAGTCCGCCGCCTGCCTGGCCCGCGCCCTGCGGCTGCGGAGCCGAACTTCCGCCGCCCGTCACCTGCTTCGCGATGTACGCCAGCACGATCGGCGCAAGGATCGGGAGCACTGCTTCATGAGGTCGCTGCCCACTCCGCTGCCGCCGCCCACACCGCCGAGCGTGCTCGCCACCTGATCACGTTCGCCGCCGAAGATGTTGGACACGATCTTGTCGCCGTCGTCCGTGTCGACCTGGTCGATGTCTATTCCGCCGTCGAGCAGCGTCGTGCCGCTGTGGTCGTGCAGCGCGCTCTGCAGCGACGCGGCGCCGTTCGGATCTTCGGCGTTGGCGCCGAGCCCGCCGACGAGCGTCGGCAGCGCCGATTTCACCGCGGTCTCGGCAGTGGCCTCGTCGACGCCGAGTTGCCGGGCGATCTGGTTGATCGGTATCTGGGACAGAAGGTCGTCAATCGATGCCATTGATGCCTGCCTCGTCGTGGGGTTCGTCGTCGACACCCCCGGACTCCCGACACTAGTGAACCCCGCGTGTCCGTTATGCCGGTTGCGGTCGGTCGGGGCGCTGCCGACAATCGTCACATGGGCAACAACATGAGCCGCCTGGAACAGATCGTCGCCGAGTTGCCCGAAGCCGTGCGGGTGGACGTCGCCCAATGGGACGGACACCCGACCTTCCGGGTGCGGGGGAAGAACTTCGTGTTCAGTGACGTGGAGGCCACCCGGTTGACGGTGAAGCTCACCGTCGACGAGGCCGAAGCGGTCGTCGCAACGGAACCAGGGGCCGAGCCCGCGGGATACGGTCTCGGTAGACACGGCTGGATCGCACTGGACGTCGCGGACGCGGACGAGCCCCGGTGGGAACAGCTACGTGAGTGGATCAGGACGTCGTACACGCTCGTCGCCCCGAAGCGACTGGCCGAGCAGGTGCTCGACGAAGAACCGTTGCCGACGCAGGGAGACCAGTCATGACGACCGACAACAGCGCATCCACCTCCACACCGGCGAAATCAGGACTGCCGGCGTGGGCCAAGCGGGCCATCGGCATCGCCGTTCTTCTGGTGGTACTGGTCATCGCCTACTTCATCCTCGCGGCATACCTCCCGCGGGCGTGGGCTCAGAACGTGGGCGGACTGGCCGAGGGCGGCTTCGGCGGCGGCATCCTGTGGGGACTGTTGTTCGGCACCCTGTGCACCCTCCTGCCCCTGCTGCTGTTCCGCGGAGCGTGGCGGTTGTTCCGCCGGCGCCGGTTCAAGCCCGTGCAGATCGTGCTGCTGATCCTCGGGGTCCTCGTGGTGCTGCCCAACCTGCTGACGCTCAGTGTGGTGCTCGGCGGCAACAGCGCAGCGCACGCGGGCGAACGGATCATGGACGTCGACGCGCCCGGATTCCGCGGCGCGTCGCTCGCCGGCGCCATCATCGGCGTCGTGCTGTTCCTCGGCGTCGCCGGAGTCAGCTACACGTACCGCAAGCGCGGTGAGGATATCGCCGAGATGCGGAGAGACACGAAAGCGAAAGACGGAGACGTGGGCAGCGACGGGCCGCCGGCCGGACCGTCACCTGCCACGCCCTAGGGAATTCACCACACGAGCACGGGTTTGATCACCGTGCCCGCGGCCTGATCGGCGACGGCGCGGTTGATGTCGTCGAATCGATACTCGGTGACGAGACGGTCGAACGGGAACTTCCCGTCCGCGTGCAGCGCCAGCAACTGCGGGATGAACTGCTGCACCGACGAATCGCCCTCGACGCAGCCGCGGAGGGTCTTGCCGCTCAGCATGAGGTCCTGAATGTTCACCGTCACTTCGGGTGCGCCGAGGCCGACGACCACCGCGCTGCCCCGCGCGCGCAGGGACGACACCGCCTGGCCGATGACGGCGGGGATCCCCGTCGTGTCCAGGGTATGGGTGGCGCCGCCGCCCGTTGCCGCACGGATCGCGGCGACCACGTCCTGCGACCCGGGATCGATCGCGACCGCACCGAACTCCTCCGCGAGCGCACGTCGTGCGGGTACCGGATCGACTGCGAGAAGCGTTGCGACGCCCACTGATCGGGCCGCGAGCAGTGCGGCGAACCCGACGCTGCCCGCGCCGAAGACGACCACACTCGAATCACTGCCGGGCCGGAGCACGTTCAGTACCGCGCCGGCACCCGTCTGGAAACCGCAGCCGAGCGGTGCCGCGGCGGCCAGGTCGACGGACTTGTCGACGACGACGACGTTGTCGGCCGTCGCGAGTACGTGCTCGGCGAAGCTGGACTGGCCGAAGAAGGCGGCGCGCACGGGTTCGCCGTTCTGGGTGACGGTGGCCGAACCGTCCACGCGTCGGCCCGAACTGTTCAGCCGGTGCGCGTCGACGCAGTACGCCGGACCCGCGCTTCGGCATTGGTCGCAGTCGCCGCAGTGGCGATAGCTGAGAATGACGTGATCACCGGGCGTCACCCCACTCACGCGTGACCCGACGTCCATGACGATCCCGGCACCTTCGTGCCCGAGGACGGTGGGGCCGAGGGCATGAGGGAGGGCCGCCTTGGTGAAGAGGTCCGTGTGGCACAGGCCGGTGGCGACGATGCGCACCAGTACCTCGTCCGCGCGGGGCTCGTCGAGTTCGACCGTCTCCAGCGTGAACGGAGAATCGGGTCCGCGTGAGACGGCTGCGGTGACCTGCATTGGAACTCAGTCTCTTTCGAGCAGGAAGTAGTAGTGCCGACCGCCGTCGAGGACCAGTGCGGACTTACCGTTCATGATGCCCATGAGAGTGGAGTCGTTCACCTTCTTGAAGTGATCGAAGATGGGTGCGCCGTCGTACACCATGGTCGCGGTGACCTCTCCCCGGAACTCGATGTTCCACAGGCTGGCTTCGCCGTTGCCGCCCTTGACGTCGGAATAGAGGTTGCCGTCCGCGTCGCGGCAGATCAACGGCTTCGCATCCTCGAGGGAGTGGAACGTCTTTCCGTGCCAGCGGCTCGCGAACAGTTTCTCGTGCAGGCGGTGTCCGGTGGCGAAGTCGTCGCCCTTCCAGCTGCCGAGGATGTCTTCGGCCCTGACGGTGTCGAGCGCCGCCCACACGGCGTCGAGTTCGTCGGGGGAGACGCCGCTCTCGCGCCCCCGGAGCTCGTGGAACGTGCTGCGGGCCTGATCGATGTCCATGGAAACGGTCCTTGGGGTGAGGAGTCGCGAGGTTTACGAACCAAACTGTTCGTCAACTGCGCACGCTACGCCGAACCAGATGGTTCGGCAACGGGCAATTTAGGATGTCGGAATGCGAACTGCGGGAGAAGCCACGCGAGAACGGATCCTCGCCGCGGCCAAGGAAGAGTTCGCCCGCCACGGAGTCGCCGGAGCCCGGATCAACCGCATCGCAGAGACGGCCCGAGCGAGCAAGGACCGTCTGTATGCGTACTTCGACAGCAAGGAAGCGCTGTTCGACGCCGTCATCGAGCAATGGATCGCCGAGACGACGGAACAGACGGCGCTGCGGGGTGACGATCTGCCGGGCTACGCGGGCCGGTTGTTCGACGACTACGTGGCGCACCCCGAGAACGCGACGCTTCAGAAGTGGGCCGACCTCGAGATGCGCGAGCAGATCGCCGGCAGCGACGCGCGGATCCTCGCCCTGCGGCCCAAGATCGACGAGATTCGGAGAGGGCAGCAGGCGGGTTTCGTCGATCCGTCGTGGAACGCGGGCGAGCTGCTGCTCGTGATCACCGACATCGCCTTGTCGCTGGCGACCGCCCGTAGCGGACGCAAGGCGGCGGGGGGAAAGTCGGGTGAGCGGACGGTGGCACAGCGCCGGCAGACCGCTGTCGAGGCGGTTCGTCGTCTGATCCGGGTGCCTGCCGCGGAGGAAGCGCCGGGCCGCGAGTGAGTGCTCGTTCCCCCTACCCGGCATGGTGCCGAGTAAGGGGAGAGTGCCCCCAGTAGGGCTCGAACCTACGACCTGCGGATTAAAAGTCCGTAGCTCTACCAACTGAGCTATAGGGGCGCGGGGCCAGAGTCTAGTGCGCGGACAGTGACCGAGAAAGCAGGACCCCCGGCACGGCGCGCCGCGTGGGGGTGAAAAGGGTCGGCTCGGGTGCGCACCCCCTGCAGCGCACCCGAGCCGACCCAAATTATACCACTTGGTGTGTTTTCGGCAGCGGTCCGGTTTCAACTCCATAAAGGTCTTCAAGTTGGTTTCTGAGAAGTTTCCATGATCTACGGACTGCTGTGTCGGTTTTTTCAAAACGGGGATACTGTTATGTATGACTCCACGCTCGTCCCGGCAGGGCGAAAAGTGGGGTTACTACATCTGGGAGAGGGATTCACCGTCATGGCACGTCAGCAGGAGCGTGCGCGACGTACTCGCGCTGCGCTGGTGGAGTCGGCCGCCATCGAGTTCGCGAAGCGCGGCTATGCGGCGGCGTCGGTCAACACGATCCTCGAGGGCTCGAACGCCACCAAAGGGGCGATGTACTTCCACTTCCAATCGAAGGAAGAGCTCGCCCGTGCCGTCCTTCAATCTGGAGTGGAGCAATTCACCGCCCTGACCGACAGGTGGACCGGTCGCACGGACATCGGGCCGTTCGAAGCCCTCCACGGTTTCGTCATCGACCTGGCGAAGCTCTTCCATTCGAGCGTCATCGTGCGGGCCGAATTCCGGCTGATCGTCGAACCCGAGTTCTATCCGGACGTGCAGTCCGGCGGCTCGCAGGTGTGGGGGCGCACCGCGCACGAGTTCGCGATCCGCGCTCAGCGCGACGGTCTGCTGCGCGCCGGCGCCGACCCCGAGAAGTTCACCCGGGTCCTGGCGGCGTCTCTCGCCGGCCAGCGGTACATGTCCGACATGACGGCACTGGAGGGTGACCTCGGCGAGCGATTCGCGGAATCGCTCGAAGTGATCCTCGCTGCGATGGCTTCACCCGAATGGTTGGAGAAGTTTGCGAGGGAAGGATGGCCGGATTCCGGTTCGGAACTGCCCGATTCGTAGTCTGACCTGGCGATTTGGGAAATTCTCGATCCGTGTCCTAAGCTATCCAAGCTCCCAACGGAACGCCGTTGAGGTACTGGTTCGGAGAAATCCGGCGGGCCCCCTTCGTCTAGCGGCCTAGGACGCCGCCCTTTCAAGGCGGTAGCGCGGGTTCGAATCCCGTAGGGGGTACGTTTGACCGGTGTCGAGCATGAGGTATGGTTCGACGGCAGTAAAAGTGACACGCAGTAACGCTTTACACTTGTAAAGCACAGCAGGACAAAGCAAGGCCCTGTGGCGCAGTTGGTTAGCGCGCCGCCCTGTCACGGCGGAGGTCGCGGGTTCGAGTCCCGTCAGGGTCGCAAGTGTGTTGCCGATACCGAGTATCGGCAACACAATGCGATAGGCATTCGGTTCGGGTGCCGTCCGGCCAGGTAGCTCAGTTGGTACGAGCGTCCGCCTGAAAAGCGGAAGGTCGCCGGTTCGATCCCGGCCCTGGCCACCACGATTCACCGAAGCTCCGTTGTCGAGAACGTCGACAGCGGAGTTTTTTCGTTCTCCTGTGCGGCTACGGGGCGATCCGCAGTGTGTCGACGAGGCCGTCGCTGAGAACGAACTCGTACTTCAATTCCACCGGGCTTCCCGGGAAATTTCCTTCCACCGTGGTGGTGATCACGTAGCTGTCCTCGGCGACCGTCTCCGTTCCGGTCACCTCGACCGTGTAGGTGTACTTCGATTCGAGGTCCCTGCGCCATTGCCGGATGCCGTCGCGCCCGCGGACGGTCCGGCCTTCGTCGGTCACGGCCCCGTGCTCGGTGAAGCACGCTGCGAGCGCGTCGAGGTCGCCTGCGTCGGCTGCCCGAAAGTAGCGCGTGACGACCTCGGGTGTCGTGGTGGTGTTCATTGTGTTCTCCCTGTCCCTGCCTGCAGCAGTTCCGCGTGTATAGCAACGCTATAGAAGTAGCATAGCGGTGTGACAGAGAAGAGTGTGGCTGGTAAGGCCCGCGACCGTCTGCTGGAGGCGGCGGCCCAACTGCTCGACGAGGCCAAGGGCAAACCCGTGTCCACCCGCGCCGTCTGCGATCTCGCCGGCGTGCAGGCCCCGACGCTGTACCACCACTTCGGCAGCAAGCAGGGCCTGTTCGACGCGGTCGTGGAGTACGGGTTCGGGCAGTACGTCCGGGCCACGAATCGGCGAGGGGACGACCCGGTCGACGACCTGCGGCACGGCTGGGACGATCACGTCCGCTACGGGCTCGACAATCCCTCGTTCTACGTCCTGCTGTACGGCCGGATCGCCCCGGGCGAGCCGTGCGCGGTGACCTCCGTCGCCGAGACGAAGCTCCTCGAGTTGCTGACCGAGATCGCGCGGCAGGGACGGCTGCGGGTGACGCCGGCCGTCGCCGCCGGACAATTCGTGGCGGCGAACGTCGGCATGACCCTGCACCTCATCGCTCAGCCGGAGGGCGGAGCCGACCTCTCCCTGTCACGGGAACTGCGCGACAACGTGATCGCCGGGCTGATCCGGCCGGCACCCGACGCTGTGCGGTCGGAAGCCTCGCGGGAGGTAGTCGAGAAGGCGAGCGCGCTCGCGCACGCCCTCGACGCCGACCCGGGGCGGTCCGGGTTGAGCGCCGGCGAGCTGCTCCTGATGCGGGAATGGCTCGACAAGCTGGCGGCGGCGAACTAGACCTCCGAGCGCCGCCGCAGGGTGTCGAAGATCTCGCGGTAGTGCAGGTGAGCCATGAAATGACCACCGGTGCGGATGTTCAGCGTGGCGCCGGGAATCCGGCGGGCGAGTTCGGGCGGCCAGTGCGTGGGCACGAGTTCGTCCTCGCTTCCACCCCAGACATCGACCGGCACGGTCAGATCCTCGGGCGCGAACCCCCACGGCCGCATCCACGCCCGGTAGTCCTCCACCATCCCGGGCGCCGTCCGGAGAGCCTCGCCGGACATCAGCGAGAAGTTCCGGACGGGCTCGGAGCGGAGAACGGCTGCGTCGGCGGCGCCGAGGTCGCGGGCGCCGAGTCGCCGGAACAGCACGGGCGCACGCAGCGCGACGGCGCCCATGACGCGAAAGCAGATCCGCGCCACCAGCGGAGCGCGCTGGGACAGCCGGGTGAAGGCGCGGTCCCCGGCGGGAAGCTGGGCGAACACCCCGGGTTCGGTGAGGGGCAGGGCCCCGGCGATCACCGCGACACTCGTCACGCGCGACGCGACCCCGGCACCGACCGCGAGCGCGTACTGTCCGCCCATCGACCACCCCATGACACCGAAACGGCCGACGCCGAGGTGATTCACGAGGTCTTCGACGTCCCGGGCCCAGTCGAGGACCGTCCGGCCCGGCTGCGGATCCGACAGTCCGATCCCTGGTCGGTCGGGGGACAGGAGGCGGATGCCGGCGTCGCGAGCGCTCCGGTCGGCGGCCGCGACGTCGAGGCGGCCGGCGAGTCCGCCGTGGGCGTTCACGACGGTGAAACCGCCGGGATCGCCGTACTCCGCGAAACCCATCAGGCGTCCGTCGCTCAGCCGGATCACACGATCCTCGGGTCCGACATGAACTCTGGGCACGGGAAACCTCCGGCGGTCGAGGTGGAGTCTATCCGGGGGAGGCCCAACCGATCCGGACATCGTGACGACCGGAACCGGTGCCGTCGCCGGACGACCCCGAGGTGACTGTCGCTAGGCTGACGTCCATGAGCAGTGCTGAAGAGCCGCTGACGGCGGGCCGCGACGGGCTACTGTCGTTGCTTCGCAACGGGCAGCTGCCCTCGCGTGGGGCCAAGGCCCCGCAGCGGGAGCGTTACCAGCGGATCGTCGCCGCGGCGATGGAACTCGCCTCCGAGGGCGGGTACGACGCCGTGCAGATGCGGGCCATCGCCGATCGGGCGGGCGTCGCGCTGGGCACCGTGTACCGCTACTTCCCGTCGAAGAACCACATGCTGGTGATGGGCCTGCTGATGGTGTTCGAGGGAATGCGGTCCCGGTTCGAGAACGTCGCGATCCCGGGGGACACGCCGTCGGAGCGGATCCTGTTCGTCCTCCGGAAGAACACGGAAGTCCTCGAGAAGGACCGGCCGCGCTACGAGGCCCTGGTGCGCGCGTTCATGTTCGCGGACGCGTCGGCTTCGGCCGAGCTGGATGCGTTCGGCGCCCTGATGACCGAGATGTTCGCCAAGACCATCGGCGTCGAGCAGATCTCCGACGACCAGTTGAACGCCATCCGCGTGATCGGCGACGTCTGGATGTCGAGCCTGGTGTCCTGGGTGGCCGGCCGCATCTCGGTGGACGAGGTGATGGCTCATCTCGGGCTCGCGGTCCGTCTCGTGTTCCGGCGCCTCGGCGGCTAGTTTTTCAGCCGACGCGTCCGAAGTAGGCGTCGCGAATCACCGCCCTGTCATCGATCTCGCTCGCGTCCGCATCCATGACGACGCGTCCGACGTCGAGGACGGTCACGTGGTCGGCCACGCTCATCGCAGCGTCGACAGCCTGCTCGACGAGGAGCACCGCCAGCCCCGCTTCCTTGAGGACGGTCACGCGTTCCAGTACTTCGTTGACGATCACGGGCGCCAGTCCGCCGGAAGGTTCGTCGAGCAGGAGCAGTGTGGGTTCGGCCATCAGCGCCTGCCCGATTGCCAGCATCTGCTGCTGCCCGCCGGACATCGCCCCCGCGAGCAGTCCACGTTTCCGGCCGAGGACGGGGAACAAGTCGTAGATACGCGCCACCTCCTCGCGCACGCCCGACCGTCTCATCTTGCGGACGTACCCGCCGAGAATCAGGTTCTGTTCCACGGTCTGCCGGTGGAAGACCCTCTTTCCCTCCTGCACGTACGCCATTCCCTGGCGGACCCGCCGGTGCGGCGCCACCTTCGCGATGTTGCGGCCGTCGAACTCGATCGTCCCGCCGGAAACCTTGTTCAGTCCCGAGATGGCACGCAGGGTGCTGGTCTTCCCCGCGCCGTTCCGCCCGAGCAGTGCGGTGACCTTGCCGGGCCACACGTCGAGCGAGACGTCCCACACCACCCGGAGGTCGCCGTAGCCGGACTGCACATTCCGCAGACTCAGGAGGGGCTTCGTCGTCTGTTCGGTCATGAGGTCGCCTCTCCGGCCAGTTCCGTGTCTTCGGCGACTACGTCGAGGTATTCGCTGAGTACGCGAGGGTTGTGTTCGATCTCGGACGGCGCACCCGCCGCGATCACGTGTCCCTGGGCGAGTACGACGATGGTGTCGGCGAGTTCCAGTACCAAGCGGAAGTTGTGCTCGACCAGCACGATCGTGCATCCGGCATCGCTGAGTTGCCGGATCAGGTCGGCGAGCCGTGCCACTTCGTCCTCGTCGAGGCCGGACGCCACCTCGTCGAGCAGAAGTAGCCGTGGCTCGGCGACGACCGACCGGGCGACCTCGAGAAGCCTCCGCATTCCGAGGGGGAGTGCGGTAGCGGTCTCGTCGCGGAGATGCGACAGTCCCACGATGTCGAGTGCGCGTTCCGCCGTGGCGATGTCGTCGACGCGGACCTTGTGGTGGCGGGGAAGCCGCAACACGGTCGAGAGCATCGATACTCGATCGGTGCTGTATCGACCCGAGGCCACGGCCTCGAGAACCGTGACGCCGTCGGGGATGTCGGGTGTCTGGAAGGTTCGTGCCACACCGCATCTGGCGACCTGTTCCGGCGCCCTGCCCTGGACCTCGTTGTCACCGATCAGGATTCGCCCGCTGTCGGGACGGTAGAACCCGCAGATCATGTTCAGCATCGTGGTCTTCCCCGAGCCGTTCGGTCCGATCAGTGCGGTGATGTCGCCCGGTTCGGCGCGCAGCGACGCGTTGTCGAGTGCCTGGTTGCCGCCGAATGCCTTCGAGATGCCCTCGACCACGAGCGTCTGACCCGACATCGGGGCCATCGCGGATCGGTTCGTGTCCCTGGGGTGGGTTCCTGTTCTACTGCCGGTCAGGCCTGCCGCCCGGTCCAACCGTGCCGCGGCCTGCTTGGCGACCTTCGCGAGGCCACCACTGAGGAGGACGCCGCCGAGAATCAGGAACCCACCGTAGAAGACCAGGGCGTACTGCTGGAACTCGGACGATTGGTTCGGTCCGAGTTGCATGATCGCTGCCCCGACCGCCGCGCCGTAGACACTCGTCGCGCCGCCGAGGATGCACGCCGCCAGAACTGCTGTCGCGAAGGTGAATCCGAACGCCTCGGGTGAGACGTACATGTCGATGTTCGCGAACAATGCGCCTGCGAGGCCGGCCGGGAATGCGCCGATCGCATAACCGAGAAGCTTCATCCGGAACACCGAGATGCCCACCGAGGAGGCCAGTACCGGGCTCTGTTTCAGTGTGCGGAACGCGATACCGTGCCGGGAGACGACCAGGTTGCGCATGACCGCGAACCAGAGGATCGCGACGATGACGACGACCATGTAGAACCGGTCGGCGTCCACTACTTCACCGAACAGGGTCGCCGGTTCGATCCCGCTGAGTCCGTTCCGGCCTCCGGTGGCGTCCCCGAAGACGGCGATGATGTCCGGTACGAGGAGGACGAGGAAGAACGAGGTCATCGCCAATGACCAACTGCCGAGCCGCAATCCCGGGATTCCGGTGACGATACCGACTACGAGCGCGACCAGACCCGAGGTGATCAACTGCAGCACGATGTCGGTGTAACCGGCGATCGACATGAGCGCTGCGGTGTACGCCCCGGCCGCGTACATTGCGGCCTGGCCGAGTGCCAGTTCACCCGCATAGCCGAGACTGAGGTTGAGTCCGCTGACGACCAGCGCGAGGATGCAGGCGAGTTGCACCTGGCGGGACAGCGCGAAGTCGAGACCGAACTCCGGCAGGAACAGCACGAGGAGGCCGACGGCGAGCGGAAAGAGCCAACTCGGGACCGATCGAATCAGGCGCCACAGGGACATTGTTTACACCACCCGTTCCCGCACCCGGCCGAACAGTCCGGCCGGACGCACCATGAGGATCGCGATGAGGACCACGAAGACCGCGATGTTGCTGTACTGGCTACCCAGCTCGAGAGCGGCGAACGACTCGACGAGACCGACGGTCAGACCACCGACCAGTGCGCCGGGGAGCGAGCCGAACCCGCCGATCGCCAATGCGACGAAGCCCTTGATGGCCAGCGCCGAACCCAGGGTGGCCACCGCGAACGTCTTGGGACCCACGAAGAGCCCGAGGAATCCGGCGAGCGCGCCCGAAAAGGCGAACGCACCGAGAGCGAGCGCCCGGACGTTGACACCACGCAGCTGGGCGGCTTCGCGGTCCTCGGAGATGCCTAGGAGGGCGAGACCTGTCACGGTCCGGGTCAGGACCCGGCCGAGGACGACCACCAGCACGATCGCCAGAATCAGCAGCACGATCTCGACCGGATACGTGCGGCCACCGAGGACCGTGATCGGATCGTTCGAACCGAAGAACGGGACGGTGAGCGGTTCGCTTCCCCAGATCAGCTGCGTCGCACCGTTGATCAGTGTCGCGGCGCCGAGCGTGGTGACGAGCTGATTCTGGCGATCACGGACCGGCCGGACTGCGACGATCTCCTCGATGCCGGCCAGGATCGTCACCGCCACCGTCGCTGTCACCGCAACGACGAGGATCGGCAACTTCAGGGTGACCAGTCCGGTGTAGGCGACGAAGGTTCCGACCATCATCAGCTGGGCCTGAGCGAAGTTGAACGTGTGGGACGAGATGAAGACGATGTTGTAGCCGATCGCTACGAGCGTGTAGACCGCCCCCAGCGCGAGGCCCGACCAGACTATGGTCACCGGAATCTCCTGTGGTCGAGTGTCACGCGCTCGGGTTTCCGTACTGGCCGTTGAGGAGTGGGCTCGGCGGCACGAACTTGTACGCTTCGTCTCCCGGTTTCGACGCGTGCGAGTCTGCCGAGAAGTGATAGGACGGCGAAAACGCGGTCTCGGCGCTGTCGAGGACTTCCTGGTTCTCGAGCGCATCGGCGAGGGCTTCGGGGTCGGACGAGGATCCGGCCTTGTTCGCGGCGGCCACGACGAGGGGCAGTGCGTCGTAGTTGTCCGCGAGGATCAGCGTCGACGGGATGTCGCCCATGGCCTTCATGTTGTCGACCATGGTGTTGACAGCGGTGTCGTCAGCGTCGAAGACCGTGCTCGAGAGGGCGTGCATGACCAGATTCGCCGTTGCCGGAGTGCCGAGCACACCTTCCGGTGCAGCCTTCGAGACCAGTGACGTTCCCGCGACCGAGGTGTTTCCGACGAGCGGAATGTTCCAGTCGAGCCGCTGAAGGCTCGCGAGAAGATATCCGAGTGGTGCCCCGTAGGCGTCCACGACGAGCGCCTGCGTGCCGCGGTTCTTCAGCGATTGCAGCTGCGCCGTCATGTCGAGTGCTGCGGTGTCGTATTCCTCGGATCCGGTGCTGCTCACTCCTTCGCCGCTCAGCGCGTCTTCCATCGCCTGTCCGAACACTTCACCGTAAGCGCTGCTCCCGTGGACGACGCCGACGGACTGGTATCCCTTGCCCTTGATGTATCGCGCGATGGTCTCGGCGTTTTCGGCCGGTCCCGACGCGAGGTCGAAGTTGAGCGGGTATTTCTCCGGATTCGCCGAATCCTCGGTGGGCCCGATGTTGAACGAGAGGATCTTGTTCTGCGCGAGGATCGGCAGTGTCGCGGTGGTGATGGTCGACGGGCCGGAGTTGAGAAAGAGGTCGGGCTTCTTCCCGACGCGATGGCCTCCCGCAGCTTGGACACGGCCGTGGTGGCGTCGCCCGCGTCGTCGACAACGGTGATCTCCACTTGGCGTCCGCCGACGCCGCCGACCCTGTTCACCGCCTCGGCGCTTGCTTTCGCTGCGAGCACGGACGTCTGAGCATTCGCGGCGAGCGCGCCCTGCCCGCTGATTCCGCCGGTCACGAGCACCCGATACGGGCCGCCGGCGGCGTCGGCGTCGTCGGCGCCCGCGCCGGAACAGCCGGCGAGCGCGAGTGCGGTGACGGCGAGCGCCGCAGTGAGAGCTGAGGATCGAATTCGCATGGGCGCCCCTTTGACGTAAGCAAGCAAGTGCTTGGTTCGGCAAAAGGTAGCAGAACTAACGGTCGATGTCCGTCGAATGTCCCACTCGCCGGGAGGAACTCGGCGGGCCGCACTCAGCGAAACGACTGCCGGACCACCGGCTTTCGCCGCTCGAGGATGGTGGCGGTGTGCTGGCGCACCATGCTGTCGAGGTGCTCACCCTGCGGTGCGAGCCAGAAGTCGCCCCGGTCGATGCCGGCGAAGACCAACTCGGCGAACGTGTCTGCGTCGAGTCCATCGGTGTCGAGCAGTTCGCGCATCTGCGCTACCATCCGATCGACGGCCGGATGGGAGACCGCCCCGAACGGGTTGTCGAAGACGGACGTGACGACGGGCCCCGGCGCGAGCACGCTCGCGGACACCGGGGCGCCGGCCATGCTCAACTCCATCTGCAGGCACTCGGTGATCGCGACGACCGCGAACTTCGATGCGCTGTACGGCGACATCATCGGACCGGGCGCGAATCCGCCGACCGACGCCGTGTTGACGACGCGGCCGCCGCCCTGGTCGATCATGCGCGGAACGAACGCCCGGATCCCGTTGACGACACCCTTCACGTTGACACCGAGGGCGGCGTCCCAATCGGATTCGCCGAGTTGCCACAGGAATCCGGCGCGCATGATTCCGGCGTTGTTGAAGAGCAGGTCGACCCGGCCGAACGAGTCGAACGCGAGATCGGCCAGGGCGTGGACGGATCCGGAGTCGGCGACGTCCGTTGCGTACGTGAGGGCGGCTTCGCCCAGGTCGGCGGCCAGCCGGTCCAGTGCGGCCGTGTCGATATCGGCGAGGACCACGGCCATACCGCGGGCGAGCGCGTGCCGGGCTATCCCGGCTCCGATTCCCGAGGCCGCGCCGGTGACGACGACAACCTGCTTTTCACGTGTTTCCGGTTCCGTCACGGCTCGACCGTAGGACCGTCGTCGGCCGCCTCGGCCCGGGTTTCTCTCTCAGTGGGAGGTTTTCACGTGCCGCGACGCCACAGCGGTTCGAGGTCGGGGCCCTCCTCGCCCTGCTGCTGCGCGCCCCGGAAGCGTGCCGCGAAGACGATCCAGCCGATGGCGGCCATGAGCAGGAAGCTGACCAGCCGGTAGACGACGATCGCGGACACCGCTTCGGCGCCGGTCATTCCGCTGGCGGTCAGCGCGGGGACGAGCACGGCGTCCATGACACCGAGCCCTGCGGGCAGGAGCGGGATGGCCGAACCCGCGGCGTTCCCTGCCGCGTACGCGACGGCGAGTCCGGCGAACCCGGGATGGGCGCCGACCGCGAAGCACGCGAAGGCGAGGCACGAGGCGTCGGCGATCCAGTTGAACAGCGACCACCCGAACGCGCGGGCCGTGTCGCGGCGATCCATCCGGACGGCGCTCATCTGGTTCACGATGTGCTTCCACTGACGGACACCGGTCAGCGGAGGCTTCTTTCGAATCGCGTTGAATCCGCGCAGCGCGGTGATGCCGACACCTTCGAGGGCATCGGGTCGCGAAGCGGCGTACTGGGCCACGACCAGGAAGGCGCACAGGCCGCCGAACGTGAAGATCAGCGAGAACGGGTTGGTCTTGGCCCCGACGAGCAGTGCGCCCGCCAGTCCGACGAGCGCCAGGCCGATCGCCTGGAGGACGCCGGCCATCACCAGTTGCCACGTCGCGACCACCGGTGACGCACCCCAGAGGCGCGTCTGCCGGTATGTGAACGTCGTCGCCAGGACCGGACCGCCCGGCAGTGTCACGCTCATCGAATTGGAGGCGAACGTCACCGCGAGGGACTGTCGCTGTTTGACGTGCACGTCCGCGACCCCCAGCAGGCAGCGCTGGACCCGGGCGAAACTCGACATCGACGCCAGCGACGCCACGACGGCCGCGGCCACCCACCCCCATTCGAGGTCGCCGAGGTTCTCAACGCTCTCCGCGAGGTCCGGCCAGATGAGGACGATCTCCACCGCGAGCACGACGACGAGCAGTCCGCCGATCACCCATTCGACACGACGCCTGCGGGGCGTCGGGCGAGTGTCTTCGGCATCAGTCATACGCATCCATTACACATGGCCGGTGATCACACCGTGTATCCGCCGTCGACGTCGAGCTTCTGTCCGGTGACGAATCCGGCCCGGTCGCTCGCGAGGAAACAGACCGCCTCGGCGACGTCGGCGGCGGTGCCGAACCGGCGTAACGGTATCCGGCTCATGGCGGCGTCGAGTGCGCGTTGATCGAGTTCTTCGGAGTTGATCAGCCGCTCGGCCATGCCGTCGGTGAGCATTCCCGGGCCGACCGAGTTGAAGCGGACACCGTAGCGGCCCTCCTCGGCGGCGAATCCCTTGACCAGCTGTTCGATCGCGCCCTTGGTGCCCGGTGACAGTCCGTCGCGCACCGGGAATCGGCTGGTGGCCGCGGTCGTGACCGCGACGACGGAACCGGACGCCTCCCGCAGCGCGGGCAGGGCGGCCTTGACGACGGTGAAGAAGGCGACGGCCTCCTGTTCGAGGTGCTCGGCGTAGTCCCGGGGAGCGACCTCGGACAGGTGGATCATCGGAATGTGCGGTCCCGCGGCGTGAACGAGGACACCGAGGCCGCCGAAGTGCTCGACGGTCTGCTTCACGACACTCGCGACGCGGGGTTGGTCGGTGAGGTCGGCGGAGAAGGCCTGCGCTCCGACGCCCCGGCCTTCCAGTTCGCCGACGAGGTCTGCGGCGACGTCGGCATTGGATCGGTAGGTGATGGCCACGTCGTGGCCGAGGGTCGCGAGTTGCCGTGCGATGGCGGAGCCGATGCCGCCGGTGCCGCCCGTGACCAGTGCGGCGCAGCGACGTCGGGGTGTGCTGGTGGCGGGTGTCGCCATGAGGAACTCCAAGCGTGTGTGGAAAGAGCGCCCCTAACCTAGCAACTGCTTGGTTTCGGTGGTGGGGAACGGCTCACCCCAGCCGAGCGCAGCCTAGCCTGGCTATCCGACCAGGCCTTTTCGTCTTAGCCTGAACGCATGTCAGCTGAGAACGCCGAGCGGGCCGAGCCCTCGCGGCATCCGGACGAGCCGCACGCACCTAGTCTGGCGAGCCGCCTCAACTGGTTGCGGGCCGGTGTTCTCGGTGCCAATGACGGCATCGTGTCGACCGCCGGTCTGGTGGTCGGGGTGGCCGCAGCCACCACCGAGCGGTCGGCGATCTTCACCGCCGGATTCGCGGGTCTCGCGGCCGGGGCGGTGTCGATGGCCCTGGGCGAGTACGTCTCGGTGAGCACCCAGCGCGACACCGAACGCGCGCTGCTGTCGAAGGAACGTCGCGAACTCACCGAGACCCCCGACGCCGAGTTCGAGGAACTCGCCGCGATGTACGAGGCCAAGGGGCTGAGTTCCGAGACTGCCCGGACGGTGGCACGCGAACTCACCGATCACGATGCCTTCGCCGCTCACGTGGACGTGGAACTGGGCATTGACCCGGACGATCTGACCGACCCCTGGCAGGCCGCGGGATCCTCGGCGCTGTCCTTCACGCTCGGCGCACTCGTCCCGCTGCTGGCGATCCTCCTACCGCCTGTGCACCTGCGCATTCCGGTGGCGTTCGTCGCCGTGCTGGTCGCGCTGGCGCTCACGGGCACCGTCAGCGCGGCTCTCGGCGGCGCAAAGCGGACCCGGGCAGTGCTCCGCGTCGTGCTGGGTGGAGCCCTCGCGATGATCGTCACCTACGGAATCGGCCAGCTGGTGGGGACGAGCATCGCCTAGCCGGACGGCCGTCACTCGCTCCGGCAGATCATGACCGGACACGTCGCGTGGTGGAGCAGATTCTGGCTCGTCGAGCCCATCAGCGCGCCGAGCAGCGGTCCCCGGCCGTGGCTGCCGACGACGATCAGCTGGGCGTCCCCCGCATGCCGCAGGATGACGTCGGCTGCGGCGCCCTGCTCGGCCACCCTCGTCACCGACACGTCCGGGTATTGTTCCGACTCGCCCGCGAGGCCCTCGGAGAGCAGTGCCTCCTCTTCCTGCTTCACGGCGTCCCAGTCGACGAGCATGCCGGTGCCGCCTGCGCCGAGCCTGGGGGAGCCCTGCCACGTGTGGACGGCGCTCAGCGGCGCCTCGAAGAACGACGCGAACTCGAATGCGTGGCCCACGGCTTCGCGGCTGAGGTCGCTTCCGTCGACCCCGACCACCACCGGACGCTGGTCCGGTGTGGTGACCTCACCCCGGAGAACGATCACCGGGCAGGGTGCGCGGTTGGCGACGTGCAGCGCCGTCGAGCCGAGCAGCACCGAACGGATCGCTCCCGTTCCTGTGGATCCGAGCACGATCAGCCGGGCCCAGTCGGCGGCCTCGAGCAGTGCAGTGCCCGCGGGACCGGGACTGATGGTCGTCTCGATTTCGAGACCGGGGAACTTCGGTCCCAGCACCCTCTTCGCCGTCCCGATGATGGCCTCGCCGTCCTCGCGCAGCTGACTGAGGAACTGTGATTCCAGCATGATCGCGGCGGGGCTGTACAGCGGGCCGTCCTGCGGCAGCGCGTGCACGAGCGACAGCGTGGCACCCCACTTCGACGCGACTGCGGCGCCCCACAGGGCGGCAGCGGTGGAGGCGTCGGATCCGTCCAGGCCGACGACGACGGAATGACTGGCGGGTGTGCTCACGTCTGGCTCCCTTCGCTCACGCTGGTGGGTACTCCCCGACTGTGCCCTACTTCCAGACTTTTCGGGCCGCCTTCCGCGCGGTCTTCGACTCGGGTTTCACTTGCGGAGCCAGGGTGTCGCCGCGATCCAATTCGCGCTGCAGCAGCATGCCGAGGCCGAGGCTCGACTCGGCGGAGTGCTGATCCTCCGCGACCATCGCGAGGATGTGGTCCCGCGCGATGACGGCGTCCTGGTACTCGCCGAGCACGTCCTGAAAGCCCTTGAACTTCGTCTGAGCGCGGTCGGAGGCCTTCGGTGCCAGCGACCGCGTCGACTCGATTGCATAGCGCATTCGCTTGGCGCGCTTACGCGCTCGGTGTGTCAGTTCATCGCGCTCGCCCCGGGTGGTCGCGGCCGCCGCCGTCCGCACGCGCTTACGGACGGACTTCGACAAGGTGCGCAAGGACTTCGCTACGGCCTTCTTCGACGGGCCGCCGCCCCCGGACGACTCGACGGCGGCGAGGAACGTGTCGAGCCCGGCGAGCAGGTCGAGGTAGCGCTGGGAGTTCAGGGCGGCCAGTGCTGCGGGCCGGGCCGTCGCGGCGAGTCCCGAGAAGTACTCGTCGAGGCGCGCCCGCACGACCTCGCGGTCGGGTATTTCCTCGGCGCCACCCAGCCGATCCACGAGCCGGCTCCACTGCACCTCGGTGTCCCGCGCCGCGCTGAGGGCCTGACCGACCCAGCGGAGTTCGACGATCAACTCGTCGACGGTTTCCTGGTCGCGCAGGCTGGACCCGTACACCTGCAGGACACTCCGGATGCGCCGGGCCGAGACCCGGAGGTCGTGGACGGACTCCTCGAGGTCGCGCCGCACGCCGAGGTCGGCCGTCACGAGAGAATCCTTCTGCGCCGCCAGGTACTCCAGCAGCAGCGTCCGCGGAGCGGAGCCCTTCTTCCTGCGCGCGGGGCGCGGGGTGCCGGTCACCGCATCGCCGAGCGCCCGCCGCAACTTCGACGGCGCGTCCGATCGGGTGATTCCGGCATCGGTCAGCCGGGAGTCGATGGCGTCGAACAGGTTTCGGTCGCCGGCCGCGAGCTCCACTTCGATCTCGCGCCACACCCGCTCGTCGGATCCGGTTCCCGTCTCGGGGACGGCAGCGATCACGACGTCCGAAACGACCTCGGCGAGCGTCGTCCCCGCCGCGTCCACGAGCCGCTGCCGCTCGCGGTCGGTGCTGATGAGCGCGACCGGGTTCAGGGCGGCGCCGCGGGTGACGGCCGTGAGCAATTCCGTGAATTCCCGGGGCACCTCCGTCTCGGGGTACTCGGCGTCGGGCGCCAGTTGCAGCTCGGTCCGCTCGTCCGCTCCTGCCGGGATCTTCAGGTGCCAGCCGGCGTCGTCGCCGCCTTCCCGGCGGCGGAGGGTGATTCCGGCGCGGAGCAGCAGCAGTTCGCCCGTGTCGTAATACAGGGCGGACAGCTGGACGGTGTCGCGTCGCGGTTCACCGTCGACGCCCGGAAGCCCCGAGAGGGCCGGGAGTTGCTGCTCGGATGTCGCTTCGTACTTGCGTTCCACTTCGGAGACGGACGTCGCACTACTCATGTCACCATCCTTCCGCCTGACCGCGGTGAGGGAAAGAACGCGAGGTCAGCCCGGCCAGTCGAGAGTGCGCCGGCTCGTGAAGCGGCGACGGTCGCCCGAGATCGGGTCGACGAAGTCGACGGACCGGGCCAGCAGTCGCAGCGGCGTCGAATAGTCGTCGGCGGCAACGTCGTAGAAGTCGGGATAGAAGTTGTCGCCGTGGATCGGGATGCCGAGCGAACTCATGTGCAACCGCAACTGGTGCGTCTTGCCGGTGTGCGGCAGCAACCGGTACCGGGCCGCGTCGCCGTGAACCTCGAGGAGTTCGATGCGGCTCTCGCTGTTGGCTGGACCCTCCACCTCGTACGCCTTCAAGACGCCCCGCTCCTTGACGATTCGACTGCGGACGGTGGCGGACAGCGGGAGATCGGGGTCGTAACGGGCGACCGCCTCGTACTCCTTGACCACCCGGCGCTGATCGAACAGCGACTGGTAGTCGCGCCGGACCTCACGACGCACCGTGAAGATCAGCACCCCGGCGGTCAACCGGTCGAGCCGGTGCGCCGGTGTCAGTTCCGGCAGGTCGAGGTCCCTGCGCAACCGGACCAGCGCCGACTCCGCGATGTACGCGCCGCGCGGGGTGCTGGCCAGGAAGTGGGGTTTGTCCACGACGACGAGATCCTCGTCGCGGTGCAGGATCTCGATCTCGAACGGCACCCGCTTCTCGACCGGCGGATCCCGGTACAGGTACACGAATCTGCGGGGCGCGAACGGGGTGGACTCGGTGATCGGCAGTCCGCGCTCGTCGACCACTTCCGCCGTCGCGACCTTCTCGCGGAGGCGGGTCTCGTCGTGCGGAAAACGCGCGACCAGGTACTCGAGCACGGTGGGCCACGAGCCGTCGTCCGGCATCCTCAGCCGCGTCGGGTTGAGGCCGTCGCGGACGGGAAGGGGGGCGTCGGGCACCCCGTCACGGTAGTCGACAGGCTGCGGAAATCCGCCGTTGACCGCGGGGGGACTCGTGGTTACTATCCGGTAAGTTTGTGACGCGGGCCACCCTGATGGCCGCTGAGGCGCGTCATCGGAGGATTTTCACGGGGGTTCGTGGTGATCGTGCGTCAACGGGCGTTTGGTCCGGGTGCAGTGGTAGTTGCTCTTGCGATGGCGGTGGGTCTCGCTGTCGCCCCGGCGGTGACGGCGTCGGCGGATCCGACGGGCGGGGCGGCCGGGGCTGCGTGGAACGCCGCGGTCGACGCGCCGCCCGAGTACCCGCTGATCGCGATCGACTGGGACGTCCCCATCACCATGAGTGACGGAACGGTGCTGAAGGCCAACGTCTATCGCCCCGCGGACGCCTCCGGCAAGCCGATCGACGCCAAGATGCCGTCGGTTCTGGGCGTCACGCCATACACGAAGCTGGTCGGCAACGTCGTCGACTCCGTGTTCGCGGTACCGGGCCTCGAGGACACGGTCGTCGACCTGGTGAACTCCTTCGATCTCGCCGGAACACCGTTCGACGGAGTCGGTGAAGCGGCGAAGGTGCTCACCGGCGGCGGCATGCGCGTCTTCGGCATCAACCGCGACCTCGTCCGGAATGGGTACACCCAGGTGGTGGTCGATGCGCGGGGCACCGGCTTCTCCCAAGGGGAATGGCAGGCGCTCGGTCCGCTCGAGCAGCAGGACTCCGTCGAGATCATCGACTGGATGAGCAAGCAGGGGTGGTCCGACGGAAAGGTCGGAATGGCGGGGGTGTCGTACTCGGGAATCAACTCGCTGCAGGCCGCGGGCCATCAGCCGCCGGCGTTGAAGGCGATCTTCCCGACCGAACCGGGCAACGATCTGCTCCGCGACATCGTCGGAACGGGCGGTGGTCTCGGCGTGGGATTCATGCCGCTGTGGCTGTCACTGGTCAACGGTCTCAAGTTCGTTCCCGACGTTCAGGCCATCGCGCAGGGGCGCTTCGACCAGCAGTGGCTGCAGGATCGGTTGCGGGATCCGCTGACGCTGTTCCCCGCACTGATCGAGGCCATGACCGCGCCGGACATCAGCGGTCTCGACCCCGACACGTTGCGGGTGGCGCAGGACGGCCGGTTCTACGAGGAGCGGAAGGCGCAGGCCGCGAACATCGAGGTGCCGACGATGCTCTACGGCGCGTGGCACGACATCTTCGCGAACAGCGAGCCGCGGGTCTACAACGACATCCCGCTGCCTGCCGGCGAGAAGCAGCTGATCATGAGCGACGCCTACCACATCTCGTTCGGTGGCGGCTTCGGAGCGCAGGGTGCGCCGCCGCGACTCGACGTCCTCGAACGCGCCTGGTTCGACAAGTGGCTGAAGGGCATCGACAACGGCATCGAGGAGTACGGCCCGGTCACGCTGTATCAGCAGGGCAACGGCTGGACCACCACCGATCAGTTCCCGCGGGCCGGCGTCGACTACCAGCGGATGTACCTGTCGGGTGCCCCCAGCGGCACCGCCGGGCACGCCACCCACGACGGCAGCCTGGTGTCGGCGAAACCTGGCGACGCGGCACAGCTCACCGTCGCACCCGGCCTTCGCGGGCTCTGTTCCCGCGACGGCGCACAGGGCACCGCAGGCGCGGCCGTCGTCTTCGGATCGGTGTGCAGCAAGGACTCCCGGTTCGCCGAGGCCGAGGGCCTGACGTTCACCAGTGCCCCCGTCACGCAGCCGACCGAGCTGTCGGGTCCGGTCAATCTGCACCTCGAGACCGTGCTGGACGCCCCGGACGGATTCTGGGCCGTGACGCTCAACGACGTCGCACCGGACGGCACGTCGACTCCGCTCACCAATGGCGCTCTCACCGCTTCCATGCGGGCCGTGGACGATTCGAAGAGCACCACGTCGGCGAACGGCGACTACACCGAACCGCACCATTATCTGACGGTGGACGCCCGTCAGCCGCTGGTTCCGGGTGAAGTGACACCGGTGGACATCAACTTCGTGCCCACCGACGCGGTCCTCGAACCGGGGCACCGGCTGCGCGTCGACGTGTACGCGGGCAGCGTTCCCCGGTACCTGCCGCTCGGACCGATGCTGGCCGACAGTCAACTGAAGCCGCAGCACGTCGCGTTGTCCCCGGAGCGGCCGAGTTTCCTCAATCTGCCGCTGGTCGGAGCGCAGGCGTGGTGACGGGTTCACGCCACGACCCGAGATCCGTAGGGTTGACGTCATGAGCAAGTGGACAGCTTCGGACATCGTCGATCAGCGCGGCCGCACGTTCGTCGTCACGGGCGCCAACAGTGGTCTGGGGGAGGTGGCCGCGCGGGCTCTGGGCAAGGCGGGGGCGCACGTCGTGCTGGCCTGTCGCAACACCCACAAGGGGGAGGTCGTCGCACGCTCGATCGGTGACAACGCCGAGGTGCGCCGCCTCGATCTGTCCGACCTCGCCTCGGTGCGCGAGTTCGCCGCCGGCGTCGATTCCGTCGACGTACTCGTGAACAACGCCGGCGTAATGGCGGTTCCGCAGCGCAAGACCGCCGACGGATTCGAAATGCAGATCGGCACAAATCATCTCGGACACTTCGCGTTGACCGGACTGCTGCTCGACAAGATCACCGATCGGGTCGCCACGATGTCGAGTGCCGCACACCAGGCGGGAACGATTCACCTCGACGACCTCAACTGGGAACGCGGCAAGTACAATCGCTGGAGCGCGTACGGGCAGTCGAAACTCGCGAATCTGCTGTTCACGTACGAATTGCAGCGCAGGCTGTCCGCGGCGGGATCTTCCGTCAAAGCGGTGGCCGCGCACCCCGGTTATGCGTCGACCAATCTGCAGGCCCACACCGAGTCGGTGCAGGACAAGCTGATGGCCGTCGGCAACCGGATCTTCGCGCAGTCGGCGGAGATGGGGGCGCTGCCGATGCTGTACGCGGCCACCGCACCCGACGTGATCGGCGGCAGCTACATCGGGCCGGACGGCCTGTTCGAGCAGCGTGGCCACCCGAAGGTGGTGGGCTCCAACAAGAAGTCGCGAGACGAGCACACCGCGCGGGCGTTGTGGTCTCTGTCGGAGGACCTGACGGGCGTCGAGTTCAAGTTCGGGTGACCCGACGCCCGTCGGGGTTTCTCAGTCTTCGGTGACCTCGAGGGTGACGTCGATGTTGCCGCGGGTGGCGTTGGAGTAGGGGCACACCTGGTGCGCCTTCTCGGTCAGCTCGAGCGCCTCGGCGCGGGGCAGGTGGGGGAGGGAGACCTCGAGGGTGACGGCGAGACCGAATCCACCGCCGTCCGTCGAGCCGATGCCGACGCGGGCGCCGACGGCCGAGTCGGCGACGTTCGCCTTCGCCCGACGGGCGACCAGCTGGAGTGCGGAGTGGAAGCATGCCGCGTATCCGGCGGCGAACAGCTGCTCGGGGTTGGTGCCGTCGCCGGACCCGCCCATCTCGGTGGGGATGGCGAGGTTCAGGTCGAGCCGGCCGTCGGACGTGCGGGCGTGGCCGTTGCGGCCTTCTCCGGTCGCGAGGGCTTCGGCGGTGTAGACGATCTTCATGGTTACTTCTCTCCTGTAGGGGTGTTGAAACTGTGAAGTGATTCGGTGAGCCGCGACAGGGTGTCCCGCAGGGCGACGAGTTCGTCGACGTTCATTCCCGTCGACTGAGCGAGTTCCGTGGGGATGCCCTCCGCGGCGGCGCGGAGACCCGCGCCCTTGTCGGTGAGGTGAATCCCGACCCGGCGCTCGTCGGCCGAGGAGCGCCGGCGTTCGACCAGGCCCAGCGTTTCGAGCCGCTTGAGCAGTGGCGACAGCGTGCCGGTGTCGAGTTCGAGGGCGTCGCAGATCTCGCGCACTCCGCGGCCGTCCCGCTCCCAGAGCACCAGCAGCACGAGGTACTGCGGGTAGGTCACTCCCAACGAGTCGAGCATCGACCGGTATCTCGCCGTCATGGCCCGGGAAGCTGAGTACAGCGCGAAGCACACCTGGCGGTCGAGGGCGAGGTTGTCGGTCACCACTGAATAGTTGCACACAACTTGGTTGTGCACAACCAAGAAACACGCTCGGTGATTGCGCTTACACTGTTGGCCAGTGACACGGGGTGCTACCCGGCGACGAGCCGGCGGCTGAGAACAGACCCGTCGAACCTGAACTGGGTAATGCCGGCGAAGGGATGTCGCGGAGACGGCCGTATGCGCTCATCCGATGTCTCGTCGCCGACCGAACGGAAGGTGGCAGCATGCAGCTCGACAAGCAGATCGTCCTGGTGACCGGCGGTGGGCGGGGCCTCGGCGCCGCCATCGTGCGATCGTTCGCGGCGCAGAACGCGCGGGTGATCGTGAACTACCGGAACAGCCGGGACGCGGCGGAGGAACTCGCGGCCTCCCTGGGCGCGGACCGTGCGGTCGCGTTGGGGGCCGACGTCACCGACGCCGGACAGGTGGCGACGCTGTTCTCCGCGGCGGAGGGGCACTTCGGTTCACCGGTGACCACGGTGATCAACAACGCGCTCGCCGACTTCTCGTTCAACGGCGACGCACGCGACAAGGCGGACGTCATCACGTGGGAGTCCTTCGACTCGCAGCTGCGCGGCAGCGTGAAGGCGACACTGCACACGACGCAGGCCGCGCTGCCGGGCATGCGTTCGCTCGGGTTCGGCCGGATCGTGAACATCGGGACCAACCTGTTCCAGAACCCCGTCGTCCCGTACCACGACTACACGGCCGCCAAGGCCGCGGCGCTGTCGCTGACCCGCACCCTCGCCGCCGACCTCGGTCCCGACGGCATCACCGTCAACATGGTGTCGGGCGGGCTGCTCCGCACCACCGACGCGAGCGCCGCCACTCCCGACGAGGTGTTCGACCTCATCGCGGCGAGCACCCCGCTGCAGCGGGTCACCACCCCGGACGAATTCGCCGACGCGGTGCTGTTCTTCGCGTCCCCGTGGTCGCGTGCGGTGACCGGCCAGAACCTCGTCGTCGACGGCGGACTGGTCAAGGACTGACATGACCGACGCCCGGCAACTGCACTTCAACGCGTTCCTCTTCAGCTGCGGGCACCACGGCGCCGCGTGGCGGCACCCGTCGTCCCAGGTGGAGCGACTCTGCGACATCACCTACTACGAGGAGCTGGCGCAGACCGCGGAGCGGGGCTGCCTCGACGCGGTGTTCTTCGCCGACGGGCATTCGGTGCGCGACCCCGCATCCGGAGGCGTGTGGTTCCTCGAACCGCTCACCGCGCTGTCCGCGATGGCGCGGGCGACGGAACGGGTCGGGCTGGTGACTACGGTGTCCACCACGTTCTACACACCGTTCCACGCGGCCCGGATGCTGGCATCCCTCGACCACATCAGCGGCGGCCGCGCCGGCTGGAACGTGGTGACGTCGATGTTCGACGCCGAGGCGCGCAATCACGGACTCGAGGAGATGCCGCCGCACGACGAGCGCTATTCGCGCGCCGCGGAATTCGTCGACGTGGCACTCGCTCTGTGGGATTCGTGGGGGCCCGACGCGCTCGTGCTCGACCGGGAGGGCATCTTCGCGGACCCGGCCGAGGTGAAGCCGGTCGAGCATCGGGGCAAGCATTTCCTCGTGGACGGTCCGCTGAACGTGCCGCGCTCGCCGCAGGGTCATCCCGTGCTGTTCCAGGCGGGCGCGTCCGATCAGGGCCGCGACCTGGCCGCCCGGTGCGCCGAGGGCATCTACGCCGTCGCCTACGACCTCACGGCCGCGCAGAGCTACTACGGCGACGTGAAGCGGCGCATCCGCGCGGCGGGCCGCGACGCCGAGACGGTGACCGTGATGCCCGGTCTCGTGACCTACGTCGGCTCGACCGCCGAGGAGGCCCGTCGGAAGAAGGCGGAACTCGACGCGCTTCTGCCCGTCGAACAGTCGCTGGCGCAGTTGTCGATGTTCGTCCAGCAGGACTGCAGTGCCTGGGAACTGGACGCACCCGTTCCCGCGCTGCGGCCGCTGTCGGAGTTCACCGGGCCGCAGGGCCGGTACGACACGATCCTGCGGATCATCGAGAAGGACCGTCCCACCGTGCGGTCGCTGCTGGGCACGTTGGCGGCGGGCGGCGGGCACTGCACCATGATCGGAACCCCGGAATCGATCGCCGACGAGATCGAGGTGTGGTTCCGCAGCGGCGGGGCCGACGGCTTCAACCTGATGCCGCCGCTCTACCCGAACGGCCTCGCCGACTTCGTCGACGAGGTGATCCCCGTCCTGCAGAAGCGGGGGCTGTTCCGCGCGGAGTATGAGACGGAGACCCTGCGCGACCATCTCCGGGGGCGCCGGCAGTTGCCACCACAAAGAACACAACCTTCTCTAAGTACGCAACAGTGACTGTGAGCGTCCCTCCCCCCGACACTGGCTGTTATCGCGATCACACCGCGACGCGAGTTCGGACGAGGAGTGGCAATGCTGGTAGCACTCGGCTTTTTGATGGTGGCCGTGTTCATGTTCTTGATCATGTCCAAACGGGCCACTCCCGTGGTCGGGTTGATCGCCGTCCCGGTCGCATTCGGTATCGCGGCCGGAGCGGGCCTCGGCATCGGCGACATGATCACCGACGGGATCAAGTCGCTGGCGCCGACGGCCGCGTTGCTGTTCTTCGCGATCATCTTCTTCGGGATCATGATCGACGTCGGCCTGTTCGACCCGCTGGTGAAACTCATCCTCCGGCTCGTCCGCAACGACCCCATGCGGCTCGTCGTCGGCACGGCGGTGCTCGCGATGGTGGTGTCGCTGGACGGTGACGGATCCACGACATTCATCATCGTGACGTCCGCATTGTTGCCGCTGTACATGAAGCTGAAGGTCAGCCCCGTGGTTCTCACGGTGGTCGCCGGCCTGTCGAACGGCGCGATGAACATCGTCCCCTGGGGTGGACCGACGGTCCGGGCCGCCGCGGCGCTGAATATCTCGCCGTCGGACGTGTTCGTCCCGATGATCCCGTCACTGGTGGTCGGGCTGCTCGTCGTGCTGCTGTTCGCCGTGCAGCTGGGCTACAGCGAACGCCGCCGCATCGGAACGCTCCAACTCACCGACGAGCGCCTCCTCGTCTCCGCGGGCTCCGGCCTCCGCCGGTCCGCGACCGGCTCCGGATCCGGGGGCAACGGTGACACACCCCGAACCGGTGGCGGCTCCGGCGACGCCGGATCGGACGACGGCCAGGGCTTCGTCGACGGTCTCGACCCCGAGCGGCCCACGCTGCGACCGAAGCTGCTGTGGTTCAACGCGCTCGTGACCGTCGCGCTCCTCGTCGTGCTCGTGATGGACGTCCTGCCGATTCCGGTCCTGTTCATGGTGGCCGCATCGATCGCGCTGACGGTGAACTTCCCGCGAGTCAAGGAACAGCAGGAGGCGATCACCCGCCACTCGTCGAGCATCGTCTCCGTGGTCGCGATGGTGTTCGCCGCGGCCGTGCTCACCGGCGTGTTCCAGGGCACCGGAATGGTCGAGGCCATGGCGCAGTGGCTGCTCGAGATCATCCCGGCCTCGCTCGGACCGCACCTGGCCGTCATCACGGGCATCCTGAGCCTGCCGTTCACGTTCTTCATGAGCAACGACGCCTTCTACTTCGGCATCATGCCCGTCCTCGCCGAGACGGCGGCCACGTACGGCATCGAGCCGGTCGAGATGGCCCGCGCATCCATCACCGGCCAGACGTTCCACATGCAGAGCCCCCTCGTCCCGGCCATCCTCCTGCTCGTGACCCTGGCGGGTGTCCCGCTGGCGGACCATCACAAGAAGGTGCTGTGGCGCGCGGCGCTGGTGTCGCTGTCGATGCTGGTGATCGGTGTGGTCCTCGGGCAGATCCCCTGGTGACCTAGTCCTCGGTGTCGGTGTCGGTGGCGGGCCCTTCAGGGGTCGCGCCACCTTCGCCGCTCCAGTCGGCGCCCGAACTCTTGTCGTCCTCGGCCGGATCGGACATCACGTCCTTGTCCGCGCCCGGGGCGCCACTGTCGGTGGTCGTGGTCTTCGGTCCGGATGTGTCCTTCGGTGTCATGTCCGACGGATACCCCGAAAACGGGGTGCTCCAATCAGACGGACCCGGGTCTGCAATTCGAAAACTCCGTCGGGGATTGGCAGGTAAACAATACTTCGACGTAGTGTTCCCCGGGTTATCGACGATGAAGGAGTGGAACTGTGGCGCGCAAAGTTGTTGTCGAACGCATCGACGACATCGACGGAACTCCGATCAAGAACGGTAAGGGGGAGACCATTCCGTTCTCTGTCGACGGCGTCGACTACGAGATCGATCTGAAGGTCAAGAACGCCAGGGAATTCCACAAGACTCTCGACTACTACATCGAGCATGCAACTCGGGTCGGTGGAAGAAAGCGTCGGTCGACTCCTGCAGTGGCACCGTCGCAGGGACGTAGCCAGGCGAAGGAGATTCGAGAATGGGCGACCGAGCAGGGCTATGAGTTGTCCGCGCGTGGACGTATTCCTGCCGAGATCGAGGAAGCGTACAACGCAGCTCACTGAGTCCACGGTGTCGCGGGTGGTCGACGCCTCCAGCCGCCCTGTTTGGGTCGGCTGGAGGCTGCGGTCGGTCGTCAGTATCGGCGCGCTGCGTGAAATGACATGGAGTTCATGGCTACTCGCGTGACCGGCCGTCCCGGAGCGGGTGCGTGGACGACCGTGTCGTTTCCTGCATAGATCCCCGCGTGGCCGCCCCCGTAGAAGAGAACGACGTCGCCGGGCTGCAGGTCGCTCTCGTCCACGGCGGTCCCGTGTCGGAGTTGCTCGTAGGTGGTGCGCGGAACGGACACGCCGGCCTGCTTGTACGCCCATTGAACGAGACCGGAACTGTCGAAGGCGCGGTGGTCACCGGCGCCGAGGGTGCACGGAATTCCGATCCTGGATGCGGCAGCGTGCAGCGCGTGGCGTCCCGGCCGCACCGGAGGACGGCGGAACGTGTGAACCAGGTGATGTCCGTGGTTGCCGGTGTGTGGGTTCATGCCGTCGTTGCTCCAGTGCACTCGGTGTGGTGTCGCGACGTGGGGGACGTCTGATTACAGGGTGGTCCCAGTGCGGTCTGGGCGCATCGGCTGAACTACCCGGGTACGTGCCTGTCTTCTCTCTGCTCGGGCGCCGGAAGCGACGGCCGCCCGGTAGACCATTCGATCTGGTCGGTTTGGTACTCGCTAGTAGTGCGTGCCCCTCGTAACGTCGAACGGGTAAAGGTTATGCCAAAAGGAGTGGTCCGCTACGTCCTGTGGACTGGTGAAGGAAGGCGGACGATGACGATCCGAGAATCGGCGAACTGTGCTTTCGGTGTCGCACGCTTGGCGTTCGACGCAGGAGCTGCCCTCCTGTCCGTTGCCGTGGCTGTACCGGTCGCGTTCGCCGCGGGCGAGGCGAGGTCGATGGCACACTCGGCACGTGGCGACATCGCGCCGGCCACCGGGCCGTCGGACAGTGAGCACGTGCACGACCTGGGAACCGTCGTCGAACTGATCTAGCACGAATCCCGCGGGTCCGCTCCTCACCCCGTGCTGGAGTGAGCTCCGGTCATCAGGGCGGCGAGGTCGTCGGGTTCGAGGAAAGACGGGGGCGGCGGTGGTCCCCAGGCGTAGAGGCCGTGGAGTCCGTGTAGCACTTCCGGGCTCCAGAGTTCGTCTTCGGGGACGGTGTCCATGTCGGAGTAGTACTCGGAGAAGTTTCCCGCCGGGTCCTCGAGGTACCAGAAGAAGTTCGCGCCCGCGTAGTGCCGTCCGAGGCCCCAGACGTGCCGTTCGGGGTTGGTTTCGAGCATGGCGTGGGCGCCGCGGCCGACTTCGTCGATGTCATCGACCTGCCAGCTGGTGTGGTGCATGAAGTTCACCGGTGCGGCCATGACGAGGACGTTGTGGTGCTCGACGGAGCACCGCAGGAATGCCGCCTTGTCGCCCATGTAGTCGCTGACCTTGAATCCGAGACCGTCGGTGAAGAACTTCATGGTGGTTTCGAGGTCGGTGGACCCGATTACCGCGTGTCCGAGTTTGCGGGGGCGAACCGGTTCGGGGCGGGTGAGGAACGGGGCCCGTCCCCACCGGTCGATCCGGCCCGGACCGTTGTACGGCGTCGGCAACACCGCGGGGGCGATGACGATCCGGGGCCGGACCTGCACCCGCACCAGGGTGCCGGTGACCGGTTCGACGGCACTGACGGACGTGCCGTCCTGTTCGAGTGCCACGCCGAGCCCGGTCAGCCGCGCCGTGATGGCGGCGATGTCGTCGAGATCGTCGGCGGCGACCGTCAACTCGACCAGTCGCCGCGTGGGCGCGTGGACGATTTCGAGTTGCTCGCCGCCGTTGCGGGTGGCGAACACCCCGTTCCCGCGGTGTTCGAGTCCGAATTCGGTGTAGTAGGCGATGGTGTCGTCGACGTTGGGGACGCCGATGGTGACCTTGCCCAGTCCGTGCAGAGCCATGGTTCGTCCCTACTTCGCGTCGGGGTCGGCGATGAAATGCTGGTGCAGCTGACCGATGCCGTCGATCCAGCTGTCGAGTTTTTCGCCGGCCTGCAGGAATCGCTGCGGTTCGCGGCCGACGCCGACCCCGGCGGGGGTGCCGGTGAAGATGACGTCACCGGGGTAGAGGGTCACATTGCGCGAGAGGGTGGCGATCAGCGTGGAGACGGGAAAGATCAGGTCCCGGGTGCGGCCCTTCTGCATTTCCTCGCCGTCGATGGTGCAGCCGAGTTCGAGGTCGTCGGGATTGGTGAACTCGTCCGGGGTGACCAGCCAGGGGCCTTGCGGGGAGAACCCAGCGAACGACTTCCCGAGGCCGAATTGCGGTGCCGGGCCGCGGGTCTGGGTGATCCGTTCGGAGATGTCCTGGCCGGCGGTGAGACCGGCGACGTGCGCCCAGGCGTCGGCCTCGTCGATGTTGGTGGTTTCGCGTCCGATGACGGCGACGAGTTCGATTTCCCAGTCGACGTTGCCGCCGGCGGGGATGATCACGTCGGTGTCGGGGCCGGTGAAGCTGGAGGCGTACTTGGTGAACACCGGCGGAAGGTGGGTGGGGGATTCGAAACCGGATTCGGCGGCGTGGGCGTGATAGTTCAGGCCGACCGCGAACACCTGACGGGGAGCCGGCGACGGTGCTCGGAGGAGGGAGCGGTCGATCGAGAAGCTGTCGTCGGAGAAGGCGGACAGGTCCTGTTCGGCTGCCCATGCAGTGACGTCGTCCCAAGCCTGGTAGACGGCGGGCAGTTCGGGGCCGAACCGGCCGCGGGAGGCGTGGGCGAGGTCGATGCCCCGCTCGGAACCCTCGTCTGCGATGGCGAGAGCGGCACGGCCGTCGATGTTGGCGATACGCATGAAAGTGGTTCTCCTGGAGCGTTGTCTGTTGTGAGTGGCTAGAGATCTGCGTTGACGGAGGCAGGTGTCGGCCTCGTTTCGGAAGGTTCGGGGGTGACCCGCCGCGGGGACGGCAGGGCCACGAAGGCGACGGCGCACAGCACCGTCAGCGCGGCGACGACATAGAGGACTGCGGTGTAGCTTCCTGTTCGGTCCACCACGGCACCGACCCACAGGGGTGCGATCCCGCCGCCGAGGACGAATGCCATGTAGGGGCCGGCATAGGCCTTTCCGAAGGCGGCGAGACCGAAGTATCGGGACGTGAAATAGCCGACCATATCCAGCTCGGCGCCGAGCATGCATCCCAGAGTAAAGGCCAGGACAGGGGCGAATCCGACTCCGCCGACGGCGAACAGCACCACGCCGGTGGCGCACAGCAGGCAGAGCGAGGCTGCGACCGCGGTCGGCCGGAGGATGTCGATGAGCAGTCCGATCACCAGTCGGCTCAGGATCACCGCGAGTCCCATGATCGATGCGATCGACGCCGCACCGCCGACACTCATCCCGTACTGCCGAAGCATGGGGACCAGGTAGGGGACGAGGCCGGTGAAGGCGACCGACATCAGGCCGAATGTGAGAATCAACCGCCAGTAGAGGGGGTTCCTGCGGATGGTGGCGAAGTCGTCACCGTCGTGGGCCGGCCGTCCGGGCGTGTCCTGCGTACTTCCATTTCGGGGTGCAACCTTCAGGAGGAAGAGGGTCGGGAGGGTTCCGGCAAGCGCGATGCAGGCCAACGTGAGGTAGCCCAGTCGCCATCCTTCGAGTTCGATGACGCGGCCGATGGCGACCGGAATGATGGCGCCGGAGAGCCCCATTCCCATCATCGTGATACCGAGCGCGAGGCCTCTGGCGCGGTCGAACCAGCTGCTGACCGCCCGGGTGAAGGCAATCGGTCCGGAACTCGCACCGAAGAATCCGATCAACGCCATCGCTGTCATGTAGGCCGGCACGGAGTGCACGACCGTTCCCAGTGCGGCGAATCCGGCTGCCAGGCACAGTGCTCCGGCAATCGTCGGGGCCTTGACTCCGAACCTGTCGACGGCGTAACCGACGATGGGGGCGGCGAGCGCCATCCCGAAGGTCAGCAAGGTGATGGACAGCCCGTACATCGCAGCGCTGAGGCCGATCTCCCTACCGAGATCGCTGGTGAACAGACCCGCCGAGTAGATGGCGAGCCCGGATACCCCAGTGCCGACACCCACGGCGGCCGCTGACAGAGTCGGCCACCCGCGCCGGAATTCGTCCCCGCGTGACATGGTCAATGCCTTACTCCTTTGTTGCGGTGGTGATGACCATCACTGTTCCTGTTCTCGGGTTATCCGGGAAGCGGCAACTCGTGATGGAGGGAATTCGTGCGGCGAATAGACCCTGTTCGGACGGGTGTCACGCGCACACGAGTGCTAGCGGCCGGCGCGTCTCCCCAGGATCCGTCGTTGCGATGCCGTCGCCGCGCTCACGAGAGCGGACGGATCACGCCCGAGCACTACTCCGCCCCGCTTGACGAACCGCCCGCCGATGAGCACCGAATCGACATTGCCCCCGTGAGCGGCGAGAACCACGGACGCCACCGGATCGAGTACAGGTACCAGGTTCAGGTCCGTTGCGCGCACCAGGATGATGTCGGCCTGCTTGCCGGGAGTGAGCGAGCCGATGCGATCGCCCTGCCCGACCGCTCTCGCCCCCTCGATGGTGGCGAATGCGAGCACATCTTTCAGGAACACCTGCGCACGATCGGCCGCGACGGAGCTGTGGCCGCCGCCCATCCACGAACGGTGGTAGCCGAAGAGCATTCGCATCTGCGTGAACATGTCTCCGCTGCATTTGGTTTCGGTATCCCCGCTGAGGCTCGGTCGTACGCCGGCGGCGAGCATGCGGTCGAGGGGGACGTCGCCGATGCCCTGTGAGTTGAGCTCGCAGTGCACGCCGATCGACACGGTGGCACCGGCGTCGGCGATCATCGCGAGTTCGACGTCGGAGGAGCGGCAACAGTGCACGAACGTCAGGTCGTCGGCGAGAAGTCCGGCCTTGTCGTACTGCGCGACGGCGTGGACCGGTTCGTTGTGCGCGTACGCACCGGCATGCACCGATGTGCGGATGCCCAGGTCACGCGCGAGGGCGAGGTCGGCCTGCCACACCCCGGGCGCCGTCATCTCGGGGCCCCTGGCCGCCATGGCCAATGTCACGAGTCCGCCCGGGTCGGAGAAGTGCTGCTTCTGCAGCCGTTCGATGTCGGCCGGGTGGGTGAGCATGCTGTTCTCGGTCCACCGGCCGTCGCCCTGCAGTGGCCATCCGTGGCCGAAGACGGCACGGATACCCGCCTCGCGCAGACCGGTGACCGCAGCGTCGGAATGCTCGGGCGAGTTCTGGATGTGGGACCAGTCGAAGAGGGTGGTCGTCCCGGCACTCAGCGCCGATACCGCGCCGAGGAGGTTTCCGATCTCGACGTCCTCGGGTTCGTACGCGGCCCCGATTCCCCGGAGCATTTCGTCGAAGTATTGGAGGGGATCGAGTTCGGCGTATCCGTGCCGCATGACGCTCTGCCAGGTGTGGCGGTGAGTGTCGACGAATCCGGGGAGCGCGATCATTCCGTCGACGTCGAGGATCTCGACGTCTGGTTCGACGTCGATCCGCGAGTCGATTCCTGCGATCAGATCGTCGCTGATCAGGATGTCAGCTCGGTCGAAGTTTCCGATCGCCGGATCGACGCTGACGACCGTTGCTCCCCGGAGGAGAGTGCGGCGTGGTCGGGCATGACTCGGGTCCATGAGTGTCCTGTTCGGAGAGAGGCAGATTGACTGCCTTCAGTCTCATTTTCCCGCGGTTATTTGGGAACGCCGGGTCGCATATAGTTTGTATCCATGAGCTCGATACAGCGGATTTCAGGCCATCGCGCCAAGCTGGACCTCAACCTCATCGTGTCTCTGGACGCGCTCCTGCGCGAGCGAAGCGTGAGCCGCGCGGCGATCGAAGTCGGTCTGAGCCAGCCGGCGATGAGTGCGGCGCTCGCGCGGCTTCGGAGGTACTTCGGGGATCCGCTACTGGCTCGGGTCGGCAACTCGTATCAACTCACGCCGCTCGCCCGCAGCCTGGTCGAGCGCACGACGGTGGCGATCTCGGCGGTCGATCGAGTGCTCGACGCCGAGCCGGGCATCGAGATCGAACGGTCCAGCCGCGAGTTCACCCTGATCATGTCCGACTACATGCTCGCCGCCGTCGGAGACACCATCACCCGTGATCTGCTGGCGCAGGCTCCGCATCTGCGCATCAACTTCGTACAGTTGCGACCGGAGATCGTCGATCGTGCATCGGACAGTCTCCGTACCGCCGATGCCCTGGTCGTACCCCGTGGCTTCGTCAGCGACCTGCCCTCGGTCGACCTCTTCTCCGACCGATGGGTCTGTGTGGTGGCCGAGGACAACGAGCACATCGGGGACGCAATTCGGTTGGAGCAGCTCACCGAATACCCGTGGGCTGTGTTTCAGACGCATCCCCACGCCGCGACGACACCGCTGCATCAGGTCAGGGCGCAGGGGGTCGAACCATACGTGCAGGTTGTCGGCGAGAACTACCTGGCTCTGCCGTATTTCGTCGCCCACACCGATCGTGTCGCCCTTCTGCCGGAGCGATTGGCGGCCCGGATGAGCGGCGGAATGGGAATTCGGTCGGTGGACTTTCCCTTGAATCTCGCCCCACTGAACCATGCGCTGTGGTGGCACCCGATGTACAACGCGGATCCCGAACATCGCTGGCTCAGAGCGCAACTCGTCAAGTCACTCGCATAAGTGCCGAAAGAGGTGTGGGAGGGTCGGCTCGGGTACGCACGAGACGACCCTCCCGGACATCTCATTCGACGGCGAGGCACCGCTTGATCGCCAGCTGGGCATCCTCGCGCGCGGGGGCGTCGACGCTGGCCCAGGCGATGTACCCGTCGGGCCTGACCAGAAGGCTCTTGACGTCGTCGAGCCCGGTGGGTGCGAGAACGACGTGGCCGGTGTGTGCGCGCACCGGCGCGCCCTGCAGAGCCAGGTCCGCGTAGGTGCCCGCCCCGGTGGCGTCGATGAGGACGAGAGCATTTTCGCGCAGCATTTCACCCATCCTCATCGGACCGGTCCCGGTGACGAGATCCAGATCGGGACAGCGGTATCCGACCATCGGATGGTGGTGCGACTCAGCAGGGTAGGGGAAGGACAGCCCGTTCAGTTCGAGTCCGATTCGGCGATTGACCTCCGGAATGGGCAACAGGTCGCGTTCGAACATCCGCTTGAACTCCACCCCCTCGGGTGTGAAGTCGAACTGGACCGAGCACTGTGCTGCGACACTTCTCAGTAGTGCCTCCGCCACCGGACGGCGTTCGGCCTCGTAGGTTTCCAGGAGTGCCGGTCCTGCGTGTTCGTTGATGACCGCGGCGAGTTTCCAACCGAGGTTGAACGCATCCTGGATGCAAAAGTTCATCCCGACGCCGCTGGCGGGATAGTGGATGCGCGCCGATTCGCCGACGAGGAACACTCGGCCCTGCTGGAATTTCGTTGCGATTCTGAGCGAATCGGTGAAACGAGACGCCCACACCAGATCGTCGAACGGCAGGTCCTTCTCCAGAACATCGGTGAGGCATCGGCGGACCTCGTCGGCCGTGACCGGCTCCGCCGCAGGGGCGTGCCTGCGCTCGGCGTGCACAATGTTGAACCGGGTGATGGACTCGTTCTCGCCGAACGGAAACGAGGTGACCCAGCCCTTGGCGTTGTCGATCATCCGCCGCGCTTCCGGCCACGGCCGATCCATCCTCAGATCTGCCACGATTCCGGTGAAAGTCGGCCCGTGTCCCTCGAAACCGAGACCGAGTTGCGACCGCACGATACTCCGCCCGCCGTCGGCGCCGACCAGATAATCGGCAGACAGCCTCACGGGTCCGTCCTCGGCCGCCGCGGTCACGGTCACCGCGGTGGAGTGCTGGACGACGGATTCGACAGTCACGCCGTGCTTGACGACGACTCCGAGACGGAGCGCTTCCTCCAGCAACAGTTCCTCGGTGTGGTTCTGGGGAAGAACCAGCCGAAACCCGAACCTCGATTCGAGGTGGCGCCATTCCACGGGTTGCATCCCCGCCCAGATGTGAACGGGGATCAGTGGGTTGGAGCGAATGGTCGCGGCCCTGTCGATGAACTTCTGCGCCAGGCCCCGCGAATCGAGTAGCTCGAGAACTCTCGGCAGAACGGTCCCGGCTCGCGACTGCACCGGCTGCGTTCGACGTTCGAGGACGACGACTTCGACTCCGGCCCGGGCCAGTTCGGTCGCGACCGTCAGACCCGACGGTCCGCCGCCGACGACTATTACTCGAGCGGTCATTTCGAATCAATCTCCTTGTTGTACGGCATCGTGGGAAGTGAGGGTGTGTGGCAGGACCGGCACAGGTGTTCGTGTAGGAACGCGGCGACTTCGGCGATCGTGGCGTCCGTGTCGAACGCGGGGTCCTCGTGATTGGCACCCTCGAGAAGGCGCAGTCGCACCGTCTGCCCGCGGCGTCGAAGTTCCAGCGCCATCCGCCGGCTGTGCTGCACCGACGTGACCGAGTCACGTGTTCCGTGGAGCAGGAAGACCGGCACGTGGATGTCGCGCGCTTTCGCAAACGGGCTGATGTCGGCGAGTTCGCGATCGCTCACCGTCGACTCGTCGACGCCCAGCAATCGGGCCCTCAGGTAGAGAGACGACGGGAGTGCGGGGACCCCTGCCGGCCAGACCTGCTCGAGGATCTCGCGCGGTATCGGCGAGCCGGCGTCCGGACGGTCGAGGTCGCCCCGGGAGGTGAGGTCGTAGCATCCGAAGTAGCCGACAGCGGCCTGCACGTGTGGACCGGGCAACTCGTGCGGTGCACGCGGAATCGCCGGAGTGGCGGTGGCCAGAAGCGCGAGATGGGCGCCTGCCGATGCTCCCCAGAGGGCGACACGAGTCGCGTCGACACCGAAGGCGTGCCCGGGACCTTTCAGCCACTCGATCGCGGTCACGATGTCGATGATCTGGGCGGGGAAGGGGGCCGCGGTAGAGGGTCGGTAGTCGATGCTCGCGACGGCAAATCCGTGCCGCGCGAGTCGCTCCGCCCGCGCGGCATGACTCTTGCGAGAGCCGATCATCCAACCACCGCCGTGCAGGTAGAGGACGACGGCGGGGGTGGCAACGCCGATCGGCAGAGACAGATCGAGTCGGAGGACCTGCCCGTCGGGACGCCCGAACTCGATGTCGGGACAGGATTGGATCTCGTATCGGGCGGACTGCCCGACCGGGGTTCTCACGTTGACGTCACCTCTTCGCCTGGTCGCGGGTCCCTCACCGATGTGGCCCGTGGCTCAAGGGTGGCGGATCAGGGAGTATTCGGGAATCGGCAGTTATGTATGGTGGCAATCCATCGGACGAATACCTTCAGTTCGCGGTGCTATTCGGTGTCGGTGGAAGACAACAGGGCCCGGCGCGGCATACTCTGTCTCGTCACCGCGCCTCCCGGGCCGAGACTTTGAAAGATGGTAATTGCATGGCAGATTCACGGATCGACTCCCTGGTACCCGCCGAGCTGGACGTCGAGCAGAAAGCGTTGTACGACAGCATCGCGACGGGTCCGCGCGCACAGGGGCCCCAGCTGTTCGCCCTTCAGGATGACGAGGGCAGGCTCAACGGGCCGTTCGGGCTGATGCTGCATGTGCCCGGACTCGGTTCTGCGCTGCAGGAACTGGGGAGTGCGGTGCGGTACCGGACGGCGATGACCGCCCGGATCAGAGAAATCGCGATCCTCACGGTCGCGGCCGCAACGGAAAGCGAATTCGAACGCTATGCCCACGAACGGGTCGGACACGCCGTCGGACTGAGCGACGAAGAGATGACGGCACTTCGGAGCGGCGAGTTCCGTTCCGAAGACGCCACCGAACGGGCTGCGTACGACGTGTGCCGTCACCTACTCGAGGGCGCCAACACCCTCGGAGACGAGGAATTCCGTCGATTCGAAGCCCGCCTGGGTCACCCGGCACTCCTCGAACTCGTGGTCCTGGTCGGCTATTACCGGACCTTGTCTCAGATGATGAATGTCTTCGACGTCGGCGCACCGGAGGGTCTCGGCGACGAGTAGAACACCGCAGCATCTGTTTCAGCGTCGGCGGGAACGGCGCAGCCGGAGCCGGCTGTAGGTGACGACCGCGAGCACGCAACTGATGAGCACCAGCATGGCGATGCTGAGCAGCCACCACGATGCGGCGTGCTGCCAGAGCGTGTCGGGCTCGGTGCCCGTGGCGTTCGTGCGCAGGTCTACCGTCGAGGCGGCGGCCGCGAACCCCCAGCGGGACGGGAAGAGCCACGACAGTTGTTCGAGCACTCTGCGTCCGGTGATCGTGATCAATCCGCCGCACATCACCAGCTGCACCATGATCGTGACCACCAGCATCGGCATCACCTGCTCGTTCGAGCGAGCGACCGACGACAACGCCAATCCCACCAGGACGCAGGAACAGGTGGTGACGGCGATGTCCACGATCAGTTCGACTGAGCCGGAGGGGATCACGCTGCCCCGGCCCGGAAAACCCTTGCCCACGAAAACGATCGTCACCATGATCACCGACTGCACGATCGCGGCGGCGCAGAATACGACGATCTTCGCCGTCAGGTAGGCGGACGGCAGCAGCCCGGCGGCACGTTCGCGGAGATAGATCATGCGCTCTCCGACCAGATCGCGGATGGTCAACGAGCACCCCATGAAGGCGGCGCCGAGGATCAGCACCACCAGGATCTGGGTGAGTTCGCCGGATTCGTCGAAGCCCGACGGACCGAACCCGGTGTCGCCGGGTACGAGCACGGCCAGGCCGCCGAGCACGAACGGCAGAAGGGACAGGAAGATCAGGTAGCCCCGGTCGGCGCGGATCAGCCGGGCCTGGCGGCGGGCGACGGTGCTCAACTGCTTGCGCCGCGACGTGTGCGCGGGACTGCCGAGAGGTCCGGGCGGGCTCGGTGGTGGCACCTCTACGGCGGGGCGGGTGGCGCGGTACTCGGCGAACACCCCGTCGGGGTCGGCTGCGACACGGGCGAAGATGTCGGCCCAGTCGGTGCTGCCGAGTGCGGCCCCGACCCGGTCCGGCGGGCCCACGTAGGCGGTCTTGCCGCCCGGTGCGAGGAGCAGGACCTGATCGCACATCTCGAGGTACGACAGCGAATGCGTGACGATGACGACGACGCGGCCCGAATCGGCGAGGCGGCGCAACGTCGCCATGATCTGCCGGTCGAGCGCGGGATCGAGACCCGAGGTCGGTTCGTCGAGGATGAGCAGGGATGGGCCGGTGAGCAACTCCATCGCGACGGACGCGCGTTTGCGTTGTCCGCCGGACAGCCGATCGACCCGTGTGTCGGCGTGTTCGGTCAGCTGCAGTTCGTCGAGCACCGTCGCTATCACCTCCTCACGGTCGGCCCGGCTGGTGTCCGGCGGCAGCCTCAGCTCGGCGGCGTAGCCGAGCGCCTGCCGGATGGTCAACTGCCGGTGCACGACGTCGTCCTGGGGGACCAGCCCGATGCGGGAACGCAGCACCTGGTATTCGGCGTGGACGCTGCGTCCCTCGAACTCGACCACACCTTCCGTGGGGCGTTCCGAACCGGAGATGATGGTGGCCACTGTGGTCTTTCCCGCGCCGGAGGGGCCGATCACCGCGGTTAGACTCCCCGGCTGGGCAGCGAACGTGACGTCCTCGAGCAGCCGTCGCCCGCCTTCGATGGTGAGCCCGACTCCGTCCACGCGCAGCCCGCCTGCGGTCGGGGTGACCGCCTGCCGTGGAAGGAGTCGGCCTTCCTTCACACTGAGATCGGTGTTGCCGATCGTGACGACGTCGCCGTCGGTCAGCTGCGCGCGCGACACCCGGGCGCCGCCGACGAACGTTCCGTTGACGCTCCCCAGGTCGTCGATCTCGAGACCGGACGGCACGTTGTGGACGATGGCGTGATGGCGTGAGGCCAGCACGTCCCGGACGACGATGTCGCTGTCCGGTGCCCGTCCCACCGTGAGCGATCCCGTCGGGACCGCCGCGTGCGGTGTCGGGGGCGGGGCGCTCGGAACCCCTACCTCGATTGTCGACTCGTCCCATCGGCCGCCCACGTCCTGTCGCGTCGCGTCGGGATCTTCGACCGAGATCCGCACGACCGGCCCCTCGACTGCGTCGCCCAGTCGGACGAGGACGGGGTTCGTGACGGGGACCTTTTCTCGGCGCTCGCCGTCGACGAAGATCCCGTTCTTGCTGTCGGAGTCGACGAGCTGCCATCCCTCGTCCCAGGTGAGCCGCGCATGCTCGCGCGACACCATGGGATCGATGATCGTGATCTCCAATTGCGGATCCCGGCCGATGCGGACGGCTTTGCCCGCGCGGTAGCTTGCCCGGCCGTGGTCGGTCTCGACCACGACCCGCGGGTGCGCTGTGTTCGCCCGGTCGTCCATCGCCTCGGCCTCCGGTCAGCGTCATCGGGCGTAGAGCGTCGACTCCTTCCATGGTCGCACGCACACCCCGGGATTCGTCGGCATAACGCTCACTCTCGGTATCGCCGTGGCCCGGAAGTGAGGAACACTGAGCCGGGTGAGTACGTCCCTGGCGAATCCCGGTGTCGGACTGGCTGTGCTGTGCACCGTGATGATCGTGTGCGCGGCGGTGGTCTACCGCTTCACCCACCTCGGTAGCCCACTCGTCGTGCCAGGTGCGGCGATTCGAGGTGCTGCCCAGCTCGCCGCGGTGTCCCTGATCCTGGCCGCGGCTCTCGCGCATCTGTGGTCGTCGATCCTCGTGCTCGTCGTGATGTTCGCGGCGGCGGTGGGAACGTCCGCTCGCCGCGCGAAAGCCGGGCGGTCCGCCGGGTGGCTGGCGCTGTCCCTCGCCGCGGGTGTCGGCATCGTGTTGCCGTTGATGCTGGTCAGCCGGGTGGTGCCGCTCGAAGGTGTCGCTCTCGTTCCCGTCGGCGGGATCGTGCTCGGTGGTGCGATGACGGCCACCTCCCTCGCCGCGCGACGCGCGCTCGATGCGGTCGAACAACGGTGGGGTGAGGTGGAGGCGGGGCTCAGTCTCGGACTCGGCGTCCGGGATGCCCGTATGGAAGTGGTCCGGTCTGCCGCCTCGGACGCGTTGCTCCCGGGCCTCGATCAGACCCGGACCGTCGGGCTGGTCACCCTGCCGGGGGCGTTCGTCGGGGTGCTGCTGGCAAGCGGTTCCGCAGTGCAGGCCGGGGCGGTCCAGATTCTCGTCCTCGTAGGACTCCTGCTCGCGCAGACGTGTGCGGTGGCCGTGACGATCGAACTGGTGGCCCGGGAAGCCGTCCACCGGCCGAGACTCCACACCGTGTGAACGTGAAGGATCCGGGTCTGGCCCGAACGCCGGTCAATTCCATCATCGGTCGCGCATACTGGTCGGTGGTCGGTCCCTCCTGACGAGGCGGTGTCCTGTGGTGCATCCCGAGGTATTGGTGGTCGGAGCTGGTCCCGTGGGGCTGACGGCGGCGATCGAACTGCGAAGGCGAGGTGTCGCCTGCCGCATCATCGATCCCCTGCTCGAGCCGCCGCAGTACGCGAAGGCGGTGGGGATCCAACCCCGCACCCTCGAGGTGTTCGAGAGCATGGGCGTGCTGCGGCACATCCTGGACGCGGCGATCCAGATGCGCGGGCAGATCGTGTACGTCAACGGCGACGAGGTCGCCCGTCTGGAGTTGTCGCTTCCGGCCGACGTCCCGTTCGAATTCATCGGACTGCCCCAGTACGAGACCGAACGCATCCTCACCGAATACCTGGCCACGTTCGGCACCACGATCGAACGCGGAACGAGGCTGACGGCGTTCGAACAGGACGATGACGGCGTCGTCGCCACGGTCACCGGCGCGGACGGTGACGAAACCGTCCGAACCCAGTACCTTTTCGGGTGCGACGGCGCCCACAGCGTGGTCCGCAAGGGCCTCGGTCTCAGCTTCGAGGGCGGTGCGTTCCTCGAGCAGTACATGCTCGGCGACGTCGAGGTCGACTGGTCGATGCCGCGTGGCTACGGAATCCGGTCGATGCATCAGACGGACGGCGAGACCGACGATCTGCTCGTGTGCATTCCACTGCCCGGCCGCCGCCGCTACCGGATGTCGATGCTGGTGCCCAGCGACCTCGCCGGCACCGGCACCCCGGCGGCCGACAAGATCGCGCACGGTTTCGAAGCGGGACCGAAACCCGAGCTGAGCCACATCCAGGCCGTGCTCGACCGCCTGTCGCCCGAGCCGACGCGGGCGTCGAACCTCCGCTGGTCCTCCATCTTCCGGATCAGCCACCGCATCGTCGACTCGTACGGGCGCGGACGGGTGTTCGTCGCGGGCGACGCCGCCCACATCCATCCGCCGACCGGCGCGCAGGGCATGAACACCGGCATCCAGGACGCCCACAACCTGGCGTGGAAGGTCGCGCTGGCCGTGTCCGGTGCCGCGGCCCCCGATCTGCTGGACAGTTACGACGCCGAACGGCGACCCATCGGGGAGGAGGTGGTGGGACGCACCGTGCGCAGCGCCCGGGAGGGGATCGGGGCGGGATCGTCGGATCCCGACTACGTGATCCGACGTGAAGCGCAACTCCTCATCAGCTACGCGGACAGTCCGATCGTCGCCCAGCCGGAGTCGAATGCGGCGCTCGCGCCCGGCAGCCGGGCACCGGACGCCCGCGGGCTGACCCGTGCCGCGGTCGCGTTTCCCCTCCGGCTGTTCACTCTCCTCGCGGGACGGAACCACACGTTGCTGCTGTACGCCGACGAATCGGTCGACGCGCGCGGGCTGGAACTGCTCGAGGCCGCGGCGACGTCGGTGGAGGCGGCGACCCAGGGACGCGTCGACACGTACCTCGTCGCGTCGCCTGCCGCCGACGTCGGGGAAGCCGTGCTTCCCGTCGTCAGGGACCGCGACGGCGAGTTCGCGCACGCGTACGGCGCGGAGGGTTCCGCCGCGTTCGTCGTCCGTCCGGACGGCTATCTGGGGTTCCGGCAGAGTCCGGTCGCGGTCGACGGTCTCACGGAGTACCTGAAGTCGACTTTCCGCTGAGCTCGGGAGTGGTGGGCAGGCCGCGCCGGATGTCACCCGGCGCGGGCTTGACGAGCGGCGCCCCGACCCGGGTGGCCGAATCGAGCAGCCACGGCACGCTCGTGACCATCACCCCGGACGTGAACAGCAACCGGCCCTTGAGGCGCAGCGCATTCTGGTTGTGCAGCAGGTGTTCCCACCAGCGACCGACCACGTACTCGGGGATGAAGATGGTGACGATCCCGTCCGGGATCCGCTTCCGGACGGATTTCACATAACCCACGATGGGCCGGGTGACTTCACGGTAGGGCGATTCGAGGACTTTCAGCGGCACCGGAATTTCGTACTTCTCCCACTCCCGCTGCAGTTTTGCGGTGCTGTCGCCCAGTACGGTGACGGCTTCCAGGGTCGTCGGATGGGTGGCGCGGGCGTAGGCCAGGGCCCGGGCGGTGGGTTTGTTGAGCACGGACACCAGCACGATGGTGTGCACCTGGGAGGGGAGGGTGAAGCTGTCCTCGTCGACGACGAGGACAGCCGCGATCCGGTCGTAATGGCGGCGCACCCCCCGCATCAGGAAGAACAGGATCGGCATGGCGATGACCACCAGGTAGGCGCCCTGGGTGAACTTCGTGACCGTGACGATGATCAGGACGGTGCCGGTGAGGACGGCGCCGGTGCCGTTGAGGGCCCGTCGGCCGTGGATGCGACGGCGTTCTCGGGAGTCGGATTCGGTTGCCAGCACACGGTTCCAGTGACGGACCATGCCCGCCTGGCTGAGGGTGAAGGACGTGAACACGCCGAGGATGTACAGCTGGATGAGGTGGGTGACGGACGCGTCGAACAGGACGATCAATCCGCCGGCCGTCACGGCGAGGAGCACGATGCCGTTGCTGAACGCCAGCCGGTCGCCGCGCGTGTTGAGCTGGACGGGGAGGTAGCGGTCGCGGCCGAGCACCGAGGCGAGCAGCGGGAAGCCGTTGTAGGCGGTGTTCGCGGCGAGCACGAGGATCAGCACGGTCGCGGCCTGGACGTAGAAGAAGCCGATGTTGGTGGTGCCGCCGAACACGGCCGCCGCGATCTGAGCGATGACGGTGCGCTGCGGATCGGTTTCGCAGTTTCCGGCGAATCCGATCAGATCGCAGGGGTTCACCGCAACGTGCACCTTGGCGATGATGGCCAGCGCGGTGATTCCCGCGAACATCACGATGGCCGTCGCGGCCATCGCCATGAGTGTCTTCGCGGCGTTGGCGCTCTTGGGTTTACGGAACGCCGGCACCCCGTTGGAGATCGCCTCGACACCCGTCAGCGCGGTACATCCGGATGAGAACGCGCGCAGCGCGAAGAACACGAGGGCCAAACCGGTCAGCCCGGACAGTTCCGGTTCGATGGTGTACCCGGCACTTTCGGCGACGGGCGTCGAGCCGGCCGCGATGCGAACGAACCCCGTCACGATCAGGATCATCACACCGGCGATGAACCCGTACGTCGGGAAGGCGAACGTGGTCCCCGATTCGCGGATCCCGCGCAGGTTCATCACGGTCAGCAGCACGACGAACGCCACGGCCAGCGCCACCCGGTGCGTGTTGAGCGCGGGTACGGCGGAGATGAGATTGTCGACGCCGGCGGACACCGATACCGCCACCGTCATGACGTAGTCGATCAGCAATGCCGACGCCACCGTCAGACCCGCGGACGGACCGAGGTTCTTCGTCGCCACCTCGTACGAGCCGCCCCCGCTGGGGTAGGCGTACACCACCTGGCGGTACGACAGGGCGACCACGGCGAGAAGCACCACGACCCCAGCCGCCAGATACGGCGTCAGGTAGAAATACGCGAGACCGCCCAGGGACAGAATCAGCAGGATTTCCTGCGTCGCGTACGCCACGGACGACAACGGGTCGGAGGCGAAGATCGGCAGCGCCAGACGCTTGGTCAGCAACTGCTCCCCGAGGTCGTCGCTGCGCAGCGGGCGTCCCAGAGCCAGCCGCCGGAGCGCTCGAACGAGAGCCACAAGTTCAGCGTAGAACCGTGGCGGGGTGCGGCGCGGGTTTTCCGCCCTCAGGCCGCGCCGCCGCCCCGCCGGGGGTCTACACGTACGCAGGCCGGCGTGTGGCGCCGGATGCTCGGGTGCGCTGCCGCCCCAGAACTTCGGCCCGCGCCTCGTCGTCGGTGGCGAGGTCGACGATCGCCGCGGCCAGGGCGTATGCCCCGTCGACGATGGCATTGTCGGCGCCCGGCGAGATCGCGTCGGCCGCGAACGCCGCGGTGTGCGGCGCGGCCGTCGAACCCATCACTCCGATCAACGGGTGGATCGACGGCACGGCCTGGGAGACGTTGCCCATGTCGGTCGATCCGCCGCCCAGTGCGCCGCCGTCCCGTGGTGTCATCACCCGGCCCCGATGCCCGAGGGCGGCGTCGAAACGGTCGGCGAGGAACGGGTGCTGGACGAGGGGCTCGTAGATCGGGTCGACAGGGGTGACGGTATAGCTGCATCCCGTGGCCGTCGCGGCGCCGTCGACGCAGGCGAGCACCTTCTTCTTCAGTTCGGCGGTCTCCGCGAGGTCGAACGATCGCACCTCGGCCTCCACGACCGCGGTCGCCGGAATGATGTTGGAGACGTCGCCACCGGACAGCGTGACGGCGCTGACGCGCACGGTGTCGCGCAGATGCTGCCGCAGCAGTCCCACCGCCACCTGCATCACCGTCGCCGCGTCCCCGGCGTTGATCCCCACGCTCGGTGCGGCCGCCGCGTGCGACGCCCGCCCGGCGAACTCGACCCGGAACCGGTCGCGGGACTGCGACGTGCTCCCCGCCGTGGGCACGACGACGCCGGGACCGGGGTGAACCATCAGCGACACCGTCGCGTCCTCCCAGGCGCCGGCCTCGAGCATGTGGGCCTTGCCCGCACCCTTCTCCTCGGCCGGCGTCCCGAGAAGCTTGACCCGGATGCCGAGCTCGTCCGCCACCCGGGACAACGCGATCGCCGCCCCCGCCCCGGCGGTCGCGATGATGTTGTGGCCGCACGCGTGCCCGATGCCGGGGAGGGCGTCGTACTCGGCGCACACCACGACCGTCAGCTCACCGCTGCCGTACGCAGCCTCGAGGGCGGTGTCCTGCCCCCACACACCCACTTCCACCGCGAAACCGGCATCGCGGAGCAGGTCTGCGACGAGCGCCGCCGAACGATGTTCCTCGAACGCGAGTTCCGGATGGGCGTGCAGGTCGTGGCTCGTGGCGACGAGGCGGTCGCGCCATTCGAGGACGGTGTCCTCCACACGTCGCTTCAACTCCTCGGCTACTGCGTTCGGGCCGCCCGAGGCTTCGATGTCGCCGGCAAATGCGGTGTCGGTCATGAACTTTCCTTTCTGGAGGGAAGGGTCGTCACGCCTCGGCGGGCGCGACGGCAGTGACGGTGGACGCACGGTGGTCGGCGGCGGGTCCGCGTGTCACCACCGCGAGGCCGGCGACGGCGAGCGAGAGCAGCCCGCAGATCACCCACACGGCTTGGTACCCCGCCTCACTCGTGATCACGGAACCGCCGTCGAGCGTCGCCGTGAACCCGGACATCACCGCCGTGAAGCTGGCGCCGGCGATGGCACCGGCGACGGTGCGGGCACTGTTGTAGAGGCCCGACGCGATGCCGACCGAGTCCCGCGGCGCTCGCGCCACCACCACGTTGGGAAGCGCGGAGATGATGATGCCGTTGCCGAGACCGGACACCACCAGCCACGCGAGAACGCTGACAGTGTCCGAGTGCAGCGCCGTGAGCAGGGCGTACCCCAGTGCGGCGGTGACGGCGCCGACGATGACGGCCGTGACGTCGCCGACCCGCGCGCCGAGCCGCGGTCCGACGAACGTGCCGACGAAAGCCGCGATCGACGCGAACACGAGGACCAGCCCGATCATCGACGACGACAGGCCGAGCCCGAATCCGGCCGCTGCCGGGTCGGTGCCGACGAAGAGCGCGATCGGGGTCTGGCTGCCGAACAACTGGGCCCCGAACAGGGCCGCGAGCAGGATCGGCAGCCCGACCCCGGCACGGCCGGAGAGCATCGCGAAATCGACCAGCGGCGAGGCCACCCGCCGCTCGAGCACCACCCACAGGGCGAGAAGTGCGCCGCCGAGCAGAAGCCCGCCCAGCACCGGCCCCGACGCCCACCCGAACCTGTTGCCCGTGCTGATCGCGAACAACGCGAACGCCAGTCCCGCTCCCAGGAGGATCGCCCCGGCCCAGTCGAGGCGGCCCGACGTGCGCGCCGTCGTTTCGGGGACGAAGAACACCACGACGACGAGCGCGAGCGCCATGAGTGCCGCCGGAACGAGAAGCAGCACAGTGAGACTCAGGAACGATGCGAGGACCCCGGACAGGACGACGCCGACGCTGGCACCGAGCGTGAGCCCGCCGACCAGCAAACCGATCGCCTTCCCCGACTGCTCCCCGGCGCGCTCACGCACGATCGCGAACTCGAACGGCAGGAACGCCGCGAGTGCGCCGGTGATCGCCCGGCCCAGGATGAAGATGCCGTACGTCGGGGCGAGCGCCGACACGACGCTGCCGACCGTCACCATCGCCGTCGCGACGACGAGCATCCGCTTGTGCCCGTACTGGTCGCCCATCTTGGCGAGCAACGGCACGAGGACCGCGGTCGCGAGCAGATAACTCGTCTGCACCCAGTTCAGGTCGGCGGGACCGACCGAGTACTTCTCACCGATCGCCGAGAGGATCGGACTGAACCATGCCTGGAGGAATCCGCTGGACAGTTCCATGGCGAAGAGGAACCCGACGAAACCGGCCGCGGCGCCGAGGCGCCGGTCGGAACCGGCGCCGGTGGGATTAGGGGATCGGAGTGCTCCCATGTGTGACCTCCAAGGTGGCGGGTCGCCTCGAGAGGCGACATGACAATATGAGCGAAACGACCGAATCGGTGCGTCCGAGTGTTGGGTGAGTGAGTTTCTGCGGTGTAAATGCGCAGAATTTGACGCTGAGGAGGTGCCGATATGCAGGAGAAGACGCCCACCGAGGACGAACTTCGACTTATCCACGCGCTACAGGTGTGGCCGCGGGTGCCGTGGTCGCAACTCGGGCCGATCCTCGACGCCGACCCGGTGACTCTCGCGCGACGGTGGTCCGGGCTGAGCGAACGGGGCATGGCCTGGGTGACGGCCCAGCCGCCGATGTCCGAGACCGCGCGTGGCGCGATCGTCGAGGTCGAGTGCGTCGCCGGGTCGATCGACGCGGTGATCACCGAGTTGTCCCAGGACAGCGAGTGCATGTCCATCGACGTCGCCTCGGGCGGTCGCGACCTGATCCTCACCGTCGGCTGCCACAACCCGACAGCGTTCAACCGGTACGTCGTGTCCCGGGTCGCGGGCATCCCCGACGTCCGCACCGTCCGCACCCACCCGGTGATCACCACGATCTCCGGGGCATCGCAGTGGCGCCTGCGCGCCCTCGACGCCGACGAGTCCAGCGCGATCGACGCTGCCCGACGCCGGGACGCCGCCCGGCTCTCGGCGACTTTCGCCCGTCCGCCGGTCGCCGAACGCGACATCATCTCCATCCTGTCCCGCGACGGTCGTGCAACCACCCGGACTGTCGCGGAGGCGCTCGGGACCTCCACACGGCGGGCGCGCGAACGGTTGAGCGCGACACTCGCGTCGGGCGCTTTCGAACTCCGCACGGACATGCCGCGCTGGGCCTCGGGGTATCCCGTCTGCGCGTGGTACTTCCTCCGGGTTCCCGCCGCCCAGATGGCCAGGGTCGGCGCCAACCTGAGCGGGCTGCCCGCGGTGCGGACGGTGTTGTCGGTGGCCGGGCCTGCCAATCTTCTGGTATCCGTGTGGTTGCGTGAACTCTCCGACGTCGAAGGGCTCGAAGCCGTCGTCGAGCAGAAACTGCCGGCGGTCAGCATCCTCGACCGGTGCCTCGTTCTCGGCGTCCGCAAACGCATGGGCCGGGTGTTCGACGAGGACGAGTTGCCCATGCAGATCGTGCCGTGGTCGGGAGCGTAGGCGCTCCGCGCCCGTGCGCCTTTTTTGGTAGCTGGAACAACCGGAAAGGCGCACGGGTGCGAAGCGCCTCGCCGCCTTCGGGAATTGATCGCGGGGTTGGCACGTTAGTTGAGTGAATAACGCTCAACTTATTTAGGAGGCTGAGGAATGCCAGCATTCTTCGGGCCGGAGGGCCCAGGTCGCATCGACATCAGTCGGCTCATGAGTCGCTCCACCCAGGAGCTCATGGCTGCTGCTGCCCGTTTCGCCGCAGGTCGTGGCGATGCGGAACTCGATGCACTCCACGTTCTGCGCGTCATGACAGAACACGAACCCGTCACCTCTCTGATGCGCCGCGCAGGCGCCGACACGTCGGCCGTCGCCGATGCCGTCGAACTGCGTCTGCCCCAGAGCCGCGACACCTCAGGCTTTGCGACACCCGCACTGAGCGGCGCGCTGAAGACGGCGCTGCTCGAGGCGCACCAACTCGCGCGCGCCCTCGGTTCCACCTACATCGATCCCGAGCACCTCTTCCTGGCGCTCGCCGCGGATCAGGACCACGCCGCCGGACGCCTGCTCGCGTCCGAGGGAATCACCCCGGAGCGTCTGCAGACCGCGGTGCAGGGTGGATCGGTGGAGGAGGAGTCCTCGAACTCCGAGACCCCCACGCTCGACAAGTACGGCTTCGACCTCACCGAACGCGCACGCGGCGGCGGAGTCGACCCGGTGATCGGGCGCTCCGACGAGATCGAGCAGACCATCGAGATCCTGTCGCGCCGCACCAAGAACAACCCCGTGCTGGTCGGTGAGGCCGGCGTCGGCAAGACGGCGGTCGTCGAGGGCCTGGCCCAGCGCATCGTCGACGGCGAGGTCCCCGACCGCCTGACGGGCAAGCGCATCGTCCAGCTCGACCTGTCGAGCATGGTGTCGGGCACCCGGTACCGCGGCGACTTCGAGGAACGCCTCAACAAGGTGATCGACGAGATCTCGGCCCACTCGGACGAGCTGATCGTCTTCATCGACGAGGTCCACTCCATCGCCGGTGCCGGTGGCGGCGCCGACGGCGCGATGGATGCGGGCAACATCCTCAAGCCGAAGCTTGCCCGTGGTGAGCTGCACATCGTCGGTGCGACGACGCTCGACGAGTACCGCAAGCACATCGAGAAGGATCCGGCGCTCGAACGCCGTTTCCAGCCGGTGACGGTGGCGGAGCCGAGTGCCCCGGATGCGGTGGCGATCCTGTCCGGTCTGCGTGACCGGTACGAGGAGCACCACGGAGTCCGCTACGCGGACGAGGCGATTGCGGCCGCCGTCGAGCTGTCGGCCCGCTACATCGGTGACCGCTTCCTGCCGGACAAGGCGATCGACCTGATCGACCAGGCCGGAGCCCGGTTGCGGCTGCGGATGCCGAGCGTCGATGTCGAGGCTCTGCGGGCGAAGCTCGCGGAACTCGAGCAGGCCAAGGAGCAGGCCGTCGCTGACGAGCAGTACGAGAGGGCTTCCCGACTGCGCGACGAGGCCATGGAGGTCCAGGCCCGGATCGACGGGAAGGCGGTCGGCGCGTCCGACGTCGCGCCCGAGGTGACCGCCGAGCAGATCGCCGAGGTCGTGTCCCGGGCCACCGGAATCCCGGCCAGCCAGATGACCGAGGAGGAGAAGGAACGCCTCCGCCGGCTCGAGGACGAATTGCATCGCCGTGTCATCGGCCAGGACGACGCTGTGCGGGCCATCGCCCGGGCAGTGCGCCGCAGCCGCACCGGCATGAACGATCCGGATCGCCCCGTGGGAAGCTTCCTGTTCCTCGGACCGACCGGTGTCGGCAAGACCGAGCTGGCGAAGGCGCTGGCCGCCACGCTGTTCGGTGACGAGAACAAGATGCTGCGACTCGACATGAGCGAGTTCGGTGAACGTCACACGGTCAGCCGGCTCGTCGGTGCCCCTCCCGGCTATGTCGGATACGGGGAGGCGGGACAGCTCACCGAGCAGGTCCGCCGGAACCCGTACTCGGTGATCCTGCTCGACGAGATCGAGAAGGCGCACCCCGACGTGTTCAACACGCTGCTGCAGGTGCTCGACGACGGTCGGCTCACGGACGGTCAGGGCCGGACGGTGGATTTCAAGAACACCGTTCTGATCATGACCAGCAACCTGGGATCCGACATCATCTCCAGCAAGTCGGGTGCGCTGGGATTCAGCACCGGTGACGCGGAGGCTTCGGAGAAGCCATTGCGGGATCGGGTGATGGGCCGGCTGCGCGAGTCAATGCGTCCCGAGTTCCTGAACCGGATCGACGAGATCGTGATCTTCCGCAAGCTCGACACCGAGCAGCTGCACCGGATCACGGACCTGCTGCTGGACGACAGCCGGAAGCGGCTGCAGTCCAAGGGCATCGAGATCTCGTTCAGCGAGGACGCGGTCGACTGGATTGCCGAGCACGGACACCAGCCCGAGTTCGGGGCGCGTCCGTTGCGCAGGTCGATCCAGCGGGCCGTCGACGATCGGATCGCCGATCTGCTGCTCGACGACGTCCTCGTCGAGGGTGGCAGCATCGCAGTCGGAGTGTCCGACGACGAGTTGGATCTCGTAGTCGGCTGATCCCCGACGTGAGTGGCAGAGTGTGCTTCCGCACGCTCTGCCACTCACGTGTGTGGGTAGCCCCTTGCCCGCCCTCGCCGTCTCGGATCAGCACCCGGTGATGAGATGTGCGTTGTGCACTGTCACCTGTGCCGTGTGCAGGGCTGCAGTGTGATCCGGGTGTGTGCCCGGAGCGTTGCCCTCCACGCCGGAGAAGAGCCGAATTACCGTCGACTCGCGGTGCGTGCTCGCCTCCGAGACGGTTACCTACTACCCAGCTTTTGTTCAGTCGAGCAGCTCGACCTCCCAATTCTCCTTCTGCACTTGCAGATCGACTTCGCGGATCTGCCGGGCGAGATCGTCTGCCGTCCGCCGCAGGTCCCGGACGGGCAACGCCGCGACGAAGACGAGTTCGGAGCGGAGTTGCCTGCCGTATCGGTCCTGCTCACGACCGGAGGCGGCATCCGCGGCGGCGGACACCACCCGGTGTCGGATTCGCAGCATGTCCCGGCGGGCCAGCGCGTCCGTGATGCTCGCGTCACCCAGTGGCGCAGCGGTATTCGTCCGATTGATCCTTCGAACGAGGATCTCCAGACGGTCCAGGACCTCCTCGAGTTCGACGAGGAGCGCCGCGGCGTCCTCCGCCGGCGACTCACCCTCTTGATGCCGTGCATTCGTGAGGATGCGCGACTTCAGGTGCTCCACCCGACGCGTCAGATCGCCGCGTTCGGCCAGTGCCTCAGCCAACTTCATGGGTACCTCCTTTCTCGAAATCGGTGTAGGGCATCGCAAATTGAGGGAAGGGAAAAGACCTGCGAGGAGCCGAAGGGTCGCGGCACCGCGAAGGTAGCGAGCGAAGCGCGTCGAACGCGCGGGTGAATTCCCCGAACCGTTGTGCCGGAGAGATATCTCGGTGGGCGCTCATGCGCCTTTCGTCGAGTCGAATTCGAGCATCTTCAATAAGTACCACATCCCCGCCCGTGTGGCGACAGTCGATTCGCCCGAGGTGAGTGCCGAAGTGTGTTCCGCCGTTCTTCGGCACTCACGTGCTGGTAAGGGCGACTATCGTCGAGGGCATGCGAGCGGAAGACGGCGAATTGACCTCCAAGCACCAACCGTTGCTGGTGCTCAGCAAGATCACGGAGATCCTCGATGCCTTCAGCCTGACGCGTCCGTCGATGACGCTGGGCGAGATTCACCAGGCGACGGGTCTGCCGACGTCGACGGTCCAACGGCTGGTCAGCAACCTGGTGGCGCAGGAATTCCTCGACCGGTCCGGCGACCAGATCCGGATCGGCGTGAAGATGGCGTTCTGGGCCGCGACGGCCACCAAGGGACTCGACATTCTGGCTGTCGTCACGCCGGTGCTGAAGGAGATCCGCGACGCCACCGGCGAGACCGCCAGCTTCTTCCGGGTCGAGCAGGGCTACCGCGTGTGTGTGGCCATCGCGGAGACCGAGCACGCGCTGCGCCGGAACATGTACGTCGGGAAGATCGTCCCCCTGCCCGCGGGATCGGCGGGAAGGGTGTTGCTCGCCTGGAACCCGGACCTCACCGAACAGGTCCTCGCCGGCCCCATCGAACCAATGACCGAGGGCACCGTCACCGACACCGCCGTGCTCCGCGAACTGATCCACCAGGCCCGGGCCGACGGGTACGCCATCACCGCGGGGGAGCGGGAGGACAGCGCCTCGGGATTGGCTGCGCCCGTGTTCGATTCGTCAGCCGACGTGATCGGTGCTCTGGCGATCAGCGGGCCGACACTGCGCATGCCTCGTGAACAGTGCGAGAAGTGGGTGGATCTGCTCGTCGGCAGCGCCGAGCAGGTCACCCGGACGCTGGGTGGCCGCTACCCGTCATGAGCTGCGCCGCGATCACGCGGCCGGCGTCGTGCATGGCCACGGCGTCCGTGGCGACGAGGACACCGGCGAACCGGGACCGGTAGTCGCCGAGATCGTCGCCGACGGAGCCGACCACGGCGTACACCGGGGTGGTGCCCGCGCGGGCGAGGATCGCGGAGATGATCTTGCCCGCTTTCGTCTGTCCGTCGAGCCTGCCTTCGCCGACGACGATCGCGGACGCGTCCGCGGACAGCGTGTCGAAGCCGATCACGTCGAGGACGTAGTCGGCGCCCGAGCGTAGTTCGGCGCCGTACCGCGCCCACATCCCGCCGGAGAACCCGCCGGCCGCGCCGGTCGCGTCGACACTCGACGGGTCGCGCGGCAGAGCCCGCGCCTTCGCCTCGAGTTGCCGCGTGAGGAGTTGCACGGTGCCCGCGTCGGCGCCCTTCTGCGGTCCGAACATTCTGGCGGCGTCGACGTATCGGGTGGTGACGTCGGTCAGCACGGTGACGGAGGCGCCCCGGAGTCCGCCCCCCGCCTCGATGGCGGCGATGGCCCCGGTGCCGCCGTCCGTGGTGGCGGATCCGCCGGCCGCGACGACGATGTGCCGGGCACCGCGCCGGACGGCGTCGGCGACGAGCATTCCGGTGCCGTAGGTGGTGGCGGTGACCGGGTCGCGGGGGCCGTCGTGCGGCGTGGTGATCCCGGAGGCGGCGGCGATCTCGATGACCGCGGTCCCGTCGTCGGACAGCCCGTACGTCGGCCGGCACGGGCAGCCCCAGGGGTTGCGGGACCGGGTGGTGACCGGGCGCAGTCCGAGGAGGACGGTGAGGACGTCGAGGGTGCCCTCGCCGCCGTCGGCGACCGGCAGCCTGATCGCGGCACTGCCGGACGACTCGACCCCGGTGGCGACGGCGTCGGCGACCTCGCCTGCGGTGTAGGTGCCCTTGAAACTGTCGGGGGCGATCAGAACCGTCATGAGCTCCAGGCTTCCGGGTTGACCGGATGCGGGGGAATCCGGTTCTGCGCCATGGCCACGGCGTTCTCGGCGCACAGCCGCGCCATCTCGGCGCGCACCGACACCGTGGCGCTGCCGAGGTGGGGGAGCAGGACCGTGTTCGACAGTTCCGCGAGCCCCGGGGCGAGCGCGGGTTCGTCCTCGTAGACGTCCAGTCCGGCCCCGGCGATCTCCCCCGATTTCAGGGCGGCGACGAGGGCGGCTTCGTCGACGACGGGACCGCGGGCCGTGTTGATCAGGATCGCGGACGGTTTCATCGCCGCCAGCACACCCGCATCGACCAGGTGGCGGGTCTGCGCGTTGAGGGGCACGTGCAGTGACAGGTAGTCGCTGGTGGTGACGAGGGTGTCCCAATCTGTGTGGGTGACGAGTCCGGCGAATTCACCGAGCTCCTCGTCCGGCACCGGACGGTCGCCGGGAGGCCGCGGGCAGAACAGCACCTGCATCCCGAAGGCCAGTGCCCGTTTCGCGGTCGCCCGGGCGATCCGCCCGAAGCCGGCGAGACCCAGCGTGCGTCCCGAAACATCCTGGCCGAGAAGTAGGTTCGGCTCCCATCCGGTGAACTGTCCGGAGCGGATGAATGCGTCGGCCTCCACGGCGCGACGGGCGGTGGCCATGATCAGCAGCATCGCGACGTCGGCGGTGGCGTCGGTGAGCACACCGGGTGTGTTGCCGACGACTATCGAGTTCGCGGTGGCCGCACCGATGTCGACGTTGTTGAACCCGACCGCGTAGTTGGAGATGCCGCGGATCTTCGCCGCGGCCAGGAGGTCGGCGTCGAACGTGTCGCGCAGCTGGGACACCACCACGTCGTAGTCGCCGGACACGCAGACCTCCCGCAGCCGGGCGGCGTCCGGAAGGTCGTCGGGGACATCGACGCTACCCGCGGCGCGCAGCAGGGTCAGCGCGGGTTCGGGGATCGGAGTGGTGACGTAGAACCGGGCGCCGCTCATCGGCCGCCGCCGATGACCCACTCGAACGCGGTGGCATTGGAACGCGCGCCCTGGGCGGCCTTGGACCGGTTGGCTTCGCCGAGTTCGGCTAGGGTCTTCTCGGACAGTTCCACGAGGGATCCGAACATGCTGGGGTTCAGCCAGTCCGGGCGGGTGGCGAACAGCAGGTCCTCGCTGGCGGTGTTGCCGCTGGCGCCGGGCGCGAACGGGCAGCCGCCGAGTCCGCCGAGGGCGCCGTCGACGGTCATCGCTCCGGCCGCGACCGCGGCGAGACTGTTCGCGACCCCCAGACCCCAGGTGTCGTGGCCGTGGAAGACGATGCCGCGCTGCGGGGTTTCGAGCCGTACCCGGGAGACGAGGGAGTACACCTCGGCGGGGACGGCCTGGCCGAGGGTGTCGCAGACGACGACGTCGACGGCGCCGTGGGCGCGCGGATCGTTGGCGATGTCGATGACCCGCTGCTCCGGCACCCGGCCCTCGAACGGGCAGGTGAACGACGTTGCGATGCACAGCTGGATGCTGCCGCCGACCTCCTGCGCGAGTTCGATCGCGGCGGGCATCGCGGCGAGGCTGTCCTCGGTGGAACGTCCGATGTTCGCCTGGTTGTGGGAATCGGAGGCGGAGAAGCAGTACTGGAAATGGCGTGCGCCGGCGGCGGCGGCCTTCTCGACGTGCCGGGGCGTCGCCACCCACACCCAGCAGTGATCCAGTTCCTCCGGGGTCAGTTCCGAGATCACCTCGACGGTGTTCGCCATCGGCGGGACGAGGTCGGGGCGGGCCATCGACCCGATCTCGAGCGCGGGCACGCCGAGTTCCAGGAGCCGCCGGGCGATCTCGAGCTTCCGGGCGGTGGGCAGCATCTTGCCCGTCAACTGCAATCCGTCACGCAGGGTGACGTCGCGGAGCAGGGTGCGTGATTCGAAGGACTGCGTCATGAGAGGCCACCTACTGTGTCGTTGACGATGGAGTCGATCTGTTCCGGGGTCATGCCGAGCAATGTCTCGAGGACCTCCCGGGTGTGCTCGCCGAGGTCGGGGCCGACGCTGCGGATGGGCAGCGACTTGCCGCCGATCACCGGGACGATGCCGGGGAACCCGACCTGCTTCGGCTCGGCCTCACCGGTGTCGACGGTGAACTGCTGAATCATGTTGCGGGCCGCGTACTGCTCGTCGCTGCAGATGTCAGCGGCGGTGTTGATCGGACCCGACGGCACCCCGGCGGTGTCGAGGATCTTCAGCGCCTCGTCACGCGAGTACTGGATCGTCCACTCACCGATCGCCGTGTCGAGTTCGTCGCGGCGCGCCCACCGTCCGGCGTTGGTGGACAGGTCCGGGTCGGCGCCGAGGTCGGGGCGGCCGATGGTGTCCATGTAGCGCTGGAAGATGGCGTCACCGTTGCCGGCGATGATGATGCTGTTGCCGTCGTTGCAGATGTACGCGTTCGACGGGGCGATGCCTTCCATCCGGCCGCCGACGCGTTCGCGTTTGATGCCGTACGCGAGATAGTCGGGGATCAGCGACTCCATCATCGACAGGATCGATTCGTTGAGTGCGACGTCGATGATCCGATGCGGCAGGGACGGGCCCGGCGTTCCGGCGACCTTCGCGGCCTCACGCTGGAACAGGGCCATCACCGCCCCGAACGCCGCATAGAGGCCGGCGATCGAGTCGCCGATCGACACCCCGACCCGCACCGGTGGCCGGTCCGGGTCGCCGACGAGTTCGCGGAATCCGCCGGCGGCCTCCGCGACCGCGGCGAACCCCGGCCGCTGCGACATCGGCCCGGTCTGCCCGAACGCCGAGATGCGGGTGATCACCAGGTCCGGATTGGCCGCGTTCAACGCGTCCGGTCCGATGCCCCATTTCTCCAGGGTGCCGGGCCGGAAGTTCTCCAGCAGGATGTCGCACTTGGCGGCGAGATCCAGGACGAGCCGGCGGCCCTCCTCGGTGCGCAGGTCCAGCACGATCGACTTCTTGTTGCGGTTGATCGTGCGGTACAGCATCGAGGTGTCGCCGGAGTAGAGCCGCCAGTTGCGCAGTTCGTCGCCGGTCTTCGGGCGTTCCACCTTGATGACCTCGGCCCCGAAGTCGGCGAGCATCCGGCCCGCCGTCGGAGCGGCGATGTAGTTACCCAGCTCGAGTACCCGAACCCCGTCGAGTGGCCGAATGGTGTTGTCGGAGAACATGGTGATCCTTAACTGATAGTGACGCTCAGAGAACGAGGCTCATGGGCAGGACGAGCAGTATTGCGACGACTGATGCCACCGATACTCCCACCGAACACGTCTTCAGCGTGCCTCGTGTGGTCTGACCCATCAAGGACTGCAGCAGCCAGAAGGTGTTGCTGGTGACGTGCACCGCGAACAGGGAGCCGGCGCCGGCCGCGAGGGCGATGAGGACGGGGTCGAGGCCGAGGGTCGGTGCGATGGGTGCGAGGACGCCCGCGGCGGTGATGGCGGAGATCGTGACCGAGCCGACGGCGACGTGCAGGACGGCGGCGATCACCCAGACCATCAGCAGCGGAGCCGCGTGATTGGCGGTGAAGTACTTGCCGAGGATGTCCCCGAGCCCGGCCGCGGCGATGGTCGCAGCGAGGGACCCGCCGACACCGGTGAGGATGAGGATCTGGCCGCTCTCGCTGAAACCGCTGGCGATCGCCTTCTGGACGCGGTGCTGGCCGACGGTGAGCCGTCCGACGAAGCTGGTGCCGATCAGTCCGATCAGCAACGCGATGAGCGGCTCCGACGCGAACGAGATCACCGGGTTGCTGATCTCGGCGATGTCCAGGATCGCGCCGGTGGCGATGAGCAGGAGCGAGACGAGCAGAGGAGCGAGGAGGAGGATCAGGGGGCGGTCGTGTTCCGCGCGCTCGGCCGTGACCTCCGTGACGGTCGCGGCGCGTTGCGCCTGGGCGACGCCTCCGCCGGCATCGGGCCGAGGGGTGGTCCCGCCGCTGCCGCCGTCGGTCCACTCGTCCTCTTCGTCGTCGACGACCGTCTGATGGAAGTGCTCCTCGTCCTTCTCCGGGTTCCACCAACCGCGGGTGAACAGGAACGACATGATCGCGACCGAGATCGCCACGGTCGGGATCACCAGGATCAGCCCGAAGATCAGCATCTTGCCGAGCGGCACACCGAGAAGTCCGGCGAGGGCGAGGGCGCCCACACCGGGAACCATGAGCACGATGCCGCACTCCAGGCCGATGGCGAGGGCGGTGGCCATGCGTGCGGTGCCGACCCGGCCGACCTTCGGTGCGAGGTTGCGGGCGAGCGGCGCCGAAATCACGAGGAGGACGTCGAGGAAGATGGATTGCAGCAGCGTCGCGATGGTCAGCGACAACGCATAGGGCATTCGTTTGGGTCCGAACACGCGGAGCAGCGTCCCGACCAGGCGCTGGATCGCGCCCATTTCTTTCAGCATGGCGCCCATCAGGACGCCGAACGCGATCAGAAGTCCCACTTCGGCCATGATGTCGCCGAAACCGGTGCTGATGACGTCCACCGTTGCGGCCGTGCCGAGTCCCGTCGTGAGTCCGAGGTAGGCGGATCCGACGACCAATGACACCACTGGGTTGAACTTGAAACGCACGATCATCACAACGACCGCCGCGACGGCGACCGTGGTGTTGATCAGGATTGCTGCATCTGACATGTGGCGCGTCCTTATCGAGGAGGCGGGTAGTGACTGGTGTCACAGGTACACCCATATTATGAGCACACACTCACGATATAAGCAATGGGCCTTCGGCCCCGTGCGCCTTTTCGGTTGTTCCCGCTACCAGAAAGGCGCACGGGCCTGGATACTCGACGCATGGTCGCGCTGGATCCGTTTGCGGTGGGACGGCCGCCGGCCGCCGAGCGCAGAACGTCGGAGGACTGGAGCGAGATCCAACTCTGGTCCGATCGCGTGTACATGCCCTACGTGGTGCGTCCGCTCGGTGTCGGGCTGTTACCCCGGTCGAGCATGTACTCCACGAAGATCGGCGGCATCACGGTCACCCGGTTCTCCTACGGAATCCCCGTCTCGGTCGGCGACTTCTCGGCCGACGCCGGCAACGCGCTCGTTCTCACGACCATCCGGGGCAACGCCCGGCACCACCTCGACCACGACGTCACCGCGGACACACCGTCGGGTGACACGTTCGTCGCCGACTGCAGTCGCGTCGACTACCTCGTCGAGTTCTCCCCCGACCACGTCCAGCTCAATCTCACCGTTCCCCACACGCTGCTCGCGGACACGGCGGTGCGGTGGTGGGGATTCGACCCCGGAGATATTCTCTGGCAACGCAAATGCGTCATCGGGGGCGGCGGATCCGGCTGGCAGGCGCTGCTCGGGTACGCCATGCGGACGACGAAAGAGCTACCCGGACACGCCACCGAGGGGCGCATCGGGCTCAACCTGCAGGAGTTGCTCGTCGGTCACCTGCTCACCGAATGGGCGGCTCGTGCCGGGGTGGACCCGGACAGGTCCACCGGCCCGGCGGCGCCCGGCTATGTGCGGCACGCCGTCCAGTACATCCGGGAGTACGCCCGCGAACTGCCGACCGCCTCCGACATCGCCGACGCGGTGGGTGTCAGCGTCCGCACCCTGTCCGGGTCGTTCCGGAAATACCTGGACACCACCCCGGCCGAATACGTGCGTGAGCAGCGGCTCCAGGGCATCCGGGAGGAACTGCTCACCGCATCGCCGGGGGAGACCGTCGCCTCCATCGCCGGCGCGTGGGGATACGTCAACCTCGGCCTCTTCGCGGCTGCCTACCGTCGCCGGTTCGGCGAGAATCCGTCGCAGACCAGGGCCTTCGGCCCCGTGAGCGGTTGACGAGTCCAGGGACTCCTCAACCACTCACGGGCGCAGCCTACAGCTCCGCGCGGACCAGCTTCGCCGCGTCGACGAGGTTGCGCAGCGACGCCTCGACCTCGGCGGGACCACGGGTTTTCAGCCCGCAGTCGGGGTTGACCCACAGCCGTTCCACCGGCACCGCCTTCAACGCCTCCCGCAGCGACGCCGCGATCTCCTCGACGCCGGGCACCCGCGGCGAGTGGATGTCGTACACGCCCGGACCGACGCCGAGGTCGAAGCCGACGGCGTTGAGGTCGTCGAGGACCTCCATGTGCGAGCGGGCCGCCTCGATGGAGGTGACGTCGGCGTCGAGCCTCGCGATGGCCTCGATGACCTCACCGAACTCCGAGTAGCAGAGGTGGGTGTGGATCTGCGTCGAGTCGGAGACCCCGGACGTCGCGAGACGGAACGCCCCGACCGACCAGTCGAGGTACGCCGGCTGATCCGCGGCCCGCAGGGGCAGCAGTTCGCGCAGCGCGGGCTCGTCCACCTGGACGATCCGGATGCCCGCACCCTGCAGGTCCACCGTTTCGTCGCGGATGGCCAGCGCCACCTGGTTGGCCGAGGCGGCCGGCGGCTGGTCGTCGCGCACGAACGACCACGCCAGGATCGTCACCGGACCGGTGAGCATGCCCTTCACCGGACGCTGCGTGAGCGACTGCGCGTACGTGATCCATTCGACGGTCATCGGGTTGCTGCGGCGCACGTCGCCGTACAGGATCGGCGGGCGGACGCAGCGGCTGCCGTACGACTGCACCCAGCCGTTGTCCGTCGCGAAGAACCCGTCCAACTGTTCGGCGAAGTACTGCACCATGTCGTTGCGTTCCGGTTCGCCGTGCACCAGCACGTCGAGGTCCAGCTTCTCTTGCAGCGCAACCACATCGGCGACCTCGGCGCGCATCCGGTTCAGGTACTCGGCCTCGTCGATCTCACCCTTGCGCCGCGCCGCGCGCGCGACGCGGATCTGCGTCGTCTGCGGGTACGAGCCGATGGTCGTGGTCGGCAGCACCGGAAGCGACAGCGCCGACTGGACCTCCCGTCGTTCCGCCGCGGGACTGCGCCCCGGATCGGACGCGGTGAGCGCGTCCAGCCGGGCACGGACCGTGGCGTCGTGCAGACGCGGGTCGGTGTTGCGGGTGGACGCCGCCGCGCGGGCGAGCGCGAATTCGTCGTCGACGGACTCGCGACCGCTGGTCAGTGCGGTGCCGAGCGTGACGACCTCGCGGACCTTCTCGGTCCCGAACGCCAGCCACGACCGCAGCGCCTTGTCGGGGCCGGTTTCCGCGTCGAGCGTGTACGGGACGTGCAGCAGCGAGCACGACGTCGAGACGGCGAGCGAGCCGGTGCTGCCCAGCAGGGTGCCGAGCGAGGCCAGTGCCGCGTCCAGGTCGGTGCGCCAGATGTTGCGTCCGTCGACGACGCCGGCGACGACGTGCTTGCGGGTCAGATCGGGAACCGTGGCGAGAGTGTCGGATCCGGCGACCAGGTCGATCGCGATTCCCTCGACACCGGTCGAGGCGATCGCGGGGAGTGCGTCGCCGAGGCTGCCGAAGTAGGACGCGACGAGGATCGCCGGTCGCGACGCGACCGCGGACAACCGGTCGTAGGCCCGCTTGGCCGCCGCGATCTCCTCCGGTGTGCGGTCGGCGACGAGCGCGGGTTCGTCGACCTGCACCCACTCGGCGCCCGCGTCGGCGAGTCGGCCGAGCAGGTCCGCATACAGCGGGACGAGTTCGTCGAGGCGGTCGAGGAGGGGTGCGTCCGAGCCGACGGCCTTCGACAGCAGCAGGAACGTGACCGGACCCACCACCACCGGTCGGGCCGGAATGCCCAGGGCACGTGCCTCTTCGAGTTCGCGGAGCACCTTCGCCGGGTCGAGGGCGAACGCCGTCGACGGGGAGATCTCCGGCACCAGATAGTGGTAGTTGGTGTCGAACCACTTGGTCATCTCGAGCGGGGCGACCGTGTCATTGCCGCGGGCGGCGGCGAAGTAGCGGTCGAGGTCGTTCTCGATGCCGGCGACACGGTCGGGCAGGGCACCGAGCATCGCCGCGGTGTCCAGCACATGGTCGTAGTACGAGAACGTGTTGACGGGAACGGAGTCGAGCCCGGCATCGCGCAGGCTCGTCCAGGTCTGGCGTCGCAGATCCCGGGCGAGAGCGTCGAGCGCTTCGGCGTCGAGGCGTCCGGCCCAGTACGACTCGACGGCCTTCTTCAGTTCGCGATTCGGACCGATGCGAGGTGAGCCCAGCACGGTCGCGGTGAAAGTGAATGTCACGGTATCTCCAGTTGCGTACGCGGTACGGCTACCACCGGCAAACGGGTACACCTCTCGAGCCCAGGGACGTGCTGCAGCGCGAGAAGGTCTACACGCCCAATCCACGAGGCGGTAACCGTCGGGCACGGCGTGCCCGACACAGTCGGCAGGTCTTCGGACTCGCAGGCAGCCGGTGTGAAATCACACCGGACCTAGTGGCCGTCGCTTCCCAGGCTGTGTGCCCAGTGCATGGTGACGGCGGTCGTTCCTGCTCACCGCTGCGGGACAGTCCCGGATTCTCACCGGGTTCCCTCTCACACGCGAACTCCGGGGAGTCCGACGTGCTTCGACGCCAGGTGCGGTCTTCGGGGCTCCTCACGACCGTGCCGGGCGAACCAGCTGCACGGGCCAGCATAGGCGCGAAGCGCCTAAAGCCAGCCGTTCGACTCCGCGGCGCGGACGGCCTCGGCGCGGGTGCTGGCCCCGGTCTTGCCGATCGCCGCCGACAGATGGTTGCGCACGGTACCTGCGGACAGGAACAGTGCGGCCGCGATCGACGCGACCGGCGCACCGTCCCGCGCCGCCCGCAGCACGTCGGTCTCGCGGTCGGTGAGCGGCGATTCCCCGCTGACGAGGCTGACGGCGGCGAGAGCGGGGTCGACGACGCGCAGCCCGGCATGGACGCGACGTACGGCGTCGGCGAGCTGCCGGGCCGGGGTGTCCTTCACGACGAACCCCGACGCACCAGCCTTGAGTGCCTTGCGCAGGTAGCCGGGACGACCGAACGTCGTCACGATCAGGACGCGGGTCTGCGGCACCTCGGCCCGCAGTGCCGCGGCCGCGGCGATCCCGTCCAGACCGGGCATTTCGACGTCGAGCAGCGCGACGTCGGGGGAGTGCTCGCGCGCCGCCGCGACGACCTCGTCGCCGCGCCCGACCTCCGCGACGACCGTCAGGTCCGCCTCCAGGTCCAGCAGGGCGGCGAGGGCCCCGCGGACGAGTGCTTGATCGTCGGCGAGCAGCAGCCGGATCGTCACGGGACCTCTTCCGTCAGCACGTGCAACGAGAATCCGCCGGGTTGCGGATGGGTGATGACGACCCGGGCTCCGGCGGCGGCGGCGCGCTCCCGAAGGCCCACCAGCCCGTTCCCGTGCGCGGATTCACTACAGCCGGAGCCGTCGTCGACGACGGTGACCTCGCGTTCACCCACCGTGACCGAGCAGTGCGTCGCGCCGCTGTGCCGGACCACGTTCGTGACACCTTCGCGGACCGTCCACGCGAACAACTCGCGCAGCCCGGTGGGCACCGACTCGGTGCTGTTGGGCAGCTCGGCCTCGATTCCGGCCGACCGCAGCGCTTCCCCGGCCCGGGCGATCTCCACCGGAAGCGACAGCCCCCGGATTCCCTGCACGGCCTGCCGGACATCCGCGAGCGCGTCGCGGGAAAGACGTTCCAGGTCTGCCACTTCCGTGCGGGCCCGGTCGACGTCGATGTCGAGGAGCCGGCCCACGAGTTCGGCCTTGACGGTGATGACGGTGAGGGAGTGCCCGAGGATGTCGTGGAGGTCGCGGGCCATCCGGGTGCGTTCCTCCTGCACCGCGAGTCGTTCGCTCTTCTCCCGTTCCCGGAGGAGTTCGATGTTGCGGTTGATCAGCTTGGTCACCCCGAACATCGCGAACGCGGCCGCGCACACCCCCAGCGAGAGTCCGGTGCCCGACCCCCAGTCCATCACCGCGGAGATCACTTCCACGAGAACCGCGACGGTCAGGGCGGTGATCCCGCCGAGCCACGCGGGGAACAGCATGACCGCGGAGACCGCGAGGAAGACGGCGGCGGACAGACCCGACGACCCGACAGCGACCACCATGACGGCTGCGAGCCCGAACAACACCACCACGAGCGGCACCGCCTGGGTCAGCGGTGGCCGAAACTCGTTGTGCGCGCGCCGGGTATGCGACCACCGGAACATCGCGAGGTACGTCACCGCGAAGCCGAGCGTGGCGATCATCCCGATCCAGCCGCGGACGTGATCGCGGTCGTTCCAGCCGTCGAGCAACGGCTGGAACAGGAAGATCGTCCACGCGGCGGCGAAAACGAATCCGAAACGGCCCCATCGTCTGGTCACGACGGGGCCGTCCGGGGTGGTCACGGAAGTCACGATACCGCCGTCACACTCGCTCGGTGTCGCGCTGGAACCGCCAGGCCGCACCGCCGACGAAGATCGCCAGCCAGACCGCGACGTTGAGGAGCCACGTCCACTGCATCGCATCGCCGGTGAGCGGTGCGTGCACCAGTTGACTCAGCCCGTACGTGGGCATGAACTGCGCGATCGACGCCCACACCGAACCGTCCTGCAACGGCATGAACAGCCCGCCCGCGAAGCCGAGCACGGCGAGCCCGGGGCCGAGGATCTGCATCACGTTCTCGCTCGGCAGCAGGTATCCCATGAACAGGCCGAACGCGGCGAACACTGCGGACCCGAGCCAGGTGATCAGGGCCGTCGTGAACCACAGGGACGTGTCCATCTGGACGGACGTGAACGCGCCCACGAGGTAGACGACGCCGACGGCCCCGAGCCCGAGCATCATCGCGACGAGCACCTTGACGAAGATGTAGACCCCGGGGGACAAGGGGGTGAGCCGCAACTGCCGGCTCCACCCGGACGCCCGTTCCACCGACACCATCGCGCCGCCGCTCGTCGTCGCGATCATCGCGCCGTACAGCGCCATGCTGATCATCACGTACGCCGAGACGTTCCCGTTGCCTGCGCTCTCACCCGAGTAGCTCGGGTTCAGGCCGAAGATGAGGAAGAAGACGACCGGCATGACGAGAGTGATGATCATCGTGCGCCGATTGCGCAGGAGCCGGCGCAGTTCGAGGCCGAGGAGGGTGGTGTTGAGTCCGCCGAGCGGGGGAACGCGGCGGGGTGCGGCGAGGGTGGTCATCAGTTCGATCCTTCCGTGCCGGAGTCGTCGGAGGTGAGTGCGATGAACGCATCTTCGAGTCCTCGGGAGACGATTTCGAGGTCGCAGGCAGGCGTCTGCGTGAGGAGATGACGGGCCACGGCGTCGGTGTCCGTCGAGTGGACGAGGACGCTGTCACCGCGAACCTCGATGCTGTCGGCGGCGGGAATCGCGAACAGCTGTTCCCTGTCGGCGCCCGGGTAGTGAGCGCGCACCGTGCGTCCCGCGGCCAGTGCCTTCACCTCGGCGGCGGTGCCGTCGGCGACCACTTTCCCCTTGCGCACCAGCACGATCCGATCGGCGTAGGCGTCGGCCTCCTCGAGGTAGTGCGTCGCGAAGACGACCGTCCGGCCGCTGTCCGCGTCGGCGCGGATCGCCGACCAGAAGTCCCGCCTGCCCTCGACGTCCATGCCCGTGGTCGGCTCGTCGAGGATCAGCAGCTCGGGATCGGAGAGCAATGCCATCGCGAACCGCAGTCGCTGCTGCTGGCCGCCGGAACACCTGCCCACCAACCGGTTTCCGAGATCGGCGATGCCGGCCCGGGTGAGGACCTCGTCGACCGGCCGCGTGTCGGCGAACAGGCTTGCGGTGAGCCGGACGGTCTCCTCGACCGTCAGTTCCTTCAGCAGCCCGCCCGTCTGCATGACCGCCGAGACCAGGCCCTTCGCGATAGCGGTGCGCGGATCGGTGCCGAAGACGGACACCTCACCGGTGGTGGGGCGAGACAGTCCGAGGACCATGTCGACGGTGGTGGTCTTGCCGGCGCCGTTGGGGCCGAGGAACGCGACGATCTCGCCGGGCCGGACCTCGAGGTCCAGGCCTCGGACGGCGTGAACGTCACCGAAGTACTTGTGGACGCCTCGCAGGCTGACTGCCGGAGCCGACGACGCGGAGGCCGTTGTGGAGGTGCGGAGCTCTGTAGATGTCATGCATTCAGCGTGCGATCCGGACGGCCGCCGACCCCACACGTCCGTCACGACCTCACCGTGACAAATGTCAGGGGCCCGGGGTAGGTGTGGCGCCGATCGGGGGCAGCCGTTACTGTGGGCGCCATGCAGCGCGCATATTTCTGGTTTAGCAGGCCGGCCCCGGGTGGGCCGGTCAGCGTAACCACGCGCTGACTTCTTCCACCCCAGAGCCGGATTACAGACCGGCTCGCGGGAATCTCCACAGTCTTCGAGGGCCGGCCTGAGAACAGGAACCCGAACCCATGACTGTCACTCTCGACACCACTACCAGCAGTGATCGGCTGGACGACCAGCGCACAGTGAGCATCAGCCCGCTGGTCGCGCCGTCCGTCGTGCGCCGCGAACACGCCCCCGACGACGTCGCGTCCGCGACCGTGCGCTCCGGTCGCGCCGACACGGTGAACGTGCTGAACGGCGACGACGATCGACTGCTCGTCGTGGTGGGCCCGTGCTCGGTGCACGATCCCGGCGCCGCCATGGACTACGCCCGCCGGCTCGCCGGGAAGGCCGAGGAACTGCGCGACGACCTGCACATCGTGATGCGGGTCTACTTCGAGAAGCCGCGCACCACGCTCGGCTGGAAGGGCCTGCTCAACGACCCGCACCTGGACGGCACGTTCGACATCGACACCGGGATCCGCATGGGCCGCAAGCTGCTGCTCGACGTGTCCTCGCTCGGCCTCCCGGTCGGCTGTGAGTTCCTCGACCCGATCATGCCGCAGTACATCGCGGACCTCGTCACGTACGGCGCGATCGGTGCCCGCACCGCCGCCAGCCAGGTGCACCGCCAGCTGTGCAGCGCGCTGTCGATGCCCGTAGGAATCAAGAACTCGACGGAGGGCGACGTGCAGGTGGCGGTCGACGGCACTCGCGCCGCCGCGGCGAGCCACGTGTTCCCCGGCACCGACCTCGACGGGCAGGCCGCGCTGATCCGCACGGTTGGCAACCCCGACTGCCACGTCATCCTCCGCGGGGGCAGCGACGGACCGAACTACGACGCGGAGACGGTGGCGGACACGCTCGCCCGGCTGCGCAAGGGCGGTCTGCCGGAGCGGGTCGTCATCGATGCCAGCCACGGCAACAGCAGCAAGAACCACGAGAAGCAGGTCGACGTGCTGAACGACATCGCGGCCCGGCTCGAGGACGGCGAAAAGGGGATCGTCGGCGTGATGGTGGAGAGCTTCATCGAAGCCGGTCGTCAGGACCTCACACTCGGAAAAGCCGAGGACCTCACGTACGGCCAGTCCATCACCGATGCCTGCATCGACTGGACCACGACGGCGGCGCAGCTGGACCGTCTCGCCCAGGCGGTCGCCGCACGTCGGAAGTGATCACCGCACGCCGCTCGTGCGGAACTGCACGCTGATCCGCGGTCCGAGCGGGCGGGTGCTCTTCGGTACGCAATGCTCCCAGGTGCGCTGGCAGGAACCACCCATCACCAGCAGGTCACCGTGGCCGAGCGAGTGCCGGATCGAGTGCCCGCCGCCGCGCGGACGCAGCAGCAGCGGACGCGCAGCGCCGAGCGAGAGGATGGCGACCATGGTGTCTTCGGTGCGGCTCCGGCCGGTGTCGTCCCCGTGCCAGGCGACGCTGTCGGAACCGTCGCGGTAGAAGCAGAGTCCCGAAGTCGCGAACTTCTCGCCCAGTTCGGTCAGGTAATGCCTGCTCAGGGCGTCGCGTGCCGTAACCAGCAGCGGGTCCGGGAGCGGCTCACCTTCCGGGTAGAACCGGACGAGGCGTGGGACGTCGACCACCCGGTCGTACATCTGGCGCCGCTCCGCCTTCCACGGCACCGTCTCCGCGAGCGTCGTGTACAGCTCGTCGGAACCGGTCAGCCACCCCGGTCGCACGTCGACCCACGCTCCCGCCGTGAGCGTGCGACGCTGCACCGTCGACCCGAGCGCGCCCAGTTCGACACCGAACGACGCGTCGTCGAACAGTGAAGCCTGGAGCGCATACCGCGCATCCGCGGAAGTCATGCCGCCATGCTACCCGATGTTCGAACGTATGTTCCCATAATGTCCGCTCGGGACAATCGCCGCAGCCAGACGCACCCCTTCTTGGTTCGCGCGCGGCGTTTCGGGCCCTAGAGGGAGTGCGGCTACCGAGAAGTGGTGCGTCCGTGCGGGAACGCGGATGACGGCGGCAATTACCGCGGTACCGCCGGCTCGCGGTCGTCGCCGGTGTCGATGGCCGCCTTCTGCCTGCTCGGCCACCAGAAGGCGCGGCGTTCGAGTGCAGACAGGCTCGGTACCAGCATCGGGGCCATCGCGAAGGCGGCGATGGCGACACCGATCGCGACACCGAAGCCGAGTTCGGCGAGGTTGGCCAGTCCGGTGAGGGTCAGGGACGCGAAGGTCAGCGCCAGGATCAGACCGGCGGCGGCGACGGTGGGGGCGTCGTTGGCGACGGCGATCCGCGCGGCCTCGCGCGGGGTGTACCCGTTGCGGAATTCCTCGCGCAGCCTCGAGGCGAGCAGGATGTTGTAGTCGGTGCCGATCGCGACGACGAAGAGATAGAGCACGATCGGAATGGAGAAGTCGATCCCGTCGTAGCCGAGGCCGTGCAGGAACACGAGCACCACGGCGCCGAGGGTGGCGACGAACGTGAGGGCCACGCACACCAGCAGGTTGAGCGGGGCGAGGACGGCGAGCAGGAGCACGGCGAGAATCAGTGCGATCGCGACCGCGGCGACCGGGAACACCCGGCGGGTGTCCGCCGCGAGTTGGGCGCGGACGTCGACGAACGTGGACGTCTGACCTCCCACAACGACTTCCGAACCGGGGACCGCACCGTGGGCGGCATCGCGGATCGGGCCCTCGACGAGGTCTAGGGACGCGTTCGAGTAGGGGTCGTCGGCGAGCACGACGTTGACGAGCGCGGCGCGACCGTCCTGACTCGGACGCGGCGGGGCAACCGAGGACACTCCCGGCACCTGCGTCAGAGCGGTGACGAGCGGGGTCAGCGACGCGGGATCGAGTGGTCCGGGAGCCACGACGTACACCTGGGTCGGGCTCAGCGCACCCGCGGGAAAGGATTTGTCGAGGGTGTCGAATGCCTGCTGTGACGGCGTGTCGGAGGGCAGTTCGCCCAGCGTGTTGTACGTCGACTTGTAGCCGGACGCGAAGGAGGCGAGCGCGATCAACCCGACGCCGATCACGGCGGCGAACACGGCTGGGCGGCGCCCGATCGCGGTGCCGATCGAGGCGAATGGTGTGTGGGGGCTGTCGTGCCCCGGTCCGAGCGGCCAGAACAGGTGGCGGCCCAGAACGGTGAACACGGCGGGGATGAGCGTCAACGCCGTCACCAGCATGACGGCCACGGCGACGATCAGTCCGGGCGCGAGCGTGGTGAGCGAGCCGAGTTTTGCCAGCAGCAGTGCGGCGAACGCGACGATGACCGTGAGCGCCGACGACGCGACGACGCGCCCGACGACGTCGGTGGAGAACACGAGGGCTTCTCGATGCGTGTCGGCGGTGGACCCTGCCGCGGCCTGCTGCCGGAGACGTTCGCGATAGCGGAACAACAGGAAGACGATGTAGTCGGTACCGACACCGAAGAGGACGACCACGAGTATGGATTGCAGCGACGTGCTGACCTGGAAGTCGAACAGGTCGGCGAGCACGGCGGTGAGTCCGGTGACCACCGACAGCACCACGCCGATCACGAGAACCGGCAGGACGGCGATGGCGGGGCTGCGGAAGATCAGGCCGAGCAGGGCAAGGATGACGATCACCGTGGCGATCGTGATGATCTTGTCGGCGTTGTCGTATGCGGCGGTGGTGTCGACCTGAATGGCCGCGTTACCGGTCAGCCCGCTCACCAGTCCGGTGCCGTTCAGTTGCTGCTCGGCGTCGCTCCGGATGACCGGCACGGCGTCGTTGACCTGGTCGTCGCCGGGTTGTCCGTCGAATACCACTTGCAGCGCGGCGGCCTTCCCGTCGGCGGACAGCGACGCAGGCGACCCCTGCACGCTCACAACTCCCGGGATCGCCGAATTCTGCAGTGAGGTGGCGAGATTCAGTGCCGTCTGCTGGTCGGCGGGTGACAGCGGGGCGGCGTCGGCGCGGACCACCACCAGGCTGCCGGTGGCGCCGGACAGGCTGGGGAAGTATTCGTTGCCGACGGCCTGTGCCTCGGAGGACTCGAAAGAACTGGGCAGGAACGTCTGCTGGTTACCGGTGGTGTAGTCGTCGAGACTCGGTGCGAACAGAACGACGGCTATTGCCGCGACGACCCAGGTCGCGATGACCTGCCACGGGTGTGCGACGACGGTGCGCGCGATGTAGGCAAACATCATTCCCCGTTCCGGGAGATGAAGGTTCCGCCGGCGCCCGGCCGGGCGGTCGAACCGTGCCAAGCCATCGTCGCATGCAGGGTGCCGCGAAGGCTACGGGTTTCGCGGCATCGACAGACCGCGGCCCCGCTCCGACGTCAGGGAGCGGGGCCGCGGTACGTCATGGTGCTCGTTACCGCAAGGGGGTGAAATCCCGGCTGCCGAGGTAGTCGGGGCGCGGGGCGGGTGCCGAGAACGGATTCGTCAGGGTGTTCTCGACGCTGTTGAACACGATGAAGAGGTTGGACCGCGCGAACGGCGTGATGTTGCCGTTCGAACCGTGTATGCAGTTGGAATCGAACACGGTGGCGGAGCCGGCCGGTCCGGTCATCATGTCGATGCCGTACTCGTTCGCCATCCGGGTGAGCGTCGGCTGATCGGGCGACCCGGTGGGCGGAACATAGCTGACCAGCGATTCCTTGTAGTAGTCCTCGGGGGTCTCGCCGGCGCACGAGACGAACGCGCGGTGAGATCCGGGCATGATCATCAGCCCGCCGTTGTGCCCGTAGTTCTCGGTGAGCGCGATCGAGATACTCGCGGCGCGGGGCGTGGGCATGCCGTCCTCGGCGTGCCAGGTCTCGAAGTCGGAGTGCCAGTAGAACGGGCCGCCGGTGAAACCGGGCTTGAAATTGAGTCGCGACTGATGGACGTAGACGTCCGAACCGAGGATCTGCCGCGCGATACCCACCACCTCGGGGCGTCGGATGATCTGGTCGACGACGTCGCTGAGCCGGTGGACGTCGAACACGGAACGGACGGCGCCGTCGCCGTTCTCCCGCACGACGCGGCCGTCGCCGCGCAGCGTGTCGGTCTCGGCGAGGCGGGTCATCTCGTCGACAAGGTCGAACACGTCGCGTGGCGGGATGATCGCGTCGGCGGAGTGGTATCCGCGTTTGTCGTAGTCGGCAATCTGATTCGCGGTGAGTGGACCGGACCGGGTATCACCCCGTTTCTGGTCCGACCAGGTGACCGGGTCCTGACGGACGGTCATCGTGCACTCGTTGCGGTCTCTCGTGGGGTAGTTGTCGGCTACGGCCGTACGCATAACTCGTGTTTCACCCTTTCGGATTGGACAACGCTTTACTCTTCCGACGTTCCCACTGGTCGTCGACGAATGCAACCCGGACACAGGTCCACCGAGGCTGGACTGGACCGCGACGGCGGGTCGCCGCGGTGGGATCGTCACGGACATGATCGATTCGGCGGCGGTACTCGGAGTGGCGGCGATCGCCCTCGGCATGGTTCTCACACCGGGACCCAACATGATGTACCTGGTCTCGCGCAGCATCACTCAGGGAAGGGCGGCGGGACTGGTCTCGCTGGCCGGTGTCGCTCTCGGATTCCTGTGCTATCTGGCCGCTGCGACACTGGGTATTTCGGCGGTGTTCTCCGCCGTCCCGCAGGCGTACACCGCGATGAAGCTGGCGGGCGCGTGCTATCTGGGCTGGCTGGCGTGGCAGGCATTGCGGCCCGGCGGGCAGACGCCGTTCGCGCCTGCTCGGGCGCTGCCCCGGGATTCGTCCGCCCGGCTGTTCCTGATGGGACTCACGACCAACCTGCTCAATCCGAAGATAGCGGTGATGTACCTGGCGCTGATCCCGCAGTTCGTCCACCCCGGCGCCGGGCCCGTCTGGTTGCAGAGCCTGCTGCTGGGCAGCGTCCAGATCGTGGTCGCGCTCACCGTGAACGCGCTGATCGTCTGCGTCGCAGGAACTGTCGCGACGTTCCTGTCGGGCCGCCCGGTGTGGCTGCGTGCGCAGAAGTTCGTGATGGGAAGCGTCCTCGGCGGCCTCGCCGTTCACCTTGCCCTCGACCGGACGCGGCCCGCGATCGTCTGAATCGTCAGCGGTCCGAGTGGCCTGAACCATGCACGCAGGAGCATGTTTCACGGGTACCGTCGGAAGCGACGACGACGAAGGGGCGAGAGATGGCCGGGACCATGCGGGCGGAGCGATTCCATGCCGACACGAAGATCATTGCGGTGGAGGATGTTCCGATACCCGAACCCGGACCTGGTGAAGTGCTCGTCGAAGTGGAGTTCTGCGGCATCTGCCATTCCGACCTGAGTCTGATCGACGGCACGTTCCCCGCACTGCTGCCCGAGGTGACCCAGGGGCACGAGGCGTCGGGCACCATCGCGAAACTCGGTGCCGGAGTGACCGGCTGGTCCGAGGGCGACCGCGTCGTTCCGTCCGCGGGCAGGCCCTGCTTCGCGTGCCGCAACTGCCGCCGCGGGGATCTCACGAACTGCCTGAACATCCAGCTGATGGCATTCGCCTACGACGGCGCGTGGGCCGAGTACACGGTGGCCCAGGCCGGGGGACTGACCCGCATCCCGGACAACGTTCCGTTCGAGCAGGCAGCCATCCTCGCCGACGCGGTGTCGACGCCGTTCGGTGCGGTCGTGCGCACCGGCAAGGTGGTGGTCGGGGAGACCGTCGGGGTGTGGGGCGTGGGCGGAGTCGGCACCCACATCGTGCAGCTGGCCCGTCTGGTAGGCGCCGTCCCGGTGATCGCGTTCGACATCAATCCTGCTGTGCGGGAACGCGCCCTGGAACTCGGTGCGGATTACGCGTTCGACTCCCGGGACGAGAACCTGAAGGAGAAGGTCGCCGAGGCGACGGGCGGACGGATGCTGGACGTCGCGTTCGACGCGGCCGGACTGAAGGTGACGTTCGAGCAGGCACTCGACTGCCTGACGGTCGGTGGCCGACTCGTCGCGGTCGGGCTGAGCGCGCAAGAGGCGTCGGTGGGCACCACCGCACAGTTCGGTCTGTCGCAGAAGCAGGTGCTCGGGCATCTCGGCTACAAGAACGTCGACATCGAAACCCTCGCCGAACTGGTGTCGCGTGGCCGCCTCGACCTGTCGCGGTCGATCAGCGAGATCATCCCGCTCGAGGACGTCGCGAAGGGTATCGAGAAGCTCGCGAACCACGAGGGAGATCCCATCCGGATCCTCGTCAAACCCTGACGCCGGTGTCCCGGGATCGGCTCGCCGGGACCTGTCGGTGCCCCGCTGTACCGTCGGGCCATGGGATATGAATTTCAAGTCACGGTGGACTCGGAGAACCCGCATACCCTGGCCAAATGGTGGGCGCAGACACTCGGCTGGGAGGTGGAGCCGAGCAACGAGGAGTTCATCCGCGGGCTTGTCCAGGCCGGCCATGCGCAGGAGTCCGACACCATGGAGTTCGAGGGTGTCCTGGTCTGGCGGGAGGGCCAGGCCATCCGCGATCCGGAACACCCGGAGCGCCCGCGCGTGCTGTTCCAGTTGGTTCCCGAACGGAAGACGGTGAAGAACCGGCTCCATCTGGACATCAGGGTCGGGGACGCCCGCTACGAGGTGGCCGAGAAGCTGGAGCAGTCCGGCGCCACCGTGCTCCACCGAGGCCGCCAGGGACCGAGCGAATGGGTCACGATGGCAGACCCCGAGGGCAACGAGTTCTGCGTCAGCTGACGCACTGTCACGCTCCGCGGTAGGAGCTCGGGGTGCTGCCGGTCCAGCGTTTGAAGGCGCGACGGAACGCGCTGGGCTCGGAGAAGCCGAGCCGCGCCGACAGGTCCTCGACGGTCTCGCCGCGCCGGAGCCCGGCGACGGCGGCGTCGCGGAGCACTTCCTCCCGCAGCTGATTCAGCGACGTCCCCTCCTGCCGGAGCAGGCGGCGCAGGTGGGGGACGCTGATCGACAGCATCTCCGCGATGTCCTCGGCCGTCGACGTACGTCCTTTCATGCCGTGCTCGAGGACCCGGCGCACCTGTGACGACGCCGTGCTGTCGTAGTCACGCTCCGACATCAGCAGCGTCGGTGACTCCCGGAGATAGTCCTCGAGCGTCTCCTCGGTCTGGATGATGGGCGCCCGCATCACGGAGTTGTCGAATTCGATTGCGGGAATATCGGAATCGAATGTCACGGGGACACCGAAGATGTGATCGTAGTTCTCGGCGAGCTGCGGCAGCGGCGCCGGATACGGCAGTTCCACCGCCAGCAACCGGACTCTCTTGCCCACGAGCCACGCTGCGAAACGATGAAGCAGGATCAGCAGGAAGTCCGTGACGACCCGCGTCACCTCGACGGATACCTGCACTTTCTCGGTGGACCGTTCGGCCGCGGCCGAACGGATGTCGATGGTCATCCGGGTTCCGCCGTTGACACCGGGACCGATGTGCAGGGCGGGCAGTGACGGCAGGGCGCGCAAGATGTCGGCCATCCGCTCGAGGGCGGCGGACAGATCCGCGGTGTGGATCAGGGCGAGGCAGACGAGCCGAAACGTGCCGCGGGGGACCGGGGCCGGCCCGAGTCCGAACAATTCGTCGCCCGTGATCTGCCAGACCGTCTGGGTGAACGCGGTGACCTGGGTCGGCGTCAACCGGGCCAGCGGATCCGCGAGCGACGCCGTCGTGATTCCCGCCGCCGACAGCGCGGGGGAGAGGTCGACCCCACTGCGCGACGACAGTTCGAGCGCCCGCCGCACGAAGTCGGCGGGAATGGTGCGGGCAGTCACGATCCGGGCTCCGCGAGGGTCCGGAGCCGCCGCGCAGCCTCCTCGAGCACGTGATCCTGTTTGCAGAACGCGAACCGCACCAGCGGGTTCCACGGCTGCGGATGGTCGGTGAACACGCTGACCGGCACCGCGGCCACGCCGATGCGCTCCGGGAGCCTGCGGCAGAAGTCGATGCCGTCGCGTTCGCCGATCGCGGTGATGTCGGCGCACAGGTAGTACGTGCCGCCGCCCGAATGGACCTCCAGACCGGACGCGACGAGCGCGTCGTACAGCACGTCCCGCTTGGCCTGGAGACTGTCCCGCAGTTCCTTCACCCACTGCTGCTCGTGGCTCAGCGCATGCGCCACCGCGGGCTGGAACGGTCCGCCGCCGACGAAGGACATGTATTGCTTCGCGGTCCGGACGGCGTCGATCAGTTCCGCCGGACCGCACGCCCACCCGATCTTCCACCCGGTGACGTTGAACGTCTTGGCGGCGCTCGACACCGAGACGGTCCGTTCGTACATTCCCGGCAGAGTGGCCAGGGCGGTGTGCGTCCGGCCGTCGAAGACCAGATGCTCGTACACCTCGTCGCTGAGAACCAGCAGGTCGTGCTCGCAGGCCAGCTCCGCGACGGCGGCGATCTCCTCCGGGGTGAAGACGGTGCCGGTCGGATTGTGCGGGGTGTTGATCACCAGCATCCGGGTCTTCGGTGTGATCGCGGCCCGCAGAGCGTCGAGGTCGACGACGAAGTCCTGGCCGGAGCGGGCGAGCGGCACGCTGCGTCGCACCGCCCCCGCCAGCGCGACCGACGCCGCGTAGGAGTCGTAGTACGGCTCGATCAGCACCACTTCCTCACCCGGTTCGACCAGCCCCAGAATGGCGGCGCTGATGGCCTCGGTAGCGCCGACGGTGACCAGGACCTCCGAGTCGGGGTCGTGGTCGAGCCCGTACCGGGCCAGCCGGTCGGCCGCGACAGCATGTCGGAGCACCGGCATGCCGGGGCCGGGTGGGTACTGGTTGAGCCCGTCCGCGATGGCTCGGCGCGCGGTGTCGAGCATGGACGCGGGACCGTCGGTGTCGGGGAAACCCTGACCGAGGTTGATGGCGTCGTGGCTCACGGCGAGCGCCGTCATCTCGGCAAAGATGGTGGACGCGAACGGCTGCAAGCGCTGGACGGTGCGGTTGCGCGGCGTTGCGGGCATTACTGCAGCGTAGTCGGTGTGACGGCGAGGGTTGCACACGGCCGCGTCACGTTCTGCAGGGCTGTCTCGTCTTCTCTGTAGACGGCGCGCGACGGGCGCCCGGTGACGATGGAGGACGCAATGCCCCGCATTCCCGCAGTGGCCCCGGCGGACGCGAGCCCGCTGGTGAAGGTCGCCTACAAATATGCTGCCCACAAGTTCGACGAGGTGCCCGAGCCGTTCACCGTGCTCGCCCATCACCGCAAGCTGTTCGTCGCCTCGGCCCGGCACGAGATGGCGGTGCAGAAGGCGTCGACCGTGCTTCCCGCGAATGTGCGGGAGATCGCCGTCTACCGCGTGGCGTGGACGATCGGCTGCTCGTGGTGCGTGGACTTCGGCACGATGCTGCAACGCCTCGACGGCCTCGACGTGGAGCGGCTCGCGCACATCGCCGATTACGCCGACTCGCCCGCCTACAGCGAGGACGAGCGCGCGGCCATCGCATACGCCGACGCGATGACGGCGACGCCCACCACGGTCACCGACGAACAGGTGGCAGACCTCGAGCGCCGGTTCGGCCGGGCCGGTGTCGTCGAACTGTCCTATCAGATCGGCATCGAGAACATGCGCGCCCGGATGTACTCGGCGCTGGGCATCACCGAGCAGGGTTTCGGCACCGATTCGTGCCGGGTGCCGTGGGCCGACGACGCCGCGGTCACGAAGGAAGGTCCGGCAGTCTGATCCCGCCGAACTTCTCCGGATTGGCGATGTCGTACGCCGCGTAGACGAGTCCGTCCCGGACGGTGAACCCACCCACTCGCGGCGGCGAGCTGCGGTGGGCGTCGTCGCCGGTGAGTCCGGTGCTGAAGTAGCCCAGCTGGCCGTTGACCAGGACCGGCTGCATGACGGTGAACACCTCCGGCCCGTACCGCTTTATGAGGCCGAGGAAGAAGCGGGCGAACTTGTCCGCGCCGTGGATGACGTTGACGGCGGTGCTCGTGGTGCCGTTGGCGTCGCCGATGACGAGGGCGTCCGGGTGCAGCGCCGCGATCACCGCGTCGAGGTCGCCGGCGGCGAGTGCCTCGAGCAGTCGCTGTACGGCGAGCGCATGCTCCTCGTCGGGAACGGCGGGTGTGGTTGCGGCAGCGGCCTTGCGGGCCCGCGACGCGAGCTGACGCGCCGCGGGCGTCTCGATTCCGAGAATCCCGGCCACCTCGTCGAACGGCACCCCGAAACCGTCGTGCAGCACGAACGCGACCCGTTGCGCAGGGGTGAGCGTGTCGAGCACGATCAGCGCGGCGAGGCGGTTGTCCTCGTCCCGGACGACCGCTTCCAGCGGGTCCGGCTCGGCCGACGGCGACAGTGCGGTGACGACGGGCTCCGGAAGCCATTGGCCGACATACTGTTCCCTCCGCACCGCCGCCGACCGCAACCGGTCGAGGCAGATCCGCCCGACGACCGTGGTCAGCCAGGGCCCGAGGTCGCGGATGGTCGCGGCGTTCGCGTCGTCGAGTCGAAGCCACGACTCCTGCACGGCGTCCTCCGCGTCGCTGACGCTTCCCGTCAGCCGATACGCGACGGAGAGCAGATGCGGCCGGTGGGACTCGAATTCGTCTACCAGCGTCGCAGTGGGCATGCCGATATCCTACGTGCGGTCCAGACATAAAATCCGCGGTGCGCGTAACCGTTGACCCTGGTGGCGGGTCCGGACGTATGGTGTGGCGACCACACCACGTCCAGGGAGTCTGCCATGTTCCAGTGTTTCGGCTGTCGTAGCTGACCTGGCTTTTTCGCACCCCTTTTCTTCTGCACGTCCTGCTGCCCTGCGACTGCCGGGCGGGTTCGGGAGTGCGCTCGCACGACCCGCCGCTTCGTCGTGTGCGGGCATCACACACTAGGAAGACCTTCGATGATTCGTCCACGTTTCGCGCGGACTCTGGCCGCCGCGGCCGCCCTTCTCACGTTCACCAGCCTTGCTGTCGCGTGCTCCAGTTCGGAGACGACCACGACGGCCGACGGGAAGACGGTACTTCGCTACGAGGGGAGCACGGGCCAGGTCTCGTTCTCGGAACTCGCGGCCGACCTGGGCTACTACCAGAAGGTCGAACTGAACTGGATCGGCGACACCACCAGTGGCCCGCAGAGCATTCAGAACGCGGCCACGGGCCAGACCGACTTCGGTGGGGCGTTCAACGGTGCGGTGCTGAAGCTGGCCGCGGCCGACTCGCCGATCACGTCCGTCATCGGCTACTACGGCTCCGACAAGGAGACGTTCAACGGGTACTACGTGCTCGACGGAAGCCCGATCACGTCGGCACGTGACCTGATCGGCAAGAAGGTCGGCATGAACACGCTCGGCGCACACCACGAGTTCCTCGTGCGTGAGTGGCTGGCGCGGGAAGGCCTGACCCCGGACGAGATCAAGCAGGTTGAGCTGACCGTCGTGCCGCCGGTGAACACCGAACAGGCGCTGCGGCAGGGGCAGATCGACGTCGGCACGCTCGGAAGCGTGTTCCGCGACAAGGCGGTCGAACGCGGCGGCATCCGCCCGCTCTTCACCGACGAGTCCATCTTCGGTTCCTTCACCTACGGTTCGCTGATCTTCCGCGACGACTTCATCGCGAAGAACAAGGATGCCGTCGCAGACTTCGTGCAGGGCACGGCTCGCGCCATCCGCTGGACCCAGACCACGCCCCGCGCCGACGTGATCGCGAAGTTCAAGGACATCATCACCAAGCGCGGCCGCAACGAGACGACCGATCTCGTCGACTACTGGAAGACGCCGGGTGTCGCCGGCCCCGGCGGCGTGATCACCGACAAGGAGATCCAGACCTGGATCGACTGGCTCGTGCGCAACGGGGAACTCGAGGACGGCAAGCTCACGCCGGCCGATGTCTACACCAACGAGTACAACCCGTATGCCAACGGCACGTACCCCGCCGACAGCGGCCCCGACGGACAAGCGCTGGCCGCCAAGTGAACTCCACCTCAGGTCCCCACGAGAAGAAAGTGATGTCGATGTCCCACTCCCGGTTCCGACGCGGCGCCGTGCGCGCACTCGCGGCGACCGCAGCACTGTTCACGTTGGCCTCGGGAGTGGCGGGGTGTGCCGGCTCGTCGGATACCGCCACCACCGAGGACGGGAAGACGGTCCTGCGCTACCAGGGGTGGGCCGGTGACGTGGGATTCCACGAACTCGCCGAGGACCTGGGGTATTACGACAAGATCAAGCTCGAATGGGTCGGCGACACCACCAGCGGCCCGCAGGACATCCAGTCGGCGGCCACCGGTGACATCGAGTTCGGCTCGGCATTCAACGGAGCCGTCGTCAAGCTCAATGCTGCCGGAGCACCGATCACGTCGGTGCTGAGTTCCTACGGTGCGGATGCCGGCGAGTACACGGGATACTTCGTGCTGGACGGCAGCCCCATCCGCTCGGCGCGCGACCTGATCGGCAAGAAGGTCGGGATGAACACGCTCGGCGCGCACCACGAGTTCCTGGTCCGGGAGTGGCTCGCCGAGCAGGGGCTGACCCAGGACGAGATCAAGCAGGTGGAGCTGACCGTGGTTCCGCCGGTCAACAACGAAACGGCTCTCCGCGAAGGCCAGATCGACGTGGCCGCCATCAACGGCATCTTCCGCGAAACAGCCCAGGAGCACGGAGGTATCCGGCCACTGTTCACCGACCGGGACCTGTTCGGCGCGTTCAGCTACGGCACCTACGTGGTGCGTGACGACTTCCTGGCTAAGAACAAGGACGCCGTCGCGGACTTCGTGCAGGGCACGGCCAGGGCCATCCGATGGACCCAGGTGACACCGCGCGAGGAGGTCGTCGCACGGTTCAAAACCATCATCGACAAGCGTGGTCGCAACGAGAGCGACGAGGCCATCGACTACTGGCGCAGCTCCGGAATTCCCGTCGCCGGGGCCGTGATCCAGGAAAAGGAGCTGCAGACCTGGATCGACTGGCTCGTCCGCAACGGTGAGCTCGACGAGGGAAAGTTGACCGCAACCGACCTCTACACCAACGAATTCAACCCGTACGCCAACGGCACGTTCCAGCCCGAGAGCGGGCCCGACGGAGAAGTACTGGAAGGACAGAAATGAGCACCACCGCCTCGAACCCCGATCGGGTTCAGACGCCCAAGCTCCGCCTCGAACACGTCACCAAACAGTTCGACGTGCGAGGGTCCAAGGACAAGTTCACCGCGATCGAGGACATCGACATCGATCTCGCGGACGGTGAATTCCTCGTCCTCGTCGGGCCGAGTGGTTGCGGGAAGTCCACGCTGCTCGACCTGCTCGGCGGACTCAGCACCCCCACCTCGGGCCGGATTCTGCTCGACGGCAAGCCGGTGACCGGGCCCGGTCTCGACCGCGGAATCGTCTTCCAGCAGTACGCACTCCTGCCGTGGCGGACGGCCCGGCACAATATCGAGTTCGGGCTCGAGGCCAAGGGACTGCCCAAGAAGGAACGGCGCGAACTCTCCGAGCACTACCTCGAGCTCGTCGGCCTGACGGGCTTCGGTGACCGGTACCCGCACGAGTTGTCGGGCGGCATGAAGCAGCGCGTCGCGATCGCCCGCAGCCTCGCGTTCGATCCCGAGGTCCTGCTGATGGACGAGCCGTTCGCGGCGCTCGACGCGCAGACCCGTGAGTCCCTGCAGGACGAACTGCTGCGCATCTGGAAGGCCACCGGCAAGACCATCCTGTTCATCACGCACGGCATCGACGAGGCCATCTACCTCGGGCAGCGGGTCGCCGTCCTGACGTCACGGCCCGGCCGGGTGAAGACGTTCGTGGACATCGACATCGACCGCAGCGGCGAGGACGTCCGGTCCAACGAGCAGTTCCGGCACTACCGCCACCGCATCTGGACGCTGCTGCACGGCGAAGTGGAGCGTGCACAGGTAATCGAGAAGGAGGAAGCACATGTCTAGCGCACTCGCGTCACCGGAAGCTCCCGTCGCAATCGATCTACCCGGGACCTCGGCTCCGTCGCCCGCTTCCACCCCGCCGGAGCCGGGTGCCCTCCAGCGGGCCGGCGCGGTGCTGCGTCCGATCGCGTGGCGGATCCTCAAACCGTCCGTCGCGATCGTCGCCTTCCTGGCACTGTGGGAGATCGCTCCCCGGGTCGGTCTCGTCGACGAGGTGTTCCTGCCCCCGTTCAGCACGGTGGTCGAGGCGTTCTTCGATCTGGTCAAGAGCGGTGAGCTGTGGCAGCACGTGTCCGCCAGCCTCTCCCGCGCCCTGATCGGCTTCTTCGTGGCGGTCGTGATCGCGATCCCGCTGGGCATCGCGATCGCCTGGTACCGCCCGGTGTCGGATTTCCTGAACCCGATCCTGGAGCTGTTCCGCAACACGGCGGCGCTGGCGTTGCTCCCCGTGTTCATCCTGATCCTCGGCATCGGTGAGGAGTCCAAGATCGCCCTGGTGATCTACGCGTGCACCTTCCCGATCCTGCTGAACACGATCTCCGGTGTGCGCACCGTCGACCCGTTGCTGATCAAGTCGGCGTCCTCTCTGGGACTGTCACCCGTGCGCCTGTTCCAGAAGGTCGTGCTGCCCGCCGCCGTTCCCACCATCTTCACCGGCATCCGCATGGCGGCGGCGTCGTCGATCCTCGTGCTGATCGCCGCCGAGATGGTCGGAGCGAAGGCCGGGCTCGGCTACCTGATCACCGCGTCCCAGTTCAACTTCCAGATCCCCAACATGTATGCGGGCATCGTCGCCATCTCGGTTCTCGGGCTGTCGCTCAACGCCGTCCTCGTACTGATCGAACGCAGGCTGTCCCGCTGGCGGGTCTAGTCACTTACCGGGAAAGAAAATTCCACATGTCACAGGATTCCCAGCAGTTCCACCTCAACGCGTTCCTCATGGGCGTGGGACATCACGAGGCGGCGTGGCGGCATCCCCGCACCGAGGCGCACCGCGTACTGGACGTCGCGCACTTCCAGGAACTCGGCCGGATCGCGGAGCGGGGCAAGCTCGATTCGGTGTTCTTCGCCGACGGCCTCGCCGTCGGACCGCGGATCGCGCACAACACCCAGGCGATCTTCGAACCCGTCACGCTGCTGTCGGCGATCGCCGTCGCCACCGAACGCGTCGGCCTGATCGCCACGGCGTCGACGAGCTACTCCGACCCGTACAACCTGGCGCGCAAGTTCACCTCGCTCGATCACATCAGTAGTGGCCGGGCGGGGTGGAACATCGTGACGTCGGCCGGCGCGGACGAGGCGGCGAACTTCGGCGTCGACGGCATCCCCGCGCACAGCGGACGGTACGAACGCGCAGAGGAATTCGTCGACGTCACACTCGCCCTGTGGGACAGCTGGGAAGACGGTGCGGTAGTGCTCGACCCGGAGACCGGCGCGTTCGCCGACCCCGGAAAGGTCCACACGATCGACCACGACGGACCGCGGTTCCGGGTCAAGGGTCCGCTCAACTCGCCGCGGTCCGCCCAGGGTCGGCCGCTGCTGGTGCAGGCCGGGTCGTCCGAGAGCGGCAAGGAGTTCGCGGCGCGGTACGCCGAGGCCGTGTTCACCGCACAACGCACCCTGGAGCAGGGGCAGGAGTTCTACCGCGACCTCAAAGCGCGTGTCGTCAAGCACGGCCGGAATGCCGGCGACCTGAAGGTGCTGCCCGGCATCGTCCCGTTCATCGCGGACACCGAGGAGGAGGCGAAGGCTCTCGAGCAGTCGTTCACCGACCTGATCTCGCCCGAGTACTCGCTGCGGCAGCTGTCCAACATGCTCGGTGTCGACCTCACGAAGCATTCCCTCGACGCCCCGCTTCCGCCGCTTCCGCCGCTGGACGAGATCCAGGGCAACAAGAGCCGCTACCAGCTGGTGAAGGATCTCGCGGCGGACGGTTCGCTCACCGTCCGGCAACTGATCGGGTTGCTCGGCGGCGGACGTGGGCACCGCACGTTCGCCGGAACCCCGGAACAGGTGGCCGACGAGCTGCAGACGTGGTTCGAGCAGGGCGCGGCCGACGGTTTCAACATCATGCCGCCGTACCTGCCCGGCGGACTCGACGACTTCGTCGACCGTGTCGTCCCGATCCTGCAGCAGCGCGGGCTGTTCCGCACGGAGTACACGGCGACCACCCTGCGCGGTCACTACGGCCTCGCGGACGTCGGTAACCGGTTCGCGGGCGCGGTCGACGAAGCGAGCGCATGAGCGGCGAGACCGGTCTGAAACCTCTCGTCACCACCGTCTTCGTCCCCGCCGCGATCTTCGGCATCGGCCAGGGGGCCGCCGCCCCGGTCATGGCACTGACGGCCCGCGAACTGGGCGCGTCCGTGGCCGTGTCCGGGCTGATCGTCGCGGTCGTCGGGCTCGGCGCCGTCCTCGGTGACCTGCCCGCAGGCCGGATCGTCGCCAGGTTCGGGGAGCGGCGGTCGATCATCGGCGGCAGTACCGTCGGCGCCGCCGGAGTGCTGGTCTGTCTGCTCGCGCAGACACCCTGGATGCTGGGTGTGGGGGCACTGCTGACCGGGCTCGCCAACGCCGTGTGGGGGCTGGCCCGTCAGAGCTACCTGGCCGACGCCGTGCCGATCGGGCTGCGCGCCCGGGCGATATCGTCGTTCGCGGCGATGTGGCGGCTCGGCTTCTTCGTGGGGCCGCTGCTCGGCGCCGCCGTGATCCTGGTGGTCGGCGCCCGGGGCGGGTTCATGGTGCAGTTCGTCGGCGTCGTGCTGTCCGGGTGGCTGATGTCGAGGGTCCCCGACCCGCCGCGGCGCCACGCAGGCGCCGCCGGTACCCATGCGACGCTCCCGTCGATTCTGCGCCGGCACCGGAAAATGCTGGCCACGCTCGGCGCCGGGTCGCTCCTGATGGGTGCGGCCCGCGCCTCGCGGGAGGCGGTGCTGCCGCTGTGGGCCGCCCATCTCGGACTCGATGCCGCCCAGGTCAGCCTCGTCTTCGGAGTCGGAGCGGCCGTCGATCTGCTGTGCTCGTATCCGGCCGGACACTTCATGGACCGGTACGGCCGCCGGTTCATCGCGGTGCCGTCGCTTCTGGTGATCGGGGCGTCCTACCTGGCGCTGCCGTTCTCGCACGACCTCCTGTCGATCGGGGTCGTCGCCGTCGTGATGGGAATCGGCAACGGGCTCGGCAACGGCGTCATCATGACGCTCGGCGCCGACATCGCCCCACCGGCGACGCGCGCCGAATTCCTCGCCGCCTGGCGGCTCACCCACGACACCGGCATGTTCGCCGGACCCTTCGGCGTCGGCGCACTCGCCGCGGTGGTCCCGCTCGGGGCTGCCGTCGCCGCGATCGGGGGAGCGGCGCTGGTCGGCGCCGCAATCCTGTTCCGGTTCATCCCGATCTATTCCCCGTGGCCACCGCCGCCCGCGTCGGAGCCCGATCCCTCACCGCTCGAAAAACAGGAAGCATAGGTACATTCGTTTCATGCGCTTCGGATTGTTCGTTCCTCAAGGTTGGCGTCTGGATCTCGTCGGAATCGATCCCGCGGAACAGTGGTCGGTGATGCGCGACTTCGCGCTGCGCGCCGATCAGGGTTCGTCCTGGGATTCACTGTGGGTCTACGACCACTTCCATACCGTCCCGGCACCGACGGAGGAGGCCACGCACGAGGCGTGGACCCTGATGTCCGCGTTCGCTGCGGTCACCTCCCGGGTGCGTCTCGGCCAGATGTGTACGGCGATGAGCTACCGCAACCCGGCCTACCTCGCGAAGGTCGCCGCCACCACCGACCTCATCTCGGGCGGACGCGTCGAGATGGGTATCGGCGGCGGCTGGTACGAGCACGAGTGGCAGGCGTACGGGTACGGGTTCCCGTCTGCCGGTGTGCGTCTCGGCCGCCTCGACGAGGGCGTGCAGATCATGCGTCAGGCCTGGACCAACGGCATCGCGACCCTCGAAGGCAAGCACTACCAGGTCGACGGAGCCATCGTCCGCCCACTTCCGTTACAGGAAGGCGGCATTCCACTGTGGATCGCCGGTGGCGGCGAGAAGGTGACGTTGAAGATCGCGGCAAAGTACGCGCAGTACACCAACTTCGACGGCACGCCCGAGGGATTCGCGCAGAAATCCGAGATCCTGCGGAAGCACTGCGACACCGTCGGCACCGACTTCGACGCCATCACCCGCTCGGCCAACTACAACGTTGCGATCGGCACCACCGAGGCCGAGGTCGAGCAGCGGTTGCTCACCCTGACGGACCGGCTCACGCCCCACGTCGGCGCCGACGCCGCGGAGGGTGCGCTGGGGGCCTTCCGCGGAATGCCCGGTGTGGGAACGCCGGAGCAGATCGTCGAGCAATTGTCGGCGCTGAAGGAGCAGGGCATGTCCTACGGCATCTTCTACTTCCCCGAAGCCGCGTACGACACGTCGGGCATCGAACTCTTCGAGAAGGAGGTTCTGCCCGCGCTGCGTTGACGGGCCGACCCGTTCGCCGGACGTGCTGACGGGCAGGGCGGTTCGCCGGGCATAGAGTGGCGGGCATGTTCGTCGTCACCCTCGCCGCCGACAACGTGTGGCTGAGCCCGCCGGTGGTCACCGACGTCGACGTGATCTGCGCGGCGTGCAGCGACGCGTCGATCGCCGAGTGGACGACGATGCCCGCGCCGTATGCACGCTCGGACGCCGAGCAGTTCGTGCGGCAGACGGTGCCGTCCGGGTGGGCCGATCGCAGTCCCACCTGGGCGCTGCGCGAACGCGAGGACGGTCCCGTGCTGGGGATGATCGGCCTGATGGCGCGGGACATGACGGCTGCGGAGATCGGATACTGGCTGTCGCCCGCCGCACGATCGCGGGGCCTCATGACGACCGCGGTGAACCTTGTGTGCGATTTCGCGTTTCGGCCGGACGGAATGGGGCTCGAACGCATCGAATGGCGCGCGTTCGTCGGCAACGCCGACTCGGCGGCGGTCGCCCACCGGGTCGGCTTCCGATTCGAGGGCGTCCAGCGCGCAGGGCTCGTGCAGCGCGGCGTCCGGCGCGATTCGTGGCTGGCCGCCCTGCTCGCCGGCGACCCGCGGCAACCGGCCGAAGGCTGGCCCGGCTAGCCCGAAGTTGCGATGGGTTTGTCCTGGTATTTACGGCTGAGCTGCAGCGGGAGCATGAGACACACCCCTGGTGTAGTCACTAAAATGATTGCCACT